>JAFGCW010000046.1 GCA_016932435.1 Dehalococcoidales bacterium | reverse complement strand
GAATAATTTCTTTTCCTCGGGGTACTGAGATGTTTCACTTCCCCCACTTACCTCCACCCAGCCTATGTGTTCAGCTGGGGGTGATCCGCTTTCAGCGGACCGGGTTGCCCCATTCGGGAATCCTCGACTAGGCTTGCTTGGCAGCTGATCGAGGCTTATCGTAGCCGTACTACGCCCTTCTTCGGCTCTTGATGCCAAGGCATCCACCGTGTGCCTTCACCCGCTTGACCTGCTTTAGATTTGACAATAGGTCCTCTATTCAATTGTTAATGTACTAGGCATAATGAAAGCGGCTTGGTGTTAACACCAAGCCGCCTGCTTGGCTGTCAACTACCGGTCGTCTTCTTATGTACTCACTTTCACCATAAATAGACACTCCGCTATTCACCTGAAAATATACCATAGCCGTCTACAGTTGTCAAGAATATTTCACCGTTTCTTTATTGAATTTTTTTCTCAGGCTTATGATTTATCATTAACCAAAATTATTGTCGAACAAACCTTGACAGCCGGGTTTCAGAGGAGTAAAATCCTGCAATTGTCTGTATAAGAAAATTACTCCTTTCCTGCGGATTCCTTATTTATTTTTATATTTGGAATATCAGGTCAAGTAAAGAAAATCATGACAGATAACAAACGAATAGAAAGAGAAAATAATTCAGTGGAAAAAGCATCCTTTGAACAGGTACCTACCAGCCGCGCTGCCGACAGGGTGTTAAGGCGGCGCAGAAGGCCTCGCAGATCATTCCCTACTATCTTTAGGAACATCTGGAAGCTGGTTAGAGGTACCGGCAGCAGATAACAGTAAATCAAGTGTATATCATTATTGCGGGTGCCGGAGTAGTTGGAATGCACATAGCCTCTGTGCTGGCAGAAGGGAAGCACGAGGTTACCATCGTTGAACCTTCCGATGTAGTTATTGAAGGTATTCGCCGCCAACTCGATGTTAAGACTATCACCGGTAACGCCACTGCCCCCAGAGTACTCAAAGAAGCAGAGGTCGGTCGTGCCGACCTAATAATCGCCGTTACAAACAATGACGAAACCAACATGCTTATCTGTTTTCTGGCAAAGGAACTCGGAGCATCCATGACGGTAGGAAGAGTTCGAAATCCGGAATATTCAGGATACTTCGTTACCGCGGCCAAATCGCCTTCAGCTGCCAGAAAAATAGTCAGACCCAAGACGCTTGGAATCGATCTCATCATCAATCCTGAAGTAGCCATTGCCGACGAAATGGTACAGTTACTTTGCGGTCTGTGTCCTTCACCTGTCAGTAGTTTTGCCGACGGACGAATTCAGATAGGTGAATTCAGGATCGATCAAAAATCCCTTATAAACAAAACTCTTGAAAAGATAAAATTCCCCGCCCCCTGCATAACAGCCGCTATCGCCAGGGGAGCGAAAACGTTCATCCCGTCTCCCGATACGATGCTCCAAAAAGATGACCACATATATCTACTCTCTTCTCAGGAATCGATGAATGAATTAACTAGTGTGTTAACACAACCTCAACCTCCCGTCAGAAACGTGGTTGTTTTCGGGGGAAGACGTGTAGGATACCTGGTTGCAAACGGACTGGAAAAACAGGGCATCTCAGTGATGGTTATCGAAGATGATTATAATAGGAGTCAGGAAATAGCCGCAGAGTTAAAAAAAGCTTCGGTAATTTATGGAGACGCAACCGATCGCGATTTTCTAATCGAACAGGGTGTGCCATCGGCAGATGCCTTCGTTTCGACAACCGAAAACGACGAACTGAATATCCTGTGTGCCCTGCTGGCAAAAAATCTGGGTGTACCCCGCACCCTGGTATCTATAAATAAACCGGGCTACATTGCATTAGCTGAAGCTATAGGAGCAGACCTGGCAGTATCACCCCTGTTACTTACCGCCAATAAAATAGCTCATTTCGTCCTTCATGGCGGAGCGATATCGGCTGTATTCATCGGCGGCCAGGAAATCCAGGCAATCGAGTTCGCAGTGAATTCAACCGCAAGTATTGCCCAGCGCAGTATCCCCGAAGCCGGGCTACCAAAGGATGTAATCGCGGCTGCTATTATACGCAATGACAAGTTAATCATCCCTCCGGATGACAGCATCATTTATCCGGGAGACCACGTAATAGTAGTTTCTCCTTTATCGGCCACCTCATCCGTCGAGAAGCTGTTTAAGTGAAAAACTTGTAATGAGATTAACGATAGTATTCCGCTACCTCGGCCTTATCCTGACAATCCTCGGATTGTTCATGCTTATCCCATTTATATGGAGTCTTATTAAGGGAGAATCGTGTTCACTGGCTTTCGGGATTTCGATAGCAATTTCAGTTGGATGCGGGTTCCTTCTCTGGCGCCTTATCAAAGCTGGTGATAACAAACTGAGTCGACGTGAAGCAATCGTACTCGTAGCTGGAAGTTGGATTCTAGTCTCGGTTTTTGGCTCTCTTCCCTACCTGATATCCGGTACTTTTTCGAATATGTTGAATGCATGGTTTGAATCGGTGTCAGGTTTTACCACAACCGGTGCTACGGTTATGACATCCATCGAAGACAAACAGCAAGGTATACTCCTCTGGCGAGGACTTACACAATGGATAGGCGGTATGGGAATCATTACTCTCTTCGTTGCTTTGTTCCCCTTGCTTGGCATCGGAGCATCTCACCTCGTAGAGAGTGAAATGCCGGGTCCCCAGGCAGAAAGACTCACTCCGCGTATTCGGGATACCGCAAAAACCGTATGGATTCTTTATGTTGGTTTCAGTGCCCTTGAATTTATCCTTCTCCTCGTAGCCGGACTATCAGGCTTCGACGCCATCACGGTCACCTTCGGTACCATGCCAACCGGTGGTTTCGCACCGGTCAATATGAGTATAGAATCGTACAATAACCTGTTTGTCGATATCGTCATAATAGTCTTTATGACAATAGCCGGAGTGAATTTCGGCCTTTTCTACTTCCTGGTCTGGAAACGACAGGTAAAACAGCTAATCCGAAATGCCGAGTTCCGTCTTTATATTTTACTCATTGTTGTTTCAACCGTGCTTATAGTAATAAATCTCATAACCAGCATGGAAATTTCTTTTGGGGAAGCCTTGAGACATGGCAGTTTCCAGGTGGTTTCAATTATGACCACGACCGGTTTTAATACGGTTGATTTTAATGTATGGCCTGCATTTGCAAAAGCCATTCTACTTACACTAATGATAATAGGTGCTTCCGCAGGTTCAACGGGGGGAGCTGTTAAAGTAGTCCGACTTCTGGTTCTTGTGAAATATGCCTATCGCAGGATTATCCTTGCTTTTAATCCACGGGTAGTCGTCCCCTTAAAAATAGGCGGAACGGTACTTCCAGAAAACATTATTTCAGGAATCATAGGTATGACAATAGTATACGCCGCAACGATTTTTATATGTTTCCTGATTATGAGTGCAACTGGACTCGACCATATAACCGCATTATCTTCTGTCATTGCTTCGGTAGGTAATGTCGGTCCTGGTCTAAATCTTGTAGGGCCAACTTCTAACTATGAATTCATCCCACCGATCGGAAAATTCGTCCTGACGGTTTGCATGATAGTAGGACGATTGGAATTATTTACAGTATTAATGATTTTCATACCTCCTTTCTGGAAATGGAGATAAGGAAAAATAACAATTTCTGATATAAAGGTTGTAGTTTTCTTTAACTGGGGTTATAATAACCTCTGTTTCGCTGATTATTGATTATTAGATAATGGAATTTCAGAATATCATAGTACCGGTAAACGGCTCTACAGTCGATGAAGAAACAGTCAAGCTGGCCTGCAGGATGGCCAAACCCGATAAAGCCAGGTTATCTGCTGTTCACGTCATCCCTATAGACCGCACACTTCCGCTCGATGCCGAAATAGAGTCCGAAGTCCAGAAAGGCGAAGTTATTCTCGATCATGTCGAGAGTGTAGCAAAGACAAACGGTTACTCTATGGATACAGACCTTCTTCAGGCACGTGAACCAGGTCCCGCGATAGTAGACCTTACAAAGGAACGAGGAGCCGATCTTATTATCATCGGTATCGATTATAAGACGCGCTTCGGTCAGTTCGATCTTGGAAACGTAGTACCCTATATACTGAAGAACGCCCCATGCCGGGTAATACTGTATCACCAGTACATCGGAGAGCAGGGATAATCGCGATAATGAAAGTACTGATAGTGGGTTGTGGAAGAGTTGGCGCCTTACTAGCCAGGAAACTGGATGCCGAAGGTCACGAGGTTACCATCCTTGACAATGATTCCTACAGCTTCAGGAGATTAAAGTTCTCCCCGGATCTCCCTGAGTTCAGGGGTACCGCACTCAGGGGTAATGGTATCGATGAGGAAACGTTGAAAAAAGCCGGTATCGAAACAACCGATGTGTTTTTTGCCCTCACACAGGGAGACAACCGGAATATCATGGCATGCCAGATTGCCAAGCAAACATTCAATGTCCCGAGAACCATCTGCCGCATATATGATCCGCTTCGCAAAGAATTATACAATACACTTGGCATAGAAGCGATTAGTCCTACAACTATCATTACTGATATTCTAAAGGAAATGATGGAGAATTAATGTATATTATCATTATCGGAGGTGGCAGGGTCGGATACTATCTGACAAAAACCCTCCTTGATGAAGGACATGAAGTTCTGATAATCGAAAAAAACGCCACCTATTGTGAAACTATTAATAATGAACTCGGTACAGTCTGTATTCAGGGTGATGGGTGCGAGACGGCGACTCTCGCTGAAGTAGGAACCGAGCGAGCCGATATGCTCGTTGCCGTAACCGGTGAAGACCAAGACAACCTCGTTGCCTGCCAGCTTGCCAAGCATAAATTCAATGTATTTCGAACTATAGCCCGTATCAGAAATCCTCAGAATGAAGTACTATTCAAGAAGCTTGGAATCGATGTCACGGTCAGCAGTACCAACGTAATCCTTGAATATATTCAGGAGGATGTACCTACTCACCCATTAACTCATCTCCTGGCTATTGAAGATAGCGGAGAAGTAATTGTTGAAATAAGGATTCCACCGGGAGCCAAAACAATAGGACAATCAATTCGTCATCTCGAAATGCCCGGAGGAACTAAGCTGGCGCTGGTAATCAGCACCGGTAAAAGGAATCGTATTCCTACGAAAAATACAGTTATCAAAGAAGGCGATCGTTTAATCGCTATTACCACTCAGGCACAAGAAGAAGCTTTACGAGTAGCCCTTACCGAAGGCCAGTAATACCACTGATTATCTCTTCACTTTTCTTTTCCTACTAATCAGATTATCAACCAGTCGTTGAATTTTCCCAATTATTACGTTAATATCTATCATATACGAATTTCAACATCTATCGAATAACGGGAAAATAGACTGGAGTACGTATTACCAATGGAAGCAACCTCTAGAAAGATAGTACCGGTTATTGTAATTTTATGCGTGCTACTTACAAGCATCGGAGGAATCATAATATGGTCAAGATATGAACGGGGTGATCCTGTGGAAATATCCCCTTCAACCAGTGAAACCTGGATTGGAACCATCTATATCGGTGGAGCAGTCAACGCGCCGGGATACTATCCTTTTACCTATCAAGATACCATCGAAGCACTCACACAGGCAGCCGGTGGGATAACAGATAATTACACCCCTAATAACGTTACGCTCATTCTGGATGATTCGAAACCGGAACAGCAAACACAAAAAATAGACATCAACCGTGCAGAAAAATGGCTGCTCGAAGTTTTGCCGGGAATCGGAGAAATTATTGCACAACGTATCATCGACTATCGTACAAATCACGGAAAATTTACCAATACCCTAGGATTGCTGGAAGTAGACGGTATAGGAACCTCTATTTATGAGCGAATCAAGGAATATATAACCGTTTCCGATTGAGTATTAGAAAGGAAGGACCGGCATCATTGTACCTGATATGTCTATGCTGTGGCTGGATAACCGGTATCTTGTTCGGCTCATTGTTTCCGTTACCCGTGCTCCTTACATTCACAGGACTGATACCCTTTTCCCTTGCTTTAGTAATCAAACGTCACAGAAGAATAGCTATCCTGGCAGGCTTGTTTGTGGTTACTTTCTTCACCGGGAATTATCTTTATTCCTGCAATATCTCTGATAATAACGACAATGAACTCAATTTTTATAATGGCAGAGATAATCTCCAAATTAAAGGAATAATAAGAAGAGATCCCGAACCAGGCAACAAGAACACCCGGCTCCAGGTCGATGTTGCCTCTATTTTTTTGGATGAGGCATGGAGAAACATTTCCGGCACAGCTCTTGTTTTTGTCCCTATTTACTCAGACTATAACTATGGTGACCTGCTTCTCATTGAAGGTTCGCCGAAGACACCCCCTCAGCTTGAGGATTTTGATTATGAAACATACCTGGCAAGAAAAGGTATTTATTCAACTATCTTTTATCCGAAAATAACCGTACTCGACACCGGTCTGGGCATCAAGCCGATGGAGTGGATATACGCTTTTAGAAATGAGCTGGCAGGAGTAATGGATAAGACACTGATCGAACCCCAGGCTTCTCTTACTAAAGGAATATTACTCGGGATGCGAAGCACTATTCCTCTTTCAACCAGGGACGAATTCAACAATACCGGGACCGCCCATCTACTAGCTATCTCAGGCCTGCATTTAGCTATTATCGCAGGAATCCTGGTATCTCTGGGTATCAGGATTTTCGGCAGGAAAGGCTATGTATACATCTGGATGACAATTGCAGCTATCTGGATGTATGCAATTCTCACAGGTATGAATCCCCCGGTACTGCGTTCCGTCCAGATGATTAGCCTGTTTTTTGCGGCGGAGCTGTTTGGCAGACAGAGAAGTTCTATTATCGCCCTGTCCTTTGCTGCTGCTTTGATGTCAGGTTTCAACCCTCAGGTATTATGGGATCCTTCTTTCCAGCTAAGCTTTACAGCCATGACCGGTCTGGTATTCATTTTTCCTTTGTTACAATCATTATCAAGAAGAGTAATTATTTCCAGGTTCGGAGAAACCGGCATAGTTACTGGAATCACAAGTGCCACAGCGGATAGTTTCAGCGTCAGTCTCAGCGCACTTGCAGTCGTCTGGCCTCTGGTCGCTTACTATTTCGGGATTATCTCACCGGTTGCCCCCGTAGCAACCTTTTTTACATTACCTGCATTACCCGGAGTCATTGTTACCGGTTTCCTGAGTGGAGTGACCGGGCTTATTTTCCTTCCGGTTGCGCAGGTTATTGCCTGGATTACATGGTTTTTCACCTCATACGTTCTCCTGGTAGTAAAGGCATTTTCCTTTATTCCTGCCATAGAGAATCATGACATCGGAATCTTACCCGTTATGCTATATTATGCTGTTCTCGTCCTTCTTCTCTGGTTTATTTACAGGAGAAAAGTAAACACTGATATATCGGTACCGACTGCAGGATTTATATCACTGGTTCCCAAGAAATGGATAGTAATACCACTGTTGGTTTTAACTGTTTTCACCTCGGTCTTTGCTTGTTCCATGCCGGATGGAAAACTTCATGTATATTTCCTGGACGTTGGCCAGGGTGATGCCATTCTGGTTTGTCAAGGCAGCCGGCAGATTCTGGTAGACGGTGGTCCGAGTCCGCAGGCTATTATGACAGCACTGGGTAAAGAAATGCCTTTCTGGGACAGGACAATAGATATGGTAGTCTTGACTCATCCGGATGCTGATCACGTTACCGGTCTCATCGAAGTGCTATGCAGATATGAAGTGAAACAGGTACTCTATCCTGATATTGAGGTTTATTCAGGTTTGTATACTGAATTTCTCGGATTAATTGAGGAAAAAGATATCTCCACCGTTCTGGCAGAAGCAGGCCAGCATATCGGTTTGACCAAGGATGTATTTCTAGACGTGCTTAATCCCGTACAGGATATTCAATATACCGATATGGATAATAACAGCGTAGTCCTGCGTCTGGAGTCGGGAACCATCAGTTACCTTCTCACGGGAGATATCATGAAAGAAGGAGAATATACTCTGCTTTCACGCCGGGCAGTCAAAGAGTGTACGGTTCTCAAATTAGGCCATCATGGGTCGGCATCCTCAACCACGAGCGAATTCCTGAGCGCGGTAAACCCGCAAATAGCTATAATATCAGCAGGTAAGGATAACAGGTACGGTCATCCGGATGAAGAAGTCATGGAAAGACTGAAGATGAAGGGAAATATCGCTATTTTCAATACCGGAATTCATGGTACGATAGAGTTTATCTCGGACGATAATGATGTTTGGGTCAAGACAGAGAAATAGTAACCACATCCCGAATTATCAATATCGTCGTATACTCAAGCGAATAAACTAATTTAACATTACTCATAAGGAGGAAATCGTTTTGGAGTTAAACTACATTGAATACGATAAAAGACTTAAAGAAATCGTACCCGAAAGGTTAATGGCTGAGCGGGTTGCATCCGGCTTTGGATTCACGGAAGGTCCGGTCTGGTGCGGTGACTACCTCCTTTTCAGCGATATTCCCCGTAACCGTATAATACGACTTGACCTGCTCAGCGACGGCCCCGAAGTGACCACCTTCCGCCGCCCCAGTGGTAATTCCAACGGGCTGACTCTAGACAGAAGCGGACGACTTATCGTCTGCGAATCTACGACAAGAAGGTTGACCCGTACCGAGATAGACGGTAGCATTACGGTATTAGCTGAAAGATATGACGGAAAGAGACTGAACAGCCCGAATGATGTGGTGGTCAGACTTGACGGTACTATATACTTTACCGACCCATTTTATCTTTCCGGCAATCCTCCTCCCCCGGAAGAGATGGGCTTCAAAGGATTTTTCAGTGTCACGCCGGACGGAGAACTCTACCTGCTTGCGGATGATTACATATTCCCGAACGGCCTGGCATTCTCTCCGGATGAGTCTGTTTTATACGTGAACGATACCCGTAACAGCCACATTAAAGCTTATAATGTAAACGATGATGGCAGTATCGGTAACGAAAGAATACTCATAGAAATGAAGGGAGAAGAACCAGGAGCGCCGGACGGTATGAAGGTTGATATTGAAGGAAATATCTACTGTACCGGACCCGGGGGGATATGGATAATAAGTCCTGACGGTAAGCATTTAGGGACGATCAATTTCCCGGAGATACCAGCCAACCTCTGCTGGGGAGATAAAGACTGGAAAACTCTCTATGTTACCGCGCGTACCAGCGTGTATCGTTTACGGCTCCTGGGTACGGGAATTGCTCCATATAGTGTCGAACCTTTTCCCTGGTCTTGAATACTGAGTGATCCTGAGTCGAAAAACATCGATCCTTCTTTACATCCCGCATCTTAAGAAAGATGGCACAACGAACCGTAATGCATGTCGATCTTGATGCTTTTTTCGTTTCGGTTGAAGTAGCTCTGAATCCGGAACTGAAAGGCAAGCCTGTCGTTGTCGGCGGCAGACCTGACGCAAGAGGTGTTATATCCGCTGCATCATATGAAGCCCGTGCCTACGGATTACACTCCGCTATGCCCCTGAAAACGGCTACCCGGCTCTGTCCCCAGGCGATATTTATCGAGGGTAATTTCCAGAGATACAGGGAAGCATCGAAACAATTCATGGCAATCCTTGCCGATTTCTCACCGTTCGTAGAACCGATGGGGCTGGATGAAGCTTTTCTTGACGTCACCGGCTTCGAATCTCTTCATGGTACTATCCGCCGGATGGCAGAATCGATAAAACAACGGGTAACGGAAGAACAGGACCTCTGTGCATCGATAGGTATCGCACCGTGTAAGGTAGTCGCAAAAGTTGCCTCGGATTTCTCGAAACCCGACGGTCTTGTCGAAGTGAAACCTGGAGAAGAACGTAACTTTCTCGCTCCATTACCGGTTGGAAGACTACCCGGAGTAGGTAAACAAGCTCAGAAACACCTCAAAGAGTTGGGGGTAACAACTATCGGACAGCTTGCATCGATGCCTTTGAAAGCACTGAACAGTCATTTCGGTATAACCGGTACGGCAATGCATAATGCAGCTAACGGCATAGATACCCGGAAAGTGGAACTCCCGGGTACAGCCAAATCCATCAGTCGCGAAACTACTTTCAAAGAGGATACGAATAACAGTGAGTTCCTGAAATCCACTCTTCGGTATCTTGGGGAGAAAGTCGGTGAGGATTTGAGACGAAGGGACAAAAAGGCGAAATGTGTAACCTTGAAAATCAGGTTTTCCGATTTTACCACCAGTACGCGAAGCCAGACGCTTAAACAAGCGTTTGACAGCAATGATATCATCTTTAGCACCGGGATCAAGTTGCTTGAAAAAACATTACAAAACGAAAAGCAGCCGGTAAGGCTTCTCGGTATCGGCGTATCAGGTATAGTAGAACCGGGCGGTCAGATATCTATGCTCGATAATGAAATGCAGCGCCTTACGAAACTAACCAACACCATCGACGGAATTCGCGATAAATTCGGATTCTCAGCGATTCAGACAGGCAGGACTCTATTACTGAGAGATATATTTACCGTTAACGGGAAATAACGCTTCTGCAGACTCCAGGAATATATAAACACAGGTTTGTTATCCTATTTGTCCTTAGTCTCCTTCTCACCTGTCAGGAAATATGGCGGAGTTTCGGAGTCCTCGAACGTGAGCAGGCGTGCCGGATAATTGATTACAATACCTTCTTTATCAAGTCTTGCTTTCAGGCGTTTTATTATCTCACTCTTTACCTTGAAAGACGCTATCCTGTCTTTCGCTCTTACCCATATCCAGAAGTTAATATTAGAATCGCCGAATTCCTCGTAAGCAAACCATGGTTCAAAGGTTTTATCGGCTTCCTCAAGTTCTTTGATTACTGCACCTGCTACTTCCAGAGATAGTTTTTCAACTTTCGGCAGATCGGCATTATAACTTACCCCGCATTCTACAACAACACCCATTTCCATGGTCGGACCGAAATAATTCGTAATAATACTATCAGCGAGACGTGAATTCGGGATAATTATCAAATTATTAAAAGGAGTGCGAATCCGGGTACTCCGCCAGCCGACATCGGTCACATAACCCCGGATAGCGGCATTTTCAAGTTCGATGTAATCACCAACCCGTACCACTCGATCGGAAATAATCTGTGTACTGGCGAAAAAATTCGCCAGGGTCGGCTGTAATGCAAGTGCTACCGCCAGACCGCCAAGTCCAAGACCGGCGATTATCGGTGAAATCTGGATAGTCAGAAAATCCAGGATGACAAGGATACCTATAGCAAAAACGATGATGATCAATACTCGTCGTACGAAGCGTATAAGACCTTCATCGAGACGGGCTTTTTTTCTTGCCCTGAGACTACGCATATACCAGGTCAGCAGGCTGCCGAAGATATTTGCCAGTGCATAGGTGATCCCTGCGATTAGCAGTACTATACCTATCTTTCTAAGGATATCTGTCCATTGTTGCATGCAGGACAGGGTACCCAGAGCCATCAGCAGACCGTCCGTTATAATGAAAAACAGGAGGGGTCTGGCAATACTCTGTACCAGCTGCGGTGCAAGAGCGGATTTTTTCGTACGTTGTTCAAGTCTGTGCTGGATA
Organism: Dehalococcoidales bacterium; assembly: GCA_016932435.1. The sequence continues at coordinate 1,771 of JAFGCW010000046.1, read as the reverse complement.
AACCGTACTAACTTGACAACAATCCAGGCAAGTACGATCGATATGGCCAGCATCGCAGCTGCCCAGCCTATCTCCAGAAGCAACGAATCTTTTACGAAGTCACGTTGCATTATATTCTCCAGTTATTAGTGATAACCTCACGGTTTTAATGGTTAATCTAACCGCTCAGGCGAGGTTTGTCAATCCTGGTTTTTAGATTATTTATATGTGAAATATTTCGTTTTGCCACCGAAGATACCTGCAACAAGCAGGATTAACTTGACGGCCGTTTCCCGATACCCATATAATTGTTACAATAATAGAAAGGAGAGAAGCTTTATGGTAGGGATTGTATCCTATGGAGCGTATGTGCCCTTACGAAGGTTGGGTAAGGGAACGCAGGGCTGGCGCTCACCCAATGAGAAAGCAGTAGCATATTATGATGAAGACACCATGACAATGGCTGTCACAGCTGCTATCGACTGCCTGGGTGACAGAGACCGCCAGACCGTTGATGGCTTATATTTTGCTTCAACAACCGCTCCCTACAAAGAAAAACTGGCGGCAACGACCGCTGCAGTCGCTGTCGATCTCCGGAAGGACGTTCTCACTGCCGATTGTGGTGATACACTCAGATCCGGCATGGGTGCCCTTCGCATGGCAATAGATACGGTGAAAGCAGGTTCCGCCAAGCAGCTGCTTGTAACTGCCTCAGACTGCCGTCTGGGAGACCCCGGTGGCGCACTCGACCAGATATTCGGCGATGGTGCTGCCGCTTTTCTCATCGGCGATACCGATGTCATCGCGACACTCGAAGCCACCTACTCGGTATCCAATGAACTATTCGACTACTGGCGAGGTGATACTGCCAAATTCGTCCATACATGGGAAGACAGATGGGTCCAGGAAGAAGGCTACATGAAAGTAGTACCCCAGGTAGTGGGTGAGTTCTTCGAGAAATTTAAGATGTCACCGAAAGACATAACCAAAGTTGCTTTGTACGGAAACAACCAGAGGAGACACGGGCAGGTGGCCAAGACTCTCGGACTTAGCCCGGAACAGATACAGGATCCACTCTACTCAACAGTAGGAAACACCGGTACTGCGGCTACCCCGATGCAACTTGTTTCCGCTCTCGAAGATGCAAAACCCGGCGACAAGATCCTCTGTATAGCCTATGGAGACGGATGTGACGTCATGCTCTTCCAGGTCACGGACGCCATTACCGGCTATAAACCTAATCGGGCTATGAAAACCCACCTTGCCGCGAAAATGATATTCCCCAATTACCAGCAGTACTTTGGGTTCCATCATCAGAGCAGAGATACCGAGAGTGGTGGCGGACCGGCAGCATCGGTCCTGGCCAGGGAAATACCGGAAATCTACGCCCTCCGCGGTACCAAATGTAAAGCATGCGGAACAGTCCAGTATCCACCCCAGAGAGTCTGCGTTAAGTGCCAGGCAAAAGACCAGATGGAATCATTCAGGCTTTCCGACCAGAGAGGAAAGATTTACACAAGAGTTCTGGACTACGCAGCCGGGGTACCACCATATGAATCACCGGCAGTAAACTTTTATCTCGACTGGGACTGCGGTGGCAGGGCGAATTTCCAGCTGACAGACAAGAAACCCAATGTAGAGGATGTACCGATAGGCATGGAAGTCGAGATGACTTTCAGAAATATTATCAACGGCGGCGGCATCCACCATTACTGGTGGAAAGCAATGCCTATCAGGGAAACATGGATTGCGAAGGAGGAGAAGTAACATGGCGGTCGGCACGATAAAAGAT
>JAFGCW010000045.1 GCA_016932435.1 Dehalococcoidales bacterium | reverse complement strand
CGTATGCTGTCAATAACCATTTCAACCATAATCAACCTCCTCCGTTCGTCAACCAGCAACTTCAATTCTAACTCACGTATATTGCACTGTCAAATATAAATCAGTCGTTAATTTGCTTAACAATTCGTTCGTTTCTAATATGCATTTGTGGTATACTTAGGGGTAATTTTTGCCCTAAAACACACATGGAGGGATTTCATGCAGAAACACCAGAAAGCCGTTGTCTGGTTTCAGGAGGTAACGAAAAACGATATAGCTACCGTAGGAGGTAAAGGGGCGAACCTGGGAGAAATGACGAATGCCGGAATTCCGGTTCCCCAGGGCTTTATCGTTACCGCAGATGCTTATTTTCACTTTATAAAAACAGCAGGAATTCACGATGAAATTGCTAATACTCTGGAGTCATTGGATGTCCAGGATAGCAAACAACTTCAAACTCTTGCGGCCAAGGTTCAGGATATTATAATAGGGTCGGAAATACCCGCTGAAATAGTCGAAGAGATAGAACGTGCCTACATTAAAATGGGCAGGGGACTGGTTGCGGTACGCTCATCCGCTACCGCGGAAGATCTGCCGGAAGCTTCTTTTGCCGGTCAGCAGGCTACATTCCTTAACATTACGGGTGACAAGAATGTAGTTAATGCGGTAAAGGAGTGCTGGGCTTCATTGTTCGGAGCAAGGGCAATATTCTACAGGCAGGAACAGGGATTTGATCACTTTAAGGTAGGGATTGCCGTGCCTGTGCAGCACATGATCCAATCAGAGACTTCGGGCGTGATGTTCACAGTCGAACCTACAACCAGTAACAGGGATAAAATCACTATAGAAGCTGTCCTTGGTCTGGGCGAGATGATTGTTTCCGGTGACGTTACTCCTGATCATTATGAGGTCAGTAAGTCCGACTTGAAGATATTAAAAAAAGAGATTATGAAACAGGAATGGAAACTCGTAAAGAGAGAAGGGAAAGCCGGCAAGGATGATAATGTAAAAATCGATCTTACACCGGAAGAACAGGCAATGCAGAAAATTACCGATGCCGACATTGTAGAGCTTGCTGAAATAGGTAAAAAACTGGAAGAACACTACGAGTTTCCCCAGGATATAGAATGGGCGAAAGAAAAAGGCAAAATCTATATTGTGCAGACCCGTCCAATAACAACTATTAAAGAAGAAGTTGGAGAGGTACATGAGATAAAGGCTCCTGTAATCCTTTCGGGGGCGCCGGCAAGTCCCGGTGTGGCGTCGGGTCCGGTGAAACTGGTTAAACATCCTTCGAACATCGACAAGGTTTTATCCGGCGATATTCTGGTGGCTGAGATGACGACACCGGATTTTGTTCCGGCAATGAAGCGTGCTGTAGCTATTGTCACAGACCGTGGCGGAAGAACCGCACATGCTGCTATTGTCAGCAGAGAGCTCGGGATTCCCTGTGTTGTCGGGACCGGGAATGGAATGTCGGTTCTGAAAGACGGACAGGAAATCACCGTAGATGGTTCCAATGGTAAGGTTTACGACGGAATTATCAGAATAGCCGTGAAAAAGAAAAAATCATCAGGAAAGAAAATAACAACGAAGACCAAACTCCTGGCTAATCTGGCTCAGCCGGATATAGTGGATAGAGTGGCTTCAAGAGACGTAGATGGTATAGGTCTGCTGCGGGCTGAATTCATGATTGCCCAGATAGGGGAACACCCGAGTTACATGATCGCCCAGAATCGTGGTCATGAATTTGTTGATAAACTGGCGGACGGACTTACTATATTTGCCAAGGCGTTTCATCCCCGCCAGGTTGTCTACAGGACAAATGATTTCAAGTCCAACGAATACAGAGCGCTTATCGGTGGAGAAGAGTACGAAGAAATAGAAGAAAATCCCATGCTCGGATATAGAGGAGCTTCCAGGTATATTACGGATATCGAGACGTTCAAGCTGGAGCTTGAAGCAATCAAGAAGGTCAGGGAAAAATATAATAATCTCTGGGTAATGATACCATTCGTCCGTACCGTCCCCGAGTTAAAGAGAACACTGGAAATAATGCATGGTGAAGGCCTTGTACAGACAGACGATTTTAAAATATGGATGATGGTTGAGGTACCCTCCAATGTGATTCTTCTGGAAAAATTCCTTGAAACCGGAATAGATGGAGTATCGATCGGTTCGAACGATCTTACACAGCTAACACTTGGGGTCGATCGTGATTCTTCTAAACTTGCCGATATTTTTGACGAGAGAGATCAGGCAGTAATGGCATCGCTTGAAAAGATAGTCAAGACATCAAAGAATATGGGAGTAACCTGCTCGATATGCGGACAGGCTCCGTCTTTCTTCCCGGACTTGACTGAAAAACTCGTAGAGTGGGGTATAACCTCGGTATCGGTGAGTCCTGATATGATCGACCAGACAAGAGAGATAATAGCCGACGTTGAAGCAAAACTGGGCATTAAGTGATAGAAGATTTAAGAATACGTGAGAATATTGAGGAGAGAGAAGAAAGTCTCTCTCCTCATGCTGTCAGGAGTAAAAACTCCTACGGCAGGAAGCTGAACGAAGAATCTGACCCCATACGCACAGTCTTTCAACGTGACCGCGACCGGATTATCCACTCGAAGGCTTTCCGGCGGCTAAAGCATAAAACCCAGGTCTTTATCGCACCCCGGGGTGACCATTATGTTACACGACTGACTCACACTCTTGAAGTATCGCAAGTTGCTCGAACCCTTTCACGGTCATTGGACCTTAATGAAGACCTGACCGAAGCAATTGCGATGGGACACGACCTGGGACATACGCCGTTCGGTCATATCGGGGAGGAAGTACTGAATGAGCTATATAAGAAAGGCTTCAGGCATAACGAGCAGAGTCTGAGAGTCGTCGATGTACTTGAGAACGAGGGTAAAGGTCTTAACCTGAGTAAGGAAGTGCGTGACGGTATTCTGCATCATTCCAAGTCGACCGAGAAGATACTGGAAGGCTGGGAGAAAATGGATACATTCGAGGGCGAGGTCTGCCGGATCGCCGACAGTATTGCCTATATAAACCATGATATAGATGACGCGATAAGGGCAGGTATCATAAAAGGAGAAGACCTGCCGGAATCTGCTTCAGCGATATTGGGTAGTTCCCGCAGAAAGAGAATAAATACGATGGTCCTGGATATCATTGAGCAGTCCTGGGCTGTCAGCGGAAAGATCCCGGGTAAACCTGCAATATCGATGAGTGAAGCGGTGCGACAGGCAACGAACACCCTCCGGGATTTTCTGTTTGCCAGGGTATATAATCCCAATGTCAACCGTGAAGAATCGCAAAAAGCCAGGCAGACAATCAGATATCTTTATGGCCATTTTCGCGAAAATAGCCATAAATTACCTCCTGAGTACCTGGTATACAGTGATGAGCCGGAGCAGTGTGTAGTGGATTATATATCCGGTATGACTGACCAGTTTGCTACCGACCTGGCAGAAGGGCTGCAGAAGTAGAGTACAATACGAATGATCGAAGTGTTGCCATTTTCTGAGAATTTTCTTGAACCTGCAGTAAATATGTTTGTAGATTCATACACAGAAGAAAAGAAGTATAATCCTTTACTGCCGGATAGAGTTATCGGGGAACCGGAATGGATTCTGAAAAACCTGGAACGGCTTATAACGAATCCGGGGGTGGCAGTGACAGAAGACAAGCGATTGCTTGCTTATATGCTGACCGGTTATTACTTTCCATTTAAAGGACAGAATGCCGCCCAGGTACCGGAATACTGTCATGCTTCGATACCCGAGAATAGAGATGAGTTATATCGCCTGATGTATATGAACCTGGCAGGTGAATGGGCGAGGAACGGGAAACATGTTCATATTATCGGCTATTTCGCCCATGATTCAGTTCTTAAAGAAACGCTTTACCAGATCGGTTTCGGAGCTTTCCTGTCCGAACGGTTAAGAGATGTTACTCCTGTGAATATAGAGAATGAAGTGCATATAGTCGAGGAAAGAGATTATCGAAAACTGATCGATTTACATCTCGAACACTACAGGTATTACCCGAACTCGCCGATATTCATATTTCACGGACATAATGAAAATACGATTGAACCGGATTTAAAACAGCATGCCGAGCAAGGAGACGTATTCCTGGTTTATTATGATCAGGATACTCCATCAGGATATTTTATTTTAGGTGATTCAAAGACCGGAAACGAGGGATTTCTTCTTCGAGACACGATAATTGCCCAGATTAAAGCAGCTTACGTTAAACCTGATATGCGGCGTAAAGGTATAGGAGAAGCATTGTTGAAGTATGCGGTTGACTGGTCCGGAGAACACGGATTTGACCGGCTATTCGTAGAACACGAGACCGCTAATTATTACGGTGGTAAGTTCTGGAATAAATACTTCGATCCTTACCTGTATTTTACGATGAGATATATTGACAATACTATAAAATATTAATACAAATAGCATAGAAAAATGAGCATTATAGACGACGTAAAACAGAAGACGGATATTGTCGAGGTAGTCAGCCAGTACGTTAACCTTAAAAAGTCCGGACGTAACCTTTCAGCTCCGTGTCCGTTTCATAGTGAAAAGAACCCTTCTTTCTTCGTGTATCCGGAAAGGCAGAGCTGGCATTGTTTCGGTGCCTGTAATACAGGAGGTGATGTACTGTCATTCGTCATGAAAAAAGAAAATATGGATTTTGGTGAAGCCCTGCGTTTTCTCGCTGCGAGGGCGGGTATTGAAATGCCCACGCGGGTGCAGCCGGATACCAAAAAGGACGAAAAGGACAGGATATACCAGGTTAACAGCGCCGCGGCTCTGTATTTTCATAATCTTCTCCTGAATTCTCCTGGTGCTGCAAATGCCAGGAAATACATCGAAGACCGGGGTTTAAACGAGAAAACCGTCTCTGATTTTCAGCTTGGGTATGCCCTGAACGGCTGGGAAGGATTGAAGGAACACCTTGAAAAAGAATATACGGAAAAAGAGATACTCGATGCCGGTCTACTGGTAGAGTCGGATGACGGTAGAACACACGACAGGTTCAGGAACAGGCTGATTTTCACGATATGCGACAACCGGGGAAGAATAACCGGATTCGGGGCAAGAGTGCTCGATGACTCGTTACCAAAGTACGTGAATTCTCCTCAGACTCTGGTATTCGATAAAAGCGGTACGCTGTATGGAATTAACCTTGCGGCACTGGCGATACGCCAGAAGAACCAGGCGGTTATGGTAGAAGGATATATGGATGTCATTACCGCTCATCAGAACGGAATCACGAATGTGGTTGCATCTATGGGGACCGCGGTTACCGAAAGACAGGTTAATGACCTTAAAAAACTGACGAAGAATATTGTGCTGGCGCTCGATGCCGATACTGCCGGTGAAGAAGCTATGCTCAGGTGTGTCGATTATGAAAACAGCCTGGATATCGAATTAAAGGTGGTGGTACTGCCGGAAGGCGAGGACCCAGACAGCGTGATCAGGGACGATACCGGTAAGTGGAATGACCTGCTTGAAAAAGCAATTCCTGTTTTGGATTACGTAGTTCAAATGAGTAGTTCTCTCTTGGATATGTCTTCGGCATCTGGAAGAAAAAACCTTGTCGATAAGATACTACCCTATATACAACTTGTACGAAATGTTACTAAACAAACTCACTACGTTAATATATTATCTCGAGTTTCAGGTGTGAAAATCGATACAATAAATGCCGCTTTAATACAATATCAACAAAGCGTGAGAACTAAAACCGTAATACCTAAAAAGAAAAGTACTATTAAGGTGTTGGAAACGATAGGACGGAATCCTATTGAAGAAGAGGTACTAGCATTTCTGCTAAAGCATCCCGAATTTAAGGAACAAAGCGCTGGTGTGCCGGCTGAGTACTTTGAAAACAGCGAGAACCGCGAGATATTCGTAGCCTGGCAGCAGTCGCCCGATGAAGAAGCGCTCAAAGAGAAACTGGATGAAATATTATCCGATTATCTTGATACACTTTCTTCGAAGAACATACTGGCAACAAGACCGAATGAAAGGTATAATGAATATGTACTCCGACTAAAGGAGGACCACCTCAGAAGCTTGGCCAGAAAAGGGGAGACGGTAAAAACGGCCGGCGAATTTCCCGGAGAGAAAGATATTGAGTTAACTGATAATCTGCGCGAAATATTCAATATCAGGGCAAGGCGTGAAGGGGGTAAAGGAGATAGGAAATGACCCTTGAACAATATAATCCTTCAGATGATTTTTCACCATCCGATGATAGTGAAGAGGAGTCCATATCAACAGATGATCTGAATGAAAAAATTCAGCCTTCCAAAGAAGTTGATGTAGATGTACCAATAGATAACATAGAAGAGCAGGAAGTAGCCGATGATCCCGTGCGTCTTTACCTGCATGAAATCGGTAAAGTTGACCTGCTTACGGCCAAGGATGAACGAGTTCTGGCAGAGAAGATAGAAGCCGCGAAACGTGTAAAAGAAATCAGGCAGGAACACTCGTCCAGGTACGGTAAAGCTCCTACAGTGGTGGAGATTGTACTTACCATGTTGAAGGAGGTTGGTCGGGACGCGAATATTATCCGTGTTCTGCGTGAGCAGCTTGAGTTACCACTCACCGATAACCTGAAAGAAGCTTTATGCGATCAGGTCTTTAAGGAAAGCGTAGAGGGAGTAATCGATCAGCAATTAGTCCAGGCTGTATCCCGTGAGATCGGAGAATTCCTTCCGGAAACCGAACAGCGGATCATCAATCTTTCGCTTAACTGTAAGTTGATTCCTGAAGTGGTTGTAAACAATATACCTACCGATATGCTTATCGAAAATATCGAGAGCATGGTAACCGATGACGATTTTATAGAGACGCTTCTTGGATATGAAAGGCAGATAAAAGAACATCTTGACAGCATTTCCCGCGAATCTGAAAAAGCGGAAAAACACCTCATCGAAGCTAACTTGAGGTTGGTAGTCAGTGTAGCCAAGAAACATATAGGGCGTGGTATGTCTCTTCTGGATCTTGTGCAGGAAGGGAATATCGGACTTATCAGGGCTGTAGAGAAATTCGATCATCATCGCGGCTATAAATTCAGTACTTATGCCACCTGGTGGATACGCCAGGCTATTACCCGTGCTATCGCTGACCAGGCGCGTACGATCCGGGTGCCGGTACACATGATAGAAACAATCAATAAACTTCTCAGGGTGAGCAGGAGACTTGCCCAGGAGTACGGCAGGGAGCCGAATGCCAAGGAAATCGGCGCCAGGATGGATTTGCCGACGGCCAAGGTGAGGGAGATAGTCAAGGTTGCCCAGCTTCCTGTGTCCCTCGAAGCGCCTATCGGTGAGGAAGAGGACAGTCATCTTGGTGATTTTATCGAGGACAGGGATGCCCTGCCGCCGGTAGACGCCGCATCAAAGCAATTGCTGAAAGAGCAGATAGAGGAAGTCCTGATGGCGCTAACTCCACGTGAACAGAGGGTACTCAGACTCAGGTTCGGACTTGAAGATGGACGCAGTCGTACTCTGGAGGAGGTAGGCCAGGAATTTAATGTAACCAGGGAACGTATCCGCCAGATAGAAGCTAAAGCGCTTCGCAAACTCCGACATCCGTCACGCAGTCGAAAACTCAAGGATTATCTTGAATAAATTCTGGAATATGTAGAAAAGTAAGACCGCCCCGATTACCGGGACGGTCTTTTTTATGTTATTTTTTTCTCGTAAAGCGTAAGGTTTGTATTCATCAGGTGCACATCGGCGACGAAATGAAATCCAAATCCTTCATAATAGGCCCGGAGAGTATCCAGATGTGTTCCGCAGTCGAGTCTGAGGTATTCCTTCCCGTTTTCCCGACAATGTGACTCTATAGCCGCCAGGACTTTATAGCCGGTTCTCTGGCCTGCCAGTTTCCTGGATATGGCAAAAGAATGGACGTAACCTGCCTTCTCATTCCTTTCCCCCCAGAACATACGGTCTTCATCCTGGAGGCGGAAACACCCGATAATTTCATTATTTGCATTCTCAGCGAAATAGAACTCATCATTTTCAAAACCCGGCTGAATCCAGTTCATGAGAAAGGGCGGCAGATCGATATATACCTGCCAGTAATCATTGCCTTTTTCAAGCAACCATTCTCCCGAATCTTTCAGTAATTGAAAGACAGTATCTTTCTTGTCCGGAGACACTTTTCTTAGAGTAATTTCATTCATCTTTCTGTAATAACTGACCGGCGCATCAATATATGCGTATAACGGCCCATTCAGAGAATATCATCCCTGTCTCCGATTTCAAGGGAGATCCGAATGCGGGATTAATATGTGCCTAGTCAAATTTCAGAGGTTTCAGCCTTGCGTTATGCTTTCCTTCGGTAGATGTTTTTCCGGTTACGGGATGTTTGAAATGGTGCGGGAGTATAAATCCGGATACATATCGCAGGTCGTTCGGGTCTACGGGAATATCAGGTACGGGGAAAGCCATTCCTTCGGTGTTTTCCCGCCTTTCTTCCGGAGGATTGAGAAGTCGTTCGCCCATTGCTTCCGGAGCTCCCCATCCATCCTGGATCCTGGCGCTGTAGGGTATGAACCAGTATATCTGGAGAATTTTCCAGATACCGTCTTCCTTGATATAAGTCATCTCATAGATGCCGCTGACAAACGCACCGCCATCGATTTTTCCGCCTTCGGAGGTAAAGACACCGCCGAATACATACCATCTGCCCTGGGCGGTTTTACCATCAGGATTGAGGGTGATAAGTCCGGCGGTTGGGGCAAGCTGGTGAGAGAATCCGGTAGGATTTTCACCACTGGCGGCACGGGCGAAGTATTTCCTGACCCCTTCCTTACCCAGCCACTGACCTTCGAGCCAGTTCAGTTTTACATCCGGGCTGTCTGCGAAACAGTCGATTATATCTTCCCCAAGCATGTGTTCCACGTAGTAGTTATAGGCGTATTGGAGCCTTCTGATAGCTTCAATGTCTTCAAATGCTGATATCTTTTTCTGCTGTTCTTCAACCAGTTTTTCCAGCTTTGCCAGCCTTGTTTCAGTTGATTCGGCACTCATGGTAAACCTCCCGTATGATTATTTGGATAATAACGCGCCTATTATATACTTACGGATGCGTGAATACCAGACCTGTGAGGAAGTACTATTCCGGTGTAGGAAGCCTGCTTCCGAACATCCTTTTCCGCCATCCCGTTTCTTTTACCATAGAAAGTGTAAACAGGCCGATGGCGGAGAGTACTGCCCAGAAGGTGAAGGGAAGTCCGGGGTGAATACTCTCGAAGCTGTTACCTATAGGCGGGGAAGATACGCTGCCGAGGTGACCGATCGTGAAGATCATTCCCAGGGCTGTACCGGAGTACCTGGAGCCTATTCCTTCGGTTTCCAGCAGGATTGTGGTATTAATTGCCATGAATCCATCCATGAAAATACCGGACATAAGCATCAACGCCCATACTAACCAGCCGTCGACAAGGGGAAGAAGACCGAGGCTGATAGTATTGGTGATAATACCTAGGAGAAGTACCAGCTTCCTGGAGCCGATTTTATCGGATAGTGTAGTAATGGGTACAACAAGGAGAGTGCTTATTGCGTAGAAAGCAGCAAGAGTGCCGTCGGCGGCGGCTGCCTCCCATCCCTGGTCGCGAAGATAAAGCGCCAGGTATCCGGTCATTCCCATCATACTGCCCATTCGTGTCATGAAGGTAAGTCCGATAAACCATAATCCCTTCATTCGGATCAATTTGGATATAGTATCTTTTATGGGGACTTTCTCAGTTTCTTCATGTGAATCGTCGACCGGCGGTTCTCTGCCGAAGATAAGCCAGAGTATTCCGATAAATGCAGAAAGACCACCCATCAGGAAGAGTACGTTTCGCCAGCCGCCAAGCCAGGGTGAAAGGATGGTAGCGCTGAGCATAGGACCAAGTGAAAGTCCTAATCCCATTCCCATTGCCGATGCTCCCATCGCCATGCCGAGATTGTTGCTGTCTTTGAACCACAGTCCGACTGTCCTGGTGATGGTGATAGGGATAATCAGCCTGATTATACCGTTGACGAACATGGTCACGGCAAGGAACATAAAGCTGTCTGAAAACCCCCTGAGGGCGCCGGTAATAGCGACAAGTATGCAGGAGATAGTAAGGATCCACTTCGAACTGAAACGGTCGCCGATTATCCCGCCGATAAGGCTGACGAAAATACCGGCCAGGTTGCCCATTCCCCATACCGTGCCTATCTCTACCAGGTTCAATCCCAGTTCGTCGGCTATTTCCGGGAAGAGAACCGGCATGCAGGAAAAAGGCATCGCGGTGACCAGCGTTCCGGTCATTGCCAGCAGCGCAAGCATATACCATCTATATTTGGTTTGGGTATTGTCTTTCATAGAGGAAAATAAGACTCCGGAATGTAGCTGTTTGAAGTATATTGGGTTGAATGTTGATAAGTCAATTTTTACTCACCGGGAAATATGCTGTATTATGTCTGAAAACAGAGTCACAAATACGCTTAAGGAGTTAATTATGTCAATATCTGTATTCCCGACAGGAACGACGATATATGACCCGGAAAAGTGCTGGAATGGCTTCACCGTTCTTCAGTGCATGCAGTTCGGCGCTGCCCTGGTGGATATGAACGGAAACTTGGTAAAACGATGGAAAAATCTCCAGGGACTTCCCAGTGCGAACAAGATATTTCCCGGCGGCTATATCATGGGAACGACCGGCCAGAGGAATCCGAAGTTCGGATTTCAGGATAATGTGAACCTGGTTCAGCTCGACTGGGAGGGAAACACCGTCTGGAGTTTCGATAGATATGACCTGGTCAGGGATCCGCACAGAAAGAAGACATGGATGGCACGCCAGCACCATGACTACCAGCGTGACGGCAATCCGGTCGGATACTATGTTCCGGGGATGGAGCCGAAGGTAGACAGCGGCAATACCATCATGGTCTGCCATAAAAACCTGATCAATAAGGAAATTAGTGAAAAGCTGCTGATAGACGATACGGTTATCGAGGTTACCTGGGATGGGGAGATAGTGTGGGAATGGGTAGGCAGCGACCACTTCAGTGAGTTCGGTTTCAGTGAAGAAGCAAAGAACACGATGGCACGTAACCCGGGTATAGTCCCGGCCGGTGGGGGAATGGGCGACTGGCTGCACATGAATTCGATATCCAAGCTGGGGCCGAATAAATGGTATATATCGGGTGACGAGAGATTCGATCCCGAGAACCTGATTTTCAGCAGCAGGCAAACCAATATACTTGCAATAATCGAGAAGAAGACCGGAAACATCATCTGGAAAGTCGGGCCGTATTACACGGAGACGGAAGCGTTAAGGAAGCTGAGACAGATAATCGGTCCTCATCATGTCCATATGATACCTGAAGGTCTGCCGGGTGCAGGGAATATCCTTGTGTACGATAACGGCGGAATGGCCGGATACGGCGCTCCCAATCCGGGTTCTCCTGACGGCAGGAGTAATGCATTGAGAGATTACTCACGGGTAATCGAGTTCGATCCTGTGACGCTGGAGATTAAATGGCAGTATCCGGCGCCGGGCGGACCGGGTGGTCCCGGAATTGGCGGCAGGCTGTATAGCTCGTTCATGAGTTCGGCACAACGCCTGCTCAACGGAAATACGCTTATCACTGAAGGCGGGACCGGCCGGCTGATCGAGGTGAACACCGAGGGAGAAATAGTCTGGGAATTCGTCAGTCCCTGGAAAGACAAAAGGGGTAATCTGAGTGTGGTCTACCGTGCCTACCGGCTGCCTTATGAATGGATTCCTCAGCTCGAAAAACCGGTAGAAGAAGCCCTTCCGAGTGTAGATAACAGCAAGTTCAGAATACCGAAGAGGAAAATAAGGTAATCTCAACAAAGCATATCAAACTCAAATAGAATCAGAAACATGAGGTAAGGGACTTGTATGGCTTTGATCGGTAGTCTGTGTTTGCCTGCTACCGTCAATTTGTTTTCAATTAGCGTTCTTCGTAAATGTCAGTATCTGAAGAGCATACCACGCAAAATTACTGAACTTTGAGACATCATACGCTAAATGTATGCAACTAGATAATTGCTTTGCTTTTTCTGTATTATCCTTAAACAAGATATCAGATAATTCTCTATCTAGATTTACATACTTTGACCATAGCATATCATCATCAACACCACTATGCAGAATAGACTGAATACTAGATACCAATGCTGTTAGATTATCCTGAGGAATATGGCCCAAGAATTCTGTTAACAGCGTATTCCCAAGCCAGATTATATTTTCTTTATCACCAACCGGATAACGTTGTCTTAATTTCCATATATCTGTTAGTCCTTTATCTTTTATGTTTGCATATGAACCCATATCCCTAAGTCTTTTTAAAACAACTTCATTTGGAATTAACTCTTCCAGTAGAAAATCGTTTTCTATATTTCTTTTCAGTCCTAACTTAACTGCGATGCACGCTCGAAATATTTTTTGAGCGGACCAAAGAAAACTAAGATGCCCACTGGAAGCATCCGGGTGTTTATATAGATAATACATAGGCTTACCAGCATGAATAGTTTCAGAACGGACATCGACGTAAAAATGTCTAGCCCAATCATCTAATACTGAACCTTCTTCTACGTCGAATGTTTCTCTTATGTGCTTTCTAAATTTTGCTGTTTTATAGTGTCGTGGTAATTGGAACAATGTCTCAAATGCGGTAGCGATATCAACTAAGTGACCTGCAATATCACGAATAGAATACCTTTGAAAACTCAAATTATACCAATCCATTGCGAGTATAATATTTGACTCCGTATCGCTATCTAGTAATTTGTTATACAATTGGTGATTTATAACATCTAAATCCTCAAGGTCGGAAGTATGTTTGATTATACAATCTACATTCCAGCCTGGAGGATGAAATTTCTGATATTTAGGCCTTAACCATTCTTCTTGATTGAAATTTATCCATCCGTGATAGATACGCGTATCTTTACTTCCTGTAGGTGGAATCTCAAAAAGATAAACAGCACTTGTCTCCAAATCATCTATCCCTTGATTATCCGGACGTAACATTAAATATCGTAAAATTGTAACCGCTTTTTTTGCATCGGCATGTATTTGCGTATGATTTTTCCTCGGATTATCAATCAGAAAATAAGTAAATGAGCGTACCACACCCTTATCCGATTTTAAACCGCGAGATACGGGAAAACAATTAATTAATTCATGGAGTCGTTTTCTATCAATCATCCTTTTTGGATACATATCTCTTCCCTTAATATCGGGAACACTGAAAAAAGTAATTCTCCCAATACTAAATGGTTCATCAAAAAAATATATATATGGTAGTAATCCGATAAATTTTGCCATTGTGTGTATTATAACAAAAATCTTTTGTATTGAACCTAAAAGCTATATCACATTCCTGTTAACCTCCTCTTCGTGATCTGTTATCGTCTCACCGCTCGAATGAAAGTGTGAATTACCATATAAAAAATTACCTGATAAACTTTCAATTTTAACGACGGGAGCGATATAATAGCGTTTGCGCGCCGCCTAGATATTAAATATCCGTGTATTTTTGCTTGATATCTGATATAAATCCCGGTATCGTTTATCTGGTTAATAATTCGGGAAAAGAAATGATAGAGCTGCCTTAACGAAAGTAATAATCATGAAAAATATCGTCGTGTGCATGAAGCAGGTACTCGATCCCGAAATGCCCTTGTCCCTCTTTCAAATCGATACCGAAGCCAAACGGGCGATTCCGCCGAGAGCAACACCGCCGGTATTAAGTCCCTTCGATGAGAATGCACTTGAAGCAGCGTTAAGAATAAAAGACGCACAGGAAGCTACCATCACCGTGATCAGCCTGGGGAAAAAGCTGACCAAAGCCGTCGTGACTTCAGCCCTGGCTGCCGGAGCCGACCGGCTGATCCTTTTACAGGACGAGGTTTTCGATGAATTCAACACGTCTCTTACCTCTATGGCTCTTGCCGCGGCAATACAGAAGCTGGAAGATGTCCACCTGGTCCTCTGCGGTCTGCAGGCAGCCGATACCAATAACGGTCAGGTAGGCAGCCGTATTGCCGACATACTGAATATTCCCTGTATCACAGCGGCGCGAAAAGTTGAATTTGACGGTGATGTTTTAAGAATTGAGAAGACATTGTCAGATGGTTACGAGATTATCGAGACTGCTTCACCAGCACTCGCTATTGTGACAGGCGAGGTTGGAATCCTGAGAAAACCGGACATGGAAGCATTTGTATCCGCTGCAAAAAAGCCTGTTACAACCTGGGACGCCGAAGACCTGGGAATAGAAACAAGCGATACCGATCACAAGGCCATAGTGAAAATGAATACCCCGGTATACCCGGAAAGCTGCGAAATACTGGAAGCTACAAGCCCCGAAGAGTTGGCGGCGAACCTCGCGATCAAGCTGAAAGAAATCAATGTAATCTGATTTTAGATATTCCGTATTAACTATATCCTTTATTATGAGGAGGTCATTAATGGTCGAAAACGGACTTGAAAAAATAGTCGGCAAAGAAAATGTCCTGACTGGTTCGGGGAAACTTAAAGAATATGTAGCAGACTCGAATGGCTACCCCTTGAAATTTCCGAGTTGTGCCGTAAGACCTGCCAGTACTGACGAACTCCAGGAAATCGTCAGGTGGGCTAACGAACAGAAAATCCCTCTTGTCCCTGTGAGTTCTGGATCGCCCCATTTAAGAGGAGATACTATACCGGACGCTGAAAATGCGGTAATAGTCGACCTGAGAAGGATGAACAAAATTTTAAGAGTCGACGCTTCCAACAGGGTAGCGATCGTTGAACCGGGCGTCACGTTCGAAGAACTTCAGGATGAACTTGCAAAAGACGGGATGTGCGCCTATATGCCGCTGGCGCCCAGAAGTACCAAGTCAGTGCTTTCCAGCGTGCTGGAGCGGGATCCCATTCTGATGCCGGGCTTGCATTTCGACAGTACTGATCCTATGCTCTGCGCGGAGATCGTCTTCGGAACAGGGGATAAACTGAGAACCGGCGAGGCATCCGGCCCGGATACACTTGAGGAACAATGGGAGATAGGCAAAGCCCAGATAAGTCCCTTCGGCCCGACCCAGATGGACCCACAGAGATTGATATCTGGAGCCCAGGGAACTGTCGGCATCGTTACCTGGATGTCCCTGAAATGCCGGTTCCTGTCTGAATTGCGACGTGCCTTTTTTATTACCGGTTCCAGCCTGGAACCTCTCATCGAGTTAACCTACTACCTGACACGTATACGCTTCACGGGTAATATATTCATACTTAATAACGTCAACCTTGCCTGCCTTGCCGGTAACGATTCTCAGGAGATAATGACTTTACAGGACAAATTGCCTGAGTGGGTACTGTTCGTTACCTGCGAAGGGTACGGTCCTTTACCAGATGAGAAAGTCCAGTACCTGGAAGCAGACCTGAGGGAACTGGCAGAGAAGTACGGGCTTGAAATTCACGATAGTATTGCATCGGTTGAGGCCGAAGATTTTGCCGACCTCCTGTCGAAGCCTTCAGATGAACCTTACTGGAAACAGAGAATGAAAGGCAGTTTCAGGGATGTGTTTTTCCTGACTACGCTGGGTAATACTCCCCGGTTCTCAAATCTTGTATCCGGATTAGCACAGCAGCGGAGATTTCCCGCTGAAAATATTGGAGTCTATATCCAGCCGGTGGCGCAGGGCACAAGCTGCCACTGCGAATTCGACCTTTATTATGATAACGATAACCGGGAAGAATTAGACATGGTGAAGAAAATCGAGATTGAAGCGGTCGACCAGCTGGAAGAACAAGGAGCGTTCTTTTCCAGACCTTACGGCGACTGGGCAGACATTGCCTACCGGCGTGCTGGCGATACCGCCGAGATGCAGAAGAAAATCAAGAATATATTCGATCCCAACTGGATACTGAATCCAGGGAAATTGTGTTTTAAACAGGACCGGAACAAGGAGGTAATCTCGTGAACTGGGAACAATACGAACACGATATGCAGAGATGTCCCCGCTGCTCATACTGTAAGTATATACCGTGGCGGTTTATTAAAAATTTCGATTTCATGGAGGGTTGTCCTTCGGCTGCCAGGTATCACTGGCACGCCTATGCTGCCGGCGGCAAGTTCAACCTTTCTTATTCACTGCTAAAGGAAAGGATTGAAATCGATGATACGTTTCTCGACATTCTCTATAAGTGCCTGATGGACGGTTCCTGTGATATAGCATGCAAGGTTGGGAACGACCTGGAACCGCTGCAGCATATGCAGGAACTAAGGATTAAGTGTGTCGACGAAGGTTATTTACTGCCCCAGCACCTGCCGCTGATCAAGAATCTGCGGGAAGAAGACAACATGATGATGAAACCACGCTCGGAACGGGGTAACTGGGCGGCAGACCTGGACGTTAAACGCGTTACTGATGAGACAGCGGAGGTCCTGTATTTTGCCGGATGCCGCTATTCCTACGATAAAGAATTATGGCCGGTGGCTCAATCCGGAGTGAGACTGCTCCAGCAAGCCAGCGTTGATGTCGGTATCATGGGGGCGGATGAATCCTGCTGTGGTGGTCGTGCCTACGAACTGGGCTATGAAGGCGAACTCATCAAGTTCGCCGAACACCAGGTGGAAGCATTGAAAACAGCCGGAGTAAAGGTGCTGGTGACTCCCTGTTCGGATTGTTACAGCACCTTTAAGGTACTCTATGATAAAACAGGCAAAGGATTGGGAATTGAAGTCTATCATATCACCCAGTATATCGAGAAGCTGATACAGGAAGGAAAACTCCGGCTTAAGAAGTCCCTGCCCCTCAAAGTTACGTACCATGACCCCTGCCATCTCGGAAGGCTGGGCGAACCGTGGATACACTGGGAAGGGAAAGAATACAAACCACCGGGAACACTCACCTACCTGCATGACCCGCCGAAGAAATACCGGCGGGGCACCAACGGGGTCTACGACACTCCCAGGAATATAATCAACAGTATTCCGGGCGTGGATTTTGTGGAAATGTACCGGATCAGGGAGTATGCCTGGTGCTGCGGCTCCGGTGGAGGTGTGATAGATGCTTTTCCGGATTTCGCCAGATGGACAGCAAACGAACGGTTAAGAGAAGCTCACGCGGTCGGTGCGGAAGCTATTGTCAGCGCCTGTCCCTGGTGCAAGCGAAATTTCCTCGACGCCGCGCGGGAAACCGGAGATTCGATCGAGGTCCTGGATATTATCGAACTTGTCCAGCAATCCATTTGAACCCTCGAACGAACGGAACGTAAGGAGACTGAAAATGAAACTTACCAAAGATGAATATAAAGCGCTTGAAGATATAGTCGGTCCCGAGTACATCACCCAGGAACCGGTGATTATGGAGAGCTATAACCAGGTTTGGGGGAATAAACTGGCTTTCGGCGAAAAATACCACAGTCCTCCGGCGGCGGTACTGTTACCGGGAAGTGTCGAGGAAATCCAGAAGATAGTCAGGTTCTGCAACAAGGCCGGAATTTTGTTCAAACCTTCGGCCCGTGCCTTCGAGTATGTGGCAACGTACCTGAGCAGCGAGAGGGGAATACTGCTGGAACTAAAACGATTGAACAGAATTATCGAAATAGATGAAAAGAACGCCCATGCGGTCGTTGAACCGTTCGTTACGATGTACCAGCTCCTGGATACAGCGGGTAAACTCGGGTATTACGTCGGCAAGCCGGGTGTGGGCTACAGCGCCTCGGTTGTTTCGCTGGCCTGCTGTCACCAGGAGATGACCATTTCCCAGATTTACACCAGCGGTTACGGGCGTAACGTCCTGGGCTGCGAATGGGTGCTGCCGACAGGTGAGATACTGAACCTGGGTACTGCCGGGAGAGAAGGCGGCTGGTTTTCGGGAGACGGACCGGGATTCAGTCTGAGGGGGATACTCAGAGGTCGCGCCGGAGCTAACGGCGGCCACGGAGTCATCACCAAGTGCTCGGTCAAACTCTATCCGTGGTATGCCGATCCACCATCGAAGTTCGACATGGTGAGAGAGCCGGGACAAGCCCTTTCCGCCGCACAGATAACGAAAATTCCCGATAATTACCGTGTCAACGTCCTCACTTTCACTGATGTGGAGAAGATGATGAGAGCCTCAACGGAGATAGGTCAGGCGGAACTTGCCTGTATCGTGGCTCCTGCTTACATGGCAACCGGTTTCGGCGAAGAAGGCGCTGACGAAACCTGGGCTAAGATGCAGGAAAGACCGCAGTCGGACCCGACCAAGATTCAAAGGTCGGTGCCGGTGTTCGTCAACGGTCATTCCCGCCGCGAACTGGAATACCGGGAAAAAGCGGTGTTGACCGTCATGGAGAAGTGGGGCGGTTACCTGGACCCGGAGTATAACAATAACAAGATAAAATGCCAGATGTTCATGTACCAGATATGGTCGACGGGTGTCGGGATGGCGAGAGGGACAGGCGATATCATGGTATCCATCCAGGGAGCTGACGGCTCTACGGAGATGCAGTTGAACTACCGTCCGGTTGAGTTCGACGCGTTCAAGTCCTTCAGCAAGCGTGGGTCTATCGTACAGCCTAACCTTGGGATGTCGTATCGACCGATGGAGCATTATGCGCTGGGTTCGTCGGGAGGTATCGCTACCGGCTATGATCCCTTCGACCCGGAGTCACTGGCTTCGGCGAGGGAATACATGGACATGGTATATGACGTCAACAGTCCTTTCAAGCGTTTCAGTTATACCAATCGCGGAGCGATGATGCAGGTCGAGGATATCGAACATATTCACCAGAGATGGGGACCTATTTACGATAACTCGGACTACTGGCTGCAGCAGGTAAGAAATATGCTCGATCCCAACAGGGTGGCTGACTGGTCGGGGTACATTCCGCCGGAATATTCGGATAAAAGAGATAAGAAGGAGTCTTGATAGTATCATCGCTGAGACAGGGAGGTGTTCTATGGAAACAGAAACACGGAAACTGATTCAAAATATGCTGGATACAGGTTATGATGCCTTCAACGAGGAAGTGATACGGGATGCGAAACGGCAGTTGATCGACCTGGCGGGTACTATGGTCAGCGGTTATAACGGTCCGGGTAATGCGGCTCTGTTCAACCTGGTCAGGCAGTGGGGTGGAAACGGAGAAGCGACGATCCTGGTACACGGGGACAGAGTGCCGTTACCCCACGCCGCGATGATGAACAGCCTCCAGGCGAGGTCATATGATTTCGAATGTACCGGCCCTGATGCTTTCGGACAGAACGAGGGAATGTTTCCCGGTCATGTCCAGAGTTCGACAGTACCGGCGGCGCTGGCCGTAGCAGAGTATACCGGTGCCAGCGGCAAGGACCTTCTCAGTGCTGTCATCCTGGGTGGTGACCTGGCATCGCGGATTGCCTTCGTAGGAGGACTTTCCTTCGATCATCCCTTCGATCCTGTCGGTACGATAAATGCATTCGGTGCAGCCGGTATTACCGCAAGGCTGATGGGACTGGATGAAGAACAGCTTTATAATTCATTCGGCATTCTAACGAACATGGTGGCCGGAAGTTTTCGCTCGTTATGGGACGGAGCCATGACGTTCAAGCTGTATGGGGCGATGGCTGCCCGTAACGGCATCATATCCACGCTGATGGCCAAGAACGGCTTTACCGGGCTTAAAGATCCGCTTTTCGGCGTCCAGGGATTTTTTGACAGTTATTACCCGAAACCTCATCACCCGGAGTATATGAATCGCGATCTTGGCAAGGAGTTTTACGTAAAAAGCCGCCACAAGAAATATCCTTCCTGCCAGGGGAATCATAATATAATCGACTGCGGACTGGATATTGTCGCGGAACACGAAATCGATGCCGGAGAAATCAATGAGATTATTATTGGTATTCATCCCGGACAGTTGAATAGCTACGGAGCAATACCGTTCAAGAAGGGTGATTCTCACTCGGCGGCACTCTTCTATCAGGGGTACAGTGCTGCTAGTGTCTTGCTCAGAAAAGGCGCCAGGCTTGAGCATTACACCGAAGAAGCCATACAGGAACCGGAGGTTATCGAACTGTGCGGAAAGGTACAGCATATGCCGACAACACAGACTGATCCGATAAGAGAAGAACTCATCGTCAAGATGAAAAACGGCATAGAGTATGCTGCTGTTTTCAATCATCCGCAGAGCAGGGGGTTTCCCAAATTCCCGCTTACCGAGGACGAGTTGACGGCGAAGTACTGGCACAACATTGATTTCTGCGGCAGGATATCGAAGAAAAACGCGGAAAAAGCTCTGAATATGATTAACAACCTGGAAAAAGTGGACAACGTTTCTGAGATTGTAAAACTACTGGTTGCGTAATGGTAAATCAGTAAATTGGAAACCACTAAAAAAGTTCCCTCTCCCCACCGCGGGAGGGGGTTAGGGTGAGAGGGCTACGCGTAAATCGTTACTTTCCACCCTCACCCCGTATCAAGTACGGGGCAGGCTCTAGCCTCTCACGTCAAAGGAGAGGAATGTCCTGATCGATATTAAGTGATGTTAATTAGAGGTTTCCTAAGTATGGTTACGGCGAAAGCGGCAGTCCGCCGGCGACAAGTATGGTTTCACCGGTAACGTAGGAAGACATTTCCGAAGCCAGGAAAAGGGCGGCACCAGCTATCTCTTCAGGAGTGCCAACCCGTTTCATCGGTACGTTATTCTGGCCGATATTCTTAAAGAATTCGTCTTTCTGGTCTTCCGTCCATGAACCTATAGTCCTGTCATAGAAGGAAGTCCGTACCGGACCGGGCAGGATAGCGTTGACGCAGATATTGTAGGAAGCCAGAGCACGGGCGAGGTCATAGGTAAAACCTATTATCGCTGCTTTTGCGGTATTATAATGTATCGCGTGAGCCGGGGGGCTTATCGCCCCGATAGAAGAAAGGTTAATGATCTTCCCGTATTTTCTCTCCTTCATTTGCGGGACGATGTACTTGCAGAAGAAGAAATCGCTTTTCAGATTGAGGGCAAATACTTTGTCCCATTCTTCTTCGGTTATATCCTCGATAGGCGGTGTTTCAGGCATACCTCCGGCATTGTTCACCAGTATATCCACCTTACCGTATTCTTTTAACACCTTATCCACTACTTCTTTTACCTGATCGATCCTGGTAATATCGCATTCGATGGCGAGTCCGTTGCCACCTTTTTGTTTTATCTCTGAAATATTCTCCCTGGCTTCATTTATACTGATGTCGGCAATCGCAACCGAACAACCTTCTTCAGCAAACTTGAATGCCATGCTTTTTCCCATACCTTTTGCCCCACCCGAAATAATTGCCACTCTGTTCTCTAATAACATTTTTCCCTCCGTTTATTCGATGTAGTTTGAGGTTTATCCAAGCTCGTAGAAGCCGCCGTAGGGACCTATCGGAGCGTTGACCGGAATACGCCGTCCGGACTTACTCGGTTCCGGCGCCGGGAACCTGAATTCACGGGTCTTCATGTATTCTTTCGGCCTGACTATATCGAGTTTCAGCGCTTTCTGCTTACAGCCTACAACGCAGACGCCGCAGCCCTTACAGTTCTCGGCGATAATCGATGCCTTGAGTTTCTTGGAACCCGGTACCTTTACCATCTCAACCGCGTTGAAGGGGCACTTCTCGACGCAATCCTGGCAGCCGACGCAGGTTTCTTCATCCACTGCTGCCTGGAAACGATTAGGTTCCACAAGATCGAGTCTATCATGCTTGGTATACGAATGGAGCATTTCACAGGCATCGGCGCAGCAGTAGCAGACGCCCCAGTGGACAAGCCCGGCTTCTTCATTCTGACGGACGATCTCGAGTGTTTCTTCCTCGGTATATTCCTTGAGTAATCGTCCCGGCTTGTCCAGGTAATATGTCCCGCGGGAGTTATCGAACACGGCGAAGCAGGTCATCAGAGGGTGGTCGCATTTGCCCCAGAGTACCCGGCAGCCGCAGGGTGCGATGATTCGTCTCTTGGCAAGCTTTATCTGCATTTTCCAGTTTTCCTGGGTAACGAGGTCGTCATCGGAGATATTACTGATCTCAAGAGCACCGATAGCAGGAGTCAGCATAATACCCTGACCTCCGGCGGCTTTCCTGTCGCTGGCGGATTTAACCCAGATGTCGGACCATTTATTACAGAAGAAGTCTGCCCATAGGTCCTTTACCTTCTGGGGAAGGGCGTTCGGACCGGTGTGGACACCGGTGTCAGCGATATCATGGTGGAAACCCAGCAGGCTGGAATGGAAAGCGAACAATGTTTCCCCACGGGTAAGTATGCCGCGGTCGATAAGGCTGTCAAGTATTTTGATTATGGTAGCTTCGTCATAGCCAAGCGCTTTCTTGAGATCCTCTATGGTGCCGGGAATATATAATTCCAGGCAAACACCTGCCTCTTCAGGCGTAAACATCTCGTGCAGGATAGCCATAAAGCGTTCCGATGTTGGTGCGCCAAGTCTCTCAGCAAGTTCGGTGTATATATCATTTTCTGCCATTTAAATTCTCCTTTTATTGCTGTCTTTCCCGGTCGTTTTTTGCCGTAAACAGGCTATAAAGTCTTTCATGATAAAGTAATATACTCTCATCAGAATGAAACTTCAAAACATGGTATTTGCTACCAATATTACCGGTTATTCCACCTGTAGGCTTTCAAGGTACATCTCTTTTCCCGAAGCTATTTCAACCTGTTGCTCATTGCAGTTGGGACAGCGCAGGTTGAGATGTTCGGGAGTAAAAACGGTATTACAGTTACGGCAGCGTAACTGCGCCGGTACATGCGTGAAGTCAATATCGGCGCCTTCGGCGATCGTGCCTTTACTGAGTAAATTGAAATAGAATACCACGGACTCATCGACAACGCCGGAGTATTCACCGACAACAAGGTATATCCTCAGAATCCTGTCGGCATTCGCCTGTTCGGCATGCTTAATAGCCAGGGCTAAAAGGGACTCGCATATGTTCTGCTCATGCATGGTTTCATACCGGATTTGGCTGTTATTGTATCTGGAGAAGAACATGTATGCAAGGGTATTTCTATATTGAAATCAGGATCGGTGAAGACATTGCATTGCCGGTATTCAGCATATTCATTTAACCTGCGGGACAGAGAGCGTGTTAAATAACGGTAAGGAGGAGCCTGAACGGACTCCTCTTTACCAAAACATCGGCGAAAAGAAAATAAGGCTTCTTTTATCGCTAGCTCAACCAAATTCCAGAGAATGAGTTTATATTATTACGGTGTCCATTTAAAATCCAAATAGATTATATGCTCTTCAGACATGTAAGCTGGTACACCGCCTTCCTCCAGTCGACCATCAGATAATAGGTTCGATATAGGTAGATGGTCTATACCATAAGACTTAGCTAATTGCAGCATCGGCGCATCTGGAGGCATACTAGTAATAATATGACCATTGCCGTCTTTGTCTGTCCAGAAAGAATCACCAGCTGGGAGGGGTGTGCCCGCAGGTACCAGTCCTGTTCCAGGTATGAATAAATCTATTCCGAATACTCGATAGATGAAAAACTCGGTATCAGGTTTAGCACCGCGTAGCTGGAATACTTTCTTTTCGAAATAGACAGGACCATTCATGTGGATGGATAACACAAAACCGTCCTTCAAAGGATAATTATTCTGATTGAGTGAAGAGAAATGGAACTTTACAGTATGGCTTGTCTGATCAGCAAAAGCAACTCCCGAAGGAAGTAAACCAACGACCGCCAGCGCGATAACGATTACTGTTATTATCGAGATCTTATGTATTTTTTTCATGTAAATTCTCCTCTTTTTTATTATTAGATACGGTCTTATTCATATCGTAAATCGTTGTTTTTCGTCCTATATTCACTACCTCCTCTTTACCATCTCTCGAGCAGGTACCTATCGATATAAGGTTAAGCCCGGTGTTAGCAAGCCGGCGTAATTACCTGACTTGAGACATGAGAGCCATCTCTAATAAGGTGCGGGGTGAACCTGGTAAGTACCTCTAGCAACCGAACCACAAGTTTGCGGACGATTCCATCAAGAAGACTATTGAACGTTTCAGGATCTTCCAGCATGACAAAATGGCCTACTCCGGACATAAAAACCGCCTCGAAAGAAGGGCAGTGTTGTCGTGCTGCATCAAGGTTAAAAGGATGGTTATCCGCGGAGATGCACCATACTGGGACGTCTACCTTTTTCAACGCCTGGCCAAAGTCATAACTGAGGAATTCCTCAGCCGCACCTATGCCGACGTCTTGTGGTGTTGAAGACATGTCGGAAGTGATCCATTCAATCAATGCTGGATCGGATGTCTCGACAAACATACCGGAAGCTAATGTACGTATCCTGTCACGGAACACCTCAGGCGGACTCGAGCGTAGCACTGCGAGACGGTCAAACTGCGCCTGATCAGTCTTCCGGTTCACGTCCGTAAGGTACTCAACCACTACTAATCCCAGAAGGCCGGGTATCCGTTGCGACGCTTCAAGGATGGCTGGCGTTGGCATACAATGCGCGATGAGCACAACCTGCTCAGGAGTAAGGTGATTAACGACGGCTGCTACATCTTCCCCGAAGGAAGCCACTGTCCATTTGTCACGGTTAAGTCCGGATTCGCCATGCCCGGCAAGGTCAAGAGTTATCACTGTATGCTTGTGCGAGAAGTAGGGGACTTGTGAGTCCCAGTAGCTCTTGTCACAGCACCAGGCATGGACAAAGACGAGTGTAGGATTGCCACTGCCGTTAACCTGATAGGCAATGGACACGCCGTCCGCAGATTTTACTTTACCATTCATGATATATTCCTCCTTTTTTATATAGACCAGAACTTTGAATGTGATACTTACTTTTCGCGTTCCTGCAATATATCCATAACACTGCTTTTCGTTTTAGGTTCGGATAACGTATTTACGGATAGCAGTTCGAGTCCCAGGTCGGCGAGTCTGGATAAAATCCCGCGGAGTTCAGCCTGGTCTCGTACGGGACCTTCCAGGATCGAGTATTCGGAAGCATGAGTGATTTTGAAGCCGTCAAACCAGTCAGACCAGTTTTCATCCAGTTTTCCCTTCACTTTGATTTTAACCTGAACCAACTTGTTCTACCCTCGCGTAAAAACCTTATGAGAAAATGCTATCAGTGAAAAAGGCGCGCGTAATCTATCGAGGATAGATTCAAAGATAGATTTTGGGGATAGATTTCAAGTGTATAGGGAATAATAGGAGAGAATCGAAAGCTAGAGTAGCTTGAGTTCCTTTGCCCGTTGGGCCGCCTGGCGGCGATCTATTACTTCCAGCTTTTGGATAATGTGATGAACGTGAGTTTTTACTGTACCGAGACTTACACATAATTGATCGGCGATAAACTGATTTGATACATCATCAGCCAGCAGTTTCACTATTTCCAGTTCCCGCTCACTAAGGATGCTTTGTGGTGCTGGAGGTGCGGAAGCCCGTTCCCTGGTTTGCCTTTGCCGCTTCTCATCTTCGATGATGTCAAGCAACTTTTTTGTAAATCCAGGCGTAATGTTTCTTAACAGGACACTTTCTAACAGCGGTTTAAGCAGTTTGCCTTCATCGACGAAGAAGCGGATAATACCTTCCGGCTCTGCCAAGGTCAGGGCTTCAGCCAGGAACTCCAGCGCCTGGTCCTTATTGTCTGCTGCCAATGCCTGGTAGATACGCACGCGAATCACCATTATAGTTGCACCGAGCTGGATAACCTTCTCGTACATCTCTCGTAAGAGCCTGGCTGCCGGTTCTCTCTTACCCTGTGCCAGCAGTAAACGTGCGGTGATAGGTCGGTCAGCAAGCATTATACCTGCCAGATCGGGCAGTTGCTCTCCCCATGCAGAGGCTTCTTCAATATTGTTCCGCTGGATAGCATACCTGACGCGGGCGGCAATGTAACTGGCATACCAGGTTGAGTCGATTGACGGATGGCGACTAGCCTCATCTAGTTTTGTCATCAACGCGTCTGCTTCAACCTCATCTCCTCGAGCCAGACATATCTCGGCTTGAAATCTAAATGCCGTGATCATCCCGGTATTCTCTCCGCTCTTTTCATACCCCTCAATCGCCAACCTGGCATTCTCAGCTGATGCTTCAAGGTCGTTTAAATAGTAAAGGTTCATGCACAGCATATCGTAGGATTGGTCCAGCCATGCCGTTTGCCTGGCAAGCTCATTCGCTTTTTTGTAGATTTCAATAGCACGTTTCATCTTGCCTTGATAAGAGTTAACAATGCCTATTTGTCCCATCGCCATACGTACGGATACGATATCTCCAGCTTGCTGTCCCAACTCGCAGGCTATCGTTGCCCACTTTTCAGCTTCCTGAAAATTATTATAACGTTGCCGAACATGTGCTATACTTGCAGCTACCCGGCAGCGCATCGCCACTTCGTCAGGTGGCAGCAGGGCGAAAGCATTCTCGAACAGCTCGATACAGCGCTGGTCTCCCCGGTGCCGGAAAACGATACCACGTGTAAAAGTTACCTCTCCCCTGGTAGTATCATCAAGAGTTGCTGTTTCCAGATAGGTTAGAGCAACCTCGGCTGCTTCAGGTTGACCTGTGGCAGCGAGCAGGCTGGCGTAATGGCTGTACAGGCGAAGGTGTTCACGCAATGTCTCCTGAGGTATTGCGTGGAACCAGCCTACCAGGGTGTTGTACTCTCCCCGTTTTCGCGGAACCTCGTAATAAACATCAACAAGCCTTATTACTAACTGCCAGTCTTTAGCCTCCAAAGCATGATGTATCGTTTCATCCGGAAAATCATTTTCCTCATACCATTGACTTGCCTGCCGGTGTAAAGCGGCGACCTGTTCCATACCGTAGACTGATCCACATTGGTGCCTGAGCAGGTCAGCGAAGAGGTGTTCGTAGCGGTACCACTGGCGCATTTCATCCAGCGGTACGATAAAGAGGTGATCCCGCTCAAGGTTGAGGAGTATATCCTGGCTGTCTTTCCGTCCGGTGATGAAACTACACAAGGAGTCGTTCAGCCTTTCCAGAACCGAGGTTTTCATCAGGAATTCACGTGTCTCCTGCGACTGCTTCCGGAGTACCTCTTCCATCAGATAGTCCATGATATAACGCTGGCTGCCGGTGAAGTCAGCGACAAACCCGGTGATATCTTTACTCCCTTTCATGGACAGAGCTGCCATTTTCAGTCCGACTGCCCAGCCTTCGGTGCGTTCGTCAAGGGCGGCGATATCTTTCGCTGTAAGTGCCGGCGTTTTCAATACCTTCATCAAACTGGTAGTCTCATCTGCTGTAAACCGAAGATCGTCGGTATGTAATTCAAGCATCATATTTTTGCCACGAAAACGTGCCAGAGGTAACGGTGGATCGGAACGAGACGCAATCATCAGATGAATACGTGCAGGTGAGTGATCGATAAAAAAGGTGATACCGGCGTGTATCTGTTGGGATGTGATGAGGTGATAGTCGTCAAGGACGATAACAAAGTCACCCTTTACAGCAGAGAGCTCATTTATTAACGCGGTCAGCATCGACTCGGTAGGCGGTGGCTGGGAAGAATGCAGCCAGAGCAGGATTTTTTCCCCGCATCCGGGCTGTAGCGTTTGCATGGCGGTAATAAAGTAGTCCCAGAAACGGATCGGGTCGTTATCACCTTCATCCAGTGAAACCCAGGCTGTACCCACTTTGGGCTGGCTGGAGCGAGTCCATTCACTTAAAAGCGTGGACTTGCCGAAGCCGGCAGGGGCAGAGACAAGGACAAGGTTAAAACTGAGGCTTTCTTCCAGTTTCTCTAGTAAACGGGGGCGTGATACTATATGCGGTCGAGTCGGAGGTACATTGAGTTTAGTTGTTAATAATGGCGTTTCCACTTCAATCCCTGTCTTTTGGTACCTGATTTTACGGTAGAAACGGAAGATAACATATTATATCACAATAGCTTATTGTACTCATGTACTAATAATGACTATTTGTGACGTCACGTCATTCTATCACTATTACCGATTTGGCAATCTTCACCAGGTCTTTTTGAGTGATATCCTCGACAGAGAAAACAGTCTGTATGTTGACCCAGATACTTCCTTCATCGGGCACATCGATGGTAAACCGGATAGACATACTTCTTTCATAGTCCCATTCGGGATCGATGGGTTCTTCCAGTTTGGCAACCCGCTGGCGTGTTTCATCCGACCATGATCCCTGGTAGAGATAGGCTGTGTTCCCGTTTATTTCAATTTTGGTTATCGCGTCTTCCGGCGGTATCAGTCCGGTTATTTCCAGGAAGGTTGAAGGAATGGTATCCAGTGTGGGAGAGGGATAACTCATAACCAGGCTATCCTCGATTCCTCCAGAAGCATAATTACCGTAACTTTGTATCATTAGTCCGTCACCAGAGAACGTTCTACCGGTTACGACATTATTCGTAAAAGGTCCCGCGTATTCATATTCTTCTGGTAACCAGGTTGGCGCCAGGGCATATCCCAGGTTATTAGTAATTTTCTCTACAACCTCATCAGGAAGTATAGGTTCTCGTTCTGAGCAACCTGAAACTGATATGCTTGCAACTAATAAGAGAAGGGTAAAAACCACCAGTAGTTTATTCATACCATTTTTTATATTTGTAATTAGATCTTTAGCAATCTGTGGCCTTTTTTATGTTCTATTGCTACCTGGGAAGTCCTAAAGACCTCTGAGCGATAACATTCCTCTTTATCTGGGATGTCCCGGTCATGATGGTATCACCGCGGGACGACAGGAAGCTTCGCTGCCACCTTCCGTCATCTATTGAATACTTCGAGCCTTTGACCAGTCGACTGTAGGGTCCTTCGAGGTACATGGCAAAGTCCTGGAGTCGCTGGTTTAGTTCCATCGACATCAGGCTTCCTACGGCGCTTTCCGGACCGGGGTCGATCCCTCGTATCTGCCGTGTCAGAGTACGGAGTCCGATGTATTTACAGACATTGGCTTCGATGTAAAACTGGGCTATTTTCTGGCGAATTATCGGATTCTGAGACAACAGTACACCATTTTTCTCCATCGTCCTGACAAGGTCGATAAGGTTCAGGATGGTGTTTATCTGAACGTTCGCCGAGTTCGAGTTCGTTCTCTCGAACTCGAGGGTACGCATGGATATGTACCATCCCTGGTTAACCTCACCCACCACGAGACTTTTCGGTATTCTTACGTCATCGAGGAAAGTTTCGCAGAACAGGTAATCCCCGTTCATTTCACGCATTGGATTGATCGTAACACCGGGAGTTTTCATATCGAGTAGAAAATAGGTGAGTCCCTTGTGCCTGGGAATGTCCGGACTGGCGTCTGTCCTGGCCAGCAGGATAGCCCAGTCCGACCTCATTGCTCCGGTCGTCCATACTTTCTGACCGTTTATTATAAAATCATTGCCGTCTTCTACCGCCCTGGTCTGGGTATTAGCCAGGTCAGAACCGGCTTCAGGCTCGGAAAATGCCTGGCACCAGTGATCGTCAGCGCTGAGAATACGGGGAAGAAATCGCTTCTTCTGTTCCTCGGTACCGGCAAGCAGTATCGTCGGCCCTGCCCAGCCGAGTCCTAAATTCGCCAGAATCGGGGGCGCGCGGCGTTTCGCCATCTCCTCGTTGAATATCCATTGATCGACAAGCGTGCCGCCCCTGCCGCCGTATTCTTTTGGCCAGGTTATACCGACAAAACCGGCTTGATTCAGCTTCTGATGCCAGGTGTGGTAGAAGTCCATGTATTCTTCCAGTTCCATATTGGGACTGGTGATATTGGTCTTGCCCCACCACGCCGGCATATCGATAAGGTTCTCATCGAGCCAGTCGTTCAGTTCTTTCTTGAATACTTCCTCTTCAGGTGTAAGGATGAAGTCCATATTAAATTCCTTCCTGGTCGGTGACGTTCAGCATAAACGGCATTGTCTGGGGCAGGTCTTCGCTGGTCCTTCCCCTGGTAAGGGTTTCAGGCATCAACTTCTTCAGTTCTTCCGGCGTCCAGCGTCCGTCTTTCCAGAGTATCTGCTGTACCGGCGGCGGTTCGGCGAATATCCCTACGTGGCCGTGCCAGACCTCGAATATACATCCGTTGATATCACCGGCCGGTTCGCTGGCAAGATAGACAACCAGGGCTGCAATATCTTCCGGAAGGTCGTTTTCAAGGGCTTTGAAAGGTTTCCCTCTCCACAATGCTATCGGGCGGATGATGTTGCAGGTTACTCCGAATTTTACCATATCCCTGGCTACGGTACGGGCAAACCCGGCTATGCCTTCTTTGGCAGCGGAATACATTGCCTGGTCTTCAAGACCGAATCCGGTGTGCGAAGAGGTACATACTATCCTGCCGTAATCCTGCTCCTTCATAATCTCGCAGGCAGCCCGGGTGCAGTAGAAGGTACCGTAAAGGTGGGTTTTGATAACGGCATCGAAGTCTTCGGTTTCTATGTCATAGACAGGAGCAACGCGTAAAATACCGGCGTTATTTATCAGGATATCCAGTCGGCCGAACGTTTCCATGGCAAGTCGGATGATTGCATTGGCTCCTTTTTCATCGGCAACCGAGTCATGACTGGCAATAGCTGTTCCTCCGGCCTGGATTATTTCTTCAACCGTCCTGTCGGCCGGGTCGTCCGAAATTCCCAAACCATCGTGTGAGGTACCGATATCATTCACAACCACTTTGGCTCCTCTGGCGGCGAGTCCCAGAGCTTCGGCTTTTCCGATTCCTCCTCCCGCGCCGGTAACGACCGCAATCCTGTCTTTCAGCAGGTCTTCCATATTCCCTCCTCGATAACCGACCACCGGTTTGTTCGGTCTGATATTTTGTTAGATTATAATGCCAAATATGGTTAAGATGAAAGTGTTTTTTCAATCCGGGTAAAATTTAATGATATAACTCTATCGGTTACAGGCTCAAAATGGTATCCTGTTTATCATTAGAGAAAACAACTCAAGGAGTAGATATGGCGAGTTATAAAATCATACAAATAGTAGCTTCACAGAGCACACCTGACAAGGAGGAAGAGTTCAACAGGTGGTATACCGATCTCCACGTTCCGATGTTCTTCGGTTTCGACGGACTGAAACAGGCAGGCCGGTACCGGTGTATCGGCGATGCCGGCGATAACGCAAAGTATCTGGCTATATACGAGTTCGAAGATGAAGAAGCACTTGTTGCTTTTCCGAAGAGTGAAGCATTTGCCGATGCGGTAAAGGATTTCGAGGAAAGGAAAGAAACGGTAGGATTCGAAATGAAATGGGCGGCGTCCTATGAACTGATGAAGTCGTGGAGCAGAAAGTAGGCAAAGGCCAGAAACTGCGATAATCTGGAACAAGCCCAGGAGACCGTTATTAAAAATTAATAAATATAAAAGAGGAGTATCGATGATTAAATCAATTTCACTGGCTTACAGGAAACCGGGAATGACCAGGGAGGAATTCAGCAAATACTGGAGAGAGACCCATGCGCAACTGGCTGCGGACATGATCCCTGGATTAAGGAAATATGTGCAGAACCATTTCATCACGACACCCGGACGTGAATACGAAGGTGACGGTATTGTGGAAATGTGGTACGACAACATGGAAGCGTTCGAGAATTCACTTGCTTATCTGCAGACTGACGCGGGGAGGCCGCTGGCTGCCGACGGTGAGAAATTTTCCGAGATGCGTAAAGGATTCCTGTGGGTGGTCGAAGAACATGTGGTAAAGGATGAACTGAAATAACATAAAAGCAGAACGGAGTAACAAATGGCGGAACAAAAATACAGTAAGAATATTATAACCAGACCCAGGCAGGACGAGCTGGATGAGTGGGAAAAATGGGGAAAAGTACGCAAAAGTAATATATATGTTGATGAGGAAATCGTTAAGGGTGGATATTATTTCCAGGGTACCTGGCTGTACGAGGCTTCGGATGTTCCATATCCCGACAATACCCATTCACATGATTTCGATGAGTACCTGGGTTTTATAGGTACAAAGTTCGATGACCCGTTCGACCTGGGTGGCGAAATTGATTTATACCTTGACGGTGAAAAATACACGCTGACGGAAACATGTATGATATTTATCCCGGCGGGAGTAGACCACTGCCCTGTGTACGCCCGAAGGGTGGACAGTCCGATATGGTTCCTGGCTACCACGCACCAGAAAATGTATGAACGGGAGTTAAAAGAGAAAACCGGTAACTGACAAGGGTGGTAGATTAGATTACCTATCTATATCGACTATCACGGGAAGGTGGTCGGACGCAGTGCTTTGAAATACTTCCGCATTCTCCGATTTCAGGTCGGGAGTTATCCAGATATAGTCAATACGCTGGTATAAGTCAGCGGAATGGTAGGTGTATCCTTCGGGAGGAACGCTGCCGGACATTACGTCGAAAAAGCCGGCGTCACGAAACATCTGGATCTCGGGAGAATCCGGTTCTGCATTCATGTCACCGGTTATTATCGTCATGTCGGCGTTATCCCAGGTTTCCAGGATAACCGGTACCTGCTGCTGCCGGATCTCCGAGTCTTCGGAAATATGATGTAAATGAGTAGCGATGACGGTCAGGTGCTCCTCGTTACCAATATTAACTACCGTTACCAGGTAACCCCTGCGAAGGAAGAGATCTCGCGGAGGTAACTCATAGTTGGTAGATTCCACTACCGGAAAGCGGCTGAGAATAGCACTTCCCCATAGTTGCCCTTCGGTCGGGCCTGATACATAAGGCATGTCGAGTCGTTGAGAAAGCCATTCCAGCATATCCAACCTTCCGCTAATCAGCCATCCCCTGGAGATCTCCTGCAGAGCGATGACGTCGGGATCATTCTCTTCTATGACAAGAGCCAGGGCTTCCATATCCAGATCTCCTTCGGTATTGAATCCGTTGTGAAGGTTATAGGTCATCACTTTTACGGGGAAGCCGTTTCCTTGTGTTTCAACCGGCTCCTGGTAAGTCACAATCCGGATCAAAGGCATGACCAGAAGCACCAGGACACATATAGGTGTTATCCATGAGGTTTTTATCACGGTGATATGGTTGCCTGTCTTAAGACACGCTACAAGAGCGCAGAGAGCTATCAGTGCTGCTGCCAGCACTTCGAGGACAGTATTAGTATAAGGGAGGTTAATCTGGTAGACGGAATAGTATGCCAGGGTCAGTATACCGAACAGCAGAAATCCCGTTCCATTTGCTGCGGTGAGACTGCCGGACCGCACATCATTTCTACCTGTCATTCCGGTCAGTATTGTGACAAGGAGGATCGCTATAAATAATTGCTCCAGGAATAACAGCATTGCTGCCAGCCAGGATTGACCAGGGAAAGGGAATACCGTGCATACTATCAGAATTATTCCTCCGACTATAACGACAGGCAGCTTGATGAGATTCTTCCTGAGTAACAGCATAGAAATAACAAGACCGGCTATCTGGGTAATCGATACCCAGCCGAATACATAAGGCGGTAACCATCCGGTAGTAATCGTATAGCGTGAGATATTCTGAAATACTACCATCTGGAGAAAGAGGAAAGGGCCGAAAGCCAGCCACGGCCAGGTAATTCCGCCGGCTTCAATTTCAGGTGTCATATTCTGTGAGAAAGCAATGATGGTTACCCAGTGTAAGAGGACCAGAATTACAGTTATAATCAGGGCAGCAAAATCGGATTGCCACATCAGGTCGTAGGTTTCGAAAATACCGTGTAGTGCCGTATCCAGGATAAATCCCGTCAATAAGCCCATTACCAGGTTGCCGATGAACTTACTTCCTCTGGACCTGGTTTTGTCTACATAGACAGCCAGAAATATACTGAATAATATTGTTCCGATTATGGATATTATCAGGTTTACCAGAGGTTCGGACCATTGTACCTGGATAAGAAGCCTTGCCACTCCCAGTCCGGCGACGCTAAAAACCACGAGCCGGTAACTACCTGCTAGGCGTTTCAGGAAACCGGAGAAAAAAGGAAACGAGAAAATAGCCAGTGCTATCGGACCGAGTATCACAGCACTGAGTCCGATGCGATCCCCAAGTACCCAGGTAATCTGAGGGATCATTACTCTGAGTAACTGGAGGCCGAAGAGGACGGAAAGAGCAGGCAGAAGTGTATCACTTATCCTGGACAGCACCGATATTTTTTCTAGTTTAGTTTTCAATTTTTCACTTCGGGTAGAGTGATATTATATCGTTAACCTTACTAATACTACTTTTATTAACCCAAAGGCAAGTAAATCATTAAGAAAGGAGGTAGAGATTGGTCTCTACCTCCTTCCGTCTTTTAATTATAAGTCAATAACTATGATGCAGTACGGATGGATTATTAGTATCCCATACCTTGCTTCATTTCTTCATCCATCCACATGTACCAGTATATCTGGAGTTCATCATCACAGCCGAGAGATCTTTCTCCGTGGTAGTTCTGTACCCAGGGCCACCACATCAGGTAGCTTCTCGGTGTCGGGCACCATATACCGACACACTGCTCGAGAATGAAAGGAGTTATCGTTTTGTGCACGGCAGCATATTTTGCATCGTCTCTCATCACATATTTCCGCTGTTCCTCGTAGGCTGCCCTGGTCTTGGGATGTTCGTAGTAGGAGAAGCAGTCGAAGCTTTCGCTACGGGTGCTGTGCATGTCATAGGGGAAGGCAGAGGTAGGAGAAGCGGTGTAGATACCTTCTTCATAAGATCTGGCACGCCTCATACCGCCGACGATACTGCCTTCAAGCTGCTGTATCTCCAGTTCGACGTTCACCACGGCAAAATATTCCTTGACGATGGAAAGGAAATCTGTTTGGGCGGGGCTAGAGGAGATTATCTGGCACTTGAATCCGTCAGGATAGCCAGCTTCGGCAAGCAGGGCTTTTGCCTTGGGGATAGTAGTATCATCGAAGGTAAACAGTTCCTGTACACTGCATCGTGAATCGGGAGTAGTTGGCTCCGTCGGCTGTTCTTCGAGAGGAGTATAGAAAGGTTCCCAGGCTTTATCCGGAGGATATACCGCTCCGAGCAGGTCAGCATGTCCAAGATAGTAATCGTCAATGAGTTCCTGTTTGTTGATGGTAAGTGTCATAGCCTGCCTGACGATGGTATCTTTCCAGGGTAATTCCGGCTTATCCACTCTGAAATACAGATGGGAATCCATTCCCGGGAGTGTTACATAGTGGAGTTCAGGATGATTATCGAGAAGCATCAGCGAATCTTCCGTGTTTATCGCTAAGCCGTATGATATATCAATCTGGCCGGTACGGAATCCCGCCAGCTGTGTTGAAGCGTCTCCGATGATCATCCATTTACACTTGTCCAGGTAGGGAAGCTGGTTCTCGGGGTGTATCGGGTCGTGCTGCCAGTAATTCGGGTTCCGCTCGAAGGTAAGTACACTGCCGGTAACATAGTCTTTCAGGATATAGGGGCCGGTTCCAACGACGTTTCTCCAGTCTTTCATGTCGCCGTAGGCATCAACTACATCTTGGGGGTATTGGTGCAGCCATGATCCGATATAGATAGCCTGTACACCAAGGGCTTCAGGAGGAACCTTGACTTCAACGGTCCATTTATCCAGTGCTGTAGCTCCAAGAATATATTCTTCCGGAGGACTTATCATGCGATGTGCTCCGGTTGGAGCTGATGTCAGGCGATTGATAGCCCAGGCGCCATCGTAGGCATCGTATTCTCTACCGTTGACGGGGTCTTTATCCTGCCAGTGGACGCCCTGGCGGATCGTATAGAGAAGTGTTTCATTATCCGGCATGCTCCAGCTTTCGGCAAGTCCGCCGGTCAAACGGCTGGCGTAACCGAGGAAACCGCCGATACCCGCACGCCCATCTCCGGCGGGAGTCTGTGTCCAGTCTCCCATCAACATTTCTTCATTGACCAGGTAAATGGTACTGCAACTGACCATGAATGTGTAGTAAGGATCCCACCCCTGCGGTTCGAAAAAGGCGAATGTCATCGTTCCGCCATATTTCGGTTCATCGGGGTCACGGTAGCCTTCCTGGACGGTGGTCTTGACTTCGTAACCCTCTTCAGTCTCTGTGATGATTACCTCTGAGGGGCCTTCGTCTTCCTTTTCTTCTACTTTAGCTGTCTCCTGAGTATCGCAGGAAGCAATAATCAGTGAAAGTGCCATAAGACAGCTCACTAATACCCAGAGAAGTTTTTTAAAATCGATTTTCATAGCACCTCCGCACTAACGTTTACTAGTCATAATTCGTTGTCCTTTAATAATCCCAGTGTGTGATGGGGTATTATATCAATGATGCACCTCCTTATCGGCTGACCCTGCTGCTAAAGCCCGATTTCCCCCAGGGCTCCGGACACGGGAGGGGTATGGGTGGTATTTAAGCTGAAATGCGCTGTCAACACTCAGCACCCTGGTTTCCCCCAGCAGGGCCAGCCTTCCCATTCTCCATATCCCTTTATGCAATGTCCGGTAATTCACTGTGGAACTAGAAAAGGCACCGTAAATCAGAACGTCTGCTGATTGCGGTGCCTTTAATCTCATCTCATTCACCTCTGCAACTCTAGAAGGTGGAAGATGGTAAAGGTATACAAATATCGGATTTTACATATCTATTTGGTGCTCAAGTATATTGTATTAGCGTGAAGATGTCAAGGGTATTATTGCGTAAATACTCTGAGTAATTGATTGTATTGTTGAGCCTGGTGATGAGAGAAGGCGGGGATAGTAGTTTATTCCTTGCCGAACGCTTCGTCTATGGCCTGCTGGATGCTGGGAGGTAATTCTACGGAATCCTCTTCGGGAGGACCATCTTCCTGGTCGTATATTTCTTCGAGTTGCGTGGACAACTCTGTAAGACTTGGTGATTGCCGTACTTCCTTGCTGACTCTTTCATATTGCTTATTTCCGGCGGTTCGGGTCTTTTCCA
This sequence comes from Dehalococcoidales bacterium, assembly GCA_016932435.1. The sequence continues at coordinate 36,255 of JAFGCW010000045.1, read as the reverse complement.
GGGCGATATCGATTCCCTCCAGTTTAGAGAGTACACTAAGGATACTGTGAACTCCTGTAAAATCCGGTTCCTGAAGGGAAATGTGAGACGGCATATGTGCCATCAGGTTCACGGATGTAATTCCTTCATCGGTAAGTTTCTGTGAGATGGTATTAAAAATACTTGTCGGTCCCTGATATTGCCTTCCGAGTGTCTGTCGGACGCCCAGCGTTTCCAGTTTAGCTGAGATATCGGCGTCACTGCTTCTTCCCGTAATACGTATCGGTCTGGTATGAGGAACGGGGCTCCCCATTGCTCCTGCGACAACGTATCTTGAGATATTCAATTTTTTTAACAAGGTTACGACTCTGTCAACGAAAATTTCAGAGAAGTGATTTGGTTCCAGCAGGCTGAGAAGCAGCAGGTCATGTTCCGCATCATATCTTCTTACGTAGTATACCCTTGAGTTCGGATATTCGGTTCGTCTGGTACCTTTGTTATCGATATAGGTAAGGCTTCGTTCACGGTAAGTAACAAAATCATAAAAGTCGCCGGGTCTGATAAATTCAGCAATCTTTTCTGCGTCATAGTGTTCAATTAGTTTTTCGAGAGACTCATCTCCGACACTGCCCCAGTTAAGCCAGCCGATATGCACACTAATGGCATGAATTACTCTCCCCGGAGTGTCCGGGATATCCTGGTTAAAATCGGTTAAGAAGTCATGAATACTCATAATTAATCGTTCTAAAAGCTATCGCACATATACATTATATATCAAGTAAGTCGTTAATTAGTAATCCGGGTCTGATTGAAGTACCGTATCGGCGGTGCTATACTAATTTTTCATACACAATAGCTGGCCCACCGGTATTCCTGATAATAGTTACAATAACTTTTCATTTTTTACATCAGCCGTTTCGGCTATTATAAACCTTCGCAGAAAGTAATGGTTGTAGATTGAGCAAAAGCATACCTGAGAGAGATTGGACACAGGGAAACATCTTCAGCAATCTGGTTTCATTGTCCTGGCCGATAATTGTCAGCAGTTCCTTTAATATACTCGGGCCTGTAATCGATATGGTCTGGGTAGGCAAGCTGGGAGCAGCGTCGATCGCCGGGGTTGGAATAGCCAGTATGACAGTAATGGCTATCACCTCAGCCAGGATGGGTCTTGCTATGGGTACCAGGGCAATAGTGGCAAGGTTTATCGGCGCGGGGGACAAAACAGGAGCTAATCACGTAGCCCAGCAGGCGTTTGTAATCAGCGGCACGTACGTCGTGATAATCGCCACGCTGGGTATATTTTTCGCCGAACCGATAATGAAACTGTTCGGTGTCGAAGCTGATGTCGTCTCCGAAGGGGCGGCATATATGAGGATAATGTTCATCGGCTCCATAGCGATGTCGTTCAGGATGCTTGCCGAGGGGATTATGCAGGCCTCCGGAGATACCGTTATACCGATGAGGATAACGATGTTGTTCCGGGTATTTCACGCTGTAATTTCACCTTTTCTTATTTTCGGGATATGGATCTTTCCCGAAATGGGAGTATCCGGTGCTGCGACGGCAAATGTCGTCTCCCAGGGACTGGGAGCGATTATATCTTACTGGATACTTTTCAGGGGTGGATCAAGGCTATCTCTTTCATTAAGGAATTTCAGTCTCGATTTCGGTATAATCTGGCGTATAGTGAAAATCGGGATTCCGGGCGCAATAATGGCTGCCGAAAGAGCCTTCGGTGATATGGTACTTATGTTGTTCATGTCACCGTTCGGTACGATCGCGGTAGCCGGGCATTCGTTGATACAGAGAATAGAAGCGGTGCTGAGAATGCCCTGCATGGGGCTTGGAAACGGTTCAGGCGTGATGGTAGGTCAGAACCTGGGAGCCGGTAAGCCTGACAGGGCTGAAAAGAGCGGCTGGTTTGCCGTTGGTATAGCTCAGGGATACGCTATGTTGATCGCACTGATAATCTTACTCTGGGCTGAGAATATTATCAGCGTTTTTAACTCTGATCCCGAGGTAATGGTTATTGCCGGAACATTCCTGAGAATCGCAGCGGCAGGATATTTGTTCATGGGACTGTATTTCGTTCTGCAGAATGCCATCAACGGTTCCGGAGATACATTGCCTCCGATGCTTATTACGCTTCTAAATTTCTGGCTGGTACAGGTACCACTGGCATTTGCTCTTCCGAGATATACTAATCTTGAAGCGAATGGGGTTCGATGGGCAGTAGTGGCCGGGTGGGTTGCCGGGGCGATTGCGTATGCGATATATTTCAGGGTCGGAAGATGGAAAAGAAAAAAAGTCTAGCCCATAATCTTAAAGAGGAGGTAGATGATGAGTAAAACAAAAAGGATTATTGGACTTGTAGGAAGCCCGAGACCGGATGGATTGACCAACCAATTGGTTTCCATCGCTTTAAAAGGGGCGGCAGATATCGGCGCGACGACAGAACTGGTCCAGATGTCCGAATGCGTTGTCGAAGCCTGTAAAGACTGTCTGCCGTGGGTCTGCGCGGATAATCTGAGATGTACTTATGAAGATACCAACCTGGAGACCATCAGTGAGAAGCTACTTGACTGTGATGGTGTGATATGGGGGACACCGGTTTACTGGGGTGATACTACGGCGATGGTAAGATTATTGATGCTGAAGCTGTTCAGACTATATGCAAGATCACAGTCGTTCAAGAGTATACCGGCGTTCGGCATAGCGATTGCCGGCGGAACCGGCAACGGACTGATATCAGGTCTCAGACCGCTGTATCACTTTTTCCGGATAATGTGGATGAGAGGTATTACTCCTTTACCGGTGACTCGTTTCGACATGGAGGAAGCGTTGAAAAAAGCGGAATCATCAGGTCGCGAATTGGCTGAGATGGAAAAGAAACCATTCGAGTCCAGAGATGAGCGTGATTACTGGTATGACAATCTTCCTTACCTGTCTATGTCCAATGCCGAAGAACGAAGGCTTCTTGCCGCGGTCACCTATGAAGGACTACCGGTCGAGAAGAAGGAACTTGTAACAGGGAGTTGGGCAAGTGCTGATGTGCTTTCTTCTGCAGGACAGTCGCTTGATTCGATGAATGAAATCAGCAGGATTTATGATTCATCATTTGAAAAACATATACCGGAATAAGTATAGTTAATCATCAAAAATAACCACACGGAGGTACCGATGACAGAGTTAGATATACATAGTGAAACGTTCTGGGAAGACCTGAAAAAACGGACCCGGGAAACAGAGGAGAAGTATGGAAAGAGTGTCGCTCAACTCCTTGAAGAGAGAGAGAAAAGGGTAAACGATGCTATCGAACTGCGTATTCCGGACAGGGTACCGGTCACTATCCATACAGGCGTGTTTTCCGCCAGGTATGTCGGACTGCCGATTTCTTCTATGTACTATGATCACGACGCCTACCGCAAAGCAAGCGTGAAAACGATAGTAGATTTCGAGCCTGACCAGGGTGCAAGTATGGTACTGGTGAATTCAGGTCTGATACTGGAGCTGCTTGACACAAGGCATCAGCGATGGCCCGGTGGTACTCTGCCGCCCGATATTCCGTACCAGTTCGTAGAAGGCGAGTATATGAAAGCGGAGGAATACGACCTGTTTCTCAATGATCCCTCTGATTTCATCTTCAGGTACTACCTCCCGCGTATATACGGTTCACTGGCGCCGTTTTCAAAGGTACCTCCCTTCAGGAACATGATAGGTCACCTGGGATTTGCGACCATCGTCGGTTTGTTCAACCAGCCTGAATTTAAAGAGTTGGCTGAGAAGATAGCGAAGGCGGCCGCCGAACAGGAAAGAATTAGACAGGAAGGAATTGAGTTTTCTAGGATGATGGAGGAGATCGGGTACCCTTCTCAATACGGTGGAGGACTCGGTGGTGGCGGAGTTGCCCAGGCACCGTTCGATACCATCTCTGATAATTTGCGGGGAATGCGCGGGGCAATGCTCGATATGTACCGCTGCCCTGACAAGCTACTAGCTGCCTGTGACAAGATTCTCGAGTGGCAGACAGAGCAATCGGTGACGGCAGAGGTCGATTCACGAGGATACAGGAGACGCGCCGGGATGCCGCTTCACCGCGGCTCCGACAGTTTCATGTCGCTTGAACAATTCGAGAAGTTTTACTGGCCGGGGCTGAAGAAGGCTATCCTCACGAATGTGGCGCTCGGATATATTTCGGCCCCCTTCTGGGAAGGAATCTGGGACGACCGTCTGGAATATCTGCTGGAATTGCCGAAAGGTAAGGTCATATTCCATTGCGAGAATACCGATATATTCAAAGCCAAGGAAGTTCTCGGCGGTCATATGTGCATACAGGGCGGCGTACCTCCTACTATTCTCCAGGCAGGTATTCCGGATGACGTGGATGCCTACTGTAAGAAACTTATCGAAGTGGTTGGCAAAGACGGTGGATTCGTACTCGGTCCGGGAAGCGCTATCGATTACGCTAAACCAGAGAACATTAAAGCAATGATCGACGCGGCAAAAAAGTACGGAAAATATTAATCTTATAAGTTCCATGAATAAGCTCCAGAACCTGCGTTCATGGTGAGTTTGTCGAACCATAAACGTACAGGATTATATAATACCGTTCGTCCTGAGCCTGTCGAAGGATGGATATATTGTTCGAGATATTTCAAGGACGCGATACTACGAAAAAGGAAAATAATCGGTAAATAATGACCGAGACACAACAATCCTTAAAACCTCCGCGATATCCCTGGATAGGTAAAAAGCCATTCTACGGCTGGATTATTGTTTCTGTCGGTGCAGTAACCCAGTTTTTTCAGGGTATTGCCAGCCAGGGATTCACAACCTATATGGGGCTGCTGCAGGCCGAATTCGGCTGGACGAAAGCAGCCCTCTCCGGACCGCGTTCGGTTACCCAGATAGAAGGGGCCATAACCGGCCCTCTTGAAGGTTTTCTTGTCGACAGATTTGGACCAAGAAAGGTAGCCGCAGCGGGTATTTTCATATCCGGTATAGGTTTTGCCCTCTTCGGATTAATGAACTCCTACGTAATGTTCTACATATCCAGCATAGTCATTACACTGGGTATCGGCCTCCAGGGACTTCTGGTTTTGTCAGTTACGGTGAATAACTGGTTCAACAGGAAACGGACTATCGCCCAGTCGTTCATGGGACTGGGCTACTCGATGGCTGGAGTTATCGGCGTTCCGCTGCTTGTCTTTTTACAGAAACAGATGGACTGGCGCGCTTCCGCGTATATTACGGCCGCCTTTGTCTGGGTGGTGGGATTTCCGTTCGTAATGATGCTTCGTGATAAGCCGGAAGCTATAGGGAGTATCCCCGACGGAATAATTATTGATAAGAAACCTGGCGATACTCCTGTTATCACGCGTGGATACGATTATTCGTTAAGCGAATCATTAAAAACCAGTTCATTCTGGCTGCTGGCGATAGGCCAGGCTATCAGTAATCTTGGTATTCTGGGTGCTCAGCTTCACCTGTTCCTGCACCTGGAGGAATATGTCGGTATAGAGAGAGAAACCGTCGCGCTGGTCTGGACTGTTGCCAGTCTTTCTAATATTCCGGCTCGCCTGCTGGGCGGATATTTCGGCGACAGATTCCCGAAAAATGTCCTTCTCGGTATCTCGAATACGCTTATGGCAGGAGCTGTCTATATCCTGGCTGTCACCGATTCGACGGTTATGGCATTCACCTTCGCGGTGATATTCGGTATCGGCTGGGGTATGCGGACTCCCGTACTGAATGCTATCCAGGGTGAATACTTCGGCAGGACGTCGCAGGGTATAATCCGGGGATGGATGCAGTCTCTTGGTCTGCCGATAATAATCGCTGCTCCGGTGATAGTCGGGCATATGGCAGATGTTCAAGGTACCTACCTGTATGCATTTTCTCTAATGGCGGGTGTGATGATGGTAGGTTCGATACTCCTTCTCATAGCAAGGCATCCCAAACCTCCGTCATCAGCAAGTGAGTTATACCGGGAAAGCTAAGAGACCAGCTCTCGATAGATGCCAGCCATTTCTTCTCTTGTAGCTATCCTTGGATTATTGGCGGGGCTTCCGCTGGCTATCGCCGCTTCTATCATTTCCGGTATAACCTCGAGAAATCGGGTCTTGTCAACACCGAGTTCGATGAGGGTCGGTACTTCCAGGTACATTATCAGATTTTTTACAGCGGAGGCTGCAGCGTTCGCATCTTCGGGATCATTCATACCGCTTGTATTAATTCCCATTGCTTCGGCAATGTCCGCATACCGTCCATAATTACCGGAGATACTGAACTCGGTGACCGGTCCGAGTAGAACCGCATTCGATACACCGTGCGCGATGTGAAAATATGCTCCGATGGGGCGTGACATCCCATGCACCAGAGCTACCGATGCATTACCAAAAGCTAGTCCAGCCTGATGGGCAGCTAGCATGTTGTTTTCTCTTGCATCGATGTCGTTTCCGTTCTCCCATGCACGGGGTAAGTTGGCGGACAACATTCTTATCGCTGAAAGACTCAGCAGGTCGGTCATCGGCTGCGATTTTACCGACACATATGCTTCTATTGCGTGAGTGAGGGCATCAAGACCGGTAGCCGCCGTTAACGATTTTGGCATCGATACGGTTAATAACGGATCGAGTACAGCCATCTTTGGCATCAAGCAGGGACTTGTGAAGAGTAGTTTATTATCTGTTTCAGTATCCGTGATAACGGTGTAAATGGTTACTTCGCTGCCGGTACTGGCCGTAGCAGGTACTGCAACAACGGGAATACCTGCTCTATCTATGCTGTTTGGAGTTGTGTAATCGGTAATTATACCCGGGTTTGTTGCCATTACCGATATACCTTTGGCCGTATCGATAGGAGTCCCACCGCCGACCGCTAAAATGACATCGGCGCCCCACTGTAAAAATCGGTGGGTGCCTTCCTTGATAAAATCAGTCGTCGGTTCGGATGGTAACCGGTCGTATCGTTCGAAATCAAGTTTTTCTGATTTCAGTGATTTTACAATCTTTTCGAGGATGCCCATTTCCCACAGTACTTCGTCCGTTACGAGGAAAACTCTATCTGCTCCGAGTGCTTTGAGTTCAACTCCTATATTCTCCGAGCTACCTCTGCCGGAGATAACAGTCGGCATTCTGAACATGTTTGCAGTCATATATTATCCCTCCATGTGAAGGATTTTCTCAGCATTGGCGTGGTATATCATTTCCTTTTCCTCAAGATTGATATCAAGAGAGTCGACAGCTTTTATTACTTCCCTGGTAAATCTTTCACCATTTTCATTGTCATAAGGGAAATCGGTGGCAAACAAAGTACGTTCAGATCCAAAGAAATCATATCCGCAGGCTAATGCAGCCGGGTTGCCGTTCAAAGCAGTATCAGCGTAGAATTCCCTGAAATACTCGATCGGTGGTTTCTTTAAGTTCTGTTTCCATCTTGCTTTGAGATTTTCCTCGGCGTAATCCATTCCGATGACTAATCGTTCGGAAAAGAAGGGAAGCATCGCTCCGCAGTGGTGGGTTATGAATTTAATGCCCGGAAATCTATCGAATATACCTGAGAACACAAGGCGTACCATGGCCGCGGTCGTTTCATATGGCCATCCGAACATCTGGTAAATATAATACCGTGAGTGATCTTCACCCGTGTAATCGGGGACATGCCGTCCCCTGGCCGGATGGAGCCAGATTGGAAGGTCATATTCAGCCATCATCTCATACAACGGGAGGAATTCCAGAGAGTCGAGTGGTTTGCCATCAGAAGGTGTGTATAACTGGATACCTTTAAAATCCAGATCATTTATCGCCCTTTCGGCTTCTTTCAGGGTAGCATCCATATTGTTTACCGGCAGGCAAGCAACTGCTGCAGCGAACTTGTCCGGATACTTGTTTACTAATTCGGCCATTTCATCGTTACCAAGTTGTGCCAGATATATAGCATCATCCGGGCTGGCAGCTTCTTCAAGCGCAGGGGAAGCGATAGTCAGTACCTGCGATAATTCTTCGTATTTATCAAGGATTCTCAGGCGATTTTCAAGGTCTGTTAATCCGGGAGTTCCGTTTATCACTTTATCCCAGTTTTCACTGAAAAATCTGCTGTCTGCTCTTTGATGGAGAACTACTTTATATTTGGGGGGAATGATATGGGTATAAATATCTATTTTCAAAAAACTAACTCCTTATGCCAAGTCGTCGTGAAGATTATTATAACAGAATCGGTTTGCCGGCTTTTTTCTTGACATAGATACGGCACAAATATAGACTGAATGCATTCACCTCGCAACCCATTATTCAGGCTAAACATGGATAATATCAAACTCGAAAATTCAGAAGATCCGATTATACGTATCACGAAGAATAAACTGGAAGAAGCGACCGAAGTGCTGGCCGGGGCGTTCGAAGATGATCCTGTTATCAATTACTTCCTTTCCGGTCATACAGACGATTATTCAAAAAAGTTAAGCTGGATCTTTCGATATCAGTGCCTGATGTACGTTGAGATGAATCTTCCTATATTCGGTACGGTGCAGAACTCCCGGATCACCGGGGTGGTGTGTTTATCAGGGCCGGAGAAGACAGAGAGACCGGATTCACTGGTTGAAGCAGACAGAGAATTCGTATCTTTAATGGGTCCCGACTCTTTAGGTCGGGTAAAAAGGTATATGAATCTCAGCAAGAAACATACTCCCGAAGGACTGCAGCATTATCTTGCAGGTTTGGGTGTTCACCCGAATTTTCAGGGAGAAGGGTATGGCAGATTGCTTCTTGAAGAAGTCTATGAGATCACTGAGAGCCATCGGACGTCGACAGGAATCTACCTGGAGACGGCGAAAATGAAAAATGTCGAGATGTACGAGCATTTTGGCTATAATCTTTTAGCCACGGAAAAACTCGATGGGATCGTGGACCTGTGGTATATGTTCAGACCGGTCGAGAAAAACAATTAAAGGAGGAAAAAATGACCACTGAGGAAGAAATCCGGAAAGAAGATAAGAAACTCAAAGACGAAATCGAAAAAAGACATGGTAAGTCTGTAGAAGAGCTGTACGCGGAAAGAGAAAAGAGGATCAATGACGCTGTACAGGGCAAGGTGCCGGACAGGGTGCCGGTGGTATTCGGCGGCACCTATTTCGCAATGAAATATAACGGCCTGCCGTATTCCACTGCATATTATGATCCTGTTGCCTGGAAGCAGGGATATAAGAGGATGATGGCTGAACTTGAACCTGATTCATACGGTTCGGCTGCCTCGATGCAGTCGGGGAATGCCCTTGAAACACTTGAAACCACTAATTATCGCTGGCCCGGGTTTAACCTTCCGGAACATATCGCCAGCCAGACGATCGAAGAGGAATACATGAAGGCGGATGAGTATGACCTTTTCCTGGCCGACCCGTCAGATTATATACTTCGTGTCTGGCTGCCGAGGGTATACGGCATAATGGAACCACTGGGCAGTCTGCCTCCCCTGATGAACCTGGGAACAGGGCTCACAATGCTGGCTTCATTGTTTACCTCACCGGGTTTTCAACGACTTGCCCAAGTTATGAAAAAAGCCGGTGAGGAACAGAAGAAGCATCTCGATGCCCTTGGTGATTTTAACGGTGAGATGAGAGCACTCGGTCTACCGGTCGACTTTCAATGGATGGGGGGTGTAATGCCTCCTTTCTCAGGATTTACCAACAGTTTCAGGACCTGGAAAGGCATTGCAACGGATATGTTCCGCCAGCCGGATAAACTGCTGGCAGCTCTCGAAAAGCTTCTCGACTACAGGATATTCAGGGCGACTCCTCCGGTGCGACAGGAAGGCAAGCCGACGATCGGTGCTTCATCAGAACCTCACCGTGTTTCCGATGAATTCATGTCCCGCCCCCAGTTCGAGAAATTCGTCTGGCCGAACTGGCAGAAGGCCGTCCAGAAGACCTTCGACCTGGGATATGATGTTATCTCTATGTTCTTTGAAGGAAGGCGTGATAATCAGCTCGATTATTTCATGGATTATCCGAAGCACAGCATCATGATCCGGTTTGCCGAGACAGATATATTCAGGGCTAAGAAACTGTTCGGTGACAGCGTCAGCTTTATGGGGAACGTACCGATTACCATGCTTCAACTGGGTTCGACCCAGGATGTGGAAGAATACTGTAAGAAATTGATCAAAGAGGTAGGTAAAGACGGCGGTTTCATCCTGCGGTGCTCCACCGATTACACACAGGAAGCCAAGCCTGAGAATGTGAAGGCGATGATAGATACTGCTAAAAAGTACGGAAAGTACTAAACGGTTCAAGTAGTACGCAGGATAAGAGGGAGTCCCATTCGGGACTCCCTCTTTAATTTGGTTAAAGGTAAAGATCAGGTCAGAAAGTTTAATATAAATGGGATCACAGCCAGGCTGGCTACCGTTGTAAGGAACACGACGCTTGAGACGAGTTCGGACTCGTTATCATATTTGGTCGCAATAATTGCCGCGTTAACTGCGGCAGGCATAGCTGAGTTTAAGATAACCACTGCCCGTAAGACTCCCGTTAGATCGAAAATAGTAGCAGCAAGAAAACCGAGTCCTAATCCTACTCCTATTCTTATGAATGAGGCCAGTATAGTGGTCGGTACAGAGGTTATTTTTATTTTTGCGAGGTTGTTGCCAAGTACCAGCAGTACCAGGGGAACCGCCATCAGTCCGATGATATTCAACGGTGTAGTGATTACATCGTGAACGTTTACCTCCAGCATGTTCAATATTAATCCCAGGACTGCTGCATATATCGGAGGGATTTTGAAGACTTCCTTCAAGGCTCCTCTCCAGTCTTTACCTGATGCAATATAGATTCCCACTGAATAGGCTATTACTCCACCGGGTATCATAAAGAGGGTTGCAGCGTATAAACCTTCCTGCCCGTATACCAGGAAGATAATCGGGAAGGGGATATTCACTGAGTTCATTATCGAGATGGGAAGGTAGAGTCCTGAGTGTTTTTGTCTAATGATCCTGAAGACAATCCAGGCGACTAACATACACCCGAAGATGATTATTACGGCGGAGCCCCAGACCTTTACTGCATTCAGAAGTATAATTTTCTTTTCAAGCATGGAAGTCAGGACAAGAGCGGGAAGGCCTATATAGATGACGATCTCAGATATTACGGACAGATCCCATTTCTTGATTTTACCGAATATGTATCCGATGAAAATGATTATAAAAGTAGGAAGAACGACATTCAGAAGATCAGTCAAATATACTTACTCCAGATACAAAAATAAAGGTATAAAATCTGATGTTTAGAGTGGCGACCCCGGGGGGATTCGAACCCCCGATCTCCACCGTGACAGGGTGGCATGTTAGTCCGCTACACTACGGGGCCGTATTGCTGTTTATTGAGGTAATAAAAGGAGAATATTACCTTTGGAATTCTATCAGGACGGAGCATGGATTGTCAATCAATCAGGCTGTGGTTCCGGAGCGACCGTAGTCGTCATCCAGCCTGACGACATCATCCAGTTCAGGAGTTGATACCTCCAGGAATGTCGTGTCTTCGATGGCCTGGAACCGGTGCTTTGTCTGAGGTGGCAACCTGAAAGCTATACCTGGTGATGCTTCTGTCCGAACCATGTTGCCGTCTTTGTCTTCGATCTCCAGAAGGGCTTTCCCTCCCTGGATATACAATGTTTCGTCTTTTTCGTTGTGATACTGGAGACTGAGACGATGTCCTTTTTTTACGAAGAGGATCTTCCCGGCGTATTGAGGAGTGAGGGCGAAAAGCAGTTCATAGCCCCATGGTTTTTCCGTTTTTCTCGGTAATTCATTGTCCATATTGATTATCCTTTAATATCTGTGTTTATATACCGACCAGTTTTTTCCCTGCACGGAGTAGTTCCTCGACCTTCTGCGGAGTACTGCTTTCAGTGTAAATTCTCAGCAGCGGTTCGGTCCCGGAGAACCTGATTAAGAGCCAGCTGTCATCGGTGAGGGTATATTTGTAGCCATCCATTGTGTTTAATTGATCAACTTTGATTTCGTTGATTTTTTCAGGGGGATTACTCTTTACGCGATTGAAGATATTGTCACGTTCATTAAGCGGAAAATGTACATCGATCCGGTCGTAGTAGTGGGTACCGGCTAAACTGAAAAGGTGATCTAAAAGCTGTGAAGGCGTTTTCCCTGTTTTTACCATAAGGTCGAGGAAGTAGAGAGCTGCCAGGATTCCGTCGCGTTCAGGGAGATGACCGCGGAATCCATAACCGCCGCTTTCCTCTCCGCCTATCAGTGCGTTCTTCTCCAGATGAGGCGCGATGTGTTTGAAGCCTATCGGTTCCTCGATGATGTCTACCCCATATATTTCAGCCAGTCTGTTCATCATCACCGAGGTATTAATCGTTTTTACGATTAAACCTCTTTCGCCACGCACCTCCAGCAGGTAGTACGTCAGCAAGGCTAAAACCTGTACCGTGCTGATAAAATGCCCGTTTTCATCGACTATTCCCAGCCTGTCGGCATCGCCGTCGGTAGCAATCCCGATACTGGCTTTCTGTTCCGTTATGGTAGCCATAAGCTTTCCAAGGTTTGCAGCTATCGGTTCCGGTTGTATTCCGGGGAATAACGGGTTTCTTTCGTTGTTAATCTCGATGATTTCTGTAGAGCCACCATCCAACAGGTTTTTCAGGTATCCCGAGCCGGCACCGTACATAGGGTCGACGATTACTCTGAGTCCGCTGTTTCTGATTTCATCGAGGTTTATTAATTTCGATAGGTGATCGATATAAGACGGCAAAGGATTAGTGTATCCGATGAGTCCGGTTTTCAGGGCTTCTTCAAGAGGTATTCTTACCGGTGAATCCTTTCCGTAAAGGCGGGATACCTTGTCTTCGATCAGCGATGTGATTTCATCGGATGCACTGGCGCCGTTCTCAGATTTGTATTTGAAACCATTCCATGCAGCCGGATTGTGGCTGGCCGTGATGACTATCGCCCCACCTGCATTCAAATTTACAGTGCTGTAGCTTATCACCGGTGTGGGAGTTGCCTCCTGACAGAGGTGTACTTTAATTCCGGCGGCTGCCACCACTTCTGCGGCAGTGGTTGCGAAATCTTCGGAAGCGAACCGCGTATCGTAACCGATTACCAGACCTTTATCAGCAAGCTTCGCTTCGTTCAGATAGTCCGCCACGGCACGGGCGCAGGTACGTACATTGTCGAAGGTAAAATCGTCTGCGATAATACCCCGCCAGCCGTCGGTACCGAATTTAATAGGGTTTTCTCTCAATATACTTCCTTGATAGATAGTTTTAACAACCTTCATTCTGAGTGTATCAGAAGGTTACAAATAAAAAAAGGGGTGATTTATAAATCACCCCTTTTTACATGATACCTGTAGAATTAGCCAAAGGCTTCTTTCTTGAGAATCTCTGCCTTATCGGTTTTCTCCCAGGGCAGGTCAAGGTCGTCACGGCCGAAGTGGCCGTAAGCGGCTGTCTGCCTGAATATTGGACGCCGAAGGTCGAAATCACGAATAATCGCACCCGGCCTGAGGTCGAAGTGCTTCATTACCAGGTTTTCGATAAGGTCTTCGTCAACCTTTGCCGTACCGAAGGTTTCAATCGAAACTGAAAGCGGATGAGCAACGCCGATAACGTAAGAAAGCTGGATCTCCAGTCGGTCAGCGAGTCCGGCGGCAACACAATTTTTAGCGATGTACCGGGCTGCGTAGGCTGCCGTGCGGTCTACCTTCGTCGGATCTTTCCCTGAGAAGGCTCCTCCGCCATGCCTGGCAATACCACCATAGGTATCTACCAGGATTTTACGCCCGGTGAAACCGGTATCCGATACCGGTCCGCCGATAACGAATCTTCCGGTTGCGTTAACGTAGTATTTGGTTTCGCCATCCATCAACTCAGCGGGAACGATTGGTTTTATAACCTTCTCCATGATATCTTTTTCCATCAGGGCTCGGTCGGTGTCATCATGCTGGGCCGCGATTACCACGCTGGTGACACGTTTCGCGACGCCCATATTATACTCAACCGTAACCTGGGATTTTCCATCCGGTCGTAGATAGGGAAGTGTTCCGTCTTTCCTGACTTTTGCCAGTTGCTGGCTGAGTTTATGAGCCAGGGAAATGGGTAATGGCATCAGTTCGGGAGTTTCGGTACAGGCATATCCGAACATCATTCCCTGGTCGCCGGCACCGACCTTCTCAAGATCGTCAGCTGCTCCTCCTTTGGCTTCCTGTGACTGGCTGACGCCCATATCGATATCCGTAGACTGTTCTTTGATGCCGTTCAGGACACCGCAGGAAAGGCAGTCAAAACCATATTCCGGATTTGTGTAGCCGATATCGCGAACTACTTCCCTGACGATACTCTGCACGTCGATGTAGCAGCTTGTAGTGATTTCACCAAGAACTACTACCAGTCCGGTGGTAGTTGCCGTCTCGCAGGCAACCCTGCCCATAGGGTCTTCTTTCATGATCGCATCCAGAATCGCGTCCGATATCTGGTCGCATACTTTATCCGGATGTCCCTCGGTAACGGATTCCGAGGTTAACAGATATTTAGGTGAACTGCTGAATCTATTTGTCATATTTCCCCCTTCTATGTTCCTTCCTGCCAGCTTACCAGGTATTTAGCCTGTTCCGGCGTAAGGGTATCTATGGCGATACCCATTGAATCCAGTTTCAATCGGGCAACTTCTTTATCGATCTCTTCAGGTACCGAGTGAACGTTTAAATCCATCTTGCCTTTATTCTTCACCATATATTCAAGACACAGTGCCTGGTTAGCGAAACTCATATCCATCACGCTTGCCGGGTGGCCTTCCGCAGCCGCCAGGTTGATAAGTCTTCCTTCTCCAAGCAGGTATATTAGCTTGCCGTCTTTTGTTTTATACTCATCCACGAACGGGCGAATTTCACGTTTACTATCGGACATTTTCTCAAGCGCCGGAATATTAATTTCAACGTTGAAATGTCCACTGTTGGCTATTATAGCACCGCTCTTCATAACCTTGAAGTGATGTTCGTCGATAACATGCTTGTCGCCTGTTAGGGTGATTATGATATCGGCTATTTTCGCCGCCTCTATCAAAGGCATTACCCTGAAACCATCCATAGCCGCTTCCAGCGCCCTTACCGGTTCTACTTCAATGACTATCACGTGAGAGCCCATACCTTTTGCTCTCATAGCCAGTCCGCGTCCGCACCATCCGTAACCGCATACAACCACGTTTTTCCCTGCCCAGAGGACGTTGGTGGCGCGGGTGACTCCGTCCAGAGTACTCTGGCCGGTGCCGTACCGGTTATCGAAAAGGTGCTTGGTCTGGGCGTCATTTACCGCGATAATCGGGTATTTCAGCTGACCTTCATTCGCCATACTGTGGAGCCTGATAACACCGGTGGTGGTTTCTTCCGTGCCTCCGATTACGTTTTCAATCAATTCGCTTCTCTTTGTATGAAGCATAGTGACAAGATCGGCACCGTCGTCAACGGTAAGTTGAGGTTTATGGTCGAGGGCTGTCGTGATGTGTTCGTAATAGGTTACATCATTCTCACCCTTAATGGCATTTGTAGGGATTCCGTATTCCACCAGGGCGGCGGCGGCGTCGTCCTGGGTGCTGAGAGGATTGGATGCGCAGAGTACCACTTCAGCACCTCCAGCCTGCAGTGCCAGTCCTAGGTTAGCCGTCTCCGTGGTGATATGAAGACACCCGGAAATCCGGATACCCTTTAATGGTTTTTCTATCTCAAACCTCTCTCTGATCGTCTTAACGACCGGCATCTCACGGGCAGCCCACTCTATCCGCTGCCTGCCGGCCTCTGCCAGAGAAAGATCTTTTACATCATATTTTTCAGTTGAGGTCATTAATTACTCCTTATTAGAATAGTGTTTCTCCATGTGTTTATCGATAAAATGTCAGGGTTCGCTTTGAGGTGAACCCTCCTTGTTTTTACTTCCCTTCGGTCTTCCACCCTTGTGAAGACGCGGATTCTCAGCGGGGCATTCTCCTAGCGGTACCGGGCAATCAAGGCAGGTATCCCTGTCGTATTCCTTGCAACCGTCGATCCATGGTACATCACCATTGAAATGCCCATGCAGAGGATGGTTTACTGCTTCTTCTTTCGAAGGTCTTCCTGTTTTACTCATGCTTAGTGATTATTCTTTGTTTTTTATAAATGGCTCACCCGAGTCAGTATTTTATCATAGGTGGGGGTGAGAAATTCGGCTGAATATATTAATTGAAATTCTCTTAATAATACCATATATTCACGTTTTTGTGTTGCTGGCTTTATTCTAAACCGTAAACTTGCTGAGGTGAAAGATACTGTGGAAAACGGTCAAGAAGTGATTTTCGAACAAGGTAACAGCAATGGCAGGCATCAACGTATTCGTCTTCATGGTCGATGCCGTATTCTCTGATGAGTTGAGCCGGTCCGCCTTTGACCAGGGGGCCACAGATGGGATGTGAAGCCGCATTCCAGGTATTATCGATCACCGATAATGGCGTTTGCCAGATATTGCCCATGCTGATTCCCTGGCAGATATGAACATTGCCGTAGGCATCGATGTGGACGCGTCCCGGGGATTCCAGGTTTTCATACGGACATTCGGTGAATTCCTCCCAGTATCGTGTAGGCAGACCTGATATCAACTTGTCAACAGCTCTCCCACGAAACATGGTACTGCCGCCGATAATAGCTTCACCTTTTTCATGGTCTGTATCCTTAGAAATGGTAGGTTCATCGATATGGATTTCACCGACAGGCAAGCCGAGTTCCCGGGCAGCTTTTCGGGCACGCTCTGCCGGATTATCCTTCTCATCACCATAATGATAGGGGTCATTGCTGATACTGAGGTCGCTGATCCCGAGTTCGACAAGTGGCTTCAGCCATAGTTTGATATCTTCATCATCGGTGGCAAAATAAGCGTTTGTTACAATACCTGTGTTAAAGCCTGCTTCCCGTGCTATTCTGATACCTTCCAGGAGGATTGGATAATAGAGAAAGGCTTCTCCGCCTTCGAAGTATACGGACTCCATCGTTCCGATCTTCCTGGCTTCTTCCAGGAGAGTACGTATTTGATTCAGGGTGAAAGTTCCTTGAGAACGGGGACTGCAATACAGGAAACAGTGGTCGCATTCGGAGTTGCATTGATAGGTAAGAAGGAGGTGTAAGCCCGTTAACATGGTAATCCTCCTTTTCCGTTTAATAAATGTATTTCAAACTCTATTTCATCCCTGAGAGGTATGCCGTCATTGCCGGTAAGAGGAATTTCCGGTTTTATCTTTCGGGCTTCTTCCATTGAGTTCGGATATATGGTTGCGATAGTGAAACCGTATCTCTGGTAGAAGCGTATGGCATGCGTATTGTCATTGGTGGTAATTACCACGAGTCGTTTGCAACCGGCTTGTAGCGCAACGTCTTTCACTGCGTTTATCAGGGCGGTGCCGATTCCTTTTCGCTCTGCGAGACTTGTCAGAGTAGTTATCTCGCACTCGTTACCGATTATTTCATAGGTAATAAGGCTGACGGGTTTATCATCTTCGAAAGTGAAAAATCCCGGATTCTCATCAGCAAAAAAGAGCCTGCCACGGGTTACGAACCTGGTGGAACCCCAGTATTCCTCAAGAAAAGAGTTGATCCAGTCTTTATCTGCTTCGCTAACCGGTCTGATAGTAAATGATTCATCTGCCATTCTGGTATGAAGTATACTATAGCCAGAGGAAACAGCCACATAGAATAAGTGGTTTCCCTAAATGTAGGACTCTGCCAGTTCGAAGTATTTGCCCGCGGTTTCAGTAACCTCTGCTACCTGCTCTTCTGAGATATTCGGGATATCCAGCTTCATGCTTTCTATCCTGCCGCGATAGTAGGCGCGATAGCACTTGTAGAAGTTCAGTATATCGGGCAGGTCTTCATCACCTGTGATTGATACGTAGGCATCGACAAAAGCACGCGAAAGGTCGGTTCTTCCATACCGGTCAAGGTCCATTGCAAGTAAGGCGACTTCCGAAGCTACGTCACCGTATCTCAGGCTGTCATTAAATTCGATGCAATCGAAAATATAAATATCATCCGCAACACAGATATGTTTAGCCCGTACATCCCCGTGGCAGTCCCTTATTTTGTTATCGGCAATTCTCTCATAGAATAGTTCGGTTTTCTTTTCGAGAAAGCTGTTGGTATAGTCCTTGATGTCACGGTAACTTTTCTGAGAGATGGTTTTACTGATGAACCTGATTGAGTCAATGAAGTTATCTTCCGTTCCGGTGAGTATGAATTCGATATCACCATAGCCTTTTATGGTTTCAGATGTTGCTGCTTTTTCGTGAAATTCGGCCATTTTCCCAGCGATGTCATGCATTACGCTGTGTGTGATGCCATCCTCCTCCAGGAGAGTGCTCAGCATTGATTCTCCCGGCATCTGTTTCATTTTTACGGCGAATTCGAGCGATTTTCCCTTACCTTCTACCGACAGCCCTTCTTTACCTTCGGTTATAGATACGGTATCGAGGTAAATATCAGGGCACAGGCGGCGGTTTAACGATACTTCACGGTTACAATAAAAACGGCGTTTATCGAGCGTGGTATAGTCCAGATATCCGGGATCGACCGGCTTTTTTATCTTATAGGCAAAATCACCGGTGAGGAAAACATAAGATGTTGAGGTTTGTACCAGTTTAATATCTGATGGTGTACCGGGGTAACAATCAGGATTTAATAACGCTTGTGCCAAATCAGGAGGTTCAGACAAAATACCCTCATTCACGAATTATCTATAGTTTATTATAACAGCTTTTTACTGCTGATGAACGATGTTAACGGCTACGATAATAAGAAGTATTAACTATACCAGCAATACATAAAGGTAGATTAAGGCAGCCGAAGCCGAATCAGGCCGGGATCTCGCCAGCCTTTCTCTTTGCTTCCAGTTTCTTCTTTTTCGCTTTCTGTTTTTTAAGTGCTACTTTTTTTGATTTGTTCATGATTCCTTATTAACCATTCTATATGATATTTAATGTTTGGCCTGGTATTCTTGGACGAATCTGCCGAATGAACGGTCGTAGGTTTTCTCCACTTCGGCGGAAAACGCGCAGGCAGGTAATTCTTCGTGTTTCAGGTGATAGGATATGCATTCACAGCATTTTCCTTTCCTGGAGCATGACGTATAGGTACACGGACAGTTTTCTTTGTTCTTTTCCAGGTTGCACTCCATCAGGATTGTACCTCTTTACAAATATCGCCTTCTTATATTATCGGAAAGATCGACCAGTAATTCAAGCGCCCTTCCGGCGGCGTCTACGGACATGGATGCTAACGAGCAGCTAGGTGTCAGCAGACTTTGTTTCACAAGCTGGTCGAATTTAATACCGTTTCTTGTGAAAGGAGCTATAGCTTCTTCCAGGCGGTCTTTCAGGCTGGCAACTGTTTCACCGGCGAGTGATTCTTCGTCGTTGGCAACAATTCCCCAGGCGATGACACCACCCCGGTCAATGAATTTCTTTACCTCGGCAGGATAGAGGGTAAGAGACTCCGCGTAGTTAAACGTATCGAAATTCAGTATATCGATGCTGGTATCCAGCAGCACCGACCAGTCGGTATTGCCGCAGCAGTGCACTCCCTTCAGTCCGGAGATTCCTCCCAGCACTTCCTCCATCAATTCAATAACTTTCTCGCGTGAAAGCGAGAAGAAGGCCGAGCCGAACGAGACCATGTAGGGTTCATCGAGAAAAATAATCGTGTTTTTCGACAGTTTTCTGAGGGCGTTCTCCATCCAGGCTGCCTTTAGCCTGAGCAGCCGGGCTGCGGCGTCTCCCAGGACATCGTCGTAAATCACCGATTTCTTGTTTTCATCGGTAACCGTCAGCCCCCAGCTTACCGGGCCGGTTACCTGGCCTTTGACAGCTTTCGGTGAAAGACTGTCCATACCCAGGAAATAATGGAGTCCGGCGGCATATTCAGGGCTTATTTTGTACTGGCTGAAATCGTTTTCAATATAGGCGCTGTAGAGATTTTCAAGTTCTTTGCCTTCCGATTTTACCTTATCGACGTATATCCTGTTGTTTTCAACTATCACACCGGGAAATCCCTCACTGTACTGGACGTACATATTCTCTAGGAAGGAACGTTCCGGCAACTGCGGCCAGGCCGGGATATCCTTCAGGTAGTGTGTTACCTGGTTGCATGCCGACGACGCGTCCTCCTGTGGCATGCTTCCTATTATCGTCGGCAGACAGCCGAAATCCATATCTGGCATCTTATCAATGTTTCTCCTGTTTTCGTCTATATAACAGTGTAGCATATAATAAATCCCACTCACTCTCCCTTTACGAAAGGGAGAAGAAACAACACTACTCTGCTCTGAAGGGTGTCTTGTGTTGTGTTTCCCCCTTTGAAAAAGGGGGATTAAGGGGGATTTTCGATTAGTATTGTACTACAGGTACTTCCCGAATATCATCCCGAGTTTCTTCTTCTGTTCTTCAGGCATTGCTTCGGGTGAGGTGACGAACGCCGTCTGCAAGGCGGTGGGGCAGGGACATTCCCGTTTCTCCGGTATCCGGCTGACGGATTTCTTGATTATTTCCTTTGCAGTATCCACGTTGTGGTGCATAATACCCAGGATTACATCTACCGTAATAGCCTCGGCGCTTTCCCACCAGCTGTCATAGTCCGTAACGCAGCCGATAACTGCGTAGCAGATCTCGGCTTCCCTTGCCAGCTTTGCCTCCGGCAGGGTAGTCATTCCTATCAGGTCGGCGCCCCATGACCTGTACAGCCGGGATTCGGCCCGGGTGGAGAACGCCGGTCCTTCCATCACCACGAAGGTCCCTCCCTTGTGGACGGTCGTTCCTGTTTCCTTCGCTGATTCATATAATATATCGCTCAGGACAGGGCAGAAGGGGTCGGTAAAGGGTATATGCCCGACTATCCCGTCGCCGAAGAAGGTACTGTCTCTCAGTCGGGTACGGTCTATTATCTGGTCGGGGATAAGCAGGTGTCCCGGCTCGATCTCTTTCTTGAAGCTGCCGGCGGAGCAGGAAGCGATGATGTGTTCCACACCCAACGATTTCATCGCGTAGATATTCGCCTTATTGGGTAATTCGGTAGGCGATATTTTGTGCCCCCTGCCGTGTCTCGAAAGGAAGGCTATTCCCGTACCCTCGAGTTTACCGATTATGAAACTGTCACTGGGTTTACCGAACGGAGTATCGATACTGACTTCCTCGATATCCGTCATACCCTCGATATTATAAAGCCCGGTTCCTCCGATAACCCCGATTTTAGCTTCAGGCATTTAGTTCCTCCCAGTGAGTGTACACCTATTTTAACTATACTATTAGTAATAGATTCCCGCATTCGCGAGATGACATGTTATTTCAAGGTTACTTCGGATAAATTTTAAGTATAAGTTACAAATTAAACATAAGTGTCATTACGAGGAGTCCGCCTTAGGCGGACGACGTAGTAATCTCAATAAATATAAAAAGCCTTATGTTATGAAATATCAATTCCACTGCAATCCGAGATTATTAGCCACTTTCTCAAGTGGTATTTGTTTCTCCCCACGTTTTAAAGCAGCCAGTGATTCTTCAATCTTAACTTTGGCTTCATCTGTTAATTCCAGCCCTTCGTCAGGATCACCTAAAATTTCCTCCATCTTGGCTTCAATGGTATCTTCTATCAGAGCCTGTAATTGCCCAACTGTAAGTTCCTTGATTTTCATCTTTTCCCCTCCACCGGAATATACTGTCCATTATATACGATTTGGCGAATTAACTTAACCTGATCTCCCCGATAAGTCATAATTTACGCCCATATTTCCTGCCACCGATATGGTAATAGTTCTTTGAGCGGTATTGTCTTATTCTCACTTAATACTATTTCAGTATCAATGTTTGATTTGTTAACCTGGTAAATCAGTTCTCTGCAGCTTCCACAGGGTGGAGCAATCTCTTTATTTTCATTAATAGCTACTATCATGGTGATTTCTGACTCTTTATGTTTCAACATTTCAGCAATAGCCGAATGCTCAGCGCAAAAACCAAGGCTACAGGCACAATCTATACATACACCCGTGTAAACGTTGCCTGCTTTAGTTGTCAGTGCTGCTCCTACTCCTCCGCTGATGCAATCGTCGCTTGACCTGTATTTCCCGACCACTTCGTACGCTTTGTAAATCAAATCACTTATTTCCATCTCTTTATCCCCTCCCCAAAGGGTGCTCTGATTATACCACGCTCGGTAATGATGGCAGTGATGTAGCGGTGGGAAGTAACATCGAAGGCAGGATTTTCTACCGCGGTTTTGTCGGGGGCAGTCTGAACTCCCCGGAAATGGGTGACTTCTTCCGGCTTGCGCTCCTCGATCGGGATTTCGTCGCCGGTTTTCAGCGAGGTATCTATGGTGCTGAAGGGAGCGGCGATGTAAAAGGGGATTTTGTGTTCCTTTGCCAGTACCGCCAGGGTGTAGGTACCTATCTTATTGGCAGTGTCGCCGTTGGCGGTTATTCTGTCCGCTCCGGTGATAACACAGTCTATCCTTCCCCGGCTCATCATATATCCTGCCATGGAGTCGGTTATCAGTGTTACCGGCACACCTGCCTGTTGCAATTCCCAGGTGGTCAACCTTGCTCCCTGGAGCAGGGGACGGGTCTCATCAGCGTAGACACTTACATTTTTCCCCTGTTCTTTAGCTTTGATTATCACGCCCAGGGCGGTGCCGTAGCCGGTAGTGGCAAGAGGTCCGGCATTGCAGTGGGTGAGAACTGTGAATCCATCGTCGATGAGTTCAGCGCCGTAACTGCTGAGTTTTTCCGTAGCTTCAGCTTCTTCGGTGTGAATATTCACCGCTTCATCGATAAGAGCCTGTTTGATCTCGTCCACCGTTCCTGCTGCTCCGGCAACTTTGTCCATCCTCTCGACAGAGAAAAACAGATTTCTGGCGGTAGGTCTCGTTGCAGCAACGGTCCGGCTGATATGCTGGTACTCTTTTATGAACGTATCTTGTAAGTCAGTCTTTATCTTTATAGCACCGAGTGCAATAGCATACCCTCCGGCCACGCCGATAGACGGTGCGCCGCGAACTACCAGTTGTTTGATTGCCGTGCATACTTCGAGGTAATCATCCGTTTCCAGGTATGCTTCCTCGAGCGGAAGTTTCGTCTGGTCGAGGATCTTTACCCTGTCACCAATCCATTCGATAGGTTTAACTGCCATTTAGCTGCGCATCGTCCTCCCGAAGAGAAATATACCGATGATAAAGGCGCCAGCAGCCCAGCAGGCCAGGATAAGGAATTCGGTACCGATTGCTTCGAGTCCTACACCTCTGGTGATTATTCCCCTAGCGGCTTCAATAGTATGGATATAGGGAAAAGCGCTGGCTATGGCTTTCAGGTAAGGAGGCATCATATCGATTGAGAACCAGCAGCCGGAGAGCATTGCCAGCGGCATAGAGAATAGCCATGTTAAAGGTTCAGCCTGGTTGTTCGTCTTGGAAATTGCACCGATAATCATGCCGATGCCGATGCTGCAAAGTCCGGTCAGGAAAAATGTCAGGAATGCCAGGAATACATTGCCGATTATATCCATACCGAAAATCATTGCCAGGATGATGAAGATGATTATCTGGGCAACGGCTATTACTGCAAGGCACAGGGAATAGCTCAGTATGAAGTCCATGGGTCTTGCAGGTGTTGTAAGCAGACGGGAAAGAAATCCTTTTTCTCTGTCTGTCACGATTATACGAGCTGATGTCGGTATCATAATAAGCAACCCGAAGACGATAATTCCCGGACCCATAAAGTCGATAAATCCTATATCCGTCTCAATGTGAATAGGATTGGTGTTTACGGTGACTGGTATCTCTATACGAGCATAACCACGCGCGACAGAATTGATAATGGAGATAAGTTGCTGGGACATCTGGATATCGCTTTCGTCGTATGTCACGTCCAGTACTATGTCACTCGGTCTGCCTTCCCAGGTAAGACCAACCTGATCGCCGAAACCTTTCGGAATTTCAATTACCGCCGACAACTCTCCAAGCTTGAGATCTTCCAGCGCTTCAGTATCGCTTTCATATATAGATGGAGTCAATACATCCATGCCGGTAAGTGCTTCGTCTATAAATATCTGAGATAATTGTGTCCCGTCTTTATCGACAACACCGACGTTAAAATTCGGTACTATATCGCCTCCGAAAATCAAGACAAAGATGAGCATAAATACTGCGGGGAAACCAAGAAGGAAGCCCAGGGAAAGAGGGTCTCGGTAATTTTCTTTAAGAGCTCTGACCGCCAGTGTAAGAATCCTCATTCTCTTATCTCCTTCCCGGTGATATTCAGGAACACGTCATCGAGACTCGGTTCTCTGACATAGGCGGAACGTATCGTTGCTCCGGCTGAGTGAAGGCTGTCTACTACCTCTTTGAAATCGAGTTCCGGGTGCGTTATTTCCATAGTCCCGTCAGTAACAGTCACTTCTTCATATTTTGCTGTCATCTCTGAAATAACTTTCTGTGTAAGGTTCCAGGCGTAAACTATCATCGTATGTTTACCCAGCATATTGGTTTTCAGTTCTGTACTCGTGCCCTGAGCGACGATTTTCCCCTCATCCATTATTGCTAACCTGTCACTCAGGTAATCGGCTTCATCCAGGTAATGGGTGGTCAGGAGGATAGTCTTTTCCCCCTTGAATTGCTCTAAATAGTCCCATATGGCATGTCGAGCCTGCGGGTCCAGTCCAAGCGTAGGCTCATCGAGAAACACGACATCCGGATCGTGAACAAGAGCCATTATAATACTGAGTCGCCTCATCATACCGCCGGAGTATTTCCTTACCTGGTCTTTCGCTCTTTCGGTTAATCCCATTGTTTCCAGCAGGAGTGCGCTTCTTTCGTTGATCTCTGCTGAGTTGACACCGTGGATCTTACCTATCAATTGAAGGTGTTCCCATGCATTCAGATGTTCCGAAATGGTTGTCTCCTGTGGAGAGACTCCTATTATCTCTTTAATCTGGTACTGCTCGCGGTTGATATCATAACCCATTACTGAAGCAGAACCATCGGTAGGTTTCAGCAGGCAGCACAGCATTTTTATTGTGGTTGTTTTCCCCGCGCCATTAGTACCCAGCAAGGCGAATAATTCACCTTTTTTTATATTCAGGTCGATCCCGTCGACCGCTATAAGGTCGCCGAATACCCGTGTAAGTCCTTGAACGTGGATGGCATACCGGTCATCCCTGATTTCCGGTACCACGTCTGTATCCATCGTACTCACCTCCTCCTGGATTTTATTCTTTAATCGAGTTTGAGTTGTACTTGTTCATTGTTGTCGTCAGACCTTCAGCGATCAGAGAGATAACGGCTTCACTCGCCAGAGGAATGGTTTTTTCTATAACCTTCTTTTCATCCGAAGTGAAGTTACTCAGGACGTAATCTATCATGTCATCTTCCTGAATCTCTACATTGTCCTTAAATCTGGGTGGCTTACCGATTCCAATACGGACGCGATAGAAATCACGGCTGCCCGTTTCCTGGAAAATCGAGTTAATTCCCCTGTGTCCACCGGAACCACCTCCGAACCGTATCCTGATCTTCCCGACCGGCAGGTCGAGATCATCGTGGATAACGATAAGCTCATCTGTTTCCGTACGGGTTTTATTCAACAGCAGTTTAACAGATTCGCCACTCAGGTTCATGTAGGTCTGTGGTCTGGCCAGCAATACCTCGTTTCCGGCAATTCTTCCCTTGCCGGTACGAGCCTTTCCCTGGCTTTTACTCATCTTGATGTTACATTCACGGGCAAGACGGTTTACGCATAAAAAACCCAGGTTATGACGAGTTCTTTCATACCTTCGCCCCGGATTACCCAGTCCTACAATTAATTTCACTGGCTGTTTTTTCTATCTCCGTTTCGTTATTTCAAAGCTACGAATACGCTGGTAAGTAGAAGAAGATACAAAATATCGGCTTCTCTGAAGCCTGCACCACGGATCGATTGTAACCACTTTTCTGGACTATGCCAGTTTATATCAGCTTTTTTATCCACTTCTTCATGTCGGGCTTTAAATGCCTGAAAATCAGGTGGTCTCCTGCTTTCTTCAAGCTGATTATATCCGAATTCTATTCTGAAGAGGTGCTCCATTTCAGCTATTCGTCTGCCATCGGAATGATTGCCAATGGCAGCAATAAATGCTCCATTATCCACTATGTGTTCGTAGATCTCCTTTAAAAAGGGCTTAATTCTCTTATCCGAGAGGTAATGCATGGAGGCAAAAGAAACGATGAAGTTATGTTCCCTGTCTATTTCAGGTTTCCAGAAATCTAAGTTGTTGAAGTTGGCTTTATATCCGGAAAAACGATCTCCGTATTCGGCACAGAGTCTTGATGCAGCGGCTTCAAGCATCTGTTCGGATGAATCTATACCGATCACCGAACACTCAGGAATACCTTCCAGCAGATATTTCGATAAAGTCGTCGCAGAACCGGGACCACAGCCGATATCAAGTATGGATGGCGAGGAGACAGAGCTCATATTGCAGAAATATCGTATCATCCTGACTATAAGTGATAATCTTTCCGCTTTCTTTTCCGAAGTTAGAGCCTGTTGATATTCGTATTTTTTAACTGTGTCATCCTGCCAGTAATCCTTATTTCCACCGGGATGAGTTTCATTATCGACCATTTACAGTACCTTTCGCTACACCTGCGGTAATGATTCACGACTTCTGTCACATAACAAAATGTCAAACTTGTTTAGCATTATAATAGCTATTTCAAAGCGACAATAATACTTCTGATCCATAAATGCGATACTACTTCGACTTCTCTGAAGCCTGCATCTTGTATCAGTTCCAGCCATTCTCGGTAGCTGTGCCAGTAAATATTGGCTTTTCTGTCGGTTTCCTCAAAACCAGCTTTAAATTTTTTGAAGTCAGACATGCTCGTGTCCAGATCGAGTTGATCATACGTAAACTCGATGCGAAACTGGTTCTCCATTTCTGCAATTCTTGGTGACATAGACCGATTTCCCATGCTGACTATGAACGCTCCATTATTTTCAAGATGGTAATAAATTTCTTTCAGAAAGGAGAACATCCGGTTGTCGGAAAGGTAGTGAAGCGCAGCAAATGATGTGAGAAAATCATACTGACGATCGATTTCCGGCAGCCAGAAGTTTTGATTGTTAAAATCACTTACGTAACCGATAAATCGTTGCCCATATTCGCCGGTGAGTCTGCTGTTAGCCACTTCAATCATCTGTTCGGAGGAATCGACACCGGTCAAATAGCTGTCCGGTATACCTTTAAGAATATACTCGGCAAGCGTCGTGTCCGTACCCGGCCCACAGCCTATGTCGAGTATCCGGGGTGCCCGGATTGCATAAAGGTAACGGAAATAATCGATAATCCTGACGATATTATAAAGGCTTTCTTCTTTCTGTTCCGTAACCAGGCGCTGCTGATATTCATAATCACGCGCTACCTTATCCATCCAGTCTTGAGGATTTCCTCCGGGGTGTGATCCGTAATCATCCATTATCGATTTCCTTACCTTTAAGCAGTCTGAGTAATTCTTCCTCTGTAATTTTTTGTGTTCCCCATTTCTCGGCCTGGGTGAGTTTACTCGATCCCGGATCTTCACCGACTACCAGGTAAGTCGTGTTGCGGGTAACACTTCCTTTAGCAGTACCGCCGAGAGTTTTTATTTTCTCTTCGGCTTCCGGTCTGCTTGAAGACTCCAGTTTCCCGGTAATAACGAATTCCTGCCCGGCCAGTATCATATTCTCCTGCGGGGCTTCTTCCGCAGTCGTTCGCACACCGGCTTTCTTAAGCCTGTGAATTATATCCAGGTTTTCTTCTCTGCTGAGAAAATCCGTAATGCTTTCGGCGATTTTGGGACCGAGAGTCGGGATTTCCATCAATTCTTCAGCCGTGGCTTCTGCAAGTTCGTCTATATTATTAAAATTTGCTGCCAGGAGTGACGCAACCGTCCCACCGACGTGCCGTATTCCCAGTCCGGATATCAGTCTGGAGAGAGGTCTGTCTTTACTGGATTCGACGGCTTCCAGCAGGTTATCAACACTCTTTTCACCCATACCTTCGAGTTGCAGGAGTTCCTCCCTCTTATCTTTAAGTGTGTATAGATCTGCGACATCTCTGACAAGTCCCTCTTCGAGCAGGGTGGCACTCTGTGACTCGCCGATACCCCTGATATCCATAGCTCCTCGTGAGGTAAATAGTTGAATTCTCTGCCGTGCCTGGGCGGGACAGGAGGCATTCGAACAGTAATACATCACTTCATCTTCCGGTCTTATCACGGTGCTGCCGCATTCCGGGCATAAAGGCTGCCCTTGTGCATTTTTCTCCATCTTCTCAAGAAGTTTGAATTCAGCATTCCTTCGAGGATTTTCCTTGCTGTCAGGAGTCGGACCGATTACTTCGGGTATTACCTCACCGGCACGCTGAATATAGACCCGGTCTCCTTCCCGGATATCTTTCCTGCGAATATCATCTTCATTATGCAGCGCGGCATTGCTGATAGTGACACCGCCTACCTTTACCGGCTCAAGTACGGCTACGGGATTCATCGTTCCTGTTCGACCGACGCTTATCCTGATTTCCTTAAGCAAGGTGGTACCTCTCATTGCAGGGAATTTATACGCAATTGCCCACCGGGGATCGTGTGCCACATAGCCCAGGGATTGCTGTAATTCGAACGAGTTTACTTTTATAACGATACCATCGGCTTCGTAAGGAAGGTCTTCCCGATTTTCTACCCATCTCCGGTAGTAGCTTTCCACTTCATCGATATTCTTAAGCAAAACATTATTCGGATTTATCTTGAATCCAAGTGATTTCAGATATTCCAGCGTGTCCCAGTGATTATCAGGTATTGCTATACCTTCTGCATAACCCAGAGCGTACACGAACATGTCAAGGGGACGTCCGGCTGCGATACGGGGATCAAGCTGACGCACCGAACCTGCGGCGGCGTTCCTGGGATTGGCAAAGAGCGGCATATTCTCAGCTTCTCTTTCCCGGTTCAGCTTTTTAAAACCCGCTTTCGGCATAAATACTTCACCACGGACTTCGAATCTCGACGGTATGTCACCGGATACGGTAAGCGGAATACTCCTGACGGTCCTCAGGTTCTGGGTAATATTCTCACCGCGGTAACCGTCGCCACGGGTCGCTCCTGTAACCAGCCTGCCGTCGATATAGGTCAATGCTACCGCAAGACCGTCCATCTTGTGCTCACAAACCATGTCGAACTGCCGGTTGCCTGCCAGCCTGGATGTCCGCGTATACCAGGCTGTAAGTTCTTCTTCGGAAAAGACGTTTCCCAGTGACAGGAGTGGTTGGGGATGTTCAACGACACCGAAGGCTTCTACCGGTTCGGCACCAACTCTCTGTGTCGGAGAATCAGGACTTAAGAATTGAGGATAGTCCGTTTCAAGTTGTCTGAGTTCCCGAAGCAGTTCGTCATATTCACCATCGCTGATTTCAGGACTATCAAGCACATGGTACAGATAATTATGATGATTGATAATGGCTGAGAGCTGGTCGATTCTCTGCTTTACTTCGAACGGTTCCATCTTACTTTCGGCATCAGAATTTATTGACCAATTATAGCATAGTATTGAGCCCCTCAGACCAGTAGTAAAAGGGTATAATGGAACTAACCAGAAAAAGGAGGTACTTTTCGAGTGCTTAAGATTATAGTGCTATCAGTTGTTTGTCTGGGAGTACTCGGAACAGGAGGATATTTCGGGTATCAGGCTGCCTATGCAAGTGGCGAAACATCAGGATTCGAATCCGGATACTCCGAAGGTAAGGATTACGGATATTCCACCGGTAAAGCCCAGGGCTATGATGAAGGATACCAGGAGGGCGACGAAGAAGGATACTCAAGAGGTGTGGATATCGGAGAGAAGTCAGGATATGACAACGGATTCACGCTTGGTAAAGATGCTGGCTACACCGAAGGATTTTCGGAAGGACAGATTGACGGTCGCGAAAATGGCTATGATTACGGTTATGTCCAGGGTGCGACTGATGCTCTGGGACATGGGTATACCTTAAGAGACCCGACCTATGCTGAGGCTGTTGCCTTTATGAACCAGGATTCTACAAGCGAGAATGAATATGATGGAAGTGATTACGGCGTATATGTATGCAGCCACTATTCACGAGATACCAATTATAATGCCGAGGTTGCGGGTTATCGGTGCGCTCTCGTAGAGTTACGATATTCTGCGTCAGGGCATACCGTAGTAGCTTTCAATACAATTGATAAAGGGCTTGTGTATTTCGAACCACAGAGTGATGAGTTAGTAGAACCCGAAATAGGTAAACGGTATTATCAATGTGTAATACCTAAACCAGGCAGGTATTATCCGGAACCTTCTTTTGATGATACTATCAAAGATATCCTGATTATTTGGTAATGTTACGGCTGACTTTATTATTGCACCGGACTATACCATAAGGTAAACTGGATTGGGGAACAGTTTATCGAAGAATAAGTAGAAAAGGAACCGGCTGGACGTGGCTGAAATCCAACCTTTCTGTGGTGTTCATTACAACGAATCTCATATTCAAGACTGGTCGGAAGTTATATGTCCGCCATATGATATTATCTCTTTCCAGGAACAGCAGGAATTATACCTGAAAAGTGAATACAACTACATCAGAATCGAGTCGGGGAGAGAGTTACCTCAGGATACTGCTACGGATAACAAATATACACGTTCGGCAACATTATTCCATCAGTGGCTCGAAGAAGGAGTATTACGAACGGATGATACTCCTTCTCTCTATCTTCACGACCATTACTTTACAAGACATAACAGGCAGTATAAACGCCGAAGCCTTATCAGTCGTGTCAAGCTTGAAGACTGGGATAAAATGGTTATACGTCCCCATGAAGGTACATTAACCGAACCACGCGGTGACAGATTGAGTCTTCTCTTCGCTATGCAGGCAAATACCAGTCCCATATTGGTCATGTATCAAGACAACGGTATTCAGATAACATCGATCTTAAGCAATCAGTCACAGCAACATCCACTGGTCAGAACGAAAATGGATAATAACGAACGACACGATATGTGGGTGATAAGCGACATACCGGTAATAGGGAAAATACAGAATATCATGGCAAATCGACCCCTGTATATAGCGGATGGACATCATCGTTATGAGAGTGCTCTCGCCTACCGGAAGGAGCAGCGGATTTACTCGGGCTCTGATTCCGGAAATGAAGCTTTCAATTATGTGATGATGTCACTGGTAGAATTTTCTGATCCCGGATTGATGATACTTGCACCCCACAGGCTGGTAAGAGGTATACCGAAGTCGAATATTGAAGGCTTATATAGCAAATTAAAGGCTTTTTTTACGATTGAAGAAGTAGATTTAAAGCATCCGGAAGTCTGGATGAGAATAGAAGATATTCTGACATATACCAGCGTTCCAAGAATCGTGCTTTTCGGTATAAACCAGGAGAGTCTTTTCATCCTGACATTAAATAATCGTGAAGAAGTCAGCAAGATGATGCCGTATTTTCATTCCGATATATATAAAAATCTCGATGTGAGTATTGTCGACCATATTATCCTTGAAAATCTTCTTGCGTTGAGCAGTGAAAAAGAGAAGGAAAGCCTTGCTTTCAGTTATAATATGCATGACGCAGTCGATAAGGTAAGAAATCAGGAATATCAACTTACTTTGCTGTTGAGTCCGGTCAGACCTGAAATGATTAAGTCTATCTCCGATGCGGGTGATAAAATGCCGCGAAAATCAACCTACTTTTACCCCAAATCACCTTCAGGCCTGGTGATTAACAGACTTGACCTGGATTAAGCGTGAATTAGAGTTTCACGAACTTGGCGGAATAGACATCCGGGACAGACAGGAGTTTCTTTCGTTCTTCTTCCGGTACCGGTTCATCCAGGGTTAATATCATCAATGCTTCTCCCCTGGGTTTTAAGCGACCTACGTGCATTGCGCTGATATCGATGTTCGCGTCACCGGTAACTCTGCCCACTTCTCCTAACAGGCCGGGACGGTCGAGGTGATCACAGAACAGGAAATACCCTTCAGCCGGGTAAATATCCAGCCAGTAGTTGTCTATTCGGGCGATATGCGTTTCTCCGCGTACTACGGTAGTCGATACGGTTACGGTCTCTTTACTTGTTTTTACCTCGGTGGTTATAAGACTGGCGTAATTTTCACTGATAGCATCTTTCTGTTCGACTACAGCCAGACCTCTACGGGTTGCAATAAGATTGGCATTAACAAGGTTGACCCGTTCTTCGCTGATCTGTTCAAGAAGACCACCGAGAACGGCTGCCTTCAGTACGTTGGTATCATAATTAGATATCTCACCTTCATACCTGATACTTATGGAACTCATTTGTCCTTCGGCAAGCTGTGCCGCCAGTTTTCCGGCGGTTGTCGAAGCCTTGATGAAAGGTGACAGGACGGAGATATTTTCAACTGAAATAAAAGGAGCGTTCACAGAGTATTTGGCTGTCTGACCGCTGAAAACGGCGATAACCTGGTCCACTATATCGGCGGCTACATTTGTCTGTGCTTCGGCTGTTGAAGCTCCCAGATGAGGTGTAATGATGATATTTTCTTCGTCCGCGAAGATATCACTTGTCAGTGGTTCGTTTCTGAATACATCAAGGGCAACTCCGGCGATTCTTTTTTCTTTAATCGCCTTGACCAGCGCATCCTCATCGATAAGTCCCCCGCGAGCTGCGTTGATAATCCGTACTGACGGTTTGACCGTCGCTAGTTCTTTTTCACTTATCAATCCGTCTGTTGAGCTTGTTTGAGGGATATGAAGAGTGATGAAATCAGATTCTTTTAACAGTTGGTCCATTGGTACGAGTTCTACGTTCAGGTTGCGTGCATATTCAAGTGAAATAAACGGATCGGAGGCGATAACTCTCATATCAAGAGCACGGGCACGCCTGGCTACTTCCGAACCGACGTTACCGAGCCCAACGACACCAATGGTTTTACCTTTCACCTCGATTCCGACAAAGTGACTTCGTTGCCAGGCTCCCGCTTTTAGAGATGAATTAGCCTGTGGTATATGTCTTGCCAGCGAAAGCATAAGAGCAATGGTGTGCTCAGCGGCAGCGGTGGTATTGCTGGTCGGAGCGTTTACAACCACTATGCCTTTACGCGTTGCGGCATCCACGTCTATATTGTCGACTCCTACCCCGGCCCGACCGATTATCTGGAGTTTTTTCCCGGCTTCGATGACTTCCTCTGTTACCCTGGTCTGACTCCGGACGATCAGGCCTTCATAATTGCCTATGATCTTAAGGAGTTCATCATTCGAGAGATCCAGATTGATATCCACGTCAGCATGATTCCGGAGAAGTTCTATACCTTCTTCAGAGATCGACTCGGTAACAAGTACCTTCTTTTTTAGTTCAGCTGTTGTATTATCTTCACTCATACTTATCTTTCTTATCTTTCAGGTATTATACTGCCTTGAAGCCTGCTTTCGGAAGTGCTTCTTTCAGGCTTTTAATCACAGTTTCAATATCTGATTCATTTACCCAGCCCAGATGCCCGATGCGAAATATCTTCCCATCCAGTTTCTGCTGTCCTCCACCCAGAATTATCTTATACTCTTCTCTAAGGATTTTCAGCAGCTTTTTAGTATCCAGTCCGTTTGTAGCCTTTACTGCCGTGACCGTATTGGATGCATATTTCTCATCTGCGAAAAGTGACAATCCCAGCGACTTTATACCTTTTCTTGTTTTAACGGCAACACGAGTATGCCTGGCAATAATATTATCCGGTCCTTCATCAAGCATCATCTGCAGTGAAACATCCAGGGCGAATACCAGGGAAACAGCCGGAGTCCAGGGTGTCTGGCCCTTTTCAAGGTAACTCTTCGCCCGTGTGAAATCCCAGTAAACGTGGGGCATGTTGGCATCGGCATGTGCTTTCCATGCTTCTTCACTGACGCTTATCATTGACAGGCCCGGTGGTATCATCCAGCCTTTCTGCGAACCGGTTATGACGACATCACATTTCCATTCATCAACCGGTAGATCGATCGAACTGAGACTGCTTATGGCATCGACAACCAGCAACTTACCGGCTTCTTTTACCACTTTGCTGATAGATTCCAGGTCACAGGTAACCCCGGTGGAAGTCTCGTTATGGGTAACGAGCACCGTTTTTATTTCATCGTTTTCCTGTATGGCTTTTTTTACTGCATCCGGATCTGGCGCCGTACCCCATTCAAACTGAAGAGGGATAATTTCAGCGCCAAAAGTACGGGCGATCATGGCAAACCTCTCTCCGAATACCCCATGCGAAACCGAGAGCACTTTATCGCTGGGAGACATTACGTTTACAGCGGCGGCTTCCAGACCTCCGGTACCCGAACCGGTCAGAATAAATACGTCGTTTTTTGTTTGAAAGAACGTTTTCAGATTATTTGTTGCCCGGTTGATCGTCTCGGCAAACTCCGGACCGCGATGATTGATCATCTGTCGTGCCATCGCTTTACGGACATGATCGGGAATGGGGGTCGGTCCGGGGATACGAAGCTGTTCCATAAGTCTCCTTAAGCTGTATATTCTAAGTAATCAGTATATCCGAAAATTATAAAATATTAAAACGTTTGTCGGTATCAGGAGTTGTCATTCTAATAGATAGTCATCCGTCGGGTGTGAGTCCGAGTGCTGCCTTTCCTTTTTCGATATCGTCGAGTATTTGCTTTTTAAGCTCATCGGTGTTTTTAAACTTGGTTTCTCTACGAAGAAGGTCGACAATGTCGATCTTGAGTTCCCGATCGTACAAATTACCGCTGAAACCGATTATGTATGTCTCTACGGTACGGTCATTGCTGCCGAAAGTAGGACGTTTTCCGATATTGGTAACCGACGGATATTTTTCATCACCGATATGAGTCCAGGTGGCATAAACTCCTTCAGACAGGAGGGACTGCACCGAGTCGACTTCCAGGTTTGCGGTAGGGAAACCGAGATCCTTGCCCCTGCCGTCTCCTCTCACCACGAAACCCTGTAAACTGAATGTCCGTCCCAGCAGCTTGCTGACATTTTTCAGATCGCCCTCCTCGAGGTATTTTCGGATAGCCGTGCTGCTGACGACTTCTCCGAAAAAGTTCATAGCAGCGATCATCGTTACACTGAAACCCATCTCACGTCCTAGTTCTCTCAGGACACTAACGTTTCCTTCCCTGTCCTTGCCCAGTGTGA
Organism: Dehalococcoidales bacterium; assembly: GCA_016932435.1. Next base: position 1,027 of record JAFGCW010000045.1, on the reverse strand, counting down.
AATCGGGACCGACTACCAGGCCGCGCATTCTGAGATGCTTTTTAAGTAGTCCGGTGAATTCCCTGGCTGTCAGACCGGCCAGTTCGGGAGTAAACGTAAGAGGAATGACGATATCTACCTTCTCAGCCTTTAATAACTCAACTTTTTCTTCGCAGTTGGTCAGATAAGGTAATACGGTTTCCGGGGCGAGGACTTCCAGGGGATGCTGGCGAAAAGTAACCACTCCACTGAGAAGGTTCTCCTGCTCAGCGGATTTTTTCAGTTTTGAGATAAGGTATTTATGCCCGAGGTGAACACCATCGAATACCCCAATAGTCAGGAGAGTATCCTTTTCAGGTGATACCCGGGCAAGTTCTTCCTCAACCAGCATATAGCCTTTTCTCCGGTTATTATTACCAATAGCCGGATACCGGCAGATAAATAAGGGTAAAAAAACCTGAGGTTCTCAGCTATCGGGATTGATTTTATACTATCACAAGCGTGATTTGAGGGTCAATAAATGCTGGAACTGCAAGGATAGATGGAAAGACCGGGAAGGATTAATCGGAAGATAGAGTAAGTGATTATTAAGAAAGTACTGCGAATTTTGATTTAATGATTACCAGGCTTCTCTGGGTGTATACACGAGTACCGACTCGGTATCGTAATAATGGCTGAATACTGTCTTTGAATGAGCGTTGTTGAATATAGTCTGCTTTATGTTCTCATAATTTCCCTGGAACCCGGGAACGAATTTTCCTTCTTCATCGAATACCATAACCGTATCATCCGGGCACCTGATCGCTGTCTGTATCATCACTCACTCCAATAAACTGGGGGTATCTGAGTATCATGATACAGTGATAGGCATAAAGAAAACATAAATAATAAGTAAACATTCTGTAAATACTTAATGGGAAATCATGTGACTCTTATCGCGAAAACGGTTTTATGCTATACTTTTCTGGAAAGCCAGCGTAGCTCAGTGGTAGAGCAACGGTTTCGTAAACCGTCGGTCAAGAGTTCGACTCTCTTCGCTGGCTCCATT
>JAFGCW010000004.1 GCA_016932435.1 Dehalococcoidales bacterium | reverse complement strand
TCTATCGCCGGAACCCTGGCTCTCTTTTACCGGAACGGTGGCTCTCAAACTCCGGAACTGTGGCTCAATTTAGTCCGGAATACTCAAATGCGGGAAAACATGTAAAAACGTCCACCATAATTCATGCCTTGCCGTCAGGTGTAGTTCTCCAAAGGTAAAACCGAACGTTTTAAATGAATTACAAAGAAAAATAATCCAAAACTTCTCAAGAGAAAATGCTTAAACTTCGGCTGTTTCAGATTTACTTAATCCCGTACACTATCATGACGGAAACGTTATGCCCATAGAGAGTATGCTCGTAGATGGCATCCTGCTCCTCGAGTACCATATTATGATTGTATTGAATATCGTAGATATACTTGTAACGACTGTCATTTTCATCAATCCATTTATTAACTAATTCTTCCACTTCATCGAAATCCGAGGCTTTGAAAAATTTAACTTTTGTTCCTGTAATCGGTTGAATTTTATCCATCGTAACTCACCCCATTCTATGCCTTGTTTTTTTATAGGAGATTGACGACTATTTATTACGGTTTATTTATAGTGTTGCCTTATGGTTATGACTCAAACACAAGATTTCAGTATCGACGCTGTGTCTAGGTAATGTCCGCTTGTATTGTGAGTTTCCCAACTATACGCACTACTTTGATCACGACGATAACTTTTCAATAATATTTTTCCTCTTTACCGCATTAATTCGGTTTGTGAATAACCACTACGGTAGGCTGTTCGATATTATTTAATGTAATTTTATATATCTGGACTTATTGATGGTGTTAAGCCAATTATCGGTTAGGGCATCAAGTTCCTCTGCTTCATTACCTACCATAATAGTAAATCGGATATTTTTTACGGCTGTAGAATACTCAAACATGTCTTCTTCTTCTCAATGCACCGGTACAACTTGAGAGCTAAGTTTACCAGATCATTCTTCCAGATAACCTCTAAGTTTACGACTGCGGCTGGGATGTCGAAGTTTACGGAGGGCTTTCGCTTCTATCTGACGAATACGTTCTCGTGTTACGTTGAATTCATACCCTACTTCTTCAAGAGTCCGACCACGCCCATCTTCAAGACCGAATCTCAGTACAAGTACTCTCTGTTCACGTGGAGTAAGTTCAGATAATACTTCGTCGACCTTTTCTTTGAGTAATTGTTTGGAGGTTGCATCAAGCGGTGTTACCGAGTCCTGATCCTCGATAAAATCACTTAATTGAGTATCACCTTCATCACCGATTGGTGTCTCCAGGGATATCGGGAATTGGGCTGCCTTAAATATCTCACCGATCTTTTCAACCGATAGTTCTATTTTTTTACTTATTTCCTCCAGGGTTGGATCGCGACCATATTCCTGTACTAGATTACGTCTTATCTTCAATAGCCTCCTGATGGCATCAACCATATGGACAGGGACGCGGATAGTTCGTGCCTGGTCAGAGATAGCTCGAGTGATTCCTTGACGAATCCACCAGGTGGCATAAGTACTGAATTTAAAGCCCCGGTGTAGATTAAATTTATCAACTGCTCTGATCAGACCAATATTCCCTTCTTGAATGAGATCGAGTAAAGACATCCCATGGCCGAGGTGTTTCTTGGCTACGCTGACTACCAGGCGCAGGTTGGCTTCAATGAGAGTCTTTCCCGCCTTTTTTGCTTCTAATTCAATATTGTCCATAAACTCTTTGATTTGCTTTTCATATTCTCTCATTGAGTTTGCTACATCTTTTTCTGCCAATAAATGTTCAAGATCAGCCGTTGATACACGTCGATCAATAGTATTCAAGATTACATCTGGCATTAGATCCCAATTCAAAGACAGGTTTATTAAAAGGTGCTCGGTATCGAATACCGATTTACCAAATTTAAACGCCATCGAAGTTATCATCTGCTGGTCTAAAACTCCATCAATACTCTTACGTATTCTGGTCTCGGAAATACTCTCGAGAAAACTCTCAGTAGCTGGAAGGCCAAGTTCTTCTCTAAGAAGGCGGAGAATAGCCACTGACCGACCGATTTCTCTAGGTAAGGTTAAAACTATTTGTGTCGGTGAAGGCAATTCCCCATTTTCGTTTATATAATCTTGCTTTATCTGCCTGAGTCGTTTTGCTAATTCTATCTTCTTAGCCAAGTCTTTTTCAGTTTGGGCAGTAAGAAGGTTCACTCTGCCAATTTCGTGGAGATATTGTTTGACCGGGTCATTGGCTATATCCAGTTCTTCATTTTCCGAAATCTTCAAGGATGGCTTTAATCCCAGGTCCTTTATTTCATATTCTTCCGTAAAATTTCTCGATGAAGATATTTCTTGCCCAACGTTGACGTATTCCCTGTATTCCTCCGGATCCTTGAAACGTTCCAAATCCATTCATTTCTCCTTTATCTGGTTAATGTTTGAGAATCAGGCTAGAGGTTTATCTAATACCATAGAGGAATATTATTAAGACACTCGGAGTTATCTACCCAGAGATCCCTTTACATCTACCTATAAGTATTTATAAGGAGAGGAAGGGGACACAGCGTCACAGAGTATTAGAATGTTGCCGCCCTGTCCCCTGAGTACTTGGTTTATCTAGGCTTGTCCAGGTGGAGTTCTGCCAGACATTTACCATTTGGAACTGTAGTTGTCGTTTCCACTGCCATAACGTTGTTTTTTATTAGCTTGACGGCACGAAGGACAACGTTTTGGCTCATTGGTAAATCCTTTGGTCTGGTAGAATTCTTGTTCTCCAGCGCTGAAAGTAAACGTAGTCCCGCAATCGGAACATTGGATCGACTTGTCTTGAAAGCTCATTGAATGACCTCCTCTCTTCGAGATTTCCGATAGAGTTCGGGTCATCCAATCTTGATTTGAATCGAATGGGGGATTCTTTAAAGAAGTCTGTATTAACCTAAACTTATTCTATGTTTGTATTGTACCACGAACAGAAAATATATTATACAAACCATAGAGGATAATTCCGACTATACATGTTTTAACCTATATAAAGCATTTTCCTTCTATTATGCAAAAATCTTTGATTGAAAAGGATATATCCTCTGCCACTCATCGCATAAATACTGATCTCACTATAATTTTTATATCAAAACTATTTATCCGAAACTAGTTCCAGACAATTCTTTGGGAAATACACACTTTCCTTTTCTCCGTCAATACGGACACTGTAAAGTGTTTCATTGTCTTTGCCAGTTAATATCACTCCGGCTTTTATCTTTTTCATTTCACCAGGTAATATGTTAAAATGACGAACTTTTACTTTGCCGAATTTACCCATAAAGTCACCAGATAGTATTTTAACTCTATCACCAGTGTTCATTATTTTACTCCATCGTATATTATTTATCTCGTTTATTAATAATACCACAATTAAAAACACATATTTACCAATGTAAATACAATCACTAGCATTTATTTAAAAGTCACTACTGAATATCCTTCAACTTGCTACAGGATAATCTAATCGTCAGGATATATGCCGAGAACTATATGAAGTATTGTTTATGTAGTAAAAATTTATAGATGAATTACTGTTAGTGACCAGCTTAATTTTGATTTTTTATATTGTGAGTTATGCACAGGCTTTTCTTCCGATATAACTTCGTGTAATACAGATATTGCAGTCTTTCTAAATGATATCCAACAAAACTCGGTTTGTTAGATTTGTATGTGTAATCCACAATATCGAATAATGATTACTATGTAAATTATCCAAAATAGACTGGCGCTGAAAACACTTCAGCACCAGTCTTTCACGTTATACTTTAAACTTCTCAACAGCTTTCATGTTCAGGTCCACACCGATTCCCGGCGATGTCGGCAGACCATAATAGCCTTTTTCCCATACAAAGGGTTCTACCACAATCTCATCAAAGTATCCTCCACCTTTGTAAATACTTTCCTGGATGAGGAAATTGGGTATACAGGCATCGATCTGCAAGGCTGCCGCGGTGATAACCGGCCCTCCCCAGACATGAGGCGCCATCTGGGCATAGTAACCTTCCCCGATGGCCGCTATTTTCTTACATTCGCTGATACCTCCGCAGGAGCCGAGATCCGGCTGCAGGTAAGTAGCGGCACCGTCCTCCAGTAATCTGGTAAAGTCAAACACGGTAGTAAGCCTTTCACCCGTAGCAATCGGAATGGTCGTACTCCTAGCTACTTTAGCCATTTCTTTGGTGTTCTCGGGCGGTACCGGTTCCTCGAACCATAATGGTTTAAAAGGCTCAAGCACCCTGGCAAGCCTGATCGCTGAAGCAGTCGTCATTTGACCGTGAGTTCCTATTAAAATATCGGCCTTGTTACCGACAGCATCACGGAGTGCCCCGATGGTTTCTTCCACTTTCTCATAGTGTTCCAGGGTCATATTGAATGGATTGCGGTACATGACGCCGTATCCGCCAGTACTCGCTTCCTCGGGTGTTAACGGGGGTTCAAAGTGTACCATGGGCACCGGATCGAGTTTTAAACCTGTAAAGCCTTCTTCAACCAGGTATTGAGCATTTTCAGCTATCCAGCCTGCATCAAACCAGTCGGAACGTACCTCTCCTCCTGTCTTAATGTTGTATATATAGGTGTAGCTTCGTACTTTGTCCCTGAAAACACCACCAAGCAGGTTATATACCGGCTGATTACTGACTTTACCGGCAATATCCCATAATGCCACATCGATAGCGCTCACAAGTCCCTGTGTAAAGTATTCCGAATGGCGACATGAAAGTGCGGCATAGAGCGTTTTCGATAAACGTTCTCTATCTAACGGGTTTTCACCTTTGAGATGAGTTTCAAATATTTCTTCCATAAGAGCCACATAACTTTTCTGCAATCGGTAGAAGACACCCAGCGTAGCTGTTTCACCCCATCCATATATACCTTGATCGGTATGCAGTTTGATAAAGAACCAGTAATTACCTCCATAACCGGGTGGAGGAACTTCAACTATGTATGTCTCAAGCTTTGTTAACTTCATGCGAGTACTCCTTCTTTCCATATTATTTTTTCAGTATCATATATAATATGTGTTAATAATCGGACATGTAAATACCAGAACATGGAAAGTATTTTCGATTCTTGCTAAAACGGTGTTCCTTCAAATATCATTTTGAATAACACTTATACCTCAAGTATGTTTTTAGGAGTAGAACAATGCCGGAAGGTTCTATAATCAGGGAAGTATATGCCAGGGAGATATTGTCCGGAAGGGGTCATCCTTCCATTGAAGCGACCGTTATAACGGAAAGCGGCGCGGTCGGGGTTGCCGAAGCTACCGCAGGACTGTCCGTTGGCGAACACGAAGTGCAATTCGCTTATGACGGAGGAGAACGATACCACGGACTGGGAGTACTGAAAGCCGTTAAAAATGTCACCGACATTATTGCGCCTGCCCTCAAAGGAGTCGATGCATCCAAACAATGGAAGATCGACGAGATTATGCTGGAATTAGACGGGACTCCGAACAAGGCGAATCTGGGTGGCAATACCACTGCGAGTGTTTCGGCTGCGGCATTAAAAGCCGGCGCTGCCAGCCTGCGTATTCCTCTTTACCAGCATATCGGCGGAATGAATGCCTGCGTACTGCCCGTTCCGGGAGTAGGAATCCTAAACAGCCTTGAAAGATATGGTGGTAAACCGATTCACGGTGATAAACCAAGCTATTCCTTTATGGCCTATGGCTTCGATACTTTTAAAGAAGCCTGCTATGCCACCTGGGAAATACAAAAAGTGTACCTGAAGATGATAGAAGACAGGTTTAACATGAAAGTCATCGGTAACTTTAGAGTTATAATCCCCGAGGGCGTCGTTGAGCATGAAAGAGAAATTTGGGACGTTATGACGGAGGCTATCGAAAAATCAGGATACACGGACAGGATGGGTATCCAGGTAGACGTGGCTGCCGGAACCTATTACAACAAGGAAAAGGATGTTTTCGAATACTTGTTCTCCAGGGAAGAAAAGACCAGAGACGATCTTATCCGGCTTTATCATGATATGGTGAAAAATTATCCCTTTGTTATTCTTGAAGACCCGCTTGATGAAGATGATTTCGAGGGTCATGCCATCCTGACAAAAGAACTGGGTATTCAGGTTGTCGGGGATGACCTTTTCAGCACGAATGCTGAACGACTTGAACAGGGAATGGCGGTCGGCGCCTGCAACTCTGTGCTGCTTAAAGTCAATCAGGTAGGTTCCATAAGCGAGGCATTCGATACGGTACAAATGGCTTATCAGAAAGGGTACGGTGTCATGCCCTGTCCCAGCAGAGGGGAAGGAGCCGATATCGCTGATTATTCAGTGGGCATCAATGCCACTACCATCAGGGAAAGCTCCATGGGCCCTACCGCAAACAGACTTCAGCAGATCGAAGAAGAATTAGGCAGTCACGCAAGATTCCTGGGCAAAGACGCTTTTAAATGCGGGACGACCATTCCACAACCGTAATAAAAACGAAAAGAGAAGTCCAATGATTATCAAGAACCTTGATGAATTGTTATCTCACGGCAACACTACGGACAGACGAGTGGTGCTGGATATCATGGAGACCGCTCTCGCTGCGCCGGATCCCTATGAAAACACCAAAAAGGTCGTCAGGCTGGAAGGAAATAAGTTAATCATTGGCAATCCTGAGTTTTCGGAGCCGGTCGGACAGGAGCCGGTCGAATATGATCTTGATGATGTCAATAACATTTACGTCGTTGGCGGTGGAAAGTCGGTACAGAAGATTGCTCTGGCCCTTGAAGACGTCCTTGGAGACCTGATAACCGAAGGTCAGATAAATATAAAAAAAGGAGACGAAGTAGTCTGTCACAGGGTTAACGTGACTCTCGCCGGGCATCCCATGCCCGACGAAGACAGTGTCAAAGGTGCTGCACGGATGCTGGAGATAGAAAAGAGGGCGGGTAAAGGCGATATTGTCTTCTGGGTCACATCCGGGGGAGGTTCTGCTTTAAAAGCTCTGCCTGCTCCCGGTATCTCACTTGATGACCTTCAGGTTATCTACCGGATACTATATTTCGGCTGCGGAGCCAGCATGCCGGAAGCAAATGCGGTCAGGAACCTGCTTGCCGTTGTCAGAATGAAGCACGCTAAATATGTTAAAGATGCTACCCTGGTAAAACTGGAGGCTACCGAGTTACCCTTGAAACTGCACGGGCACACATTCTTCGATCGGACTTTTGACAACGAATATGAGCGTGCTATATACGTCTTGAAAAAATACGAAATATGGGACACTGTTCCGGCTTCTGTAAGGGAGTTTTTGAAGAAAGCTGATCCTCAATATCTACACCCCTCACCCGAAGATTTTGCCCGGAGACCTTATCTCCCTTTCAGAGTGATGGGGCCGGAATACCTGTTGAACGCCGCTGAAGCCCGGGCGAAGGAACTAAGATTGAATACGGCTGTCCTGGCTACCAGTTTAAATGATATCGAAGCACACCCAACCGGTGAGATACTCGCCTCTATTGCCCGGGAAGCCGAAGCAATGGGAAGACCATTGGAACCGCCATGTGTTTTCATTTGTGGAGGTGAGGTGGTAGTACGAACCGATGGAGAGACCGGAACAGGAGGAAGAAACCAGGAACTCGTACTCGCTGCTTCGAGTAGGATTGCGAACAGTGAAAATATTGTTATCGGTTCTGTTGATTCCGATGGAACAGACGGGCCTACTGATGTTGCAGGTGGTATCGTCGACGGATCGACGACTGCGAGAATCAAACAAGCAGGATTTGAACTGGACGTAGAGATGAGACACCATAATTCACATGCTGTTCTGGATGCGTTAGGCGATACTATTCAAACCGGAAATACAGGAAATAACGTCAGGGATCTAAGAATTGTCTATGTTGGTAAATCTTAGATCACCTGAGTGGATTCAGGCTATTGGCGATTTATAGTCTCTCGTTCCCATACAGGTCATGATTTTAAAGATAGACAAATATACCGGATTAACTGGAAACTAGCTACTATTCTTTTTTCAACAGGAGATAGTATAATCAGGGAAATGCTTTCGAGTGTATATATCGATTAGAAGGAGGGAGAGTTGGCTGTTAAAAGGCTGGTAATAGACGTCCTGATACCCCATGATCCTGACATCATAGAGTTTTCCGAGAGTCTGGCCGAAATACACGGTGTCGATGGCGTCACGGTCCATGTCCTGGAGATCGATGAAAAGACAAAGACTATCGAGATAACCGTGGAGGGGCATGATCTTACGTACATCGATATTGAAGAAGTGATTGAAAGCTACGGTGGTTCGATACATTCGATCGATATGGTATCAGCAGGAAAGAAGATGATTGATTCCCAGGTGACCAGGCGTGAAGAAGAATGATAGGTAATATCCTCCGGGGCTATATCGACGGTTCTCTTTCCACACTCGGTATCGTGGTTGGGGCTTCGTCAGCAGAGACTCCGGTTATTGTGGCTGCAGCCGTCGGAGGGACTATTGCCAACGGCATTGCCAATATGCTCAGTGCCAGTTCCGCCGCGAAGGCAGAATATCATGGTGAATTGAGAGAAGTCGAGAAAGCAATGGTCGGTAAAGACCTGACCGGTACGGTGATCGACAAGAAAATAGGCAGGCAGTCGATGTTCGCCGGGATAGCGGACGGACTGGCTACTATAGTAGGAGGAGCCGTTCCTATCCTGCCGCTGTTATTTCTTTCAGGGAACCAGGCGTTGTTTACATCGATCGGGCTGGTTGTCCTTTCTGTTGTCATTATCGGGATTTACCTTGGAAAACTTTCCAGGAGGAACCTTATCATTTCGGGTCTGAAAATGGCGATATACAGTATTTCGGTGGCGGTGGCCGTGTATTTTGTGCAGGAGATCATAGTCTAATATAGAAGACCTTTAATACTCCTACTTTGTAGAAGAGAAAAAAGGCGCGAATTCGCGCCTTTTTTTATCCGTGTTTATCTTTTATTACTAAAAACCGCTGCCGTCCGGATCTCCATCGCCGGAATTTGGTGCTGGACCGGGACCGATATCAGGCCCTGCACTACCATCAGTTCCACTGCCTTCAGGAACACCGTCGTGTGATTCAGGGGCGGGTTCCTGGTAACCGTATGCGGGAATTTCATCTTCATCCGCACATGCTGTTACTCCCAAAGACGTGACGAGTACTACCGAGATAACTGTGGTTGTTATTAAAATCGCAAGAACCTTTTTCAAGACCATACCTCCTTTTACCTGTATATACGTTTCAGAGCCATGGTTTGTTACGGTTATTTTGAGTGTAATTGGAAAACAATATGGGAAAGTAGTAATAAGGGTTATAATTTACTAAGTCGACTTACTCTTTATCCAGTGTGTTTGGTTTGGTCAGCCACGAACTCGATTGTACTTTTCCCCCGCCCACGTTAAAGACCATTTCAATACCGAGTCGCTTACATACTTCGGCTTCACGTATTTCCGACTCGTCTTTCCGGTCACCGCCATTGGCGAAAATATCGGGTTTGATTGCTTCAAGACTCTTGCAGACACTGTCATCTTCATCGATGCTGACGAAAACACTGTCTACTCCCTTGATATTTTCCAGGATTTCTTTTCTTTCCTCGATGGGCATGAAAGCACGGCCTTTTTTCCTGATGAGAAAGGCATCGTTATTTAGTATAACGATCAGTTTCCCGAGTTTACTCGCTTCACAGATCATCCGGATATGACCGATATGTAAGGGATCGAAACCTCCGGAAACAGTGACTGTTTTTTCTTTCATACCAAATCATAATATACCAACTCTGCTTGAAATACAATGATATTTATTCTCGATTAAGCCTGTAACTATTGAGTGTTACTCTTTTTCGGAATAACTTGACAAGTTTGGAAATCAGGTATATAAATAGGTCACTCAGGTGGCTCTTGTATTAACTTCCCACCGCTTAACCGGATAGATAGTTAGAGTACCGGAGAGAACTATCAGACACTGAAAGAATAGAAAGCGGGAGGTGAAAAATGGTTAAGGTAGTAATAGAGCGACACTGCAAGCCAGGCGAAGAAAAGAGATTGGAAGGGCTGCTTAAAGATCTAAGGTCGAGTTGTATGCGCCAGCCAACTTATGTGTCCGGAGAGACTCTCATCGACGTTAATAATCCAACGCACTACATGGTTGTTGGCACCTGGACTCGTCTCGAAGGATGGCAGGGATGGAAGGAATGCCAGGAGCGGCAGGAATTACTACAGATGGTATTGGCTTGCATCGAGGATGATCCAATTGTCCATGTCTATGCCGCTGCCGGCAATGGCCTTGGTGGCTTTGAGATGGATGAACACTTTGCCTCTATGATATCAACAGACTAATATCTCAGATAACTGAAAACGCCGGAGTTATTACGGGGTTATCCACGTATGACTCCGGCGAGTTTATTCTTGATAAAAAGCTGCCGTAATCGGGCATAAAGAGATTATACAGTTGCAAGGTTAGATACAGTAATTACTCCACGGTAACCGATTTTGCCAGGTTCCTCGGTTTATCTATATCACAGCCCCGCATGGCGGCAACATGATAGGCTAATATCTGTAAGGGAATAATGCTCAGAATCGGCGTCAGTGGTTCAAGTGTATCAGGTATATATATCACGTCGTCAGCCAGGTTTTTTATCTCAGTGTTGCCCTCCGTGGCTACGGCAATGACTGGAGATTTCCTGGCTTTGATCTCCTGAATATTGGATATCATCTTACTGTAGACGCTGTCATTCGGTACTATGCAGATACAGGGGAATTCCGGGGACATAAGGGCAAGGGGGCCGTGTTTCGTTTCGCCACCGTGACCGCCTTCGGCATGGACATAAGCGATTTCCTTTATCTTGAGAGCGCCTTCCCGGGCCACAGGGTAACTGTATTTCCTGCCGAGATATAATAAATTATCATATTCCTTGTACTTGTGAGCAAGTTCCTGTATTTGATCGAACGATTTCAAAGTCCTAGCGGCAAGTTCAGGTATTCTCTGTAAAGCTTCGGCCAGTTTTTGCCCGGTTACCCGCGACATATTTCGCTGTCTGCCTAACACCAGAGTCATAAGTCCCAGGATCATCAACTGTGATGTGAAAGCCTTGGTGGATGCTACAGCCACTTCCGGACCGGTACGCGTATAGACTCCGGCGTCTGTCTCCCGTGCCTGGGTTGAACCGACTACGTTTGTTATTCCGAGAGATAGCACACCTCGTGACTTCGCTTCACTTATCGCGGCAAGAGTGTCGGCCGTCTCCCCCGACTGTGATATGGCAATAACCACCGAATGCCTGTCCAACAAATTATCTCTGTACCTGAACTCCGAAGCGGCGTCGGTCTTGGTCAGTATCTCTGCGTATTCTTCTAACATATACTCGCCGACGATACCGGCGTGATATGCCGTTCCGCAGGCAACAATATAGGCTTTATTCACAGCCCTCAGTTTTTTCTCGACCAGATCAAGACCTCCGAGTCTGGCATTTCCTTCTTCAGGTAATAACCGACCTTTTATGGCGTTTTCAAGAGTTTCTGGCTGCTCCATAATCTCCTTGATCATATAGTGAGGGTAGTCACCTTTGTCGAAATCACTCTGAGACCAATCAATTTCCAGGGGCTTTTTCTCCCTGATTATTGAGAACTTATCCCTGCCGATTACAGCAACTTCGCCGTCGTCAAGGTAAATAACTTTCTTGGTTCGGGCTATTACAGCGGACGGATCCGATGCCAGGAGATACTCGTCATTGCCGATTCCTATCAAGAGAGGACTGGAAAGTCGGGCGGCTACGATCTTATCGGGATCGTCTCTGGCTATTACCGCCAGACCGTAGGTACCTTCTATGTGGACTAAAGCTTCCCTTACCGCGTCTTCAAGGTTACCGACGAAGTACTTTTCGATGAGATGGGCTAAAACCTCAGTATCCGTCTCCGATGAAAAGCGGTGACCTTCACTTTCAAGCTGTCGCTTTAACTGCCGAAAATTTTCGATTATACCGTTATGGATAACCCAGATATTCTGTTGGCAATCACTGTGAGGATGGGCGTTCTCCTCGGTAACTCCGCCGTGCGTAGCCCAGCGTGTGTGGAGAATGATTGGATTTGCATGACTGGTGTTACTGTATTCCAGCTTATCTTCCAGACTGGCAATTTTTCCGACAGCTTTCTGGCTGCATATTTTTCCCTCCTGGTCATTCCAGAAAGCAAAACCGGAAGAATCGTAACCCCGATATTCGAGCCGTTTTAAAGCTTCTATTCCGAGGTCAACGGACTTAACGGTGAGGTCTTTACCGATATAGCCTATAATCCCGCACATATATATATTTCCTTACTGTTCACTGGGGAATCAAGGTGTACTCTTACCGAAATATAGCATACAGCCTTTTCCAAGTCAAAACACGCTCGGGTATAATTCGTGAGCCACATAGACCAAATTTACAATCACCTGCTGGTTGGATTGACAGGCGGTCGAACGGCATTTACAATCAACGAAGGATGAAATTATTCGGTACCTCCGGTATAAGAAGAATTGCTGACAGCAGCCTTATTGAGTTGACACTTAAGGCAGGTATGACAGCGGGGCAATTGTACGGGGATATCGTGATTGCGGGTGATACAAGGACATCTACCGAAGCCGTGAAATACGCATTCATAGCCGGTGCCATGATTGCAGGAGCTGACTGTACGGATATCGGGCTTGTTCCTACTCCAACCTTAGCTATCGCTGCAGAAAAATCCCGAGCCGGTGTTATGATAACCGCTTCTCATAATCCGCCTGAATACAACGGTCTGAAGTTCATCAATCCGGACGGCTCGGCTTTTAACGCTGCTCAGCAGTCGCAGATTGAGGAGATGATATCATCAGGTGAGTTTACATCGGCAAAATGGGATGCTTTAGGGAAGGTCAGGACATCGGAAAGTGCTGTAAATAACCATATCGAACGAATTCTTTCGAACATCACTGGTCGGTTTAATATAAAAGTGGTCCTTGATTGTGGAGGTGGTGCAGCTTCCGTGATAACTCCAGTTCTACTCAGGAAAATGGGTTGTGAAGTGATCGAACTGAATTGCACTCCCAGGGGGGATTTCCCACGGCCTTCCGAACCCACAGAGGAGAACCTGCAGGAACTGATACGGGTAACCAGAGAAGTCGGTGCCGACCTTGGCATTGCCCATGACGGAGACGCCGACAGGATGATGGCGGTGGATGACAAGGGCAGGTTCATTCCCGGTGATAAACTGTTGGTGCTTTTTACGCGTGAAGCCGGTGCGAAGAAAGTAATCACTACAATGGATGCATCGATGATTATTGAAGAGACGGGGGCTGAAGTTATCCGAACAAAGATAGGCGATAGTTTCGTATCAGTGGAGTTGAAAAATGGTGGTGAATTCGGCGGCGAACCTTCCGGGAGCTGGATGTTTCCGGAGAATACTCTTTGCCCCGATGGTATATACGCCGCTGCCAGGTTAGCATCGATAGCCGGGCGAACCAGGATTTCAGATCTTGTCGATGATATTTCCGAATATCCGATACAGCGAAGCAGCGTAACAGTGAGTAAACTGAATATAACCGGATTGGGAGAAATCCTGATGTCCCTGAAGCCTGTTTCGATAGATAACAAGGACGGTATTAAGCTGATATTTGATGATGGCTGGGCACTGATACGACCTTCGGGTACCGAACCAAAGCTAAGACTTACCGTTGAGGGAAAGGACCGGGAGATCCTGCGTAACCTTCATGACACATGTCTGGTCATAATAAATGAGTATGTAAAACAGTGATAGAAAACTTTAGTTTCGTTTCGGATCAATACTTCTCCCACGGAGAAATATGCAAAAAGTTACTCTGGTAAATCCTCCGCAGTTTTTGGATTATCCTCAACCTCCAATGGGGTTAATTCTGTTAGCTGCTGTCCTGGAATCAAAAGGTTATCCTGTTACCCTGGTGGACGCCAACTTTCTCAACCTCAAACCGACGGATATAATTCCGCTGCTGGATGATACGGATATCCTCGGTCTTACGGCGATGACTCCGACGGTCAGCCGGGCAATCGACATTGCGCGGGAGGTAAAATCAGAGAAGCCTGATCTGCCGATAATAATGGGAGGTCCTCATGCCACGTTACTTCCGGCAGAGACAATGGCCATCGCGCCGGAAATTGACATAATAGTTCGCGGTGAGGGAGAGGAATCGTTTATTAATTTACTCTCTGCCATTGAGGCCAAGAAACCACTTGAAAAGGTTAAGGGAATAACATACCGCAAGGATGGTGTTGTCGTAGACAATCCGCCGTCACCCGAAATATCGGATCTCGATTCTCTGCCGTTCCTGGCATATCATTTATTACCTCTGAAATCATATAAACCTCATCCACCTCACGGAAGGGCATTCCCGTTTGCCGTGCTTATAACCAGCCGGGGATGCCCGTACAATTGCGGTTACTGCTCGAAACCGGTTTTCGGTAAAAGGTTCAGGGGGCAGAGTCCAGCCAGGATTGCCGATGAAATAGCCTGGCTGCAGGAACGATACGGTGTCAGGGAAATCGCTTTTTATGATGATTCTTTTTCACTGGATATGGAAAGAGCCTATAAAATATGCGAAGAAATAATCCGCAGGAAACTAAATATTATCTGGTCATGTGAGACAAGAGTGAATCTGGTTAACGAAAAACTTCTGAAAAAGATGAAACAGTCAGGCTGTTACTCCATCTCATACGGGCTGGAATCCGGCTCCCAGGAGATACTGGACGTGATAGAAAAAGGCACCACGATACAGCAGGCCGTAGAAGCGGTTCGATATACTCATGAAGCCGGAATTCACGTGATCGGTTATTTTATGATCGGTTCTCCCGGTGAGACTCCTGATACTATCAGGGAGACCATCCGGTTCGCCAAAAAATTGAAGGTGGACTTCGCCCAGTTTTCCATCACTACGCCTTTCCCCGGAACGAAATTATATGATCTCTATCTCGAAGGGGGCGGTAGACCTGATATTCCCTGGGAAGACTATGTATATGCCGCTTCCACCGAGGGATCAGCGCCGGTCTTCGAAAGTGATTCGTTGAGCCGCGATGATATCATCCGGTGGGAGAGTAAAGCCTACAGGGAATTCTACCTGCGACCGTCATATATCTGGCAGCGGCTGCTGTCCTGCACTTCTCCCGGTGATATCAAGGTAAATCTGAACGGACTGTCCATGCTTATGGACAGTATCAAAACGACAAAGAAGTAACGGTAACGAATTTTCATTTTGTAACTTAATCTCAAGTATGGTTCCATTTTATAAGCATGGTCTATTGACTCATTTCCCGCTGTATTCATTTTGAAAGAAATTTCATTACCACTTTTTTACACCATGTTGGATGATGACAACACTGCGTAGTATATGTGTTACCTGAATACAAACTGAATACGATTGCCATATCGTACCTATCCATATAATATTATACATATGCGAATTCTGTTGATAGAAGATGATGAACATCTTGTCTGGTCCATAAAAACAAATCTAGAAAAAAATGGATATTCAGTTGATTATGAAATAGATGGGCTGACAGGGCAGGAATGCGCTGTTAGTTTCTCCTATGATCTAATAATTCTTGATATCTTGTTGCCAAAATCAGATGGTTTTTCTGTTTGCGAGTATATCAGGAAAAGAAGAACAACAACACCGATTTTAATACTTACCGCTCGCTATCAGGAAGGTGATAAGATTCGTGGACTGGACTGTGGTGCCGATGATTATTTATCAAAACCTTTCAGTTTTCCCGAACTGCACGCGCGGATTCGTGCCTTGATAAGAAGATCTTACGGGCATCCTGGCAATGAAATAATTATTGGGGATATGAGTTTAAATACCTCCAAGAAAACTGTGAATTATAGAGGTCGAGGACTTTCTTTAACTTCAAAAGAGTATGGTATTCTCGAATATTTAGCTATCAATAAAAATGGGGTAGTAACTCAAGAAATGATTGAAGAACACATATGGGACACTAACAACAACATTTTTTCCAATGTGGTGGAGGTAATTATCAGCCGAATACGTAAGAAGATTGACCCGGATAACAGGGACGCGGTTATTCAAACAGTAAAAGGATTAGGCTATATAATTAAAGATGAAAAGTCTTAGAGTAAAACTTGTTCTCCTATTTTTTGTATCAGTACTACTGGTAGTCATATGTGCCTTCTCATTCATTGAATATAGAAACTATCGTGATCAGGAAAGAAATGCAGCCCTCCAAATGGAAACGGGTCCGGCATTTATTAATAATGCAACACCAAAGGATTTTGAGAAACAAGGTTGGGACAGAGGAGAAAACTTTTATGAGATAATCAGTAACTACATAAATGATTTGAAGATAACGCCGTCCTATGTTCTGAAGAACTTTCACGAGGTGGTCAATCACACAAAACTTGGAGGTGTATCTAACTCCCACTCGTTCGAAGCAATTCCTGAAGTACCTTTCACTTATCTACTCGATATGTCCGCATCAGAGATTGGCCCTGTTCTACTAACAGAAAACTTTTTTTTTAAAACTATCAATGACTATCAAGGACATGGCTTACGAAGACTATATTATATGCCAATTAAAGGATATGATGATGTAGTAATCCTTGCTTCATTAGACGTTTATTTCATGCCAAAACCTTACCTTAGTTACTGGGTTAAAAAGATAGTACATGACGTTTGGGGTACACTGCCTGTCGTTATTATTTTATCGTTGCTCCTGGGTTGGTTCGTTTCACGCTGGACGGTGGCACCCGTATTACATATCGCTCGAGTTGCCAAAAGACTGGGTGAACAGGATCTTGACGAACGTGTACAAACTAAATCCAAGGATGAAATTGGTAGCCTTGCCAATTCACTGAACCGAATGGCTGATAAAATCCAGGCTGCGTTTACAGCACAAAAGAGGTTTATATCCGATGCAGCACACGAACTGAAAACTCCTCTGGCTTCGATGAAAACGTCTGTTACAGGAGCCCTCGACGGAGAAAAAACCAGCGAAGAGTATAGGTATTTGCTATCCTTTTTATCGGAACGAATCGATACTCAGGAAAGGCTAATAGATAACCTTTTATTTCTGGCACGGGCAGATGAATACCACCTGAACATCGAAAAGAAAACTGTAAACTTGTCGGAGGTGATTTCCGAAGCGACTGAAGCTTATGCTTATTTATTCGAAGAAAAAAGAGTCATCCTTAAGAACGTGTCGGAATCAGATATTATGATCACAGCCGATTCCAAACTACTGTTTCGACTGCTTTCGAATCTACTGGACAACGCTTTCAAGCATACACCTACAGGAGGGCAAGTAATGATATTTGCTAAAAAATTAGATACCGATGTGGTCATAGAGATTCAGGACACTGGCACTGGCATTCCGTCGGAATGCCTTGATTTTATTTTCGAGCGTTTTTATAAAACATCGGATACAGGCGCTAGTGGATTCGGATTAGGTCTCGCAATATGTAAAAGCATAGTTGAATCACATGGTGGAAAAATCAGTGTAACCAGCCAACTGGGGACAGGCACTACTTTCCTAATAAAATTACCTTTGAATAATTTTTCATAATTCTTTTGTAGGCATAATATGCGGAATTCTTTTTTCCTCTATGCAGTTACAATAGTATTTTTACTACTGATCATATTATTGATTGTTATAAATGATTCGGATAATCGGTCAGAACTATTTGACCGCAGTTTAACTCATGTAAATCGGGACTATCAGCAGCATTTACTAAGGAAACAGGTAAAATTGTAAAGACAATAATGGTTGACATGATAAGTAGTAATTTTATGAATTTCATTTTAACCTCCAGAATTATTACTATTTTCGTAACTGTTTAGCCCTACCTATTTCTGGCAGGGCATTTCTAGATACACTTGAATTACACAAAACAAGCAATGAATTCTGACTTTATATATTCTAGAAAACAATACAAA
Organism: Dehalococcoidales bacterium; assembly: GCA_016932435.1. The sequence goes on along the minus strand of JAFGCW010000004.1, from coordinate 45,891 downwards.
CATATTTAGCCTTATTTGTATTAATTCGTAGATGATAAATGTATCATAGTAACCTGAATATAACCTAAACAGGAAAAATAAAAATATGAGATGAGATTCTTAGGAGGAAAATGCTGGCATTATGTTGGCTATTCTAACAACAACACGCCTAAGAATAATACATTAGATGTTTGTTTTAAGCCTGAAAATTTTTTTGTATCCCAGCCGTAAGAACTCGTTTATACTATTAGCTGGATTATTGCCATCCTGCCATGTGGCACTAAGATTATTACCTGAAATCCTTCAGCAGATCGAAGTATATCGACGGGGCTTTGCGTTCAACGACGGTTTCAGCAGCGGCAGCCAGGCGAAGCAGTGTATATTCCTGCCAGGCTTTCCCAATTGCCTGCATTCCTATGGGAAGTCCTGTGCTCGTATATCCCGCAGGGAACGATATGGCCGGAAGACCGGTAAGGTTGGCCGGAAATATAAAGCGCATTAATTCGAACAGTTCTGTCAGGTTAGATTCACCCTCCGGAAGTGTTGACTCAGGTATTGGCGGTGCGACGATACCGGCAGTTGGCGTTATAACAATATCTATCTCTTCAAAGACACGATTGAATTCAGCCAGCATACGAGTACGCACTCGCTGTGATTTCAGATAGTCAGATGATGAAAATTTCCTGACCATAGCGAGGTTGAGTCTCGAGTCCAGTCCATAGTCGCGGCGGTGGTTTTTGTAGTATTTTTCAACACCGCCGGCTATTTCTGAAGCTATGGTTATCGTGTGGGCTACCCTTCCGGATTCAAGCCCTGATATGGATACTTTACGGGTTTTTACTCCCATTCCCTCCAGCTGTTTTACCAGAGATTCGCAGACTGATACTATTTCTGAATTAGCGTGATTAAACCATTCGGGATATATACCAACCGTCAGATTGCTTACATCAGTGTTATCCGGATCAGGAAGAACAAGGGGAGGTTGGCGTAGAGTTGTCGCATCTGCCGGATCGGGTCCGGCGATTACCGAAAAGAGAATGGCAGTATCGTTCGCTGTCGTGGCTATCGGTCCGATATGTTCCACCGACCAGCAGAGAGGAGAATCACCATGCATACTTATCCTTCCGTAGGTCGGCTTGAGTCCAACCACTCCGCACAGAGAAGTCGGAATTCGGATAGACCCTCCTCCGTCGGCACCGATCGATGCAACTCCCAGCCCTGCTGCCACAGCGGCCGCCGAACCGCTGGAACTGCCGCCGGTATAATGACCGGGATTATACGGATTACGGGCAACACCGTGGTGAGGATTGAGTCCCGTCACGCCAATTCCCAGTTCCTGCATGTTGGTCTTTCCCGCAATAATTGCGCCGGCTTGCCGTAATCTTGCTACGACGGTAGAATCTTCCTCAGCCGGTGAGTTTCCCAGAAAACTGGTGCCGATCGCAGTTGGATAACCTTTTACATCAAGTTGATCTTTAATAGTAAGAGGGACACCATCGAGAATGCTGAGAGGTTTCCCGTTCCTGAAACGGTCTTCCGACACTTCAGCCTGCTTCATGATATCATCCGGGTTATAGGCGAGAAATGCCCGGAGAGGTTTATTGCCCTTTTCACTTTCCATTATTGATTCGATAAACTTTCGGGCTACTTCTTTTGGAGTCGTCTTTCCTTCGGAATATAACGTGTAATAATCACTTACGGCGTTGAAATGAAAACCTTTTCTTCTGTCTTTACCCGGTAACGGTATCTTATCCGGCGGTACGATATCAGAGGTTGTGGCATGCCTGGATACCTCATGAACCGGGTAAGGAGTCGGCGGTTCATCGATTTGTAATCTTCTGAATCCGGATATTCCCGATTTATCAAGAAGGCTCGACTCTACGAGGAAACTCAGCGGACTCTCCATTATCCACGTGAAAATCCGCAGTATAAGTCCCTTTAATATCGGCAGCTTGACAGATACGAGATCGTATCCAATCTTTGTATTCGACTCACTACTCATTATTCCACCTTACAGGCGAAATTTTATACCGGAAATTCCCGGTGGTGTATAGAGTGGATTTGATTTTTATAAACGAACAGGTCTATCGGTCAGTCTGTCTTAAAAGCTGACGTACCAGGTGCTTCATTCCTCCTGCGTTTGCCAGTGCTGCCAGAGCTGTCGGGGTGAAATTCAATATCATCAATACGATTATAGTGAGTGAAAAGTAAACAAGCAACCATTCTTTTTCAAGGAACCAGGATGATATGGGAAGAGAAAGCAGGGCGATGTTCAATGAAAGGACGGGATTCTTCGTCAGGAGTGAAAGGATGCCCATTATACCCAAGACGATAAGCAGCGACCAGGGTATTATCATAGCCATAGCACCAATCGCTGCCGCAAGGCCGTTCCCTCCGGTGAATTTGAGGTATACCGACCACATATGCCCGGCAATAGCAGCTATCCCTGTAAGCAGAACAAAGATATTAACCTCGTATATCGGGACATCCAGCAGCCAGTAAGCAAGAGCAACCGAACCTGCCCCTTTTCCCAGGTCCCAGATGACCACGGGAACGGCTGCCCAGAAACCGACTGAGCGGAAAACGTTACGTCCTCCCGCATTACCTCCGCCAAGTTTCCTGATATCTTCTTTTTTAACCAGGCGGGTGATGATATAGGCGGAATTGATCGATCCCAGAAGGTACCCGATTACAATGACGATAATACCGGTGACGGGTTCGTTAATTATCAAGTTTATATCCTTGTCTCATATCAGTCCTTATAATATGCCAGGGCAAGGGTTCCGGTTCCTGTTGCGTAACCCATGACCGGTGTGAATTCCGCGATCCATAATTCTGCGCAATTGAATTCTTTCTCAATGCGTTTTTTTAAATCTTCGGCTTCGTCGGGTGTATAGGCATGCATAACGGCGATGTGCGCCGGATGGTTACCGACCTCTTCACGTACTATTTCGATCAGCTTATCTAATCCACGTTCCCTGTTTTTTACAATTCCCTTGAACTTAATTGCTCCTTCAGTGCTGGTAAGCATGGGTTTGATATTCAGTATTGAGCCGACCTGGCTGGCTATCTTCGGAATACGCCCGGTTCGGTATACATGCTTGATTGTTTCCAGCAATGCGATGAAACTGACTTTCCCCCGCACGTCTTCAGCTGCTTTTATTACTCCTTCAAGGTCTTCTCCCTTTTCAGCTGCCCTTGCCGCAGCAAGGGCAATAAAACCTTCGGCGGAGGTAACGCTCATGGAGTCCATCACGTGTATGCGGACATCCGGTAGTTCTGTTTTTGCCTCTTCCATTGCGATACGTGCCATATCCAGACCCGTGCTGAGCTTGGATGACAGGGTAATACAGATGATATTTTGAGCCCGGACACTGGCTTTTCGGTAGGCTTCCATGAAATGCCCCGGTGATGACGGCGAGGTGTTGAATCGCTCCGGATCCTTGAGCAGCATCTCGTAGGCTTCGGAAGGAGTGATATCCACAGAATCGCGGTATATTTCGCCCTGAAAAGTAAGTCTTATCGGAACTATCTCTATTTTGTGTTTTTCAATAAGGTCCTTTGGGAGGCAGGAAATGCTGTCTGTAATCACCGCAACAGATTCAGTCATAGTCTAAATACCTCGTACTTCTAGGTATGATAGGCCAAGAATTCGGGTCTGTCAAGATAAGCACCTTCTATGTCATTATTTGATTTATTTCGCATTCTGCAAACTGAGAGTATATAATGATTTTATCCGGTTACTATTATTGAATACAGATAGGAAAGGAGCTACTTATGAGTGAAAATTCTGATGTTCAGTATGAAGTGCTAAGTCCCTGGGCGGTGGTAGATCCTATACCCTTAAGAGGATCTGCACCGAGAGTGGACAGTCTGGACGGCAAGACTATCGGTCTTTTCAAGAATTTCAAGAGAGCTGCCGGACCGATCCTTGAAGTTGTAGAAAGAGAGTTGCAGGCAAAATATCCTACAGCCAAGTTTGTCTGGTTCAATTCGAATGCAACTAATGTACTCGAGACGGAAACAGAAAACAAAAAGAAATTCGAGGAATGGGCGAGATCGATAGATGCTGCGGTTACCTCTGTAGGTGACTGAGGGGCCTGCACGAAGTACCTTGCGTACAACACAGTAGCTATCGAAGATTACGGAAAGCCGGTAGCGTTGCTTGCCAACTACGGATTTGTTACAGATTCATATTCTGCGGCGTCCGGTAAGGGCTTGCCTGGGATAAGGTCTATTTCCGAAAACGTTCCCTGCGAAAGTACGGTTAAGGAAGATATCGAGGCTGGAGTTACCGAAGTAATCGACCTGATAATCAATGCCCTGACCAGGCCCCTGACCGAACAGGAAAAGAATCCTCCTCCGATGGATACGGAAGAGAAGTCGAGGATTGTCTTCAAGGGCAGTCTGGAGGAGGTTAACCGTTTCTTCTATCGACGGGGATGGGGTGATGGTATGCCGGTGATTCCTCCTACAGAAGAAGCGGTGGCAGAGATGCTTACCGGTACGGATCTGCCGCCAGACCGCGTTGTGACAAAGATAATTCCCAGGATGGGCAAAGCCACCGTTGAAAAAATAGCCGTTAACGCAGTGATGGCGGGAGCGTTGCCGACCTATATGCCGGTGCTGATTGCTGCTTGCCAGGCAATTATGGAACCGAAGACCCGTTTCGATACTTTCGAAGTAAGTACCGGATCCTGGGCACCCTGTTACATCCTTAACGGCTCGATCCGCAAAGATATCAACCTTAACTGCAGTTCGGGAACTCTCAGTCCCGGGGATATCGCCAACGCGACTATCGGCAGGGCGATGGGACTTATCGTGAAGAATATCGGTGGCGCCAGGAAAGCGGTCGAAGATATGGGAGTACTGGGCAATCCCTCCAAGTATTCGCTGGTAATGGGCGAGAACGAGGAGGAGTGTCCATGGGAACCACTCCATGTCAGTCGGGGTTTCAATAAAGAAGATAATACCGTAACGGTTTTCTTCCCCAACTCTTACAGCCAGACCATACCGATGCAGACCGATGATAAGGGGATACTCCAGGCAATGATAAACAATGCCAGGGGCGGTGGTATGGCAGGATTTCTGCTCAACCCACCTCACACGAAATACCTGGCCAATGAAGGCTGGACTCGCGAAAAAGCGATGGAATATATCGTCGAGAATGCCATAACGAATACGGGACCGGGAATACCAATTGCTGAAAGTGAAAACGCGGTTCGCAAGGTGTTTTCTGATACTTCCTGTATTATCATAGTTTGTGTCGGAGGTCCGGGTGTATTTACCGGAATTCTTACTACCGCAGGTGGTGGATCAATGAGTACGTTCGGTAATGAATTCGTGACAAAGAAGATAGAGCTGCCGAAAAACTGGGGTAAATTGGTAGCAAAATTTAAGAATGTTGTTCCTACGTACGAAAGATATTAAAGTTAGATGATGAAGGAGGTAATTCATTATGAGTGGAGATGACACATCATTTGAAGTTCTCAGCCCCTGGGCAGAAGCTGATCCTGTTCCGACGAAGGGACTAACTGCAGCGAGATTAAACGATCTCAACGGGAAGAAGATCGGGATGTTCTGCAATATTAAGCAGGCGTCTCATCGGATAATGCCGGTAGTTGAACGCAGGATCAAGGAGAAATACCCCGATGCCGAATTCAGTTATTACCGGGGACAGGCTTTCTCCGTATCCGAACTGGAACCGCAGAACATTGATACGTTCAATGCCTGGATAGACGAGGTAGATACGGTCATTCTTGCCGTAGGGGACTGAGGGTCCTGCATGAAGTACCTTGCGTACGACTCGATGTATGTTGAAAGAAGGAATAAACCTTCGGTGACCCTCGTCTACAAATATTTCCTCAACGATGCGAAGTCGGCTGCTTCCAGTCGTGGCTTACCTGCGGTGCGGTTTATTCCGGAATCTATAATATCCGAATGCAGCGTGATGGAAGAGATAGAAGCCGGAGTCGATGAAGTATTTGATGAGATCATTGTCGGATTGACGATGCCGCTTACCGGCAAGGAGAGAAATCCCGGATCACCGAAGCAGGAATCTGCGGCAAGGATTATCTTTAAAGGCACCCTTGAGGAAGTGAACAGGTTCTTTTACCAGAGGGGCTGGACAGACGGCTTGCCGGTGATACCGCCCACAGAAGAGGCTGTGGCGAAAATGCTGGAAGGTACCGATCTGCCTCCGGACCAGGTCGTGGCCGAATTGGAACCCCGTAATGGAAAGGCTACTATCGAAAAGATAGCCGTTGCCGCTGTTATGGCAGGAGCGTTGCCGACTTACATGCCGGTGCTAATCGCCGGAGTAAAAGCGTTGTGTAACGCACCGATGGCGGATGTCTGGGCAGTCAGTACCGGGTCATGGGCGCCGCTCTGGATATTGAACGGACCGGTCAGAAAGGACCTTAATGTTAATGATGGCTTCGGAGCTTTAAGCCCGGGTATGATCGGTAACGCAACCATCGGACGTGCTCTTGCCCTGATAACCAAGAACATCCGCGGAGTACGCCGTGAAATAGAAGACATGGGTGTGATGGGAAATCCGATGAAATACTGTCTTGTTACCGGTGAAAATGAAGAAGACAGCCCCTGGGAACCGCTTCATGTAGAGCGTGGTCTGAGCGGGGAGGACAGCGCTGTTTCTCTCTGCTTTCCTAACTGCTACCTGCAACCCCATTCGTACTCAACCGATGACCAGGGACTCCTCAGGACGATTATTTACAATGTTCCACCCCGGTCAATGGGAACACTGACAGTGATGATAACTCCTCCCAATGCCAGGATACTTGCCGAAAAGGGCTGGGACAAGGAAAAGATCACGCAATATATAGTCGAGAATACGAAGACAGACCTTGAGAGGACTCCGCAGTACTATATGCCTGGTAACGAAAATAAAGATCCGAAGGAACAGGTTCAGGTGATAACGGCAAGACCCGGCCAGCCGGCACCGGTGCAGATATTCGTCGGCGGGGGATGGGGCTCATGGACTGCACTCATGTCAGGCGGGATGCCGCATACCGAGAAAATTGAGTTTCCTGAGAACTGGGATAAGCTGGTTGTGAAATATAAGAATGTTATCCCGAAATATATCAAGTATTAGTAACAGTACTAAGGAAATATATAACTCCATTCCAGTGAAAACCGGAATCTAGGAGGTTTCTCTGGATACCGACTTTCGTCGGTATGGTGGATGGGGATACTTTGGCGGATTACTTTTTTTATGAAACTCCCCACTATAACAGTAGAATTGAATGTGTATTTTGACCCTCTCCCCCTTTGTAAAGGGGGATTAAGGGGGATTTGTAAGCGTTCGGAACCTTTATTAAGGAAGTGAGGGGGGAATATGTTTGATTATGATGCAGTGATAATCGGTGGCGGTCCGGCGGGACTGACTGCCGGTCTATACCTGAGCCGTGGAAACTGGCGGACGTTGCTGATAGATAAAGAAAGCCCCGGCGGATATATCAAGAACATAGATCTGATCGAGAACTATCCCGGCTTTTCCGAGGGTATTGCCGGAGCTCAGCTTGCTACTGAGATGGTAAAGCAGGCGACGAATTACGGCCTGAAGTTCGAGCAAGCTGAAGTATCGATGATAGAAATATTCTCCAGCAGTAAATGGGTTGGATGTGTCGACGGCAAAGGATTTACAACCGGGGCGATTATTTTCACTGGAGGTTCGGTGCCGAAAAAACTTGGTGTTCCCGGAGAGATAGAATTTAAAGATAAGGGCGTAATCGGCTGTGCTTTCTGCGATGGCGGCCAGTTTGCCGGGAAGACGATCGTTGTATGCGGTGGTGGTGACTCAGGAATTACCGAAGCGCTTTACCTATCCAAAATAGCCGATAAAGTGATCGTCGTCGAAGCCATGCCGCAATTAAACGCGACGGCGATCCTGCAGGACAGGTTGAAAGAAAATCCGAAAATGGATATCTATACCAGTGCAATGGTAAAAGAGATCATCGGCAATGGACAGGTCGAAGGTATCAGGATAGTCCTCGATGGTGAAAGCGCGGAAGAAACCATTAAAACTGACGGCGTACTCGTCCATATCGGCCTCGATCCGAATACTGCCTATCTTGATGGGATCGTTCCTCTTACCGAGAACGGTCAGATTGAGGTAAACGAATGGATGGAGACCGAACTACCGGGCATTTTTGCTGCCGGCGATATCAGGAGTGACTCACCCAGGCAGGTATCGGCTGCGGTCGGTGACGGTGCCTCCGCAGGAATGGCAGCCCAGAGATATCTCCAGAAGCAGGAGCAGTAAATCTCGCTGTAACGAGAGGGACACGGTTTGAAAATACTAAATCCTAATTTCTAAGCTCTAAACAAATCTAAAGCTCTAATGACTAAAAACTAGGAGTAGGATCCATTTGATATTTTAAAATTCGATATTGTTTAGGAATTCGTATTTAGATATTAGTGTTTTGATACCTTATACTGCGCTTCACCCCTCCTGAGTTATTCCCAAAGTGACCGAATCTGGCTAAACGGGAAGTTGTGTCATTACATCGGTTTCGTGATCGTATAATCATAGCTGTCCCAGGCATGGCGTTCTTCTTCGTAAGGTGCTTTTTCGACCCGCGTATTTATATCGAAGACCATGGTATTCCGTTCGGTTCCATACTCCAGCCAGGTGCCGATGCTCTCACAGGAGGGATTGCCGGTACGGGCAAACGCGACACTGGAATCCTGCATCTTGATGGCCATACTCTGCTGTTCAATGCCGTTGCCGGTAAACTGAGAATCAAGAGTTCCGAACAGGAATGGATTATCCAGGCCGTGCATCGCTCCTAATACTCCGCCCATAGCAGGTGATTTATAGGCACACAGGTAGTTGTATGATTTTACGCCGTTTTCACGCTGGGCTTCGACCAGCCGGAGTGTTGGTATCCGGAACATCAAATCGGTATTGATACTTCCGAAAATATCGAGTGGCGTGACAGTGGGATTTTCACGCTTCATTGATTCACGGTATGCCTGTACCAGCCTCGGGACTATTTCAGGAGGAAGGTTAGCATTCAGCCTTTCGATAATTCCGGACTCATCCAGGTCTTTCATTGCCGGATTCATACCGTAGGTAGACTTGAGTTCATCGCGGGAGTTTCCCGCCATGAGAGTGATATTCCTGGCGCTGCCGTTTCTGATAGCGATCAGCGGCAGTTCAGGTAGTACTTTACCATCCACAACTGGCTGGAATGGAGTCGCACGATTTTCCTGTTCGCGAAGTCTTTCACCGAGTTTCTGCTGTCCGTCGAGAAGCTGCTGAGTGCTAAGGTTTCTGATACCGTCGGTATCATTGTCTGAAAGACCATAGATGCTGAGATACTGTTCTGCGATGTCTACGGCGCTATCCAGTGTTGATACCACGTTTGCCGCACCGCTGCGGTTCATGGCCTTGTGGAACAACCCTTTTGCGGCCGGCAACGCCAGCAGGGTTCCAATACTCATCCCCCCGGCGGAAAATCCGAAAATGGTTATATTATCGGGATTACCTCCGAAATCGGCTATATTTTCCTGAACCCATTCCAGCGCCGCTACCTGGTCGAGAATCCCTTCATTTCCGGTGGACGGTATCTTTCCTCCGGTGATTTCGTTCAGGTTCAGGAATCCCGGCACTCCCAGCCGGTAATTGATGCTGACCAGGACAATATCGCCGCGTTTCGGCAGTACGCCACTATCCAGAAAAGTCTCCGAACCTGCGCCGATGATGAACGCTCCGCCGTGTATCCAGAACATCACCGGTCGTTTTTTATCGTCCAGACCCGGAGTCCATATATTCAGAAAAAGACAGTCCTCACTCTGTGGTACGTTGCCGAAGTTTGGTGCTCCGGGTGAATCACTAGGCCCTGCCATTGCGAGCTGCGGGGCCATCGCTCCGTACTCTTTTGCTGGCCGTACTCCGTCCCATTTTTTCACCGGTTGCGGCGGCATCCACCGGAGTGTTCCTACCGGCGGTTCGGCATAGGGAATACCTTTGAAAACACATAACCCGTCCTGGTAAATACCTTCCAGTTTTCCGCTTTTAGTCGTAACAACAGCCTGTTTATCCGTACTCATAGCAACTCTCCCTCACTTAAAGTACAAGAGATTATACCAGAACGTATTTTAAATTTCAGGTAATATTGTCTATTGAAAAAAATACCGTTTTTGTCTTTAAACCATGTAGCTTATAGAACCATAACTTCTCCCTTTATTAAAGGGAGATAGAGAGGGATTTTGAAATCCCCCTTACTCCCCCTTTTCGAAAGGGGGAAATGACATTCCTACCGAATTTATCAAGTGTTGGCTTTATATTCTCCTGCCGTATTCTGTATAATTGTCCTTGAGTTGCTGATATTTGTCCACATTTAAAACGAAAAGTAATGAACAGACCGGATCCCGGTTAGCTTCGATTACAGGAGGTATGTTATGGCTGGACCGCTGGATGGAGTCAGGGTGGTGGAACTTACGCAGTTTCAGCAGGGTCCCGTAGCCGGTATGAGACTGGGTGATCTTGGAGCCAAGGTTATCAAGATAGAATCGAAAGAAGGTGATGCGGCACGCGGTATGATGAGGATCATCGGCGCCGATACTGGTATTAAAGGCAGAAATTTCTACTTCGAAAGCTGCAATCGCAACAAACGCAGTATTGTCCTCGATCTTAGTACCGAAAAAGGTAAGGAAGTTTTTTTCGAATTGATTAAGCAAGCTGATGTTTTTCTGACAAACCTGAGTATCAACGCTCCCAAGCGACTCGGTATAACCTATGACGTTCTCTCAAAGATTAATCCCCGTCTTATCTACACTCATGCTTCGGGCTGGGGCAGAGAAGGACCTGATGCAAATGCCCTGTCATTCGATTATACTGGGATTGCCCGTTCCGGCACGATGATGATGTGCGGTGAACGTGATGGTCCTCCGGGAACACTTATTCCTGGCATGGGTGACGAACAGGGCGGACTTATCACCGCCTGGGCGGTTACGGCAGCTCTCTACGCCAGGGAGAAAACCGGTAAAGGACAACTTGTCGATACGTCTCTGATGGGAGCCTTGATCGCCCTGAACGGAGTCAATTTCTCAGCACCGGGAGTGCTGGGTCAGGAGTTTCCGCGATTGAAGAGGTCCGAAGCCGGTAACCCGATATATAACCACTACCAGTGTAAAGACGGCAAGTGGATAGTTATCGCCCATCTTCAGCCGGACAGGTACTGGCCCAAGGTATGCAAGTCGATGGAGCTGAATGAACTGGAAAATGATCCGCGATTCAGCACGATCGAAGCCAGGCATGACCACGGCAAAGAACTGGTTGCCATACTTGATGAAAGGTTTGCTACTAAAAACCGCGACGAGTGGATGGATATCTTCAAGAAAGCGGAGATTATCTACACTCCGATCCAGTCACCGTCGGAAGTATTCCAGGATGAACAGGCGAAGGCGAACAACTATGTGATTGACGTCGATCATCCCGTCTGGGGTCCGATAAAAATGATCGGATTCCCCTGGGAATTCCACGATACACCGGCTTCAGTGCAACGGGAAGCGCCGGAACTCGGTCAACATACCGAGGAAATCCTGCTGGAATTCGGTTATACCTGGGAAGATATAACCAATCTAAAGGATTTGGAAGTTATAAACTAATAAATAATACTATTAAGTAATGATCAGAGAGAGGAGATAATCCTCTCTCTTTTTAAATATTGATATCGTACAAATTATATAGTATAATAGTTAACTAAGTGAACTGTTCTGTTAATGACCTATTCTTTAGTGGTTTGTTAAAGATGGGTAAAGAAAACAGAATCATTAACAATATTCCGGACCGTATAGCTCAGGTACTTTCCTGTATTATCGAAAACTTGTCAGGATAGATCATGGCGGTGTTTCGAGTGACCTGCTACGTCTTCGCATCGGTATTACGGGGGTACTGAGTGAAAAAGACGTGACGGTGACGGAACTTACCGAAGTATCGTCTGCCCTAAGAACATTAAAAGAGTTCAGGACGAAGCGCTAGTCCTGATGAAATATATCTGTAGACGTAATCCATTCAAAACAAACGAGTGATGCATACGTTAACGAATGCGATATCTAAACCACAACAAAGGTACTTATTTTATAAATGCGTAAACTGATAAAACCCCTGAAACCGTTTATCTGGCTGATCTTAGTAATATTTATACTCCTGTATGCACAGGCAATGGCTGACCTGTCATTACCCGGATACATGGCGGATATAGTAAATATCGGTATACAGCAAAACGGTATTGATAATGCTGTTCCCCAGGCTATCGAATCAGTCGAATATGAAAAGCTTTCACTTTTTATGACAGAACAAGAAAAAACATCGGTTGACTCCGGTTACATGTTGCTCGAAAGACAAACTCTTGACGAAAGTAAGTATCAGGAATATCTGGAGGAATATCCTGCTTTAGCGGATACTCCCGTATACGAATTAACGGCAGAGACAACCGAAGAAATCGATGAATTGGATATAATCTTCAGTACTATAATACCGATCGTGTCCGGTATCGAGCAGCAGGGACTGGGTGCCTATGGCGATGGCGATATGGAAATCCCGGAGGACGTAGACCCGTTTACGCTGATTACGCAAATGCCGGCGGACCGGATTGAAGAAATCCGTACCACTGCGACTCAACTGATATCAAACCTGCCGGAAGGTCTAAAGGAACAGGCAACGATAGCCTATATTGCGACCCGGTATGAAGCGATCGGACTGGACACGGGCGGTGTTCAGACAGGTTATATACTGAGAATCGGTTTGCTGATGCTGCTTATCACTCTTGGCAGCGCTGCCGCTTCGGTGGCAGTCGGCTTTCTGTCGGCACGGGTTGCTGCCGCTATGGGTAGAAACGTTCGACGCCAGTTATTTGAGAAGGTCGAGAGTTTTTCCAGTGCCGAATTAGACAGGCTTTCTACTGCTTCACTGATCACCCGTTCGACCAATGACATAACCCAGATCCAGATGCTGATGGTGATGCTTTTCCGGGTTGTATTTTACGCGCCGATCCTGGGGGTCGGTGGTGTGATAAAGGTGATAGGGGCTGATGAGTCAATGATATGGATTATTGCTGCCGCTGTCGGCCTGGTACTAACGCTTATAATCATTCTAATCATAGTCGCTGTTCCGAAATTCCAGACTATACAGACCTTTATCGATAAATTAAACCTGGTAACCCGGGAGATACTGTCGGGATTGATGGTTATCCGCGCATTCAATACTCAGGAACATGAAGAAAAAAGATTCGATGTGGCCAATGCCGACCTGACAAAGGTGAATCTTTTCATCAACCGCGTACTGGTATTCCTGATGCCGGCGCTGATGCTTATCATGAACGGAGTAATGCTCCTGATCATATGGGTAGGCGCCCGACAGATAGATGCCGGCTCTATTCAGGTCGGCGATATAATGGCGTTTATGCAGTACGCGATGCAGATAATCATGGCTTTCCTGATGGTGTCCATGGTGTTTATCATGCTGCCGCGTGCTATCGTTTCTGCCGTGAGAATAAGCGAAGTACTGGAGACCGATCCTGTTATCGTTGATCCGAAGCAGCCGCAGGAATTACTTCCGGAGAAAAAAGGAGTGGTGGAATTCAAAGATGTTACTTTCCGCTACCCGGGCGCCGAAGACGATGTTCTGAAGCATATCACTTTCACTGCGATGCCCGGTCAGACGACCGCATTTATCGGCAGTACCGGCAGCGGAAAGTCTACCCTGATAAACCTGATCCCCCGGTTTTACGATGTTACCGGAGGTGAGATATCCGTTGATGGTGTCGATGTCAGGAAGGCAAGTCAGCACGACTTGAGAGACAGGATAGGATACGTTCCTCAGAAAGCGGTACTTTTTTCAGGCACAGTGGAAAGCAATATCAGGTATGCCAATGAAGATGCTACCGACGAGGAAGTAAAAAAATATATCAGAACAGCACAGGCTGAAGACTTTATCAGGTCGAAAGAAGACAGCCATTCAACTAACATAGCCCAGGGTGGGACGAACCTGTCCGGGGGACAGAAACAGAGACTGGCGATCGCCCGCGCCCTGGCTAAAGGACCGGAAATTTATATATTCGATGACAGTCTGTCAGCGCTCGATTACAGGACTGATAAGGCTTTACGGCAAGCTTTAAAAAAGGAAACAGCCGATGCCACCGTTTTGATAGTCACCCAGCGTGTCAGCACTGTCATGTCGGCAGACCAGATACTGGTGCTGGATGACGGAGAGGTTGCCGGTATAGGTACCCATAAACAACTTATGAAAGACTGCGAAGTTTACCAGGAAATCGCCCTGTCCCAACTATCCGCCGAGGAGTTGTCACAATGATGCGGCGCGGTAACGGACAACCCGGAAATGGTGGTATGCCCGGTCCAGGACCGCGAGGTCAGGAAGGCGGAGGGCCACCCCCTGGGGGAGGACCACCTCCCGGAGGAGGTCCGATGGGTGGAGGTATGCACCCCGGGATGATGGGTGGTGAGAAACCGAAAAGTTTTAAGAAAACATTCAGGACTTTCCTGGCTTACCTGAAACCCTATCGATTCTCGCTTGTCATTGTCTTCATATTCGCCATAGCCAGTACGATTTTCGCGATAATCGGCCCGAAACTCCTGGGTAACGCGACGACCCGGCTTTTCGAAGGAGCCGTGGCAAAAGCGATGAATGTACCCGGAGCGTCAATCGATTTCGAGTATATCGGTCAGATAGCCCTTTTACTCCTGGTACTTTATCTCCTCAGCGCCGCTTTTAACTATATCCAGGGATTTATTATGTCCGGGATAGCCATGAAGATAACCTACCAGTTCAGGAGGAACATTGCCGAGAAGATAAAACGGATGCCGCTGAAATATTTCGATACCAAAACCCATGGTGAAGTACAAAGTCGCGTGGCCAACGATGTCGATACCATCAGTATGACGTTAACACAAAATATGACGCAGATCGTTACATCTGTAACAACTATTGTCGGTATCCTTATCATGATGCTGACCATCAGCTGGCTGATGACTCTGGTAGCCCTTGTGATCCTGCCAATATCGGCAGGACTGGTCAGCCTGATAGTCAGAAAATCGCAAAAATATTTCAGAAGGCAGCAAGCCTACCTGGGACATGTGAACGGACATGTTGAGGAAATGTACGGCGGACATATCGTAATGAAAGCCTTTAACGGCGAGGAAAAATCTATCCGTAAGTTTAACGAACTGAACGAGGAACTGTACGTGGCCGGCTGGAAATCACAGTTTCTCTCAACGATGATGATGCCGATAATGACCTTTGTGGGAAACCTGTCCTATGTGCTGGTGAGCATTCTCGGTGGATACCTTGCGATACGGGGGAGCATTGGAGTAGGAGATATCCTGGCTTTTATCCAGTACGTGCGGTCATTTACTCAACCCATTGCACAGGTTGCCAACATAGCGAATGTTATCCAGGCGACAGCCGCTGCGGCTGAACGGGTATTCGAGTTTCTTGATGAAGACGAAGAAATTCCGGACTCTGCCGACGCGGTTCATCTGTCCACGGTTACCGGGAACATAACGTTCAACAATGTGCGTTTCGGATATAAACCGGAGGAAATCATCATCAATGATTTCTCCGCTGATATCAAACAGGGACAGAAAGTGGCTATTGTCGGACCGACCGGCGCGGGGAAAACGACCATAGTAAAACTGCTGATGCGTTTCTATGACTTAAACTCGGGTTCTATCTCCATAGACGGTACCGATATAACCCGGATGACTCGCGATAATCTCCGTGATATGTTTGGCATGGTGCTGCAGGATACGTGGCTGTTTAACGGGACAATCCGTGAAAACATCAGGTACGGAGACCTGTCTGCTACCGATGACCAGGTAGTCGAGGCGGCCAAAACAGCCAATGCCGACCATTTTATCAGGACCCTGCCGTACAGTTATGATATGGAACTGAACGAAGAAAGCACCAATATTTCGGAAGGGCAGAAGCAGTTGCTGACTATTGCCAGGGCTATCCTTTCCGACCCGAAAATCCTGATTCTCGATGAAGCAACGAGTTCTGTGGATACGAGGACCGAAATCCTGATCCAGAGAGCCATGGATGAACTGATGAAGGAGCGAACGAGTTTTATCATCGCTCATCGACTGTCAACCATTCGCAACGCCGATCTGATCCTGGTGATGAATGAAGGAGACATCGTAGAGCAGGGGAATCACAAGACACTGCTGGCGGCGAACGGTTTCTATACCTCGCTGTATAACAGCCAGTTCGAGATCAGTCCGGCTGAAAGCGGTACTCAAAATTGATTGTAATATATCTGACCTTAAATCCTTCCGACAGAAACGACTACTCCTGATGTTTGTCGCGTCGTGTGTTTAACAGTTTGATTCTGTTCAGATTTGTCTATTTGCCTGTAATAATACTGATGACGGTTATCTCTTGCTGGACATTCAGTCGAGAGTATTGCTACCATAATCCTGGTTCTGGACACTAATCCGCAATGAGTATTTACAAAAATGCCACATTATGGGTAATCCTGGCCTCGGCAACCCTGACGGTAATGGCCGGGGCTATTATCGCTCCCGTTCTTACATTAATGGGAGACGGACTCGGCGTAGAGCCGGGTCCGGCAAGAATTCTGATTACCACCCACAGTTTTTTCGTCGTACTCTTCAGCCCTCTTTTCGGCATTCTCATCGACAAAATCGGTCCCAAGAAGCCGTTGATACTGGGACTGGCTCTGTTCGGCGTATCCGGTGGAACGGGATTATTTATCGATGTTTACTGGGGAATGCTTGTCAGCAGGGCATTTCTCGGTATCGGAGTGGCAGCAATATTAACTTCGATCACCGTACTGGTCTTTAACCTGTACAAGCAGGGAGTTGAGAGAAACCGGGTTATGGGTTATCGAGCCAGCAGCCAGAGTATCGGTGGTATCATCTGGCCGCTGCTTGGTGGATTCCTGGGAACCTTTTCCTGGCATTACCCGTTCGTAATATATTTCGTCGGTATTCCCTTATGTTTATTGACGATATTGTTAATACCGGTCACTCGACCGGAGTCGGAAGTCAATGCTGATGAACAAGCGACTTCAGTATTAAGAGTTCTCCGTGATACTCCTACCCTATTAATTCTGTACGGACTTGTCTTCCTGGGCATGGTCTTTCTTTACTCACTGGTGGTCTTTCTGCCGCAGGTCCTTGAACGGTTCGACCTGACAAGTCCTTTCCATATCAGTCTGTTCATATCGGGAATGAGCCTTGTGGCGGGTATAGTCGCCCTGTTTTACGGGAAAATCAGGATAAGACTGTCATATAAAAAGATATTATCTATAACTCTTATCCTTTGGACAATCGGTTTCATAATGCTGTCGCAGGCATCTGCGACCTGGCTTGTTGGCCTTTCTCTTATATTTTTTGGCGCCGGGCAGGGAATGCTGGCGCCGACCACTCAATTATGGGTGGGAGAACTTGTACCTGCTTCCTTTAGAGGCCGAATTACCTCGTACCTGGGATCGTTCGGACTCCTGGGACAATTCCTGTCGCCGATTATGCTTAATCCACTGGCATCTGCTTCGGGACTGAACGCCGTCTTCCTGGTAATAGGGGTGACCAGTGGCACTCTTGCCCTGATATTCCTGGTCTTTTTCCGACAAAGATGAATTATCGGTAGCTGATTGTCTATGCTACGCTGTTTACCAGCCAGTTCAAGACCGGACCGGTTGGAGAAAGTGCTTTGAACTGATCTTTCTGCAAAACAGACTGCCCCGGATGTTACAGTAAAAATGGTATTTAAGTTTACTTTTCCCATCCTGTTTACCAGTGCATGATTCCTGTATGTCATTAAGTATTTCCACTTAGTGTTTTATTTTCCTGAATACAGGAAATTATTCATAGATAATCCTCTTCCATTTAAGCATTTTTCAGGTATTAATTCGGCAGTAAATCGGACGGCAATATCGTTTTAATCGTTGTAAATTAATAGTGGTGAATGTGAAAGGTTAATACTCAGGTCAAGAAGGAGGATAAAAAATGGAAACGGTACTGGCGGTATTAATGGCAATAGGAATATTCGTTGGTGTTCCGGTGCTGGTAGGTTTAACTGTGATTGGCATATATTTCGGAAGTCAGCGACGTATACGCAGAAAAGAGCGTATCGAAACTACCGAGAGCACGAAAAAAATACCGGAACTTGTCGAAACGGGAAAAATCAAATAACTGGAATATCAATAACATGAACGGCTGCAGGAAAATACAGAGAATAACAATGGCCGGAAAGGATAAGTCTTGATGGATATCAGTAGAGGGGATTTTATTAAAACACTAATGGGAGCCACCGGTCTGATGCTGTTACGCAAACCTGCGATTAAAGCTACTTCTCAATCAACGTCATCAGTCTCAGAATATGCAATTCTTGTGGATGTAAGCAAGTGTGTTGGTTGCTGGTGGTGCTTCGCAGCCTGTAAAAATTATAATAACCTCCCTGAAGAAATAAAACCTGAATCTGAATCTCCCCCTGAATTATCTTCAAAGACGTGGACAACGTTATCAACCGTAAATATAAACAACAGGTGGGTTTACAGGAAACACGCCTGCATGCATTGTACCGACGCTGCCTGTGTAAAAGTCTGCCCGGCAGGAGCTCTAAATTATACCGAGGAAGGATATGTACTGTATGACAGAGATAAATGTATCGGATGCGGTTATTGTGCAGAATTCTGTCCTTATGAGATACCGAAACTTGAGAATAATAAGATAACCGGCATCGATACGATGAGTAAATGCACGTTTTGCAAAGAACGTATTGAAAACGGTCAGCAGCCTGCTTGTGTAGAAGCGTGCCCCACCGGCGCTCTCAAGTTCGGAAAACGTCAAGAACTGCTTGAAGAAGCTAAAGAGAGAGTGAAGGAGTTATCGAAGAAGAATCGTAATGCCTGTCTTTACGGTGAATATGAAATGGGAGGGCTGCATGTTCTTTACGTCCTGCCTGACAAACCTTCTGTATACTCGTTGCCCGAAATGCCCATATCGCCGGCTTCATTAATCGTTCAAAAAGATATTTTTCATCCGTTAGCCTGGATATCATGGGGAGTAATCGCAGCCGGACTTGCGGTAAACCTACTCGTTGTGAGAGCCAGACAGTTGAAGAAGAAAGAGGGAGGTTAATATGCAGCAAATAGAACGCTATACATCCTCGGCAAGATGGTTTCACTGGGTTCATGTAGTCGCATTTTTATGGTTGGCTTTATCAGGCCTGCTACTCTTCGGATCATGGTTTGGTTTCACTCCGGTCGGTATCTGGATTCGTATCATCCACCGGGTTGGAGCCGTGTTGCTGCTTGGAGCACCTCTGTTATACGCAATCCTTCACATCAGGAAATCATGGAGTTTTATCAAGGAAGCCTTTACATGGGGAAAAGTTGACCTGGAATGGGTCAAGGCAGCCCCGGGTTATTACTTCGGCAATGACAAGACAAAAATGCCTCCACAGGGATATATCAATACGGGTATGAAACTCTTCAGACTCTGTATTTTATTGGGTATGGCAATATTTATTATCACGGGCTTAATTCTATGGTTTTTCAAGGGAACGGTACCGCCGGAAGTAATTCAGTACAGCCTGTTATTACATGACATTGCTTTCATACTCTCCATATGTTTCCTGTTCATCCATATTCAGCTTGCTGTTCTTCATCCCAAGATGGACGAGGGACTGCTTTCAATAGTAGACGGTAAAGTTTCGGCAGAATACGCAAAATCTCATCATGGTTTATGGTACGATGAGACCGTAAAGAACGGTAAATAGCAGGTCATTATAATAAGAGTGTGGTTTACTGCCTGCCGATACTGTATCGGCAGGCAGTCTTTGTGACGTTTTTCCTAAATCAAGGATTACAAACAATGCCATTGGATGAGAGCAGGATGATGGTTTCCGGCTCTCTTCTTTCAGTAAATAAATAGTGGTGTTTGTCAGATTAAGAGTATAGTAATTAATTACCGTTTGAATAAATCCTCAAGTCGATGTATTTTGAAATAAAGCCAGAAAGTAGCATTTAGAAATGGAGAAACTATGTTAAAAAATGAGTTGTCACCGGGACAACGTGAAGATCTTCTTAGAATGTTGAAAGATCGTTTTGAGAAAAACATGGACCGCCATAAAGGTGTTAAATGGGCTGAAGTACAAGTAAAACTGGAAACCAATCCTGAAAAGTTGTGGTCAATCAATGAAATGGAAACAACGGGTGGCGAACCCGATGTTATCGGTAATGATAAAGTGACGGGCGAGCATATTTTTTATGATTGTTCAGTAGAAAGTCCGAAAGGACGTAGAAATGTATGTTATGACCGCGAAGCCCTGGAGTCAAGGAAAGAACATAAACCGGAAAATAGTGCTGTTGACATGGCGTCGGCTATGGGGATTGAACTTTTAACCGAAGAAGAATACCGGGAGTTACAGAAACTGGGAAATTTCGATACGAAAACATCAAGTTGGGTGAAAACGCCTTCTGCTATTAGAAACCTTGGCGGTGCTATCTTTTGTGATCGCCGCTACGATACTGTCTTCGTATATCACAACAGTGCTGAATCTTACTATGCAGTTAGGGGATTCCGTGGATCGCTCAGGGTCTGAATTTATACAGACGCAAATTGTCGATGTGGATATATAAACCTAATGAGCCCTTTTAGGTTAAGCGCCAATTAACAAAATGGGTTATTGTTTATCGTTAGTATTTATCTCGATTTATAAAGACCTATCTGGTAACGAGATTTGTAACTGTATATCCCTGTTCTTCATCAGCCATCTGCTGTGAGACATCGATATATAAGGTAACCGGGTAACCCATCTGTTCATCGTAGGTCACATCAACTGAATCCGCTTTTTGATCGAAATCGCCTTGTCCTGCAAACGCGTTATTCAGCAGCGTAAACAGTTTATCGATCGTATCTACGTTCTCGAACTTCCCCTCTGTGACAGTCGAACCATCGGACAAATAGGTGACAGAAACAGAAGTCCCATTACGAACTTTAATATTAACAGGACCGCGCCAGTCTTCTGGACAAAAGCAATGACGCTCAAGAGTAAAGTCATAGTTCTCGAGTTCCTGGTCTTTCCACAAATTTTCATTATCGGTGAGTTCTCGAGGAACCGGACTTGTACATGAGGTTACTGTCAATAACGTAAGAAATACCGTTACCGCGATTAATGATCATAATGAATAATTCCCCAATATACGTTTCCCCATTTTTTGGCCTCTATATCATCCAAATTCCGATGATAGCATATTTTAAGAGTATTATTACTCAGACTAAAATGATTATTATCACTTTATCTTAGAGATATAGTAGCAAAATGCTATTTCGTGAACTCGGTGAAAATAGCTTACCGTCTAAATTTAACATTTGCTGACAACTATATTAATTACTTTATAAATACTTATAATGATATTCCGGTCAACCAATAATTATTCCGAAAACACCAATCCAAAGTGATATAATTATCGAAACTAGTAAAATGTAAAAGAAAACGAGACAATATAGCCGAAAAAGCAGGTGAGAAAAATGAGGAATATTTTCTATAAAGGCTTTTTATCTGTCTTCCTCGTTGGAGTTATTTTCTTCTTCGGGAAAGTTGTAATCTATGATTTCCTGGTTGGCATATTCCGTCCTGTTATCAAATCGACCCTCGGTATAGATGAAGATTATCTAATAGTAATACTGACGGTCATTATCATCATTATATTTATCTTCGTAGCCGGTCTTATACCTTTCGGGGTGCTTTTCAAAAGAAAGGGAATTGAGAAGAGTCATGGGGCCTTTATTATAATCAGTCCTGGGACCTACTTCCTTGCAGCGATAATTTCTAAAGTAAGATTTAAAAAAGCTGACGGAAGTACGCAGACATTGTATGTACTTTTTTCTCCATATTCTCCTTTTCCCTGGAGTGGTCTCCCAATAGTGTTTGCTGAAGAAGAAAATGTAATAGCTGTGAATATCTCTTATCGAGAGCTTTATAGTATCACCGTTTCGTTGGGGAGAAATACACCAGAAGTTATGGAAGAGGAAATACCGAAAATTATAGAAGAATTGATAGATGAAAATACAGAGTGATAATGCCAGGCAGGTTATCGCTTTTAGAGTTTTATCTCCTTCTCTTAATAGATATTCGATGATATTTCGAAAAATTATTATCCACTATTTTGTTATCTTAATAAATCATAGAGTTGTTTCCGTGGACACAAAAACTTCATAATTCTATATAGCTTCATATACTAATCTGCGATTCAGTATTTACTCGGCTGGCTAATTTCCCGGTCTTTTTATTATGTTCGAGTTTATTGTAAGATTGAATTAATACAGAAGAACTTGAGGAATCCTTTAGATGGATGTTTGTTAATCAAGTTACGTAGGTGATTACCGGTTCTGTTTGTAGAGTAATGAGTACGATTATCGATCTTAACAGTGTTTCTCTTGAAATGAATTCACCTCTCTGGGAAGTATCTCAGATGGATGAAGAGTCTGTGCTTCAACTGACAAATAATGTGCCTACAACCGTAAAAACCGGCACTGCGGCTTATCGTGATGAGGATCATGCCGGTAAAGTTGCCTTGATCGGAGAACCCAGGCAGAACTACCGGATGCAGGCTGAGATGCGATTTCTGAAATCTTATAGAGATAATGCCGGATGGTTTGGATTTGCGATCAGGGCGCAGGACGCTCTTAATTATGAGATTGTCTGGTTTATGCCGAAAGCGGAAGCCGGTGTTTCCGCCGCCTATGTTCCGGTCGCTCACGGCATCGTTCCCTGGTGGACGGAAGCGTATGCCAAACAGGAAAAAGGAAATCCTTATATACCGGTGAATGAATGGTTCAAAGCATCCGTTGACGTTATTGGCGATGAATTCACCGTTTATGTTGAGGATAATCCTGTCTTTACCAAGAAGATAACCTATTATTTCATGGAAGGACGACCTGGTTTCTTTGTCGGTACGGTCACGGATGCCGCCTTCAGGAGAATTAAGATAGAGGATCTTAATGGCTGATAACAGTTTGGAACGGATTGATAGACTATATTCTGATTACGGTTCTCATGCCCGTGAATTGCACGAGCAGGGCAGAAAGGTGATCGGATACCTGTGTGCGTTCACGCCGGTTGAGATAATCACAGCGGCGGGATTTATTCCTTTCAGGATAAAAGGCGACGTGAATGAACCGATAACACGTGCCGATACTCAGATGGAGACCATCATTTGCCCGGTGGTACGTAGCGCCTACGACGTGACGCTAAAAGGCAGGTACGAATTTCTGGACGGACTGGTCATTCCTCATGCCTGCGACAGCATCAGCCGGACCTATGATATATGGAAATACAGCCTGGACGTTCCATACTCGCACCTGGTCAACCTGCCGCATTCGATAGACGATTCTTCGCTGGAATTCTATAAAAACGAACTGAACACCTTCAGGAAAAGTATCGGGAACTACGCCGGAAAAGACATTACTGACGAAGATCTTGCACAGGCTGTTGAACTCCATAACAGCATCAGAACGCTGGTCAGGGAGCTGTATGAACTGAGGAAGTCCGATCCGCCGCTGCTGACCGGCAGTGAAATGACGAAAATCCTGGTTGGGATAATGGGTATACCCCCGGAAGAGAGCATCGAATTACTCTCCGGAGTCATTGAAGAGATAAAGAACAGGGAAACCGTTCTGGTCCAGCAACCTCACCGTATAATGATAGTCGGTGCCGAGGTGGACGATACGGCGCTTATCGATGTTGTCGAGGATTCCGGTGCCAGCGTGGTCGTCGACGACCTTTGCCCCGGAACACGCGAATATTTCCCGATGGCGGAAGTCACCGCCAATCCGGTAGACGGTATTGCCGAACGGTACCTGAGAAGGATCAAGTGCGGCAGAACCTATCGGGAAGTACAGGGAACATACGATGAATCGCTGGATGACAGGTTCGGGCATATTATCCGTGCTGTCGACGAATATAGTGTTAACGGAGTGATCCTTTATATTTACATGTACTGTGATCCGTATGGTTTTGAGGTACCGGCAATGAAAGACTATATCGAGTCGAAAGGAACTCCGGTACTCTATATCGAGGACCAGTATTCGCAATCGACTATCAGCCGGCTCAGGACAAGAGTACAGGCGTTCCTGGAGATGATTGGATGAGAGGTTTAATATGACCGAGGAAAGAAAACAGAGAACTCACACCACAGAAGCAGCCGGAAAAGCCGGCAGGCTGAGTCGCGAACTGACGATAAAAGCACAGCAGGCGAAAGAAGAAGGAAAACCCGTGGCATACAGCTTCATTGTCTGCGCGTATGATGAGATTATTCATGCGATGGACGTGGTGCCGGTATGGACGGAGAATTATGCCGGGGTATGCGCTGCCAAGCGGGACGCTCAGCGCTTCCTGGAAAAAGCTGAAGCAGAGAATTTCTCTCGTTCTCTGTGTACTTACGCGCTCTGTGACCTGGGATTCGACATCTGGCGTGCCGAGCTCGGTGAAATGCCGCCCGACGCTCCATGGAGGGGTATGGTCAGGCCGGACATGATGCTTGGTAGCGGACAGCTTGTCTGCGACCCGAGAAATAAATGGTACCAGGCAGCCCAGCACTATATGCCGGATGTGCCGGTCTACGAAGTCGGTATGCCATGGCCTCAGTATGAATCCGATTATGATTACCGGGAAGTGCAGGAGTACTACGTGAAGTACATCGTCGAGCAGTTACGCGGCCTGGTCGAGTTCATGGAAAAACATACCGGCCACAAGATGGACTGGGACAGACTCACCGAAATGGTTGACATAACAGATAGAACCTGGGACCTGATATGGGATACGTACGAACTTCGAAAGGCAAAGCCCTGTCCAATGGACACCGGCGATGCGATGAACACAATGGTTCCGATCGCTTTTATGATGGGTATGCAGGAGGCATATGATTTCTTCCTGGAGTTGAACGCTGAACTCAAGCAGAAGGTAGCGAATGGTGAGGGAGTAATTCCGGACGAAAAATACCGTCTTCTCTGGGGAGGTGGTTTACCTTCCTGGTTTGCTCTTTCCGACTTTAATTATTTTAACAGCAAAGGCGCGGTATTTCCGGCTGAAACGACCTATCGTACTTTTGAAAATACCCGTCGCTTTGACATCGACCTAACTAAGATCAGTGATCCCCTCGAGCATATCGCCTGGCGCTGGATCAAGTACTGGACCTTCTGGTATGACGCGGCACGGAAACGACCCGGTTCGCATCCTGACGTGGAAAGACTGATCCAGTATATAGAGGACTATGATATAGACGGCGTGGTAATGCACGAAGCATTTTCATGCCGTACCTGGCATCCCGGTCTTATCTGGCAGCTTAACCAGTTGAAAAAAGTATACCGGGATATTCCTTCACTCGTTCTTGAGAGTGACATCGTGGATATCAGCTCATATTCAGAGGTCGATACTCATGCCAGGATAGATTCCTTCATCGAGATCCTCGAATCTGTTAAGAATGGCTAAGGTATTGAAAAAGAGAACGAAAAAAGTACTTCTCACTGACAGGAGAGGTACAAATACCCATTTTCAGCCGTTTTTCTAGTGTACTGTCTCATATGTTCACTGGATAATTCATGGGAATTCTTCTGGATTTACTCATGGTAAGTTTATCGAACCATGAGCGGACAGGATAGTATGATACCACTCGTCCTGAGCCCGTCGAAGGATGAGTGTATCATTAAAGGTGTTTACGAGACGGGATACCAGTATTTCCGGACACACGTATCCTTCTCGCTGAAAAACCGCAGTTCGTGAATGTTCTCGGAGCAGCTCTGCTTGCCGATGATGCCAGCGTATTGTAATTTCTATAAAGGGATTATTAAGCGGTGTTATTACTCGTCCGGATGATGCCTAGCTTTTGCCGATTCTAAACATCTTGGTTCCGCATTTGGGACATACTCCCTGCGTTGCTGGTTTTCCGTTCTTCATCGTTATTGCTTTCGCGTCTTTCATTTCCTGTTTTGACCGGCATTTTACACAGTAAGCTTGCATTGGTGTACCTCCCTTTATTCTGGTGACTGGACAATAGACCATTTACCCATGACTTGTCAATAGGTTTTTTATATTGTTATGAATATTTTACCGGTCTTTTACCCAGGTAATGTCTTCACGGGCTTTTCCCCAACCTACTTCGGCACCGCGTGCCATCGGACTGGGCGGACCTGATTGTCCGGCCATTTCCTCCATGCGTTTCTTCTGCTGTTCTTCCATCTTCTTTATTCCTTCTGCGGAAGAAAGGTTGATAACACGCTCGAAATTGTCCCTCAGCATCTGTTCAGGATTATCGAACTGGAAGATATAAAACTGCTCGTCCTCTATGCCCTTTTTCACTATTTTTGCCAGGTCAACCGGGTCGATACCGGTGCAGTAGAAGGCGTCGTATTCGAACTGCATCGTTTCCTCTGAGACGTTATAGCCGGTAGCTTTCAGGTGTTCCGGCCGGGTCAGCGTGGATTCGTGAATATTCGAGTTGATCCCTATAGGACAGAGGCAAGAGACGCCTATTCCATAAGGTTTCAAGCCCATGTAGTAACTCTCCATCAGGTTATTCACCGCGGCTTTGGCACAGGCATATGGAGCGGTATTGGCGAAGCCCATGAATCCTCCCCACGAAGAGACTGTGGTGATATGCCCGCCTTTACCAGCCTGTATCATTCGCGGGACGAATGTTATCATGCCATTAATGACACCACCCAGGCAGACACCCAGTACCCAGTCGAAATCCTCGAAAGTGGACGCTTCGACCGGCCCGAAGGTATTCACGCCGGCAGTATTGAATACTAACTGTGGAGGTTCGCCGAAGACCTTCTCTACCTCGTCGGCAGCTTCCGCGTAAGCCTTGCGGTCCGTGATATCCAGTTGAATGGTATGGATATTAACATTCTTGTCCTTGAAGTAGGCTTTTGCTTCGTCCAAGTGGTCCTGCCGGATATCCGCGATAACTATTTTACAGCCGGCTTCGGAGAATACCTTGGCCTGTCCGAGCCCGGCGCCGGAAGCTCCTCCGGTTATAAACGCAACTTTTCCCTGAAAATCTTTCATCAGCTCTATCTCCTAACCTATTTCCCTAAGGATAATACAAGTGATGAGGGAGTTCAAATTGTTACAATTGCCAAATATTATTCACTAATAATCATTTATTGACACAGATTTTCAGGAAAGGTAAACTTAATATTCGGTAGCGAATTAAATAAACTGACAATGATGGACATATTATGACAGGGGATCTGGTTAAAAGATGAGTTCAAGGTTGATGATTGTTTGCCTGATATTAGCTTTGGTTTCACCCGTATCCTGCGGTAAAGAAATGACAATTATCGAGAAGGCGGAGAATATCATGGGACTTCCCGTACCTCTCCCGGAGTACCTGCCGGAAGGCTACGAGATTAAATCGATCGATGTGGAAGGCGATATCGAGTACTCTTTCTGGAATATTGAAATCGAGATCGGAGACGTAAAAGATTCAGACAATACATCCCAGCACCCGATTTCACTGGGTATCGATTGGGATGCTCATACTTTTAAAACTAAAACTGAAAAAATTGCTGTTGGTAATACAACTATACACGTTTTTCGTGGAACTGATTATAATAACCTCGTATGGTACGATAGAGAAAGTCGCCAGTTAACCTTGACGGCTGATAAAGAAGTAGAACTTGACGAACTGGTTAGAATCGCCGGATCGGTAACATCACCGCCAAGGAAGGTGCTGGAAGTCAGTCTTGAATCGGTGAAAGACCTGCGGATACTGCGTGGCGAGTCGAGAAAATTTACGCTCCATATACAGAATAATTCCTTAGAAACCATACGTGTATCGCTCGTTCAATATGGCGAGTTACCGGAAGACATCCAGGTCGAGATCGTGGATGATGCTTTTTCGTTGAAACCGGGGAGAGCTAGGGATATCAAGGTAGAAATTAAGGTTGGTCAGGATGCACCGTCGCCGGAATTGCTTCGCCGCTCATTCTCCGAAGTTGCCCCGAGACCGGGAGAAACAGCCTGGCCGTATCATGCTCTGGTAGATGAACCACGCTATAGTCTGTCAATCGATTGTAATTATGAGATATTCGGAGTGAGTTCTCGTCATGAAAGGGTATCCATGGGTTTTTATATAGATCCGGAGGAGATCCTTCCTGTCGGGATGGTGTCTTACCGTGAAGCCGAGAATGCATCGGATTTCCTGCTGCATATCCTGCTGCCTCAATATTTACCTGAGAGCATCGATCCTCCTCCGATCGGTTATGAGCTTGGTGACGAGATACCGCGCTCTGTTACCGCGTATTATAAAGGTCTTGATGTTATTTTAAACCCGGAACCGGGAATTACCGAACCTACCGCCGGCTATACCGGTGAAAGAACCATCATACGCAATAAAACGGTAATAATCAGTGACAACAGGATCGACTGGTGGGTATATGACATACACTACACCCTGATCAGCGAGACAGTATCCATGGATGAACTGAAAATGATCGCAGAATCAATGATGACGATAGATCCTCATACCAGGAGTTGGCTGGGTTTTGGCCAGTGAGTTCTTCTTCCCTATAACCTGAAACTCTCTTTGTAGCCGGCGTGTTTTTCTCTTATCTTGGGCTTTTCTATCTTGCCGGTGGGATTGCGGGGAACCTTGTCGAAAATTATTTTGCGGGGTCGTTTGTAACGCGGCAGGTTCTCCGTGCAGAACTGTATTATCTCTTCTTCGGTTATTATCTCGCCCGGATGGGGATCGATTATAGCGGTAACCAGCTCTCCCAGCCGTTCATCGGGAATGCCGATAACGGCGCAGTCATACACTTTAGAAATTCTAAGGATTACGTTCTCTACCTCGACTGGGAAAATATTCTCTCCCCCGGTTATCACTATATCCTTTTTCCTGTCCACCAGGTAGATGAAGCCTTCTTCATCGATCCTGGCCATATCGCCGGTGTGGAGCCAGCCGTCGATGAGCGTCTCGGCGGTCTGTTCGGGATTTTTATAATACTCCTTCATCACGCCGCCGCCCCTGGCGATCAACTCGCCCACCTCGCCCTGAGGTACATCATTACCGTCTTCGCCGATGATCCGGATCTCCCAGCCGTGACCAGCCCTGCCTATTGCTCCTACCTTGTGTTCGTTCTCCATGCCAAGGTGAACGCAGCCGGGTCCGGTCGACTCGCTGAGTCCGTAGGTGGTGTCGTACTCCATGTCTGGAAAATACTCTTTCCAGTGCCTGACGACGGTGGGTGGTATCGGCTGGGCGCCCATATGCAGCATCCGCCAGCAACTGAGATCGTAATCCTCTTTCTTTAACTCACCCCTGTCGAGGGCTCCGAGCACGTCCTGCGCCCATGGGACGAGCAGGAAGACTACTGTTCCCCTCTCCCGGTGCACTGTCTCAAGCAGGTTCTTGTTGCTCATCTCAGGCAGCAGGGTAGCTTTCCCGCCAACCACAAGGCTGCCGAACCAGTGTATCTTGGCTCCGGTATGGTACAGCGGTGGTATCAGGACGAAATTATCCTCGTGCTTCAACTGGTGATGGATATTCTCCGCTTCGGCGGCTGAAGAAAGGTTGTTATGTGTCAGAAGTATCGGTTTCGGTGAACCGGTGGTTCCGGAGGTAAAATACAGACCGCAGGGATCGTCATCTGCCATAACGATATCCGACTTTTCGGAGGACGCGTCTATCAAAAATTCATCCAGGCTTATCATTCCTTCGGGTGTTTTATTGCCCACACAGATAAATGCGGAGATGGTGGTCAACTTCGATTTGACAGATTCTACTCTCTCGATGAATTCCTTGCCGAGGAACATTATCTTCGCTTCAGCGATATCGGCGCAGTATTCAAGGTCGGCGCTGGTAAAACGGAAGTTCAGGGGCACCGCCCAGGCGCCTGTCCTGAGTATACCGAAGTAGATCTCCAACCACTCGACACAGTTCATCATCCAGAGGAGAACCTTATCGTCTTTCTTTATCTCCCTGGATATGAGCGCGTTGGCTACCCGGTTCGCTGCTTCATCGAACTCTTTCCAGGTTATCTCTTTTCGTATATTGCTGTCCGGTCTGAGTTCTATCAACGCCGTTTCGTCCGGGTATTTCACGGCATTCTCGGCCAGCATATCCGTTACTTTCATTGGTTGTATTCCTCTTCGTGTTTCTTGACTTGACCTTGGTATTAGACTGACTTCGGGAAGAATCTATCAACGTGTGTATTCGAAAAATCCCCCTTAATCCCCCTTTACCAAAGGGGGATTTTTTTCTGAAATATCAGCTTATCAATCTTATACATCTATATTGCTATAAAATAAAGCGATGGCGATATCGAAGGTTTATGCCAGCGCTTTCTGTACCTCTGCGTAACCAAGGTCGAACGCCTTGATATTTATCGGGGCGACTCTTTCGTTAAAGCGCGCATTTATCTCATTCTTGACCGTATCAATCTTTATCGGTAACTGTCCCTGGCCGAACAGGGCTCCCAGCATTACAACGTTTGCCGACTGAGTGCTTCCGGCTTCAGCGGCAATTTTAGTCGCGTTCATCCGGATTATCTTGTCCGAAGCTTTTTGAATATTCTCGATGATGATATCGAGTTCCGGATAGGTGGACCCAAGCGATGATACGGTGAAAGGCACGACCTTTTCCATGTTCATTATTACCAGGGTTTTTTCGGAGATATTGTTAATATTCCTCAGCGTTTCGGCCGGTTCCATGCCTACCAGCACATCGGCTTTTCCTGCCGGTGCCAGCGGCGCCAGAGCTTCATCTCCAAGCCTGATAGTGCTGGAGACCGAACCGCCCCTGACCGCCATGCCGAGTACTTCAGAACCCCTTACATTCAAGCCGTCAGCGACGGCAGCGTTTCCCAGCAGTTCCGACATCAGGATTACGCCCTGTCCGCCAACTCCGGCAATTACGATGTTAAATTCATTCGTCATTCTCGTTACTCCTGTGTTATTGCCTTGTATGGGCATATCTGGGCGCAGACTCCGCAGCCGTTGCATAATGTGATGTCCACTACCGTTTTCGTGCCTTCTTTGATCAACGCCGGGCAGCCGAGAAGTTCTATACAGACATTGCACTTGTCATTGCACTTTTCCGGATTTACGGTGTAAGGTACTGTCTTTTCGCCACGGGCGCGTTTCTGTCTCTGCTCTATCATCGCGCAGAGTCTTCTCGAAACGACCACCGAAGGACCATCGAACCTGATAGCTTTTTCAAAGACATCGGCGGCGTTCTTCATATCGAAGGGATCTACTATCTCGACGAACTTGACTCCGCACGCTCTGGCGACATCCTCTATCTTGACGACAGGGGCTTCGTCGCCGGTAGCGGTCTGTCCGGTCCCAGGATGGGGCTGGAAGCCGGTCATTGCTGTGGCGGAGTTATCCATTATGACCATTGTGATATTGGCCTGGTTGTATACCGCGTTCACCATCGGAGCAATACCGCTGTGGAAGAAGGTCGAGTCTCCCATGTGGGCTACGATAGGAACGTCCACGATGTGTGCCAGTCCGTTGGCGATGCCGAAACTGGCCCCCATACAGATGGTGGTATCGACCGCTTCCTGCGGCGG
The DNA here is from genome assembly GCA_016932435.1 of Dehalococcoidales bacterium. Next base: position 14,316 of record JAFGCW010000004.1, on the reverse strand, counting down.
ATTGTATGCCAAATTGTAGCAGCCGATATCTCCGGGATAGATAGGCAGGACGTCCTTACCGTAATCCCTGGCTACCTTTTTCGCCGCGACGTTTATCGCGTAATGGGACGCCCGGTGCGGACAGCCGGAACACAAAGCAGGCGGCCGCCACGGCAGCAGCGGAGCCGTATTCTGGCTCAGGTCGTCTATCTTCTTGAAATCAGCCGGGAGTTTTTCACCGGTTATTTCAGCGATCGCTTCGCTTATCTTCCTGGTAGATAACTCGCCAATACTTGGCAGGACATCCTTGCCGTGTATCCTGACCCTGATGTTGTCTTCACCGGCAATCGCCTTTACGTGGGTTTCGACAAATGGTTCGAGTTCTTCGGCTACAAGGACTTCGTCATGAGAGTTCAGCATGTCCCTGACCAGTTTTTCAGGCAGGGGATAAGGTGTACCGATCTTGAGCACTGATACCTTATCGGCAATACCCATCCAGTTGAGCGCTTCCTTCGTATAGCTGTAGGACAGGCCGCAGGCGATGATACCGAGTTTGGCGCCTTTAACCGCTTCCAGCCTGTTATAAGGCATCTTATTCGCGGCTTCTTTTATCTTTTCGAGTCTTTCCAGCATTTTCGGCTTGTTCAGTCTTGCTTCAGCGGGAGTGTAGTTTAACCACTGCCGGTTTTTCTCGAACTTACCTTTTCTTCTTTCTTTGTTAATCTCTCCAAGGGTGACGTCACTCCGACCGTGATTAATCCTGGTGACTGTTCGTAGTATAAACAGGTGCTTGAATTCTTCGGAAAGGCGGAACGCGTCGGCCATCATGTCCTTGGCTTCCTGGATAGATGATGGTTCCAGGACAGGAATGTGCGCCTGTTCGGCGATGTATCGGTTGTCCTGTTCGTTCTGTGAACTCCACATCCACGGATCTTCGGCGGAAAGGAGAACGAAACCTCCCTTAGCGCCGATATAACTGGCGGTCATTATCGGATCGTGGGCGACATTGACTCCGACGTGCTTCATGCAGGCCAGAGAACGTAGACCGCAGATCGAGCCGGCCAGAGCGCCTTCGAAGGCGACCTTTTCATTAACTGACCACTCTACGTACATACCCACTTCTTTGGCCAGTTCTGCCAGGGTCTCGGTTACCTCGCTGGATGGTGTTCCGGGATAGGCGGCGGTAAACTGGACGCCGGCTTCGATCGCCCCTCTGGCTATCGCCTCGTTTCCAAGCATGAACATCTTGTTACCGGGGGCATCGGAAGCGAAGGTCAGATCACTCAATGCTTACCTCCTTTTGTATATCATCCGCCATTCGGCAGATGGATATATTTCATACTTTACAGGGGCATTAACTCACACTATAAAAAAGGCGAAAAGACACGTAAAAACGATATCTCCTGCCAAGAGTTAGGATACCATTATTTGAATAGAGCGGACAAGTACACAGCAGTGTCATACGAGGACAAAGTCCGTGGAAATCTCCCCACAATGTCATTGCGAGATTCTCCGTTGATAAGTGAACATTGAAATGGCAGTGGGAAATATCAAATCTTCCCGCGAACACATGAATAAATTTGCTACCATCTTCGGACTACCCATAATGTAATCAGTCATTTATAATTAACATCGAACGTGGAGGATAATATGGCTGGTAATGAAAATCACGTCGATGCAGATACGTTAAGTCCTGACCCGGGGATAGATATCAAAGAGCCGTTCGAAAGAACTATATCCAGGTTTATAGCTGGTTTAGGCTCGGATGAATACGCGTGGGATGCGATACTTATATTACTGTTTAATCATATCGATTTACTGGGGAGTTTACTTTCCGGAGACTCTTCAAGAGCGAACCAGGCAAAGTGGGCAGTTACATTTATCAGAACGTATCTCGGTAAGGTCGATGAGAGATATGCCATGGCAGGAGGATTCATTTACTATATGCTGGGAAATGGTCTGATTCATAGAACTTACCCCGGGAGTTTCAATACGGGCAATGGCGGTATGCTGAGGTTCGAGTACTCCAATGCTCAAGAGCAACAGAAGCACCTGTCAGTCACGCAATCGGATGATGAATTAAGGCTGAATTTTTGTGTAATTTTGTTCTATAAAGACCTTCTCGATGCTATAGATATATACTGTCTTGATTTAAGCCGCGATAGAGCACTACTGGACAAATACCAGCAAGTCTGGAGTCAATTAAAAGAACCGAAAGAACGAACTCAAATAAGAAATCATGCTTATATTCTGGAGTCGGATTTCGGCTTTATCAGTGATCAGATCATGTAAACTCAACACTTCCATTAATTTAATTACTCTCAACGTACCGATGTGGATATATACCCTACGGGGGTATGGTTGACATTATTGCTGGTAGGAGTATAATTTCTAGTGGGTAAATCACTGGAGGTGTCACTGATGAAACTAAAGAATATCAACGGAATTTCTCAAGCAACAGGGACTTGCGGCTCGTGGCTGAACCATTGGGAAAATTTCAGTGGTCAGAGGAAGCCCGAATTTTGTCCGGCCAAGGGATGTATGAAGATAGATCTGGTTGGCGCTCACGTACAGAAAGTCGACGATCCTGATGACAAATGGTATATCTATCCATTGTGTAATACTCACTGCAACTCAAAAAGCATTTTACCATTAGAAGTATCAGATAACTTCAATCTGGTTTCAGCAGAAAAAAAGGAAACCTGTGAAAAATAGATAATTCCAGTTTTACCTGTGTCTATATGAGAGCCCGGTGGATACGATACTGATATAGTCAATCGAGTCTTGCTGGTATTTCCATCTCTATAATATTAATAAAGGCAATATTATATCGATTAAACTTTCTTCGGCGTAAATAGACCGGAATTAATACAGCCTATGTAGATTTTTTATCGATATACATACGCTGGATGCAATAACAGAAATTATTTGTTTTGATGTCTGTAATTCATACAACATTGCAAGAATGGAAAGAAAGACCGGATGATGTAATCGTAAAGATGACAGGTTGTGATGATGTAACGGGCGAAATGAAAGGAGATTATATGAGTAAAGTTGTAGAAATCTCGGATCAGAATTTTGAAGATGAGGTTCTCAGGTCCGATATACCTACGGAGGTAGACTTCTGGGCACCCTGGTGCGGACCATGTAAAATGGTTGCTCCTATATACGATAAACTTTCTGAAGAGTACGATGGAAAGTTTAAATTCTGCAAGCTTAATGTTGATGAAAACCCGAATACAGCAACTAAATATCAGATAATGAGTATACCGATGCAGATATTCTTTACCAAAGGTCAACAGGTGGACTCGATACTCGGTGCGACCCCGGAGCAAAATATCCGCAGGGTAGTAGATGGCCTACTTTAGAACAATATAGAAGAAAAAATGTAATAGGCACGAATGACCGCATCTTCACTGAACGGGTGATACGAAGAGATGATTCTGTTTGTGAAAATGGAGGTGACATATGGAAAACACCAAATATGTCTGCCAGAAATGCCTGTACGAACAAAAAGAACCGGGAGTCTGTCCAAAATGTAAAGAACCCCTGGTTGCCAGTTGTCCGGTATGTGGTAATCCGATGGTCGGCGAACATGTCCACTTGGAAGAAGTTAATTAACCATCAATTTCCAGTGATAGAGATAAACTTTTAATAGGTGATTATATCGATAAGCAGATAGATTTTAACTATCTATTATTTCCATTTCTTTGTATTATAGAGGAATAGCTTAAGGATTTCCTGGCAGATCCGATATAATCAAATGCATAAAAACAGCAGTAAAGTGATAAAAAAAAGACATAGCACTATTATTTACTATGCATTATTTATCTTTACCTTATCTAATATTTTTACATTGGCATGTAACTCTGATACAAACAAGGAATTGGGTAATAATACCGAAGACTCTCAAGTAACATAAAACGTTCCCGCATTACCATCGTATGCCATGGAAGGTATAAAAGAAGCTTTAGGCTTCGTGCCTGCTCCAACATATTTACTTAAAGGTATGAAATTTTCTCGAATTTCTATGCAGGAAGTACCTTATTCAATAATTAATCCGTTAATCACTCTGATGTATATCGATGAGGAACTATCCAATTCTCTCATGCTCATGTATCCTACTGAATGGCCTCTTAATGTCAGGAGTGCTCCTCAGGGTTTAATTGTACCTGAGGATGCAATAAAGGAAATTACGATTAATGAGAGAGAAGCTTATTTAATTAAAGGTAGTTGGCCTCAAGAGATGTGGATAGAACGTTCTGAAACTGGTTCAGTAAACATAGAGACTGAATGGGATTATGACTCTATATTGATTGTACAATTCGCCATTGATCTTTCCGATAATTACACCATAGGTATTCAATTAGGAACAACACGTACTTCCTCAACTTGGATAAGTGAAAACCAATTGATAAAAATAGCTAAGTCAGTAGAACTAATAGACTAGACTTCGCTCAACATCGGGATATCTGCCTGGACGTTAAAATGCCCTTTATTCTCTTCAGTTCATAGTTAAGGGTATAAAAAATTGCTTACTAATCCTTTGGCATGGTGTCCTTGGTCGGCGGCCAGGGACGGGTGTATTTGACCGACTTGAAGTACCATTTGCCGTCGATTTTCTCATATTCACAGTCGTGACGACCCTGGGTGAAACGTACATTGCCAGTATCAGGTTCAGTAAGGAATATGTACATCAGCCAGTGACCTTTTGCCTTGTTCCCGTTCAGCTCTATCACCGGGTCAATGGCATTGTGGGCATCCCGTATTTCTCCTCCGACGTTCATCTGGGAGATACGTTCCTTGAACAGCCTGGCTACTTCTGCTTTACCTTCTCTAAGCCCGTGGTGACCGATATTAGCCGAACCGTCTTCGGTAAAAGAATCTATGATATCATCCCACTGCTTGTTATTGAGCCGGAAAAGGTACTCGTGGTGCATATCTCTTATTGCCTGGAGGTCCTCCAGGTAGGTAAGGCGTTTTTCCATTTCGTCCAATGTCATTTTTCCCTCCTGTCGGCGTTATGTGCCGGTATTCGATAGGATAGTATTAGATTCGGTTTATCTTGGATTACTATTTAGTAATCTTTTCTGCTTGTCATTGCGAGGGCGAAGCTCCTGGCAATCTTTAAAATTAGTATAGATTGCTACGTCATCGACTTCGTCGAGACTCGCAATGACAAGGAAACCATAGTATACCTCTCTATTTAATTATTGCGTTGTTGTCGAGCCGCCGTCGACACTTATCATCTGGGCGGTAATATGAGACGAAACATCGGATGCCAGGAAGGCTACCAGGTTGGCGACGTCCTGGGGAACGGTTGCTCTGTTCTGGGGTATTTCGTTAATCATCATTTCTACTCCGGGATTCATCTTTCCTCCGATGAAATTTGTTACCGCGATAGCCGGCGATATGCAGTTGACGTTTACTCCCTGGGCGGCTACGGACAGAGCAAGGCTCTTACAAAACCCTCCGACTCCTGCCTTGGAAGCGCCATAGGCCTCCACTCCGGGGCCACCACGTTTTGCTGCGCCGGAAGATGTGGCGATTATCTTACCGTATTTTCTTTCGAGCATATTCGGCAAAGCAGCCCTGGCACAGAGCATGACGCCTTTCAAATTTAAAGCGATGTCCTTGTCCCAGTCTTCCTCTTTCTGGTCAGCGAACGGCCCGCTGGCGAACGCGTGCCCGGCATTGGCAACCATGATATCTATCTTCCCGTATTTCTCGATAGTGGCTTTTACCAGGTCGTTTACCTCGTCACCGTTTGTAACATCGGTCTTTGCAGCCATCGCTTTTCCGCCGGATGCTTCTATCTCAGCAGCCGTCTGCTCCGCTCCTTCCAGGTCGATGTCGCAGGCGACCACACTGCAGCCTTCTTTTGCCAGTGTCACCGCAATTGCTTTGCCGAATCCAATCTGGCTGCCGGCTCCGGTGACTACCGCTACCTTGTCCTCTAACCCGTAATCCATTATTTCCTCCTTAAGAAATAATAACTCGTAATCTGTTTAGATCATGAAGTCGCCGCCGTCAACCTCTATCGTCTGGCCGGTAATATCACTCGAGATATCGGAGACAAGGAAGACGACGGTATTGGCAATATCCTGCTGCGTGGTAAGCCTGCGCATCGGCACGCTGTTGATAAACATCTCCTGCTGTTCTGGGGTCGCATGCGCCAGCACCTGGAAGTTAGTATCACCCATTCCGGGAGCGATTGCGTTTACATTGATTCCCTGCGGACCGAATTGTCTTGCCCAGGCCTTGGTCAAGCCGATAACCGCTTCCTTGGCGGCGGCGTAAAGACCACCGATACCACTGCGGGAGACCGCTGAAGAGAAGTTAACTATCTTGCCGCTTTTCTGTTCGACCATATAAGGGGCTACCGCATTGGTAACATACCATGTCCCCTTGAAGTTAACATTTACCGTAATATCCCACTGTTCTTCAGTATTCGGGGCACCTCCTCCGGGAGTACCGGCGTTATTTACCAGGATATCTATCTTACCGAACTCCGCTATCGACGCCTTTACCATCTCCTGTACTTCGTCATTCTTGCTGATATCCACCTTCACGGCGATAGCTTTGACGCCCAGTCCTTTTACTTCTTCGGCTGTTTTTTTTGCGCCTTCAATGTCCATGTCAGCAGATATGATGTTGCAGCCTTCTTTAGCCAGAGTTACGGCTATCGCTCTGCCGAAACCGATCTGGCTGCCTGCGCCGGTTACCAGGGCTACCTTATCTTTTAATCCAAGGTCCATTTTTCCTCCTTTTTATTTCAGGACATCACTAATTCCGGTCAAGTATTCTCTGAATGTATGTAAGATTCTAATGACAGGCATACCCAATGTCAATAACTTATGGGGGGAGATTCTAATAAATTATTTGACAATATAAATAGTAAATTTTATATTACAGGCAGTCCGATAATAAAACACATATTAACAGGATAAAGGAGGGTTATTATGAAAGCAGCGTTTATCGTTGACACAAAGAAAATTGAAATCAGGGAGGTTGAAACTCCCAAGATCAATGACGACCAGATGCTGGTGAAGATAGAAGCCTGTGGCGTATGCACCAGTGATATGGCAGGATACCTGAATTCCTACAGCGAAGAAGTCAAGAAACGCATGCCCTTGCCGAGAAGGGTAGGTCATGAACCAGCCGGTACTGTTGTTGAAGTAGGTAAAAATATTAAGGAATTCAAGGTTGGTGACAGAGTCACCGGAATTTTTGGTGGCGGTTGCTTTGCCGAATATGAGGTGTGTGAGCCGAATGACAAGACTATGCGTGGGCATGGAGTAATCGTTGATAAGATTCCCGATGGAATACCTATCGAGCACGCCATAGGCGAACCGATGATGTGTCTTACCTCTATTGCCAGGACTACTCAACCTGAATTCGGTGATACTATATTCCAGGCAGGCGCCGGATTTATGGGGCTGGGTGTAATCGCTGCGGTTGCCAGCCCTCTCCTGAAGGAATATATCGTTGCCGATCTTGAAGACTGGAGACTCGACCTGGCGAAAGAACTGGGCGCTACCGTAACTATCAATCCCAGCAAGGAAAATGTTGTCGAAAAAGTAATGGAGTTAACTGGCGGCAGGGGTGTGGATATATCCATCGAGGTGGTAGGCCACCCGCCGACGATGAAGATGGTGGGCGATGTCCTGAAAACCAACCGTGGCAAGATAATTGCTGTAGGCTGGCACCAGGCACCGGATACCTATGAACTCCAGTCATGGATTAAATCGCCGATAATTTACAGCCCCCAGGGTATCGGTATGTCTACCGATTTCCAGAGCGAACTGACCCGAGCTTTATGGGCGATAGAAAAAGGTATTTTCCCAATGGACAAGCTTGTTACTCATACCTATTCTCTGGATGAGATGAACGAAGCATTTAATGATAACCTCGGCAGGACACCCGGCTATATCAAGGGTGTCGTTATGCCCTGGAAATAAGTTGTTAAAGAAAGTAGAAATACAATTGGAGGTATTTAAGTAATGAAAGCAGCTGTAATGGTAGAAGGTGGCGGCCTGGAAGTCCGTGACATGCCCGAACCGCCGGAACCGGGACCGGATCAGGTTAAAGTAAAGATAGCGTATTGCGGCATCTGCGGCAGCGAGCTGCATAGCCTGGATCCTGATTATACTTCCCGACCGTCCGTGTTCGGGAAACCTCCGGGTGGTGGTCCCATGGGGCCGAGGATCGGCGGCCATGAAGCTTCCGGAACCGTCGTAGCGGTTGGTCCGAATGTCCAGGGAATCGAGGTAGGTGACAGAGTAGGAATGAACTTCCGTACTCCCTGCGGTACCTGCTATTATTGCCGGAACATGCAGGAGCACTTCTGCGAAAGGATAATTCCGGCATCTGGATCGTATGCGGAATATGCCATGTATCATCCCAACGCTGTGTACAAGCTGCCGGATGATGTTAGCCTGGAGGTAGGGGCTTTACTCGAACCGGTGACGGTTGCCGTTCACACGGTAGATATTGCCGATATCCATCCGGGTTGTACTCTGGCTATTATGGGCGGCGGTCCGATAGGCATGCTGATACTCGAGGTGGCGAAAATTGCCGGAGCGGCCAAGATACTCATGTCAGAGCCGGTGGAAAGCCGAAGGAAACTGGCGGAGCAACTTGGAGCGACGGTAACAATCGACCCTTTGAATGAAAATATTGAGGAAGTTAAGGAAAAAATGACCGAAGGCCGTGGATTCGATCGTGTTATCGATGCCAGCGGTAAAATCGCCGTTGCCAAGCAGTGTATCGAAATCGCCGGGCGCGGTGCAACAGTCGTCTGGGCGGCAATGTATCCTACCGGGGTAGAAGTTGGCGTTCCGCCTTCGGACATGTATATCAAGGAACTAACCATTAAAGGTGTATTCATCTCTCCGTACTCATTCCCGAGATCTATAAATCTCCTGAACGAACTCGACCTGGAACCTCTGATATCCATCAGACCGATCGAGGAGATAGACCAGGCTTTCCGTGATCTTCTTGCCGGCAAGGGAATGAAAGTATTGATAAAGCCTTAATCCATACTATTTGTTACAATACTGGAGGAAACAAACCGGGTCCCAACCGTCTAGCCGAAAAAGGCACACTGGTTGAGACCCGGTTGATTAATGAGAACAAGGAGGATGACACATGGTCAGACTCGAAAAAGTGAGTGAGAAAGAAAGAGAACTACTTCTCAGCCTGCCCTGTCCCGAATTCGACTCTAATCCTTTTGTCGGTGGACCTCCGCTGAATGAAAGGCGGGTGGCAATAGTCACGACTTCCGGGGTGCACTGCAGAAACGACCGTCCTTTCACCATCAGTCCCGATGATTTTTATAGAGTCATTCCGGGTAATGTCGGTGTCAACGACCTGGTCATGTCTCACGGTGCGGCAAGTTTCGACCGCAGCGGATTTCAACGAGACTGTAATGTCGTTTTCCCAATCGACAGGCTGAGAGAACTGGTTGACGAAGGTATAATCGGCAGCCTGGCGGATTTTCATTATTCGGTCAGTAGCGCCCACCAGGGTTCCGAGTTCGAAGCGCCGATGAAAGAAGTTGGCAGTCTCCTAAAAAAAGATAATATAAACGCGGTAATCCTGACGCCGGTATGACCGGGCTGTACCAGCGCCGTCGGCGCAATCGGTCACTTTATCGAGGAAAACGGAATACCGACAGCAAGTATCAGCCTGATACGACCACATACCGAAAAGATAAAACCTCCGAGGGCTTTATGGGTACCATTCGAACTTGGTCACCCACTTGGCGCTCCGGATAATCCTGATTTCCAGAGAAGGGTGTTGATGGATTTATTAAGCCTATTCGACAGACCGTCCGGTCCTGTTCTCGAGGATTTTCCCGATGACGAACCGGAATCGGATGTCGAGGTTGTCCTCGCCTGTCCAGTCAATTATTCGGACTATTATAAAGAGATGGGTGAAGCCGACAGCCAGCTGAAAGCCCTGAACATGGAAATTTCAGGGATGCGTTCCTGGTATGATATGGCGGTAAGCAAGAGAAACCGCACTACGGTAGGTGTAAGCGGATTGGATATCGATAAAATCGGTGATTTTATTTATTCATTCGTCAAGGGTGAGGAACCTGAAAATCCCAGGGATGATATTTCTCTTCCCTATACACTCAAGCTGGCCGTCGAAGATTTGAGATCGTACTACGTTGAAGGCATAACTGCCCAGCCGGGACAGTCCGGAATATCGAGTCAGAAGCTAACAGAATGGTTCTGGGATGAGACGGTAGCAGGCAAAGTACTCCTGAACTTAAAAAGTGTCTGTGAAAAAAGCGAAGACCGGATGATGGCGATGATGGGTGCACACTTCATTGTGCCCGGTGACGTGGCTCGAAAATATCAGGGATAGAAACAGAATAATTAGATACGGTACAACCGTTGGAGCAAAAGTCTTTCATCACGTACACGCTGACGGCGGGTTATTTCTGCCCGTCGTGGCGAAGTTTACAATCTTCAGAAATAAGACAAATACGATAGCAGATTCTGCTAAGTTGTCATAATGCACACAGGTTTTATCTGACGAGTGACTAAACCGAAGGTTAAAGTTTCGTTAAACTGATTCACATGTCTTTGAAAAAACTCTGCCTTCATTCACCAGATGCTATCATAGCACTCAAGGCAGAGAATCTCGCAGTCGCTCAGCCCACGGAAGGCGCTGCTTTTACTATGAGCCTCCCAGCCGGTTGCCTTATCATGATCGCCGCGATGTTCCCAAAGCAACTGTTTTGGGCATCTGCCTCCATGGTCATGAAAGCTTCGTTCGCATTGACATTGACCTTTGGATAGATCCCATGCTCTTTCTATAATGTCTTTAGTGAAAGCCATATCACATCCTCTGTTTACTAAGTAGGTACCTTAGTCTATACATACTTATATTTATTGAGTGTGTATAGTCTATCGTCAGGTTGAAGAGATGTCAAGTTTAGAGAAAACAGGTTATGTTGCTATCATTCGTATAGGCAGCAGGTAGTTTGGCCAGTTACAATCAAAATATTCATTATGAAAAATTTATAAATAGTTTACACGATATTTATGTTCTTTATTCTACGCTTTATTCTTGTGTGTTAATTTCTACTTATTAAAATATAAGTTTGAGGGTGAATCATGACTAGGTGGATACTTAAAGGATGTCCAAGATGTTCGGGTGATCTAAATTTACTTCAAGATGAGGATGGTTATTACGAAGATTGCTTGCAGTGTGGTTATCATCATTATATCAATGAAAAGAAAGATGATGTTCCGCAATATCTATCCTTTGAAGATGAAGAGGTCATTTCTGATCTGGTCGAAGATTGGATGACCGAGTATATGCTTGAAGTGTAATCATCCGCTATTAGATGACATGATGGATTTCATATAGGTACCTGGATTGACTTCGAAAGATATAAAGAAAAGTAAAGGTCATAGTGTAATCGGACAGCTTGTCATCTTACTACTCGTCGGAGCTCTCGGTTTTTTCATTTATTACTTATCCCCTTACCTTTTCCCCGGTCTATACGATGATGATTCCATCTCTCTTTCAATGCCGGATACCTCTCCTTCCGTCATTAATGAAACATCACCATCAGAGACAACTTCTTCCGAACTTTCATCTCCAGCGGTGCATCAAACTCTTGAACTGCCAGAGGAAATTAGTGAATTACCGCTATCCGAGGAGATAGTCACTACTACATATACCTGGGTATATGGCAATAGCGACTGGACCTGGGAGTTGGATATTCCGCGATCTATCTATGAATTATACCGGTCAATCCCCCGGTCTCCGACGATGGATTATTCGGTGTATATCACCCATCCATATGACGACGAATATATAGATTCCTTGAGTACCAAAATCAAACAAGCAGCCGAATTAAAAGGATATGATGAATTTCAGACTGTCGAGTTCGCTACCGCATTTGTTCAAAATCTTGAGTACACCAATGATTCGGTAACTTCTACGTATGATGAGTATCCAAGATATCCTATAGAAACACTTTTTAATAAAGGCGGAGATTGCGAAGATACATCGATATTACTGGCTTCGATACTTCGCAGCCTGGAATACGGTGTTGTCCTGATAGAGTTATCCGACTACTGTGCGGTCGGCGTATTGGGTGGAGATACCCTTCACGCTACCTATTGGGAATATGATGGTGAAAAATACTTCTATATCGAGATTACTAATTCCGGTTGGGGAATAGGAGAATTGCCCAATGTTTACAGGAATGTGTCTGCCTTTATATTCCCGATGATACCCACACCTGTTATTACTCATGAGTGGTCTGCGGAAAATAAAGTATATTTTACAGAGTTGATCGTTACCATTACCAATCTTGGATCAGCAACCGCAGATGGTATTTATGTATATACAGGATTTGATGCCGGGAACAATCAAATCTGGAATGCTCAAAAAAGTAACGCTATTGATTTGGAACCGGGTGTGGAATCAAGCACTACCCTGATTATCCAGCCGCCTCCTGCGGGTAACCACACAAGATTAATTGTCCAGGTTGTAATGGGAGATTATTGCGTTAGTGAGAGTTATTCTCAATGGTTTGATTCATAGAGGGAAAACCAGCGTTTAAAAAAATCCTTCCTTTGCACTGATACAATGAACTCAAATGATATGCATTCGCTTTTCGTATGCCTGGAAAGAGATCCGGCGTGTTTCGATGAGTCAAGCATATGGATATCTCAACGGACTTTACAACAAATATGTATTCTCATATAATAGCTGGGGTGCGGGAGGACACGATGACGCTGCTGTTGGCAGGGAAACTATGAACGGCAGATGAACGTCAAAACCCTAAAATCCTGCGAATGATAGGAGTGTAGCTCAGTCTGGTAGAGCAGCGGTCTCCAAAACCGCCGGTCGAGGGTTCGAATCCTTCCACTCCTGCCATAATGCCGAGGTGGTGGAATCGGTAGACACGCTATCTTGAGGGGGTAGTGGGCGAGAGCCCGTGAGAGTTCAAATCTCTCCCTCGGCACCAGATTTGTCCCTCATATTCTGGACCTGGTTTCGCTCTTTTCTCTTTATTATCTGTAAAAAAATGTTCCTGGATATTCCGTATTTTAGAAACCTTAAACACCTTGTAGGTCTGGTGATTCTATCATAGATTTCGTCATAACTGTCATGAGTAAAAGAAGATGGGGAGAATTTTTCTTTCGCGCACTTAAGGTAGATCAGCCTGGCAATCCCTATTGGTTCTTTTTGGAAGATCTCTGTACGTTCTGACATGGTAAGAGTCCCTCTTAACATGCAAATATGGGCACAATCTATACATGAACGCTTAGGAAATTCCACAGCAATATTCTATCACAGATAATATCATTCACCAATTTTACAGGTTAGGAAGCATAAGGTAGATCAGATTAATGGTTTTCGTAGTAAATCCGGATTTTATAAATACATCGGTTTGATTTCTCGATAGTTATATCTGCTGTTGTCGACTAGGCTGAATATGCGGAATTCAAGTTTGGTTTGTAATGCATGAGGTAAGAAAATATCCTCGATGGTTCCTGTTATTCATTTGCTAAAGCGTCTTGATATATAAACCGGAATTACACAGTTTTTCTATCTCTTCCATTTTCTTTTTCAATAACTCTATCTGTTTTCTTAAATCTTTTATCTCTTCGATCAGTTCTTCATTAGATATTCCCGGCTCACTGGGTATAGCCGTTGGCGGATCAATGACTTCAACAACGGGTGGGGTTTGTATTTCTTTAGGCTTTTCCCAGTGCTGAGATTTACAATTCGGACAGATTCTCGGTTTTCGATGAGGATAATGCGGATGCCAGACATGACCACACTGAATACAAGTTAGTGCTGCATGCTCCATTTTTCAGTTCTCCTGTATATCATTGAATATAAGTAAAATACTACATCCGGTGAAGGAATTTCAAGCTAAAAAACTGATTGGATTATCTCTATTTATATCCATACTGCGTAATTGACTCAATTATATACCGGTATTTTTAACTATTACATGGTCTGTGAAAAAATCTTATTCGAACGCTCTTAATTACCTGTAGCGAATGTGAGATATATGTTTTACCCTTTAATAATACACCTGTTGTGCCTGATTATTATTGAGACAAAAGGATAACCACACAGTCCATATGTAGCAATTTGTAAGTCTTTTGTAATATTTCTTTAATACATTACTGTCGTTTTTAAGCTGTTTTTAATATCTTGTGTGCTATTGTAAGTAGAGTAATGAAAACGGTGGTATAAAAATGGACAGCACAGAGAAAATAAGAGATTTGATACTGTTATTAACCATGAATGAAGACCATCTTTGCTATGAGTTGACCAGCCTTGATG
>JAFGCW010000003.1 GCA_016932435.1 Dehalococcoidales bacterium | reverse complement strand
GACAAATGCTTACCGCGGTGTCTTGAGGAAAGTCGGTGGCTTTCGGTGCAGTCCAGGATCTTCAGGCGTGCAAAAGGTTTGAGAATATCCACGTAAAGACCACCTGGACGACGTTCCGAATTCGTACGAAGTTGGGAAAGGTATTTGTAATTTACTCCGCAGGTATCAGCGTATTCACGGAGTGAGGATATCCCTGCCTGTTTAAGCAAAGAATCCAAATCACGCCCGAAAGTGGTTAACGCTCCAGTCCGTTTTGCCATTTCCAGGGCATTCCTCATCGAGTCGTGTCATATACAAGAATCGTTACGTGCAAGTCACCCAAATATAAAACAATTCTACTTAATTTTCAAGTGAATCCAGCAGATAAGCTAACCGCAGTGCTGGATGGCAGCTACCACCACGCTTGTTGAACGTAAATTTATATCTGATATGTTGGGATTAGACAGAAAAAAATAACGTAAAAGGAGGAAATATATATGGGAAAAGGACAATAGAATAGATCGTAATTTTGATAAAAAAGAAAAAGGGAGAAGAAAATTGAAAAAACTATATATAACATTTCTGGTAATGGTCTTAGCACTGACAACAATTATACCAGCGGGTGTCGCAAACGCCGACTCTAGTACCGAGGTAAGTGGAAAATACGTAGTTACGCTAACGAAAGCCGAATGTATCAATGATTATTATAGCAGTTATATGATGACGGTTTGTTTTTCCTACACAAGTACCTACGATGGAGGTCTTGTTGGTACTGCCCAAGAAAATCTATATTGTGGATTTTCTCCATGCTCGAATACCATCAAACGTGTAGGTATCAAGACTTTCACAGGGACAGTACTGGGTAAAGAAGGAACGTTCACCGCTTATGTCAATCATCAATGCCTGGGAAATGGTGACTTTAGAGTGGAACAAACCATCATCTCCGGTACGGATGAACTTGCAGGTATACAAGGCACCCTGGTCTTCATGGTCACAGAAACGGATCCCGGTGTATGGGAAGGTACTATTTCAGGTAATGTTTCCTTTGATTCGTAGTTACGAGAGGAAATATATCTCTTCGAGTGACAAATCTTGTTCTAATAGAATCGATGATACCATCCTTTCATCTCTAGCATCCATTTGAGTGAAGAGGGTAACCTACATCCTCTTCACTCATTGTTATATATACGTTCTTCACTACATATAATCACGGTTAGTCACTAGATGTTGAAAAAAGCGAACGCATTTATCGTTCCCAGACCACTTCACCGCCTATTATCGTCATATCAACCGTGATGTCTTTTAGTTGTTCGGGAGGGAGGGCTGTCGGGTCGTCACTGAGAAGAACCAGGTCGGCCAGCTTGCCTTCGCTTATCGTTCCTTTTTCTTTTTCTTCAAAGGACGCACAGGCTGCATTACGGGTATACATTTCCAGTGCTTTTTTAACGGAGATCTTTTCTTCCGGAAGGACTGCCTGCCCGGACTGTGCCAGCCGGTTTACCGCGGCGTATATACCGACAAGGGGATTATCGTCGACTATCGGTGAATCAGAACTTCCGGCGACCGGTATGCCCGCTTCCATTAATGCCTTTATCCGGTAAAGCCAGGGCTGTCGGTCGGACGGTACGGTAGCCAGGTACCGTTCGCCGCTGTAGTAGAGAAATGGGGGCTGGGTGACTACCATAATGCCGAATTTTTTAATGCGTTCAAGCAGGTGCGGCGGACACTCCGAACAGTGCTCTATCCGGTGACGGTGATCATCCCGTGGAAGTTGTCCGAGTGCGAACTCTATCGCATTTACTGCTGCTTCCACCGTTTCATACCGGATGGCGTGAACGGCTGCCCGGAATCCTGATTTATGGATATCAAGTACCATTTGATTCAGTTCGGGCTGGACAGGATGGATTCCATTTTCCCTTGTTTCAGAGGGCGTAATCTTCACGTGGCCGATTTTCAGGTGATTATCACCGGAACCGAAGGATATACCGGCTTCTGTAAATTCATCAAGGTGATCCACTCCCGGCATGTAGTAAAGTCGTGATTTCAGTACTTGTTTTTCCTTGAACCGGTGAAATCTCTGCCACCGGGCGTAGTCATTGACCACGGTGGCGTCCTGAAGCGAGGTGATCCCGTTCGACAGATAATGATCACTGGCAAGACTTATCGCCTTTTCCAATTCTGTTTCCGAGATCGACGGCATCACCTCTTCCCTGATATAGCCAAGCATATCGATCAGGAGACCGCTTGGTTCTCCGGTATCGAGTTCTCGTTCGATGTATCCTCCCTGCGGTTCCTCGGTTTCACGGGTGATACCGGCAAGTGAGAGCGCTTTGCTGTTAAGAACACAGGCGTGGAGAGAACGATGAGACAGGACTACCGGATGGTTCGGGGCGACTTCATCGAGTTCTCTACGATTCGGATGCCGTTTTTCAGTGAGGTAGAAATCGTTATAGTCGGTACCTGATATCCATTCTCCCTCGGGTGTGTCATCCGCTTTATGTTTTATCGCGGCCTTGATGTCGTCTATCGACCGTACCGACCTTTCCGAAAGGTCGACACTTATCAACTTGCGAAGAAAGGAGAATATATGGCAATGGGCGTCGTTGAAGCCGGGGATAACCGTTTTGCCTTCACAGTCGATCACTTTCGTATCCGGACCGGTGATCGAACCCAGGTCTTCGGCACTACCTGCGAATAGTATCCTGTCATCCTTTATTCCGATAATGTCGGCTTCAGGATTATCAGGATCAAGGGTGATTATATTTCCGTTTTTCAGTACAAGATCGGCTTTCGTCACTCTTTTACCTTTGACCGTGCTGACTGTAGGGTAGTATACTACTGAAAAATCCCGTCGGACAAATGGAGAACATGAGATGGAGATTGAAACACTCGCTGAAAAACTGAGTTCGTGGATCGCGACCAAAGTGAAGGAAGCCGGATGTCGCGGTACCGTGTTCGGCATGAGTGGTGGTATCGATTCTTCGGTGGTGGCGGTGCTCTCGAAACATGCTGTAGGGGATAACGTACTAGGAATTCTCAACCCCTGTTATAGCATTCCGCAAGACGAGGAGCATGCACGAGCGGTCGCCGAAAAGTTTGGTATAGTTACACAGAAAGTAGTTCTTGATACTGCCTTCGATACATTGTCGGGCTTATTACCTGATAATCCCGTTGATGAAGTTGCCGCTCGACTTGCCAGGGCTAACCTGAAGGCCAGGTTAAGGATGGTGACCTGGTATCATTTTGCCAATCAGCTCAGATACATGGTGATCGGTTCCAGCAACCGAAGTGAACTGGCAATCGGTTACTTTACCAAGTACGGCGACGGCGGAGTTGATATTCTTCCACTGGGTAACCTAGTCAAAGCACAGGTCAGGGACCTGGCCGAATACCTGGGAGTGCCGCGGGAAATTATCGAAAAACCACCGTCGGCCGGATTATGGGAAGGGCAGACCGACGAGGGTGATCTTGGGTTTACGTACGACCAGCTCGATTCCTTCCTGCTTACCGGTGAAACCGATGCTGATGTCAGGCAGAGAATAGAGTCGATGATTACGAAAAGCGGTCACAAGACACAGACGGCACCGCTGCCGCCGTTTTAAGGGTCTGTCGCATATTGATAATAAAGATTACTACCGGTCCTTTTTCACCTGCCAGAAGTGATAGTCCCTGCTGAAAATAAGGCCTTTCTTAATATCGGTACCTTCGGGAACTTTCCTTAATCCTGAGATGATGAATCTGGCAGCCACGAAAAGCGCCAGTAATAATGAATAACCGATAAGCAGGCCTGAGCCGTTGTACCACCAGATAAACAACGGTACGAATGCAACACCGATTCCCATGCCTAACGCCGGGTTACTGGTAATAATCACGACTATAGCTGTGATGACGAACCCGGACAGGAATTCCAGCGGTACAAGTGCCAGCAGTACTCCCATGACAGTAGCCCCGCCTTTACCTCCCTTGAATTTCAGAAAAACAGGCCAGTTGTGACCTGCAACTGCGGCGAAACCAGCGGTCAGTATCCATGGGAGAGGAAGATCCATCCACCTGGCTATCAATACAGCCAGCATACCTTTACCCATATCGGCAAACAAGACAATATAGCCGACTGACCATCCTGTCTCCCTTATGACATTGAGAGCACCCATATTACCGCCGCCAACTTTCCGGATATCCACACCTTTCTTCAGCCGGCTGGCAATATATGCGGACGGAATGGAACCTAATAAATATCCCGTAATAACCGCAATAATCATGTCCATAAATACGAGTTCCTCGTATATTCTATAAAGTGACAGGATATGAGTGATTTATTATACCTAGAGAACCTATATATAATACTTTCCTGTTTTTTTGTCAATAGGAAGCATCGCCGAAATCGGTATTGATTACATAAGGTAAAAACTTTAACCCGGTCTTGGTAGGGTGCTATAATAGATAGGAATGGATATTCTTGCGAACCTTAACCCGGCTCAGAGAGAAGCCGCAGAGGCAATCAGTGGACCGGTACTCATATTAGCCGGTCCCGGCAGCGGCAAGACCAGAGTAATTACTCACCGTATAGCTTATCTGATAAAAACGTGCGGAGTAAGTCCCCGCAGTATCATGGCGGTTACGTTCACAAACAAGGCCGCCAGGGAGATGGTAGAGCGACTTACCAATCTGATAAGCGGTTCGGTGCAGGATCTTACTCTCGGTACGTTTCATGCTATATGTGTTCGTATCCTTCGCAGCAGTGGAAGCGTTGCGAATATAAATCCCCAGTTTGTTATATACGATCGTGAAGACCAGATTTCGGTGGTCAAACGCAGTATCCAGGAAGCCGATTTCGATCCAAAACAGTACGCGCCCGGAGCGATACTATCAGCAATATCTTCAGCAAAAAGCCGGATGCTTTCTCCCGCGGAGTTTGTCAAAACCGAACGGAATTATTTCGACGAGGTGGTCAGCCGTGTTTACGAGAACTACCAGCGTATGCTCGAAGAGAGTAATGCTCTTGACTTCGACGACCTGCTGATGAAGACAGTACTGCTTTTCCGCGATCATCCCGATATCCTGGCGCGTTACCAGTCGAGATACATTCACCTGATGGTGGACGAATTCCAGGATACTAACATTGTCCAGTATGAACTTATCAAGCAGATCGGCGGCAAGTACCGGAATATCTGCGTGGTCGGTGATCCCGATCAGTCTATATACTCGTGGCGATTCGCCGACGTCCGTAACATACTTAATTTCGAAAAAGATTACCCTGATGCCAAGCTGGTAATGCTGGAAGAAAATTACCGATCAACCAAGACGATCCTCGAAACGGCGTCTTGTATCATTTCAGCAAATCAGCAGCGAAAGCCGGTCAATCTCTGGACGCAGAACGATGAGGGTACCTCTGCGGTAGTGGTGGAAACCTACACCGAACAGGAAGAAGCCCAGTTCGTTGTCAGCGAGATAGAACGACTGGTGGAGCAGGGTGAACACAGCCTCGGTAACTGCGCCGTAATGTATCGAACCAACGCCCAGTCGCGTGTTCTCGAAGAAGCCTTTGTCCGTTACGGCATGCCCTACAAGCTGGTGGCAGGAACCCGATTTTACGAAAGGCGGGAAGTCAAGGATATTATTGCTTACCTGAGACTGATACAAAATCCTCATGACAGTGTCAGCCTTATGAGAGTTATCAACATTCCCCAGAGGGGCATCGGCCAGCAGACCCAGTTGAAACTGGCAGCCTGGGCTAAATCGATGGGGGTGTCACAGTTCCAGGCATTGAAACTTATGAACGGTGAATCAACCGATGATTTGAAGTCGCCATTTAATTCTCATATCAGCCGGGTACTCAAGACGTTTTCGGAGTTGATGGAGGAGTTGATATCCCAGAGTAAAGAGTTGAAGCTGGCCGAGTTATTCGACCTTGTCGTCGAACGTTCCGGATACAAGGGATATATACTGAACGAGGCTAACGGCGACGGTCAGGAACGATGGGAGAACATCCTTGAACTTCGTTCGGTAGCTCAGAAGGATCATGGTGATCTCTCACCCCAGGAGTCTCTGGCGGCTTTCCTCGAAGAAGTGACGCTGGTTTCGGATGTCGACGGACTCGACGAGGGGATTTCGGCGGTTACTTTAATAACGTTACACCAGGCCAAAGGCCTGGAATTTCCGGTGGTGTTTATCGCAGGAATGGAAGATGGACTGCTTCCGCATTTCAGGACATTTGATGATCCGGTACAGATGGAGGAAGAACGCAGGTTGTGCTACGTGGGTGTGACCCGGGCAAAGCAGCTTGTCTATCTGGTAAGAGCGTTCCGTCGCAGCCTTATGGGCAGGAGTCAGGTCAGCGAGCCGTCACGCTTTCTCAACGATATTCCCAAACACCTGATATCGACCGGCGACTGGAAAGACGGGAGTGAGAATGACATATTCCCGTCGATTCAGGACTGGAATAGACCGACGACGATGTCGACACCGACAGCTGTCGCGAGTGAATACCAGGCAGGTGATCATGTCTATCATGCCCAGTTCGGCAAGGGAGTGGTGGTGAGTTGCCAGCCGGTAAAAAACGACGCCGAAATAATCATTGCTTTCAATGGTGCTGTCAAGAAGCTGCTTCTCAGTTTTGCCAACCTCGAAAAGACGGATTAATCTATATTCTGTTCGCTTTTTTCATTTCTGTTTTATTTAATTGATCCTTCTTACTCTCAAAA
This sequence comes from Dehalococcoidales bacterium, assembly GCA_016932435.1. Next base: position 37,187 of record JAFGCW010000003.1, on the reverse strand, counting down.
GTATTATAAATCCATCTCTCTTCCGTTATCCGCCTGCGCTAAAGCTCTAGCGGACAAGTCTGCCTGCGCTTGGCTCGAACGAACTGCGGCGGACTTTCAGCCCTTTCCCTTGGTAAGGGAAGTGCAGAAATTATGTTACATTGTATTTCTATATCAAGAATATGCCTGCCAATAAGGTAGATATATTCATTACGGGTTGACAATTTATAGCCCTTATATATACTGAGGTTGTTTGAGTTCGATAAGGGATTGTTTCACTATGGCAAACTGGAAAGATAAACTGAATGGAGACCCGATCCCATGGCTGCTGGAGAATGACAGGAGTCGACCGGCTGTTCGATATTATGCCTTGCGTGATATCCTTGGCCGGGACGAGAACGATAATGAAGTAAAAGCCGCTAAATCGGCTGTCATGACAAGCGGTCCGGTTCCGGTAATCCTGGCAGCCCAGCAGCCGGAAGGATATTGGGGAAAGCGACCCAAGTACTCCGGGACCTTGCCGGCTATCGTTTTCATGGCACAACTGGGTGCGGACGGAGCTGATCCACGCATTCGTACCAGCTGCGAGTTCCTTCTCTCCCGATACATCGACAGCAACGGTTGTCTCATGGGTGGTCTGTCATTGAAAGACGCGCCTTCTTTCAACTATTGCAACACGGGTAATATAGGGGCGGCTTTGATAGACTTCGGCTGGCTTAACGACCGGCGTTTGCAGAGGGCAATGGAATTGCTGGCGCAGACAATTACCGGAGAAGGAGTAACCGATGTTTCGGAACGTGACATGAGTAAAGGTCACGATAAGTCCGGGAATTCACCTCCTCCATTCACCTGTTCTGCCAATGGTAATCTGCCATGTGCCTGGGGAGCAATCAAGGCGATGATCGCCCTGAACAAAGTGCCACCGGCGAAGCGGACCACGAATATGAATAAGGCTATCAAACTGGGTGTGGATTTTCTCCTGAGTCACGACCCGGCGGTCGCCGACTACCCCTTTGGCAGGGGTAACAGGCCCAGCACGAATTGGTTCAAGTTCCGATATCCCCTCGGCACCACCGCCGATATGCTTCAGAACCTGGAGATCCTGGCAGCACTGGGGCAAGCCGAGAATCCTAAGTTAGCCAACGCGTTAGATCTGGTCATCAGTAAGCAAAACCAACAAGGACGCTGGCTGCTGGGACATACCTACAAGGAGTTAGCGGACACACAAGAAAAGAAAGTCTTCTATTGGTACCAGAACTCCCTGAGACTTTATATCACCTACAAGGAATACGTGGACATACAACCAGAAAAGAAAGGGCAACCGAGCAAGTGGGTCACCTTGAGAGCTTTGCGGGTATTGAAGACGGCTTTTCCTGAGAAAGGATGACAGCCGATGCTACCTCTTTGCCGCAGGTAAATATTCCGGAGGGCATCCTGGTTCCAGTTTTTATTCCATCCTCAACTTTGGTACGGAGGTAACTCCAGCTGGAATCCAGTATTTTTTGATGATGATAAGGTTCGTATAATCATGGTATATAGTATTGCAATCATTTCCTGGATTCCGTATCAAGTACGGAATGACAGATAATTATACCCCTTGACATCTTACACGGAAACGTGTATGCTTTCGGAAAAGGATTGATTATGCCTATCAGGATTCTCGACCATGAAATGATATCGCGGATTGCCGCCGGAGAAGTAATCGAAAGACCGGCTTCGGTGGTAAAGGAACTTGTGGAGAATTCACTTGATGCCGGTTCTACCCAGATTTCAGTAGAGTCTTCCGGAGGAGGAATCGGGATGATACGCGTCACCGATAACGGTATCGGTATTCCCTCCGGTGAACTGGAACTGGCCTTTCAGCGGCATGCCACCAGCAAGGTAACTAATCCGTCCGATCTTGAATCGATAGGTAGCCTTGGATTCAGGGGTGAAGCTCTTCCGAGTATTGCGGCGGTATCGAGGATAGAAGTAGTGACCTGTGCCGAAGGTGAAACGGCCGGCAGTTACCTGACGATGAAAGAAGGAATTACCGAAGAATCCGGCAGCCGGGGTCGCTCGCAGGGGACCACTATCACGATTCGCGACCTGTTAAGAAACGTGCCGGCGCGACTGAAATTCCTGAAATCTACTTCTACCGAAAACAGTCATATCGCTAACGTGGTCAGCCAGTACGCCCTGGCCTATCCCGGGGTGAAATTTTCCCTGACGGTAGACGGGCGTACAAATGTGCGAACACCCGGTACGGGCAACCTCTCCGAAGCTATACTTGAAATCTACGGGGCTGAAACAGCCCGTGGCATGATACCAGTGGAAGGAGCCGGAGAAACGTGGAAAACCGATTCTACGCAGTCTCAGGTAAGGGTTGATGGGATGGTCGGTTCGCCGAATATCAACCGGGCGAACCGTAACTATATGAGTTTTTTCGTGAACCGGCGCTGGATTAACAGTCGGACTCTTTCCTACGCGGTCGAGGAAGCCTACCACGGAATGCTGATGCAGGGCAGGCACCCGGTATCGGTCATTACTATCACCGTTTCCCCGGGCGACGTGGACGTGAATATCCATCCGACCAAGACAGAAGTCAAGTTCAAGGACGACCGTCCTGTCTTCAGCGCTGTTCAGAAAGCGGTGCGGCAGGCGATACTCCAGCAGTCGCCGGTGCCTGTGATCGAGGAAGTATCCCCGGAATACAAACGGTCTTCGCGGCAGAAACCATCCCTGTTTACCTCTCTTTCGTCATCGGTTCATCACACGCGTAGCCAAACTACTCCGGCTCCTCTGTCCGATGAGCAGTTCACTCCTTCAAAGTTGCTTCCGGCTCTCCGACCGGTCGGGCAGGTCTCCGGAACGTATATTATTGCCGAGGGACCGGACGGACTTTACATAATCGACCAGCATGCCGCTCACGAAAGGATCCTTTTCGAGAAGATTAGCGAGCAGAGTATCCTCAGGAATGTTGAAGTGCAGGGTCTGCTGGAACCGGTAACCTTCGAAGTTTCCCCCGGACAGGACGAAGTATTGAAAACCTGCTATGCTGACCTTTCCGAATTCGGTTTTTCCATCGAACCGTTCGGCGACCGTTCATACCTTGTCAGGTCGGTACCGGCGATGCTGAACGGTAAAGACTGGTCGGCGACCCTTCGGGAGCTGTTGGATACGGTCGGTGCCGGGAAAGGCAGCGACTGGCGGGAGCAACTTGGTATTTCTTTTGCCTGTCACGGAGCGATCAAGGCCGGACAGGTTCTCACCGACGAAGAAATGCGGGAGCTGCTGCGTCAACTCGAACAGACCTCCGCTCCGAACACCTGTCCTCACGGCAGGCCGACCATTATCCGCCTGACAAACGCCCAGCTTGAAAGGGAATTCAGGCGGACGTAGTAGTTAATCTGGTACCGCCCTGTGGGATTTAACCGAATTGCTGTTAGCTAACACTTCATACTGACCAGAATAACATTGCAGGTTTACTAACGATGTTCCTGAAGAATATATTGATCACTTACGCATAAACCCATAAAATATGCTATCATATAATAAATATGCGATATATCAGGATACTTCTTATCATAACAGCTATAGCTCTCATGACTGTAACGCTTTCCTGCGGGGACTCTGCGGATTCGGTGTCCCATTCTATCATTCAGGTCAAAATGATATCATTCAGAACCGGTGAATTCGAGCTGGCTTCCAGCGGGTTTGTCTTTGATGATGAAACCCGTGCTCTGGCAATGATCGACTATGAAAAGTACAGCACAGACACAATCTTGATTGTAACAAGTGACAACCGTACCTATGAAGCTGCAATAGAAACCGTGGATCCCCGCTCGGGATTAGCCATTCTTAAAACTCAAAGATCAATGAATCTACAACCGATCCCAACCGGGGAGTTACCGAGTAAAGAGGAATCGATGGTGACCTGGCGATATGACTGGCAAGGTCTGCTGGTCTCACAATCTGTGAATTCCACTCCCTCAATAGTTGAACCACCTTGGTTCCAACTCCGATCCAACCTTTTTTTAGGTCCCGAGGTGGATACAGGCACAGTGGTAATAGATAAAAACGGAAAGGTAGCAGGCCTTGTTATACCGTATATCAACAGCCCTGTTCACGCACCAACGCCAGGTGGACCTCCTGCGATAGTAGCCGGGGTGACAGAGGTACAGAAGATGCTGTCCGGTGAATATGTTCAAAAATCATGGGCCTCCGGCCCGGCGGTTATTTCGCTGGCTTCTGCCGTGGCTCATCGCGGCATTCTGATGACACCGGATGAGTATGAACGGAGCAGCCGCCTGATCGCAGCGATAATGGAGAGACTGGGAGGACCGGTTACAGCAACCGATTTTGCTGTAACCCATAGAACGTGGTCTATCAGACCTGACAACCACACTGTGATCGCCCTTTATACCAGGCCGATGGAACTGAGGAATATGGAAGGCCATGTCCTGGCTGTGGCGAACTGGGTAGCAATCGCATGGGACAGAGCAGATGATCTGCCCGACCGTCTGATATACGGGGCGATACCATTTGAGACCGAAGGAGCTTTTGAAATAACCGGCGACATCATGGACTTCAAAGAAATGGTATCCAGCATAGTGGATTAATTACAACGGTTTGACGGCTACGCAGATATCTACCTTATGTGTATCCCCTGAATAGCTTGCCATGTCGCCGGAGTAGAGTTCGTAGCAAGGGCCGTCGGTCGGCTGGTAGCCGCTCTGCGGCAGCCAGCCGCTGTATACCGTGTTCCAGGCGTCACCATACTGCTCAGGATTTATCTCGAAATGGGCTATGGCGTACTTGCCAGCCGGGATAATCGATTTCCCAACCTCACCATCAACCTCCGTATCGGGCGGTACGGTGATACAGATGTCGAGTCGCAGTTTGCTGTCGTCGGTGATATCCGGGTCGTCATAGTAGATCGCCATAACCTTTGTCTCTGGGAATTGCAGGAGTCCTCTCGGACCGGCCCAGTTGAACATCCTGTTGAACAAGGTTCCGAACAGTTCGGAGTTGCCCTGGTATGGGCCAATATGCCGTATGTAGGCAATCGTCATCTCCGGCATGTCCTTTACTTCGACATCGGTTTTCAGTAATCCGTCTTTCATTTCTATCCTCCAGTAATAATCGGTTTTATCCCGATTATACTGGAGGGCTATCCGGTAATCTTGCCGAATATTGCCAAGCAGTTGAATATTCTTGCTTTCCGTTGTGCCGTTCTTGCTGTAATTTTTATAGCCGCCGGAGCGCCACTGACTGGCAGTAATGCCGTATTTTTCACGGAAGGCACGGGCGAAGGCCGATGAGTTGGAAAAGCCGCATTCAAGGCCGATTTCCGTGATCGACTGCCTGGGACTCTGCACTAGTTTGACGGCAGCCTTCTCCAGGCGGAGTCTCTGGATGAATCCATACAGCGTTTCACCCACCATTGCGCTGAAGATTCGGTGAAAGTGATAGGGTGAGAAGGTGGCGACATCGGCCAGCTCTTTCAATGTAATAACACGGTCGATGTTGTTCTCGATATAGTCGATCACCCGGTTGATGCGCACGCGGTATTCTTCGACAAGGTATTTACGGTTAGGATTCTGCTCGTTCATCACCAGTTCATGATAAACGGAATAAATCCCCTATTCAATGGGTATCCCGACTCTTTTCAGTATTCTATAAACCAGGAAGCTTATCCAGGGCGACGGCTTTTTCTTCTGCCCGAAGTCCCATTCACTCCAGGCTTTCCATATCGATTCAGGAGTAAGTTGTTTTTGTGAATTGACTTTTTCCCTTATGATGTCAAGCATTTCTTTCATTCGAGGATATTCAAGTGCCCGCGGGAATAGTGTCAGGACATTCAGGACGTGTAGAATATCGTACCAGATAAGCGGTGCTTTCAATTTACGGAAATCGGTCCCCATCGCGAAGAGATAGGGGCGCCGTTCCTTACGCTGCTCCCATAAGGTTAGCATTGTGTCGATACCGCTATTAACGACATTACTGCCTTGCCATTCCGGAAACTCATTCAGGGCTTTCAAAGAAATAAGCGTAGCATAAGGACAGGGATCATCTCTTCGTCCTGGCCCCTTGAATCTCCCCATTTCCGGGGAGACCGCGCATGGCCAGCCGTTGTCCCGACCGTACTCCGCCAGGTGTTCAATGGCGTCCTGTAAGTGTGCCGCGTTTGCTTTTATTTTCATCAGGGCGTAAAGTACCGATGGTGTATCGCACAGCATCCACACCCACTCGTCCTCGCCGGAACCGCCGAAGCTGCGCGGTGTGTTTGCAAGTATCTTGAATACTCCTTCATCGGATCGGTGCTCTGATATGCGTTCAATAACCTCGTTCATGCCTTGATCTTCGGCTTTTACCCCGATATCCGCCAGGAAAACCAGCTTAGGGATCATGTGAGTGGCATCATTATGACGTTTCAGGGCGTGACCCGGCCAGTCAGCAAGTTCGGTAATCATCGACTTGACCTGCGGGTGTTCCAGCATTGCCTGCCTTGCCCGGGCAACCTCCGGTGCATCTTCCGGTTGTTCCAGAAGGTCGATACGGGTCCGGTATTCTACCCAGGGGGAGCTTTCCAAAAGCCATCGAATCGGTTCACTTATATTCGTCACCGGTATATGATAAACGGTTTACCGATGTGATTCAAGAGCAAGACCGGCCCGTTTGTAGATCCGGTGTACCAGAAATGTCAACCACCGTGACGGGTCTCTTTCCTGGCCGAATTCCCATTCCTCCCAGCCGTTCAAGACCGATTCTACGGTGAACCGCAGGTCGGAGTCGGCTTTTTCGCCGACCACGTTTATCATTTCTACGAGTCGAGCGTCACCCTGGATGAATGAAAACTCTGTCAGCGCGTCGAGTACATGGAGGATATCGTACCAGACGAAGGGGGCTTTCAGCTGGCTGAACCGTTTCCCCATGCCGAAAAGGTTAGGGCGGCGTTTCCGGCGCTTCTCCCACAGGTCCAGGAGGGTGAAAGCGCCGTCACGGGCTGCCTGACTGTTTCGCCATTCCGGCAGTATTGCCAGTGTCTTGAGCGCGATTACGTTTACAATAGGGCATGGATCATCATCAGCATCCGGTTTTACGAACCAGTCCAGTTCCCTCGACATCACGCAGGGCCAGCCGTTTTCGAAACTGAATCCCGTCATATAATCGATCATTTTCCGGACCTGAGGTTCTTCTTCCATTCCCATTTTTACCAGGGCATACAGGACCGAGGGAAAATCGCATAATTTCCAGCTATTTCCTGACGCTACTGTAAAGACTCCTTCGGGAGACCGGTGGGCAAGGATCCTGTTTATAATTTCCTCTACTCCGGGATCGGCGGTTGTTATTCCGATATCTGCAAGGAAGACGAGTTTATGCAATGGATGGACTGCCTGACTGACCCCGGTAGTCGGATTTCCCGGCCATACGGCAAGTTCGGCAACCAGGCTTTTAACCTGGGGATCTTCCAGCATGGCCTGCCGTGCCCGGATTACCTCCGGTGCGTCTTCCGGCTGTTCCAGCAGGTCGATGCGGGTGCGGTATTCCACCCAGGGAGGGCCTTCCATCATCCATCGGATCGTTTCATTCATTTCGTACCTCTGGCTAATTCCTTATTTGGTATATCACTGGTAACCGGTCTCTATTTCCGGTAAAAAAACTTCAGGTTCTTTATCCTGTTAACCCCTTTCAGGGAGGTTGCGATGGCGAGGAGGAGATTGGTGATGATTTGATGAGGGAAGGCGCTGAGAGTCATCAGTTCGTCATTAACGTAAAGCGACAGTCGTTCGCTCTGTGGTTTTATATACTCGTCTTCAATAAAATCGGCGATGCTCGTGTGATCGTCGATCGAGAACTGCCGGACATCGGTTTCCAGCGATTCGTCAGTAGCTATCGCGATTACATTCTTTATACCGGTTAACGGGGCACCGATTTCTTTACGGTGGACCTCTATTTTCGGATAAGGTCCCTGCTTGAATCCCTCGGTGATGATAAGGTCGTAGTCCTCACCGAGTAATCTTGCCATTTCTTCAACGGTCGATTTCCTTTTCACCGGCTTGATGAGGACGATTCTTTTATCGGAGCCGATGGCGGTGGCTTTGCTGCCGGCGCGAAGGTGACGCCAGGTGTCTTTGCCGGGTGTGTCGAGTGTTGCTTCTTCGGCAGTGTGCTTGATGGTGGCTATCCTGTATTTTCTGGAGGTAAGTTCTCCGATAACTTTCTCCAGTAGAGTAGTTTTACCCGAGTTCGATTTTCCGATAAATGATACTATCGCAGCCATTTGTTTTACTCCTTGCCGATGAGACGGATTGTTTTCTAACCGTTTTTGTCATTCCGGACTAGATCCGGAATCCGGAAAAACGACCGTGTGATAGATTCCCGCTTTCGCGGAAATTACATAGTTGTTTTTTTAACCTGACGGTCTCTCTCCGAAAATAATACTCCCTAATCTTACGATATTCGCACCCTCTTCGACAGCCAGCCGGTAAGAATTCGTCATTCCCATTGAGAGGCAGGTCATTTCGACTCCCGGAATATCGAGCGACTTAATTCTCTCGAAGACTTTCCTGGTCTCGACGAAGTACGGTCGGGAGTCTTCCGGATCTCCTGCGGCCGGACCCATCGTCATCAGTCCCTTTATCCGGATGTTTTCATATCCTGCTATTGTACGTATTATCTGTTCGGTGTCCTCCGGCAGTACTCCCGATTTCTGCGGTTCTCTACCGCTGTTTACCTCGATAAGTACCGGCATTACTTTACCTGCCTGCCGACAGCGACTGTCTATCAGGGCGGCGATCTCCGGGGAGTCCACCGTTTCTATCATGTCGAACAACTGCACGGCTTTCTTGACCTTGTTCTTCTGGAGGTGGCCGATGAAGTGCCACTGCACCCGGTTGCCGATGACCTCATACGACGTCTCGGCTTCCTGGAGGTAGTTCTCTCCCAGGAACTTTACACCGGCTTCGATCGCTTCAAGGATCTCGTCAGGTCGGCGCGACTTCACGGCGGCGACCAGTTCGACCCCTTCCGGCAGTTCAGCCAGTATGCGTTTAACGTTTTCTTTAATCTGCGACATAGCTTACAGATTGATTCTAGCAATAAACGGGAAGGTTTTCCATATTATCCAAACATGCCATATCGACGGAAGTCGGTATCCAGAGTCGGTATGTCAATCTTTCGGTATATAAAGAACTGGCTTTTAGTTATTTGATAAAGGAGGAAATGTCATTGCGAGGAGTCTGCCTTAGGCAGACGACGTGGCAATCTATATAAATAGAAGAAGAGAGTTCCTCTCTTAAAAAACCTGTCTCTTGACTAGTTACCCTGTAATATATGACAATGGTGGTGCTGGATAGCGAAATCGGGGTGTAGCGCAGCCAGGTAGCGCACCTGAATGGGGTTCAGGTGGTCGGAGGTTCAAATCCTCTCACCCCGACCAGTAAATCAGGCTCAAAAAAACCTCGTCAGAGAAATAAAAATTTACCTGACATAAAGTTTGTGAACAAAACTGTTCACAAAATCACGCCTGAAAATCCCGTCATCGACATCCCCTCATTTCTCACCTATATCCACAATACCTACGGTGTTTCCTACCGGTATATCGCCGAGGTTCTGGGTATCTCCCAACACCTATCTTTCCTACCTGCGCCGCGAACTGCGTAAACCAACTCCTCAGGTAATCCAGCAGATTTTCCATGTGTTTTCGCTTCAGGGAAATTTTTCTTCGGAAAATGTAATAAATTCCGACTTGTTTTTCGCAACCAGTATCAGGAGGGGACCTATGGCTGCGGAAAAATTAACTCTTGAAGAGGTGATTTACAACTTCCTGATAGCGAAACAGGCCGAAGGTAAGAGTGATAAGACGATCCTGTTCACAAATATAAAGATTAAGGTAAACATCGGGAATCGAATAAGCTCGAAAACAAGGTGGATCAGGGGAGTGAACACCTGAGCGGGTAATCATGTTTTCACTATTTGCCTGATATGGAAACTCCAGATTGTAAAAGGGATTTAGAGACAGAACAATATTACGCGGTAATAGCATCCACCGTCGAAACCTCTTCAGCCGTGAGTTTCCATTCAGCCGCAGCCACGTTGGAGGTTACCTGTTCAACTTTACGAGCCCCAGCTATAACACTAACCAACCATGGTTTTGCCAGTAGCCAGGCTATAGCTAACTCGCCGATGGTATGACCACATTCTCCGGCAAAGGTCTCAAGCTTTGACAGCACTTCCCAGTTCACCTCGGTAATGATACGATTCATTCCGGGTAAAACGGTGGTAGACAGGCGGCTGTCTTTTGGTGGTTCTTCTCCTTGCCGATACTTGCCGGTCAGGAGGCCATTAGCTAACGGGCTGTAAGGGATGACTCCAATATCATGAGCCTCGCAGCAGGGTACTAATTCCCTCTCGATTTCCCGGGAGAGCAGGTTGTACCTTTGCTGAATGACAACGAAGGCAGCCAGGTGGTTTGTCTTGGATGTCCACAGCGCTTCATTAACTTGCCAGGCGGCGAAGTTAGAGCATCCAATGTAGCGGACCTTACCACTCTGAACAAGATTGTCAAGGGCATACAGTGTTTCCTCGATGGGGGTTGAGGTATCCGGCATGTGGATGTAATATAGGTCTATGTAGTCGGTCTGAAGACGCTTCAAACTGTTGTCCACCGCCTGCAAGACATGGTGCCTTGATCCACCTCTCTCGTTTGGGTCTTGACCCATTGCCCCTCCGAACTTGGTGGCAATGATCACCTGATGCCGTTTTCCTTTCAATGTCCTGCCGATAAACTCTTCAGAATGGCCTTGGTCGTACACGTCGGCGGTATCAATGAAATTGATACCTGCGTCGATAGCACTGTTTATTACGACTGCTGATGACTGCTCGTCAGCCCACCAGCCAAAGTTGTTTCCACCAAGGCCAACCTCAGAAACCTTTAAGCCGGAATTGCCTAGTCTACGAAATTCCATGACTACCCCCTCCTTTTAGTAGAATGGCTACCATTGTAGATCTTACATTAAAGTGAGTGCAAATATACGTACCCTTACTTACTAATATGTAATATTTCACTCGACTGTCAGGTCACATTCTGCAGGATTGTTACCCGCCAGTTTATTCTAATTCAATCCATTTAGTGCTAGTTCACCGTAATATCCACACGGGCACACTTGCAGGTATGACAGCGGATTGTTATTGACTTCTTCTTTTTTCCCATCCTATACTCAATAACCTCAGATATGACCTGGATACAGTGGTTAGTATAGCTGCCGATAGTGCGGTTTGATAGTGCTGATTTTTGGTTTAGGAGAAGAAATACGTTTATATTGCTTGTTATCCCTCTGTCGCCCACATCTAAATTATTGCTAGTATTAACACACAATATCTATATTGTAAAGAAAATATTTAACATCCCTGAGTACTTCTGTATATGATATCGTCCTGGATTTCCGGCGAAAGCATCACGAAGTAGGCGCTGAATCCTCCTACGCGTACTACCAGGTCTCTGTGTTTTTCTGGATGTGCTTTTGCATCGAGTAATTCATCCGTATCGACCAGATTAAACTGAATATGCTGTCCGCCGTTTTTAAAGAAGGTTTCGGTAAGATCAGCCAGTTTTTCCCTGCTTTCAGGACTCTGCATTATGGTTCCCGAGAATTTCTGGTTCAGGCAGGATGCATACGACTCTTTAAAGCCTGCTTTGAGCACCGATCGCATTACACCGGTAGGTCCGAGTTTATCCATGCCCCGCATTGGGGACATCGAGCCGTCATTCAGCGGTTCCTTTGATTTACGTCCGTTTGCGAGTGCTCCTACGCCTAATCCGCCGAAAAAGTGCCAGGATAATCCTTCGCGGGAGATCTTACACGCCACATCGAAAGGATTTATATAAGACATGATCACACTTCCGGAGAAGATACCGATATCCTGTACCATCAAGTCGGCTTCTTCGATATCGTTCCCGAACTTGGGTGCCGCCAGGCACATCTGACGTATTTCCTCACCTCTCTCATCAGTAAAATTAGAATCCAGAGCCTGGAGAAGTTCGTCCATCGTTACCTTCTTTTCTTCATAGACCAGTTGTTTAATAGCGGTCAATGAGTCTGCCGTATCAACGATAGCCCGGTCGCTGATGCCATAACTGTGGTCGGAATCGGTGATTAAAATATCATGACCTTTTTCCATGCAGTTCGGCCCGGCAACAACGGAGTTAAATGGAAAACGCAAATAAAGAGGTTCGATACTCTGGGCTAGAGTGCCCAGCCACATGACGCGGTTAATAATAAATTCACACTGTTTTTTGAAGGCTTCGTATAATTCCTCAAAGGTGGTAAATTCTCGAGGATAACCGACATCGATACCTACTTTCTTTCCGGTAATCTGCGATACACCTCGGTGAAGAGTTAAGTCTAGCATAAGCGCTATGTTGACTGCTCCTTTGCCTTCGCTGCCGTTATGGTCGATCTTTGTAGGCAATATAGGAGTAACGCAGCCCTGGCCGTACCAGTTCCTCGCTTCTTCTACGGGTGTTCCGTCATTAAGGAAACTTGCCACCACGTGGTCACTGTTTTCAAAGAGAGGTATGCCACCCTTTGTCTGATAGTTGGTCTCCAGGGCTTTCAGAAGCAGCCGGCGAGGTGTCTGAGCATGCCAGTTGAGCAGTACTGTAGGCGATGACATCTTTACCAGACCGATCAAATGGAGGACAAGATAGCTTAAGGCGTTGGTGGCATCTTTACCTGCGATATCGACGCCGCCGAGATTGATACTGTTGATACTGTAGCTGAACTGGTGAGTTTCCTCCTGGGTTTCACCGGAAGGAGCGACTACTTTCATCCCCCAGAGTATCAGGGCGTTTCCGAGCAGATCCGCAGCCCTTTCCAGCGTCAGGCATCCTTCTTTTACGTCATTTTCAAAAAACGGATTCAAGTACTGGTCCAGTCTGCCGACGAGTAAGGGGTACATCGCTTCCAGTCCTCTGCCAATCATGATGAAATTCATGAACTGGAGAGCTTCGTGGAATGTTCGAGCCGGATATTCCGGCACTCGTTCGCATATATCAGCAATCTCTAAAAGTTCGTCTCGTCTTGCGACTTCGGATTCTTTTTCCGCTTTCCGGCGTGCCAGTTCTGCGTACCTGTGGGCGTATTGAATCATCGCCTCGCACACGATAATCGCCGATTCCCAGAAATAGAATTTGTTTATGTCGGTCTCTTTCATTTCTTTGAACCGTTGGATACCCTCTTCAGCTTCCTCGATCAGACCACGCATCCCCTTAGAGAGAAGGTTTTCCCACATACCTCTACAGGTTATGCCCGGGAAATAACCGGAATCAGGAGTGGGATCAGCGCCTTTTGCGTCCGTAATATCCTTTGCCCAGGTTCCCACGATGGACTGCCATTCAGCTTTTACATGATCGGGTGCCGTCTTCCCGGCGAAAAAGCGAGAACATTCTCTCAAGATATCTTTCTCTTCTCTGGAATTGATACCAAGTAATATCATTCCCCGGCTAAGGTTATCACCTTCATCCCAGATACCCGGGATCGAATCTCCGGTTTCATCAACGAAGATCGGAGCTCCGATGAGGTGTTCGGTTTCTCTCCCCACAATCACGTCGAAATCATAGATCTCTATCGGGACGCCTTCCAGCACCTTCTCAAACATCTTCGCACGCCGGAGTTCGATGTCTTCACCCTCGGTCTCCTTCCAGGATTCCATTGCCAGTCTGATCCGGTCAACGGATATTATTCTTAAAGCACTGAACATGGCATCTTTCAGGCGGAAAAGACCATCACTTAATTTCAAATTATCGATATGGTCCAGTATAATTCCATCAGTCGTCGTTTCAGTAGCCATAACTACCTCCTCCCGGAGTTACATGATCCTTCTTTTCCATTATATCGTTCATTACTTAGATATCATACAAGTAATTCCTAGATTCTCAAAAGCCGTTTTTACTTCTTCTATCTGCTCCAGTTCGTGTATTGAAATATCACTTAAAATATATTTTTTATCCAGAGACTCGTATTTACCTTTCCCAAGCTTGTGGTACGGCATAAGCTCGATACGACAGGCATTATTTCCCAGTTTGTGCAAAAAAGCCGCTGTATCTTGGATATTCCGCATATCATCGTTTATTCCCGGTATAAGCGGCATGCGGAATAGTGTTTCTATGTTACTTTCATTTACAATTGCAGCATTGGTAAGTATCAATTCGTTAGGTTTACCGGTATAGTAAAGATGTTTTTCCGAATCGAGGAGTTTTAAGTCGAAAAGTATATAATCCGTATATGGAAGAACCTGTTGTATAGCTGTTGAAGGAGAATATCCGGAGGTCTCGATACAGGTATGAATATTAGCATCCCTGCACTTTCTAAATAAGTCATGTACCAATTCAGGATGCAACAATGCTTCACCGCCGGAAACCGTCACTCCACCACCTGATGAGATGTAAAAAACCTCATCCCGGTATACGATATCATAAATTTCCTCGACGCTCATCTGTTTCCCATAGTGGACAATTGCGCCATAAGTGCAAACTTCACTGCATTCACCGCATCCGGTACACAGGGGGCGATTGATACGAGGAAAGTTATCCTCTCCTAACACTAGGGCTCCTGTAGGACAGATTTCGGAACACTTGCCGCATCGGGTGCAAAGTTTTTTCACAAATCCTACTTCCGGGAGTGGAGAGATACATTCAGGATTACTGCACCACTGGCATTCAAGTCCGCATCCCTTGAAAAAAACCACAGTTCTTATCCCAGGACCATCATGGATAGAATACCCCTGAATATTCGTTACCAGATTCTCCATACGTTATTATCCTGATTATTCCAGAAATTAGCTATTTGGGGATTCTTCCTTTTTCACATATTTAGACGCGATACTGGTATGGAATAGAATGATAGGTTTATCAACTCTTTTAAAGGTTAGAGGGCAGTGAACGAGTCCAGCCGGAACGTACACACTTGTGGGGGAAGTGATGGTATGTATTTCCCGTTCTTCACCAAGTCCTATTTCTATCTCGGCGAATAGTTCATCCATATGTTCATAGTCATATGATATAAAATGGAGATACATATCGAAATCATGGGAGTGCGGATATTCCTCCATCTCGCAGGGTTCCATAACTCGGGTAATCATAAACGTCACATTCGTATTATAATCGGTCTCACCAATCCACTCCATCGTGGGCCACGGTTCAGGTTTGGTGACTGATTTTCTAACCACATATTTCCCATATTTGGTATCGTCCATTCACTTTAACCTCCTGTAAATGTTCTACCTATTCTTACACTAATAAAGTAAAAATATCAATCACTAAAGAGCAGATTTCGTCTATGTTTTTGACAGTATGTACGTATCAAAGTACAATTCACTCGATGAAAAGTATGAAAAGTCATGGGAGATTATTTCCTTCATAAAAATAAATACAAATATCAATTATCCTTCATGGCTGAAACAGCCTGTAGTATATCAAAATACCATCTAACAATTCACGCAATAATGATGTCACAATCTGCTTTCTTGTGACCACTGCACTTTGAATGAGAACATTAAATAGTGTGGCGCTCTTCCTGAAATAGT
Organism: Dehalococcoidales bacterium; assembly: GCA_016932435.1. Next base: position 21,638 of record JAFGCW010000003.1, on the reverse strand, counting down.
AGTTTGTAACATTTTAATATGACTATCAGAATTTACTGACTCAAATCTATTATCGTGGTGTAAACATGCCATGTTGGCCTCCAGGTTACTCAAGGTTTCTGATCCTTTTGACAAAGATTATAGCTGAAATGGAAAGCACAACAAGTATCAGTGCCAAGCCTCCTATTGACCACTGCACGCTGCCGGTCAACTCCGTTAGTGCACCAGCCACAAAAGTACTGAAACTCATCAGACCGAATTGCATCATCATGATACTCATGAGTCTCCCGAGATACACAGGATCGCTGTAATATTGTATCAGCGTAGTACCAAGTGCCATCTGGACCATCTGCCCGACGCCGACGAATCCGATAAGCACCAGTGACAGTGGATAGGACGTAGAAAGCGCGAACGAAAACAGAGAAACACCGAGGATGATATTACCTACCAACATCATGAAGCCGCGTTTCTTGTTCGGCAAAGACGCTAGTATAAGAGAACTGATAATGGAACCGACACCTGACACACTCATCAGAAATCCTCCGGCTTGTGGAGTTTTATGCAGTATATCTACGACGAATATCGGAAGAAGTTGCTGGAAGGGCATGGCAAGAATCGTAATTACCAGTGTAAACCCCATGATTAGCAGGATTGTTTTTTCGCTCTTTAAATATTTGAGCCCTTCCTTCATGGACGATAATACATCAGTTGTTGTCTTCGTAACGGTGCTGGTTTTAGGAAGGAAGAATATAAAGACTACTGATATCAAATACGCTATGGCAGTCGTAAAATATACCGCTTCATAGCCAACGTAATCTATCAGGAATCCTGCTGCGGCAGGAGCCAGCAAACGCAGGGTATTCATTCCCATGGTATTCAGTGAAATCGCGTTCATCAGGTCTTCACCTTCCACTATCTCCGGAATGATAGCCTGCATTGCAGGCATCATCAGTGCCATGATAATTCCTTGAAAAAATGATGATGCCCCCAGAATCCACCAGGACCAGGGATTTTCAGCCGTTAAAACTCCTGTCAGCAGCGTAAAACCAATTGTGGCTGATACTATTGCCGATCCTGCCTGACCGTAAAGCATGATGTATTTCTTCTGCATTCGATCTGCAATAACACCACCGAAAAGCGAAAATGGTACCATCGGTACGGCAAAAAAGAGCGACATTGTTCCGAGTAAAAATGCAGAATCGGTCAGTTCATATACAAGGAATGAACGCGTCATCATCTGCATATTGACGCCGACCATCTGACCGAATAACCCGCCAAAATACAGGGCAAACACTGGGTTTTTAAATGATTTGAACGTCCTGAGATTTCGCATTGAAAATCCCTGATGCTCTCCGATTTCGGGATTGGATTCGTCCATATTTCCGGACATCCTGTACTTGTTACTCTGCAAGTTAATTCTCCCCAGGAATTCGGAATTTATTCAGGTAGTTTACTATTCGTGACTTCATCATGGCAAATAATTACGTCACAAGTTTTACAGCAGATATGATAGTTACTCATTATCAGGAAAGAGCGAACGTGATAAAAACCCTAAAGAATCGAACTTATTCTGAGACAATGCTTTGTTTCATTTCGTATGAAACATATCTCAGGATTGTAACCCATTGATGAACGTCCATGCGGAACCATGAATGGAAATATCAGGTTATTCGAGTTGAGTGTCACAAAATACTAAAATGTGACTCTCATTTATTCTTAGAAATTCTTATGTGTTCGGCTGTTTTATACGTACACTGGTGGTAATAACTTCCCTATTTCTCTAAGCAAATTTGTTCCTGTACTCGGGAATTATCAATGCTAGCAACAAGTGCCGACTACCACATAGTAAATACTCTACCTGCAAGTCAATCCATTTAAGATAGCACTCATCGAACCTGTTACCGATTCTAGAAAGATTCGCGGTAAATTTGTGCAATCGCCTTTGCGTCAAGTGTCGTGGGATGTAATCGTAGATTTCGAAAAGTTTTTACGGTAATATTCGCTATTTCTTCAGCCCGTTCAAGTTCACACCCAAGGTCACATAGTCTTAACCTCATCCCTACTCTCTCAAGCCACTCTTCGGTTGCCTTGATACCATCAGATTTTTCAAAGACATTTCTTGCCAGCAAGTCGAGTCTTTCTTTTCTGACCGTAGAAATATGCTTCATCCAAGCTGGGAGGAGAGCCGCCAGTCCTTCACCATGCGTAACATCATAATATCCGCTGACGGCATGTTCGATACCGTGACAGGTCATGGAGCCAACCGTACCTCCTAACCTGATGATTTGCGACATGGCAATGGTACTCGCCCAGGAAAGTTGAGTTCGGGCTTCGATATCGTCGAGTTTAGCCACTACTACAGGGAGATATTTAACCACCACTTTCATCAACGCTTCCCTGATGGCATCGTTTACCGGTAAAGGTTCTTCTGGCATAAGGTAGTTTTCGACTAAATGTGAAAATATATCGACACCTCCGGCAGCGGTGAGTCTTAATGGCACGGTCAGTGTTAATTCGGGATCGATAATTGCTGCCTTAGCCCACATGCAGTGGTTTGGTATCGAAGTTTTCTGATGTGTTTCCCAGTTTGTTATCACCGCTCCGGCATTTACCTCGGATCCTGTGCCGGCAATAGTCGGTACCTGCATAATAGACGGAGCAGTATCGGTAATGGTACCTCTGTTCTCAGCATAATACCAGATTGGTTTGTTACCGGCACTGGCCAGTGTTATTGCTTTCGCCGTATCCATGGCGCTGCCGCCGCCAAGCCCAATGACAAGGTCGACTTTCTTACCGGTTACAAGCTTAGCTCCTCTATCAACGGTGGTACTTCGGGGATTCGGCTCGACGGCGTCAAAGACCAGGGATTCGATGCCACTTTCTTTAAGGATTTTTTGTACTCTGTCTAACAATCCGATCCGTTGAATATCCGGGTAAGTAACGATAAATGCTTTTTGTCCCAAAGCCTTAGCTTCTTCACCAAGCCGGTCGATACTTCCTGTACCGAATATTATTCTCGTTGGTAAATGAAACGTAGTAATCATTACACCTAACGCCCTTTATTGCAGATCTTTACCTTAAGTCCGGATCATCAATTTCTACAAGATGCTATGAAGTCAAACTGAGAACTTCGTGTGCTTTTTTCAGCCAGTCTATGATCTCGATATTCTGTGGGCAGGCTTCCTCGCATTGACCGCACTCGATACAGTTATTGGCGCGTTGTTCCGCCGTGAGGCCGAATGGTCTCAGGCCCTGGTAGAAAGCCCTTCCCATGCGGGTGTCACCGTAGATTTCGGCTTCGTTATATGCTTCGAAGATCCTGGGGATCTCTACACCATTCGGGCACGGCATACAGTAGCCGCATGTGGTGCATGGAATCGGATGGGAGCCTTTATAAGCTTCTCTTACACGGTCTATCAAGGTTAGCTCTTCAGCGGTCAAAATCCCCGGTCCGGAGCGATCGGCAACAGCCACATTCTCCACAACCTGGTCCATAGTACTCATACCGCTCAGGGCGACAGATACTTCAGGCTGGTTCCACACCCATTGCAGCGCCCATTCGGCCTGACTACGCTCTATTGAAGCGTCTTTCCATACTTCTGCGACCTTCGTTGGCGGTGTCCTGCTGAGTTTTCCTCCCCGTATCGGTTCCATAACTACCACAGCCAATCCCTTTTTTGCAGCGTATTCGACTCCTCGTCTTCCTGCCTGGTAATCTACGTCCATGTAGTTGTACTGGACCTGGCTGAGCGTCCAGTTATCGTAACTGTCTACTATTTCTTTGAATACGTCGTATTCATCGTGGAAAGAAAAGCCAAGGTAATCGAACAATCCTTTTGATAGTTTGTCTTCAGCCCATTTGAAAATACCCATATCGCGAACCTGGGGCCATGTCGAGCTTCTTAATCCGTGAAACAGATAGAAATCGAATTTATCGACCTTTAAACGCTCCCGCTGTTCATTAAAAAAACGGTCGAAGTCTTCAGACCGTTCAACCATACGCACCGGCATCTTGGTTGCCAGCTTCATTCGTTCGCGGTAGCCGTCTTTGAGCGCTTTACCAACGATTCGTTCGCTCTGGCCTCCGTGATAGGGGTATCCAGTGTCCAGGTAATTAACACCATGGTCGATAGCATAGCGGATCATACGGATAGCTTCGGGTTCATCGACGTTCATTTGATCGGAGCCGATCGTCGGCAGTCTCATTGCTCCGAATCCCAGTGCAGATACTTCCCAGTCCAGTTTTCCAAATTTACGATATTTCATCAGCTCTACCTTCCCCTCACCCATACGAGTTTCGATATGTTTATATCGGTGAGATATACCATTAAGAATATTTTCTCATATTTCGCTTAACCAGACCAATCATGGTCATTCTGGTAGAATATATATGTAGAATCACAGGTAATTTATACGGAGATTAAGGTGAAAACAGCCAGTGTATTGATTATAGGCGCCGGTGTTATCGGTATCAGTATTGCGTATCACCTGGCAAAAAATGGCTGCAGGGACGTGATTGTTCTTGAAAAGAAATACATTGGCTCTGGCTCCACGGAAAATTGTGCCGGCGGTATCAGGCAGCAGTTCTCTCTTGAAGCGAATATTCATTTGTCTATGGAAAGCGTTGAGTTCTTTTCCCGCTTCGAAAGTATAACCGGACACCACGCGGATTTCCGGCAAAACGGCTACCTTATGCTGGCAACAACTGATGATGATATGATAACTCTCCGCCAGAACGTAAAAACTCAACGTAATCATGGGCTGGAAGTTGACCTCCTTTCACCTCCTGAAGTTCTGGAAATGGTGCCGCAGTTGAGACCGGATGATATCCTGGGAGGTTCATTCTGTCAAAGCGACGGGTATGCCGATCCTTATTCCGTGGTAAACGGGTTCGCATCTGCCGCAAGAAAACTTGGCGTAAAGATAGTTGAAGATACAGAGGTTCTTGATATAAATATTAAGAAAGACAGAACGAAAGAGATAGTCACCAACAGGGAGGTATTCATAACTCCGGTAATCGTAAACGCAGCCGGACCTTACGCAGGCTTTATCGGTAAAATGATTGGTCTGAATATACCGATCCGTCCAACGAAACGCCATATTTTTATTACCGAGACCATTTATCATTTAGAGTTTAGGTCCAGCCCCATCTGGAACAAATTCCCGATGATTGTCGATTTTCACAGCGGACTCTGGCTGAGACGGGAAGGCCCGTGTCTTATCTTCGGCAGGCGAAATCCTGAGGAGTGTGAAGGATTTGAAACTATGGTAGACTGGGAGTATTTCACAGACGTTCTCGGTCCCGAAATTTGTTACCGGTTTACGGCGTTTGAAAATATCGGCATCATGAGAGCACAGGCAGGGCTTCATTCCGATACGCCGGACAATCTGGCGATCCTCGGTAAGGTACCCGGTTATGAAGGAGTATACCTGGCTTGTGGTTTCAGCGGACACGGTTTCATGCATTCTCCGGCAGTCGGTAGAATAATGGCTGAATTGATATTATCCGGAGAAACCTCGTTTCAGGACATTGATCTTTTTAATCTGGATAGATTCGAAAGGCCTGCCCGGATAACGGAGAAATCGTTCATTTAACTCCGCTTGAGAGATAAAATTGAACCAGCTTGAGCAGTACTATCCACGACCGATAAAGGGCATCTTTGTTGCCATGATTGTCATAAACTGCACATTCGCTTCCGGCGGCAGATTAGCCATGTATAGTACCGCACTCGCAACATCATCCACGTTCATCACTGCTTCCGGCTCGACCGTTCCGCCGGCTTGAGGAACACCCGTAGTCATCCTCGATGTGATCGATGTACGAGCATTTCCAATATCTATTTGACTGCAAATGATGTCATATTTACGACCGTCGAGGGCAGCGCTCTTCGTAAGTCCGGTAACGCCGTGTTTGCTTGCCGTATAAGGCGCGGAATTCGGTCGTGGCGAATAGGCTGAAACGGATCCGTTGTTGATGATACGACCTCCCATCGGATCCTGGTCTTTCATAATACAAAACGCTTCCTTGATACATAAGAACATGCCGGTCAGGTTGGTATCGACGACGGTCTTCCACTGTTCAAGAGTCATATCTTCCAGGGCAACAGGCGGCGCGAACGCACCGGCATTATTGAAGACGACATCTATTCGACCAAAAGTTTCCCGTGTTGTGGAGAAAAGGTTGGTAACCTGCTCCGGGATAGTAACATCCGTGGCTATTGCTATGGCATTCGACGAATTATCTCCTGCCATTGCTATCGTTTCTTTAAGAGTAAGCAGGCGACGTCCGGCAAGTGCAACCTTATAGCCGTCAGCCAAAAACACAAGTGCAGTTGTTCTTCCGATACCACTACCTGCACCTGTAATCACCGCTACTTTGCTTTTCGAATCCATTTCACTATCTCCCAGATTTCGATTTTCTAAACGCTTACACTGCTACGCCTGATTTTAATTTAGTCTTGTTAGATACCGAAATCGGTAGCCCATAAGCGTGTCAGTCTCTCAAGCATTGATTTCGGTATCGATCCTTTTCCCGAACACGCCGCTGCTTCCAATATCTGTGCAGTATTCGAGTAACCAACCAGTACAGTAGATACATTCGGATTGTCGAGAGTAAACCTTACCGTCGCCTGTGGAATGCTGTCCAGGTCGCTATCAAGCAGAAAACCAAGTTTCCCCGCTCGTACTTCATCATCCTTATATTCCGAACCTGGAGTCAATCCTCCTCCAATCGAAGAAGCTGCATATCCAGTACGAGCTGCCGGTCCTCCAAGGGCGCCACCGGCTATGACTCTGATCACCACGACTCCCATTTTGTTTGCTGCTGCCGAGTTAATGAGTTGACGAAAGTCCTGCCCCTTAAATCCTACCGGCACATCGATACCAGCACTGGGATTCAATAAGTTGAAATAGGATTGTACAACATCAAAACATCCGCTATTTATTACTTCATGAATCGCATCGGTATCACCCAAGCCGGTGAAACCCAAAAAACGAACCAGTCCTTGGGATTTCATAGCTTCAAACGCCTCTACAACCCCGTTCTTACCCAGCACCTGTTCAAGGTTTAACCTCCGGTTCTGACCTCCACTTCCGGTTTCAGAAGATATCGGGGTATGAAGTTGAAAAACATCCACGTACTCACGACCGAGTCGGTTCAAACTAATTTCCAGTGATTTTTTCACACAGCTTTTTACGTCTTTATAATCGTCAATCCCGATTTGTACTTTCGTAGCGACAAATACATCTTCCTTAATTTGTTTCAGCACTCTCCCAAGATTTATCTCAGACTGACCGTTACCATAAGCAGGTGCCGTATCGAAGTAATTGATACCAAGTGCCAGGGCAAGTTCAACCGCTTCGAATTGTTCCTGTTCGGTTCCTCTCACCATCAAGCCGCCGACATTACCGCATCCGAAACCGATTTCAGATACGCGTAATCCGGTTTTTCCGAGTATGCGATATTCCATAATTGACCTCCACTTCAGCTTCTCGGGTTAACAAACAACAATTAAAGGTACACTCTTTCTACACATCAAGAAATCCGGTCGAATCATTTAAACCGTTCCGGTAGTTGAGTGCCGCATTGTCGGCAACTGGTATCGTACCAGCCTGTAGCTTTTCCGCATTCCGGGCAAAACCATCGTTGTTCCTGCTCATCGAGCCATGCAGCAATTCCGATCTCTTTCTGACGCTCGACATTCGTCAACACTTCGCCATGGTGCGGCCATTCGTCATCGTTAAAGTCGGTAATTATCTTGCAGGGAAAGTCCGGACATTGCGCACAGTGGGTAATTCCTTTACTGACAGCGCAATCCCTCATTCCGCACTCACGGCAATACCAGGCGACGGTTGATGACAGGCAGCCTTCACAGGGAAAATCCGTTTCCGGATCCAGCTTTGTGTCACGCTCTTGGTTAATCCGTTCAGCCATTGATTTCAGGGCTTCTTTATCACCGCTATTATAGGTAATATAGATAGTACAAGCCCCGCAATAAAGTCCGCACGCTGCCGCTCGTACTTTTCTCTCTTTTTCTTCCAATCAAACACCTCCCTGCTACTTTTCCCCATTATTTAACGCCAGACATCGATGCTGAAAGCATTTCCTCTTCCTCCGGCAAGTTGAATACAGGCTTCTTCCTGCCCACCGCCGATAGTGATACAGAACTCGTTCGGGTCATCACCTGCTGCCGGTACCATATAATCGTCGGGTAATTCTTTCCATGGCTTTCCGGAAGTCTTTTCGATCCCTGTCCAGCCGTTTCTTGAATAATCCGGCCATGACCTCCCCCGGTATTTCTTCAACGGTTCAAAGCCTTTCTCCCAGAGGTACTTATAGACATCATCCTTGGACTTGAATCCGAGGTCTACGAGGTGCTGTGCCATCTCAGGCACCATCACGATAGTCCAGGCCCCCTCTCGACCTGCATACAGTTCCGGCACTATATAGTCCAGCCAGTTATGAGGTCCGGGTGTGCCTTTCACGTCGAATTTCCTCGCTATGCCGCCGTGACCACTTTTCTGTAGTGCCCTGTAGCCACCGGGTGAGAACTGCGAACCGAGTATCCCGCCGGTTATCATCTGGACCATGACGATACTCTCATCCTTCCGGAAGCCGAATTCCTCGTTTAATCCCTTCCATCCAACTGGCAGCCCGTCGGCATTTTCGGCGTAGGCGACACCGCCGTTATTGAGTGGACTTCCCAGGCATCCCATCCGGTTTACACCGGGTACTGCACCACCAAGATTGATTGTCATGAGCTGGTAAGCCCGACCAATCGGTGAATTGGCAACGCTGCCTGGTCCGAACATGCCGCAGCCAGTGTTCATGCCGATTTCCTTGACGATCGGTCCGCTGACGCATACTGCCTGACTTGGGAAATTAGTCGTGCTGATCGGGCAGCCTGATTGAGCGATAGCCAAAACAATGGGAAGGTGTTCAGGCCTGCAGCCAGCCATTACCGCATTGACGGCAACCTGTTCGACGGTCGCCGTTCTCTGCAACGGTTGAAACCGTATCAGTTCGCCTTTAGGCTCAAGGGTTTCCCAGGCGACTCCGACAGTCTTAAGATCAACCTGACGAGTTAGTATTTCATCAGGTTTACGACTTGTACCCGTCAACATCCAGGCTACCTTTTCTTCAGTGGGAACAATTATCGGGAAGCCGTCAGTATACTTCGCTATCGGCGCTTCCACTGGCAAGGGAATCCACTCGGTCTGCTGGTAAAAATCCTGGGCTTCTTCAAGAGTTCCTTCGAAGATAATTCTCTTCTGGGGAATCGTATATAAACCGCTTTCTTTTTCCTCTTCGTTCAATGGACGGAGTAACTCCTGGAGCATCGGCTCAACGAATCTATCCACGTCTTCAGGACCGGAAAGGATTCGCGATGCGTGCAGATAACGGATCTTTGGTACGCCATTTACCAGGGATTCCTGCTTTACCATCTGCTCCTGGTCTGCGAGGTCGACCACTACGGTCGGGATACCTGCTTTTTCTAGTTTGGCTAAATAGGGCAACTGCCTCCAGACGGCACCGCTTCACCAGCATATCGCCTGGATGAGCGCGTCCGCGGTTTTCATCTCCTCATCGGACAGTCTCACCGGGACTGTGGTGTAGGTCTTTTTCACTCTCCAGTGCACGTTCGGATACTCACTGAGGAGTTTTTTCTCAAGCGGGATGGTAATATCCGGTTCTCCGGTGATGCTGAGAATTATCTCCTTTCCATCGAGTGTATCGAGTCGCGGCGCAAGGGGGAATGTCTTGATTGGCATTTGTATACCCACTGGGTTAAGGCACTTATACACTCTGTCCTTTTCTGCCATTATCAGGCTCCTTTCAACGCTTTCTCTGTTTTTTAATGGGGTATCTTCTAGGAACTGGACGGGAAAAGCTTCACCTTTTTAAACTGTACGAGATTTTCCGAGATGTAGTTTAAAGGTTTTCTGGCCAGGTCGAACCGCTCATGGAGTACCCAGAGGGCTCTGGTCAATCCTGCTTTGGATGAGTCCTGGTGTTCTGCCGCCAGTTTATAAAAACGCCTGCCTTCCTCGGCATACTCCTGCGCGGAACGTCTCATCCTGCCGAACATTCTCGAACCCGGTTGCCCTGGAAAGGAACTACTTATTATTACAGGGGTAACATGCTCGGGGAATATCCCCAGTAAAAAGAGACACAGGTCGGCAATTCGCTTATAAATACTGAAGCGCGAATCTTCCTCGACCGTTTGGCAATACCTCATCAAGCTGTCAATATCCATGTCATTGAATCTAATCCGGCGCCAGAATCCCTTGCGTACTCGAATCGGGATAGTGTAACTCTGTATTTTCGTAAAGGAGGTCAGCATATCGGCAAGGTACCTGATAATCTCCCTGTTTTCCATGAAATCAACCACGTCCCGGCTGTCGAATACCGGTACTTTCATCGAAGCCGATCGTTCAATTGTGTAACCGCGGTTCTTCAACTCGAATCGTGCCGTCCTGAGTAAGATCTCAAAGAGAAACCTGGGGGTAATACTTGTCGTTAATTCGTTTTCGTCGAGGAGCATGATCCTGTGGAAGACCTTTACTGCTCCTTGTTCCATCATGCTTTCGATGAATTCAGGATCACTCGAAATCGAGTCCATGCTTTTCAGAAGGTCCGGATCTACCGTGCTGACCAAGAAGTAAATATCACCCGATGAAAATTCTGTAGTCGAAGGAGAACGCAACTCAATTTCTCCCGTTAAATAGTTGGAATATTGTAATGATCCTATTCTATTTATGATATATTGAAACGTCAAGCAAACTCGACCTTAATGGAATGGAGATCAATCAGTCTCTATCAGGTAGCAGTATTTAATAAACTTGACTATGAGACTGGTAGAATCTGATCCTTTAACTTTACCTGAAATAAATCTGTATTTTGTTTAATTATCGGGATATCAACCTGGATGGAGAATTTACTGTATTTTTTACTTTGAGGGAAAGTTAACATTTTAAGTTTTCGTTGGACTGAATACGATAACGCCAAACCGATATTTTATCTGAGCAGTATTGGGCATTGACATTGTATTTATCAAATGGTAAAGTCCCATTATTCTCTTCTAAACCCATTGTTTTGTGAGAAGCCTGGATTTCAATCCAGGCTTCTCACTATATTGAAAGATTATACCTGTGACGCACTTGGCTTCTTGTCCGTTAAATGTCATAAAAACCGTTCCTTTAAATTCCAAATCCTCAGTGTTAACGACATCTGTACGCATGATGAGATAACTATCTTTCCCATACCAAATATCTATTAAACACTTTCATTATGCTACAATTTACATACACGGTTATCTGCATTTAAATTGGCTGGACTTTGATACTGCATGTCATGTTACTTAATCTCGATGGTCTTGCTATTATCGATCATATTCGAAGAATCAGGAGGTAGTATCCATGGAAATATATGATATAAAAAAGATAGGTGTGGTGGGTGCAGGCATTATGGGGCATGGGATAGCCTTGAATTTTGCACTTGCCGGTTATCCGGTACTACTATGTGATGTTGATGACAATATTTTGCGTATTGCTTTGACGACTATACAAAAAGAACTTGATTTGTTTTTCGAAGAAGAACTCATAGAAAAAGAAGAAGCTTATAATGCTATCGGAAGTATCTCGGTCACAACTGACCTGGAAGAATTGTCTCGAAACAGTCAGTTTATCACCGAAGCAATAGTCGAACGATCCGAAGATAAAAGGCAGTTGTTTAACAGGCTGGACAGTATATGCCTACCTGAAACCATACTGGCAAGTAATACTTCCTGGCTCGTTTTAAGTGATTTTGCTTCTGGAGTAAAACGCCAGGATAAAGTAGTAATCACCCATTATTTCGCTCCGCCGCATATCGTTCCGGGGGTGGAAATATGCGGCGGACCGGGAACTTCACAGGAAACATACGATCTTACCTGCCGCCTTATGGAGAAAATAGGGAAGATTCCTGTCAGGTTGAGAAAGGAACGGACAGGGCACTTGATAAACCGACTGCAGGACGCAATGCGCCACGAAGCGAATATTCTGTGGGCGGAAGGCGTTGCGTCTGCTGAAGATATCGAACTGGGTATAATTACCACCTGCGGATTCCGGATGCCTTTCGAAGGATCGATGAAACATTTCGATATTGCCGGGATGTGGAGATGGCCAAAGGATGTCCTGGAAAATTACGCGGAAAAAGAAGCTGATGAAAGCTGGGGATTGTCCGCTGAACTTGTATCTAAAATAAGAAGTCGTTATGCCGAAGGTAAACCGTGGTTTATGGATCCTGACCAGTATGAAAATGAATTAGAGAAACGGGATCGAGACCTGATCCGCCGGCTTAAAGCCCTATACAGAAGCAAAAAGGAGTAAGCCGAAATGACAAAGTTGATAACGGGGGGGACCGGATACGTCGGCTCGGAGTTGGCACGATTATTAGTCGAACAGGGAGAAAAGGTAGTACTGTTCGATATCACGATTAACCGGTTTCGAATTGACGATTTCGAGAATGAATGTACAGTAATACAGGGTGACCTGAGCAATTATTCACAGGTAATGAACGCAGTAAAAGATAACGATGTCACTGAAATTTACCACCTGGGATCGATGCTGACAAACACTTCTGATCTGAATCCATGGGGTTCCTTTCAAACAAACGTAATCGGCACCTACAACATCCTTGAGGCGGCACGAATTATTAACGTCGAAAAGATGATGTTTACCAGTACCTTCGGCACCTTCGGGCTTCTTCTTGACGAAGTCCTGACAGACGTCAGCATTCAAAGACCGATTACGTTCTACGGATGCGGTAAGCTTTACTGCGAAGGTCTTGGACGCTATTACAACAGGAAATTCGGGCTGGATTTCAGGTCGATTCGATATGCCCAGATGGTCGGGCCTGGTGTACGAACCCAGGGTCACTGGGCTCCGGCAATGATTGAAGATGCCATTAGCAGAAAGGTAAACGAATGCATGTATGCCTTCCCGGAGACCGCAATATCCATGATATACGTGAAAGATGCCGCAAGGGCAGCACACATGGTTCTCCAGGCACCGCGAGACAATATCAGGATGATGAACTACAACGTCGCTGGTATTCCTGATTTTGTGACCGCAACTGAGCTAGAATCTGCACTTGTAAACCGGTATAAGGATACGAAGGTCGTCTACAAACCGGATGCATCACTGGGGGAAATCGGCAACGATTTCAGAACTCTCAAGAAGTTCGATGACAGCTATGCCAGAGAGGAGTGGGGGTGGTACCCCGAATATGATACCATCGACCGAATTTTCGATGCATTCGAAATGGATATGAAGTCAGACCTGGAACGATATGGAATGTAGTCTAAAAGTTTGTATTGAAGGAGAGTGCCTATGAGTCAGCAACAATCCAATTCCGGAAAAGGAATTCTAAGCCCATCAGCTTTCTGCCAAATAGGAATAGTCGTCAATAACATCGACGAGACAATTCAATATTATACCGAGATGTTCGGTTTCGGACCCTATGAGATCAAGCATGTTGATTATTCGGATGCAACCTACTACGGTCAGCCAGCCGGGTACAGGGGTAAACGGGCTTTTTTCCACCTCGGGAACATAGAGATTGAGTTAATCGAACTCATCGACGGGCAAACAATTCACGAAGATTTTCTCAAAGAACACGGCGAGGGACTTCATCACATCGGTTTCCAGGTCGAGTCACTCGGTAATAGTGTGAACAACGCCGAACAGGCAGGATTCAAGATAACACAAGGTTTCGCCCGTCCCGACGGCAGTGGGTTTGCTTACCTGGACTCTGATAAGACCGGCGGCGTTATCGTCGAGTTGATTCAACCACCACCTGAAGAGTAATTGTACTATCGACCTTTTCTTGATATTGATTTTTCAGCGGCGATAACTATGTCATTCACTGACATACCATAATGGTCGAGGAGTGAATCGTGGTTGAGTGCTGTTTCAGCGAAGGTATCGTTGATTCCTACCATTTCCACCGGCACCGGCGACTCGCGAACCAGCGTTTCCGCGACAGTGCCGCCAAGCCCTCCGATTATCGAGTGCTCTTCCGCGGTAATTATCGCGCCGGTTTCACGGGCACACCTGAGGACCAGTTCGGTATCGAGTGGCTTTACGGTGTGTATATTCACAACTCTTGTGTCGATGCCTTTTCCTGCAAGGATCTCAGCCGCTTCCAGGGAACGACTCAGCATATGTCCGTTCGTGATAATAGAGACGTCCTTTCCCTGCCGTACTACAACACCTTTGCTTATCTCAGGTTGATAGTTTTCAGGAAATATCTTCACCATGTCAGCCCTGCTTATTCTCAGGTATACCGGACCGCTGTGCCGGGCAATGAGCGGTATCATTTTCCTGATTTCTGTGCCATCAGAGGGTACAATCACCGTCATGTTTGGCATGCTTCGCATTATGGATATGTCCATTATGGAATGGTGTGTCGGGCCATCCTTGAAATCCGAAAGACCGGCATACGATCCTACCAGTTTTACGTTAATATCCGGATAGGCAACACAGGAACGTATCTGTTCCACCGCCCTCAGAAAAAGTGCCGCAAAGGTATTAACGAAGGGCGTCATTCCAGCAAGCGCCATCCCGACGGCAGTATCGATCATACCTGCTTCAGCTATTCCGGTATTGAAAAACCGCTCAGGGAATCTATCATTGAAATAATTCGTTAACACCGATGAAGAAACGTCAGCCGTCAACACAACGATATTATTATCTACGGCGCCGTATTCCGCCAGCGTCTCACCGAAAATTTTTCGTGTGAATTCGGTTTCAGCCATTTCGTGTTAACTCCTCAATTGCCAGTTTCATTTCATCATCCAAAGGTACCTTGCCATGCCATTCCGCTTTACCTTCCATGAAAGAAACGCCTTTTCCTTTTATAGTATTGGCGATAATAACGGTAGGCTTGTCTGTCGTATTAGATGCTTTGTAGAGTGCATTGAGGACTTCGGAAATATCATGACCATCTATTTCTATCACATTCCAGCCGAACGAAGCCCACTTATCCTTAATTGGTTCCATCGGGAGAATTTCATCCAGCTTTCCATCCAGCTGGACCTGGTTATAATCGACAATAGTTATCAGGTTTGCCAGGTGATATTTCGCTGCCAGCATGACACCTTCCCATATGATGCCGGACTGGCATTCGCCGTCTCCTAAAAGAACATAAGTCCTGGAATCCGATTTCTTCAACCTGGAAATCAGGCACAATCCTGCGGCAATACTTATACCATGACCCAGACATCCGGTACTCATATCCACTCCGGGAGTCTTGTTCATATCCGGGTGGCCCTGGAGACAGCAGCCGATTTCTCCCCATCGTTCGATTTCAGATACAGGGAAATATCTCAAACGCGCCAGAGCAGCATAAAGAATAGCGCTGGCATGCCCTTTACTCAATATGAAACGGTCTCTTGCCTCCCATCTGGGGTCATCCGGTTTTAGACGGAGGTGATGAAAGTACAGAGCCGTTATTATCTCCGCAGCGGAAAAAGTCCCGCCCGGGTGGCCCTGTCTTCTGCGGTATATCATCTTCAAAGCGTCAATTTTCAATTCTCTGGATATTCGTTTCAGTTCGTCTATCTTATCAGCGGAGACAACAGAATCCGTCATAATAAAACTCAAACCTCCTAAGCAAGAATAAACCGAAAGCGGAACTCAAGGCAAATATTTGATACCGACACGTGTAATGGGTAATAATTATTAATCCTAATATCCGGTTAAGATTGGTAAAGGAAACCAAAGGGGGCTGCTGAAGATGGATATCGTTAAGGAAGAATTAATACATTTCGGATACGCAGGAAAGGTAGTAAGAATAGATCTTACCACCGGAGTGATAAAGGAAGAATTTCCGGGTGAAGACGTATTAAGAAAATGGATTGGAGGAGCCGGGCTGGGGGTGATGTATCTCTATGATGAAGTGAATCCGGAAATCGACTGTTTCGACCCCGAAAACCGTTTGATATTTTCTACCGGACCACTGGCGGGTACGAGGATTCCCGGCGGAGGAACATTTTCTGTTTCAACTAAGGGATGTCTCACCAATGGTGCCACATCAAGCCAGGCGAACGGATTCTGGGGAGCCTATCTGAAGTTTTCCGGTCTGGACGGGATTATTATCCAGGGCGTATCAGATAAATTCGTATACCTTTATATTCACGACGGTACTGCCGAGATCAGGGATGCCACTCATCTTGTCGGAAAGGATATCTGGGAAACCGATGAGTTGATAAAAGAAGAACTGGGTTATAAAAAAACAGGGATGAGTGTCGCTGCCATCGGACCCGCTGGAGAAAATCTCGTTAAGTTCGCTGCGATTGTTGCCGACAGGGGACATGTCGCCGGACATAATGGCACCGGTGCTGTCATGGGATCGAAAAAACTGAAGGCAATAGCGGTCGCACGCGGGAATAACCGCGTGAGTCTGAGTGATCCTGAAAAATTATCCGAACTTGCGCGGGAGATCGTCGATACTATAAAAAATGGAAGGATGGGCAGCAACCTTTATAAGTATGGAACACTCGGCACGTATCAAATGGTTGAAAAAACCGGTGCACTGCCGATAAAAAACTACACGACAAACGTTTACCCTGATAAAGAGAAACTTGAGCAGTTCACCCCGGAATATATACGGGGTCGTTTCGAACCAAAACATACCCCCTGCTGGGCTTGCCAGATGCGTCACTGTCATGAGTCGACTATTACGGAAGGACCGTATACCGGAATGGTTGTGGAAGAACCGGAATTCGAGTGCCTTTCAGCAATGGGAAGCCAGATCGGCAACATGGAAGTGGCGTCAGCGATGATGCTGACAAACGTGGTTGACCGTCTGGGCTTTGAAATGAACGAAACCGGATGGGTGATTGGGCTGGCAATGGAGTGCTATGAAAAAGGTCTTATCACGAAAGATGACACCGGAGGAATTGAGCTTAACTGGGGGAATGTGGAAGCAACGAGGGATATCCTTTATAAAATTGCCCATCGCGAGGGATTCGGAGATATACTTGCCGAAGGTGCAATGCGTGCCGCCGGGATAATCGGCAAAGGAGCGACTGAATTTGCGGTTCATACTCTTAAGGGTAATACACCACGCGGCTATGACCATAGAGGATACCTTACGGAAATGTTCGATAAACTAACCTCGAATACCAGCACGCTGGAATCCCGTCCCGTTGGCATTGTGAGTACCGGCAGCGGATGGCAGGATACGGTTGTAGTCGCCACGGCAGGGAAGGGAAGAATGTCATTCGAAGACACACTTGGCACCTGCCGGTTCGCTACCCTGGTTGAATTAAAAACCTTGGCTGAAGCTGTCAAGGCAGCTACCGGATGGCAATTTACGGAAGATGACGCACAAACCACTGGTCTACGGATCGTTAACCTGTTCCGAGTATATAATTTCAGATGTGGCCATACCAGAAAAATGGAAGCACCTTCTTCCAGATACGGCTCTACACCGGTGGATGGTCCTATGGCGGGGAAAGAGGTCCTCCCTAACTTGGATGAAATGCTGGAAGAGTATTACATACGAATGGGGTGGGATGTAGCGACAGGAAAACCACTTCCAGAAACTCTACAACAATTAGGACTGGATTCGTTAGTTAACGATATCTGGTAGCTGTTACGTCAACAAAGAACGAGTATAAATATACATAATATTTACATGAGGATGGTATATTCGATAATAAATTGAGGTTAAAAAATGGATTAACGAGTGGAAATCGAAGTTTTTAATCCTCGTAGAGTAATCGAGTCATTCCCAACCTATGCACCGACTCCACGCGTCGGTGACTTAGCTGGAAAAACAGTAGGTTTGTGTTCCAGCTGCCAAGATGGAATGGATAATTTTGATACAGTATTCACAAAGCTGTTAAAGAATAAAGCGCGTTTATTATTCCCTTGTTTTCCTTTTCTTCTATGACATATAATCTTTAGCACGATACCAGGTTAGGAGGGAATTAAATGATATTACCGCCTGATCCGCCGGCAGAACCGATTGATCCAGATGAAACATTATGCACTTCTTGTACTCTGGGAGGTCCGATATTGGTCCATGTTAAGGACGATAAAATTGTCAGAGTTAGAGCTTTGCCTCTGACTGAAGAAGACGTCAAGCCAGCGCACTGGGAGATAAAGGTAGAAAATAGAACTTTCGAACCACCGACCAGAACTACGATAACACCTTACGGTGCTGGGATTCGAGGTCGAGTTTATAATCCTCTCAGACTTAGATATCCCCTGAAACGAGTAGGATTCAAGCCGGGTGGCAAAGGAGATGTTGCCAATAGAGGAAAGGCTGAGTTCGAAAGAATAACCTGGGAAGAAGCTCTTGATACGGTTGCAGAAGAGATACACAGGATAAAACAAACCTGCGGTTCTTCTGCATTTTTACCGTTAGTTGGTGGGCATAGTATGTGGGGATTTACCCATGGGGGTTATATAAGCAGGTTCTTCGATATATTAGGAACAACCAAGATAATGTCAAATCCAAATAGCTGGGAAGGATGGTTTTGGGGTGGTGTTCACGCCTGGGGTTTTCAAAAGACAATTGGTACCCCCGATAATACGAATCTGCTACAGGATGTAATGAATAACTGCCAGTTACTTGTATTCTGGTCAAACGATCCGGAATCCAATTGGGGATACGGAGGTCAAGACAGCCTACTTTGGAGGCTCTGGATACGAGAACTGGGAATCAAGCAGATATATATAGATCCGTTCTGTAACTTTACAGCCAGACGGTTTGCCCACAAGTGGATTGCTCCAAGACCAGGAACAGATTCGGCGATAGCCGCAGCTATTGCCTATATCTGGTTTGTTGACGATACCTATGATAAGGAATATGTAGCTACTCATACTTACGGCTTTGACAAGTGGAAAGTATATATCACGGGAGAGGAAGATGGTGTGCCTAAGACACCGGAATGGGCGGAGCAAATCAGCGGGGTTGAAGCCGGTATAATTAGAGCTCTGGCAAGAGAATGGGCATCGAAGAGAACGACTATATGTATCAGAGCGGGAATGGGTGGAGCCTGTCGTGCCCAGGGTGGCACCGAATGGTCCAGGATGATGGTTCTTTTACAGGGCATGCAGGGTCTTGGGAAACCGGGTATAACCATTTGGGATAGTCAGAGTGGCTCACCACTAAATCTTGATTTTTCTTTCCCGAGTTACCGTCCACCTCCACAGCAGATACTGTCAAAAAAACAGCCTGTAAATCCGATAGACCAGTACGTCTACAGGCTCAGGCTACCTGAGGCGATACTTGATCCACCAATCAATTGGATAAGTGCCGGAGGTCTGTCTACACAATGGGGAGAAGACTACCAGTTCAGGCATTATAGCTATCCTGAGTCACGGTACTCGGAAATCAAGATGATATATCGAATAGGCGGCAATTATTTTGGGACTCTCCCGGAAGGAAGACGATGGGCAGAGATGTACCAGAATCCAAAAATTGAGTTTACCGTGGGGCAAACAATATGGATGGAGGCAGAAACGCCTTTCATGGATATTGTGCTTCCTGCCTGTACACATTTTGAAAGGGATGATATCAGCGAGTGGTCGTCAACGGACTTCAATGTATGGAGAACAAATTACCGGGTTATCGTATATCATAAGAAATGCATAGAACCGCTATATGAGTCAAAAAGTGATTCGGAAATACTCACACTTTTAGCAGGTAGATTAGGATTTGAGGAGGAATTGACCGAAGGAAATACGGATGAGGATTGGATTAGAAAGACTTTTGAAAGAAGTGATATTCCGAATTATACGAGCTACGAGGAGTTCAAAGAAAAGGGGTATTTCGTGGTGCCCATCCCTAGGGATTACCAGCCGAAAACTGCCTTCAGGTCTTTCTATGAAAACGGGACAGGTCTTGATACTCCTTCCGGTAAAATTGAGTTTCAATCGCAGCGTCTTCAAAAAAACCTGCCTGATGATAAAGAGAGAAATCCTGTACCCCACTACGTACCATCCTGGGAAGGGCACACGACACCTCTAATAAACAAATATCCTTTGCAGCTTATAACTCCCCATTCCAAGTTTTCCTACCATAGTCATGGTAATCTGGATCCCTGGACTAGCGAGATATGGATGCACAGGGTATATAAAGATGGACACCATTACTGGCCTCTACAGATTCATCCCAGTGATGCCAGTACTAGAGGTATTGAGAATGGGGATGTTGTAAAAGCCTATAACGATAGAGCGGCAGTACTTCTGGTTGCTTGGGTAACGGAAAAGATAAGACCTGGGGTGGTTCATGCTCGTTGTGCGGCTAAGTATGATCCATTGGAACCCGGAAACCCGAATTCTGTTGATAGAGGTGGGGCTGTTAATCTTCTTATCTCATCACGATTTATGGCGGCTAACGTACCAGGACAGGTTAATCAATGCCTGGTGGAAGTAGAGAAATGGAGAAGATAAGAATGGAACAGAAGGCACTGATAATTGATGTAACTAAATGTACTGCGTGCTTTGATTGCCTTATTGCCTGCAAAGATGAATTTGCTGGACAGTCCTGGTTGCCATATAGCGAAGCACAACCTGACACACGCCAGTACTGGATACAGGTCGATGAAATTGAAAGGGGGCAGTTTCCCCAGGTAAAAGGCACATTTGTTCCGATACCTTGCATGATGTGCGAAGATCCTCTCTGCGTAAAAGCTGCAAAAAACGGTGCTGCCTATAAGAGAGATGATGGTATTGTTATCTTCGATCCAGAAAAAAGTAAAGGTCAGAAGCAGATTGTTAAGGCATGTCCTTATGGGAAGGTGTTCTGGAATGAGGAGTTGAACATTCCGCAAAAATGCACGTTCTGTGCGCATCTCCTGGATAAAGGCTGGCAACAGCCGAGGTGCGTTGAAGTCTGTCCAGCTCGAGTCTTCACTTTCGGAAATAAGGAAGAACTTACTGAATTAATAGAAAAAGCAGAACAGCTTCATCCTGAGTATGGAACTGCACCGTCGGTTTACTATATTGGACTGCCGAAGACCTTTATTGCTGGTAGTGTATATTGTAGCGAGAGCAAAGACTGCCTGGAGAATGTAGGAGTGACATTGCTTGATAAGGAAACGGGTAAAACTTGGGATGCAAATACAAATAATTATGGGGATTTCGAGTTCGATGGTCTTGAAAAAGGTCCTGTTTATTGCCTGAATATAAAGGCTGAAGGGTATTACCCGATCACGATTGATGACATTTTACTTAATAAGGATATTTCTCTGGGGAATATTTACCTTCAAAAAATGAGATAGCCGTGATACCGATTGTACCAAATGATAATACATCCAAGAAATGGATTAGTTATATGAAAAAGACCAGCGTTGTTTTAGGTGGAGTTTGACACTTTTACGTTTTGATAGCTTTATAATGAAATACCTTGAACGGTAATCATTGATTAGCCGATATTAGAAACAATTGATTACCATTAAACAAAATAGTAATCACAAAAGTGTGTTGCTATTTGAATTTTACTATCGATATGATTTACTCATGAAAAAAATGACGAATAAGGTGAAGGAGGACTGGAAATGAATTCGATAATTGTAGATGCATATGCCCATATCTCACCTCTCAAATACACCGAATTTATTCGGGATAAATACCCTATCATGTATAACAATATGCTTGGT
>JAFGCW010000044.1 GCA_016932435.1 Dehalococcoidales bacterium | reverse complement strand
GGAGTCAATGTCAATGAGCTATTGATCTCCCAGCCGGATACCGGGGAGCAAGCCCTAGAAATTGCCGATGCCCTGGTCAGGAGCGGCGCCGTGGATATCGTTGTTGTCGACAGTGTCGCCGCACTGGTCTCGCAGGCGGAAATAGAAGGCGAGATGGGAGATACTCATGTTGCCCTCCAGGCCCGTCTCATGTCGCAGGCACTCAGAAAACTCGCGGCTGCGATCGGCAAAACCGGTACCGCAGTTGTCTTTATCAATCAGCTGAGAGAGAAAGTCGGGATCGTTTTCGGGAATCCGGAGGTTACTCCGGGAGGCAGAGCTTTGAAGTTCTACAGCTCGGTGAGAATAGACCTGAGGAGAACCGATTCGATAAAGCAGGGGAACCAGATAACAGGCAGTCACGTGAAAGCCAGGGTAGTGAAGAACAAGGTTGCTCCTCCATTCAGGACCGCTGAGTTTGACATAATGTTCGACCATGGCATAAGCCATGAGGGAGAAATAATAGACCTGGGTGTAGAACAGGGGCTGGTTACCAAGTCCGGCGCTTTTTACTCGTATGGTGATACTCGTCTGGGGCAAGGAAGGGAAAACGCGAAGCATTACCTATCTCAAAATCCTGAACTTGTCGAGGAAATTGAGGGAAAGATAAGAGCCTCAGCCATCACCAATCAGAATTCTCTGACTGATGAATAATATTGTCCTGATCTGACAGTTTATATAGATTTATAACAGGCATATTGGAAGCTGAGGTTACAAGCAAAACCTCGGCTTTGTTTGTTTATAAAGGCGGAAAAATGAGTAAGATAACCGCCCTCCAGGCCAGAAAAGGCAGGAGAAAGCGGGTGAAGATATTTCTGGACGGCGAGTACGCATTCAGTCTGGAAGGCGAAATAGCGGTTAAGGAAGGTCTGAGAGTAGACCAGGAGTTATCTCCGGAACGGATCGAGGAGATAATCTCTGCTAATAACTACCGCCGCTGCTATGATGCCGCCGCTCTTTTTATCAGTTACCGTCCCCGCAGCGAACCTGAACTTCGTGAAAGACTCCACAAGCGTAATTTCCCCGATGAAAGTATAAACGAGGTAGTTACCAGGATGAAAGATCAGGGGCTGGTAGATGATACTGCCTTTGCTGAATTCTGGACGGAAAACCGCGATTCTTTCAGTCCTCGAAGCCAGTGGCTGACCGGAATGGAATTACGACGCAAGGGAGTATCCGAAGAAATCATTCAGCAGGCTGTCGGTGTTCTCGATGATGACGAAAGCGCCTACCGCGCAGCCTATAAAAAAGCTCGAAATTTACCACGGAACGATTATCAGAGTTTCCGCCGTCGACTGGGTGATCACCTGCAACGGCGGGGATTCGGTTACGGAGTGATAAACGAAACCGTGAAACGGCTCTGGAATGAGCTGGAAAGTGAATCGAAATAAAAGCTATAACCGGAAATGGTCCGGAAAGAGAGGAGGAAAATGGAAACAGGTTTAGTATATGTGGCACTGGTTTCCATGTTCTTTATCGGCCTGGTTTTCGGAGGTATAATTGTCTTCTTCTTCAGGCGGATGGCGATAAACCGCCAGCTCCGTAACGCCCAGAGGAAAGCTGCCAGAACGGTAGCGGAAGCCAGGGACGAATCGAAAGACATACTTAAAGAAGCCAAGGAGGAAATAGAAAGAAACAAGGCTAAAAACGAGACCGAACTACGTGAAAGGCGAACCGAACTGCAGAAGGCGGAGAACCGGCTTTCCAGTAAGACCGAAACACTGGAACGCAGGCTCGAATCCGTTGAGCAGCGTGACCGCAACCTTGCTAACAAGGAAAAGAGCATAGAAGCCCTGAGAAATGAGGTTACGGAAATAAGAGACAAGCAACTCAAACAGCTTGAGGAGGTTTCCGGGATGTCCAGCGCAGACGCAAAACAGGAACTGCTGGACAGGATGGAAGTAGAGACCAACGAAGAAACTTCAAGGCGTCTCCGCGAGTGGGAACAGAAACTGAAAGAAGAAAGCGACAAGGTAAGCCAGGTAATACTTGCCCAGACCATACAGCGCTGCGCTTCCGATGTGGTTTCTGAAATATCCGTGGTGAGTGTTCCGCTGCCGGGCGATGAAATGAAGGGAAGGCTGATAGGAAGGGAAGGCCGTAATATCAGGGCGCTGGAACAGGCAACCGGAGTAGATCTTATCATCGACGATACCCCCGAAGCGGTAACGCTTTCCAGCTTCGACCCGGTCCGCAGGGAGATTGCCCGTCTTTCACTGACCAAACTGATAACCGATGGACGGATACATCCCGCCCGAATCGAGGAAATTGTAGCCAAGACAAAGGAAGAAGTAGACGCGACAATCTACTCCGCAGGTGAACAGGCCGCGTTCGAGGTGGAAGTACCGGGACTGCGACCTGAAATAATCAGGCTGCTGGGACGGTTAAAATATCGCACCAGTTACGGCCAGAATGTACTCAACCACTGTAAGGAAGTAGCCTTCCTCGCCGGAATGATAGCTTCAGAACTGGGAGCGAATGTGGCAATAGCCAAGAAAGCCGGACTTCTGCATGATATCGGCAAAGCGGTGGACAGAGAGATCGAAGGTTCACACGCCACGATAGGCGCCGACCTTGTCAAGCAGTGGGAGAAATCACCCGAGGTTGTCCAGGGTATCGCCGAACATCACCTTGAGACGACCAATACCAGCATCTGGGGTTACATAGTATCGGCAGGCGACGCGATAAGCAGCGCCAGGCCGGGAGCAAGGCGTGAATCCCTCGAGAACTACCTGAAACGTCTTACGGCCCTCGAAGATATAGCCAACAACTTCAAGGGTGTTGAGAAATCCTTCGCCATACAGGCCGGTCGTGAAATCCGCATCCTTGTTAAACCGGAGGAAATCGATGACCTCGGAGCAATGAGAATGGCCAGGGACATCGTCAAGAAGATCGAAGAAGGACTCGAGTACCCGGGGCAGATCAAGGTAACGGTTCTCAGGGAAACACGCGCGATTGACTATGCCAAGTAGAAAGGTATCCTTAATACTATGATCGTACTGGCAATCGGCGACATCATCGGCAGACCGGGAAGGCTAGCGATACAGCAGCTCCTGCCCGGTCTGCGTAACCAGTATAATATCGAAATGGTCATAGCGAATGTTGAAAATACCGCCGGTGGTATAGGCGCGACTCCTTCAACAGTAAACGAACTGCTCGAATACGGAGTCGACGTGATGACCTCCGGCAACCATATCTGGGCGCATAGAGACATCATACCGTACCTTGAGAACGAAAAACCTGTCATCCGCCCCTTGAACTATCCGGAAGGGGTACAGGGTAAAGGTTATATTTTAAAAAATAACGTTGCTGTAATCAATCTTATCGGCAGGACATTCATGTCCAACTATGACTGCCCATTCAGAACAACAGATAAACTCCTGGAACAACTGGGTGATAAACCTGTAATAAAGATTATAGATTTCCATGCCGAAGCTACTTCGGAGAAAGTAGCCCTGGGAAGATATTTCGACGGACGGGTAAGTGCAGTCCTCGGTACACACACTCATATCGGTACGATAGACGCGAGAATTCTTCCCGAAGGTACGGCATATGTTACCGATATAGGCATGACCGGTCCGAAGGACTCGGTTATCGGCGACAGCATTGACGAAGTTGTCCAGCGGTTTTTGACGATGATCCCGAAACGTCTGTCAGTCGCGAAAGGATCGGTTATTTTCACGGCGATGCTTCTCGACATCGACAACAAGACCGGAAAAGCAAAAAGTATCGAGCGTATCTACCAGGAGATAGAGGGAGAAGACTAGTGTCCAAGGTTGACCTTCACCTGCATTCTTCGGTATCGGATGGAGTACTCAGTCCGGTCGAAGTGGTTCAGAAGGCAGCCGAACTGGGTCTTACCGTTATCTCACTGACCGATCATGATAACGTAGACGGCATTGCACCGGCGCTGAAAACCGCCGAACAATACCCTTCCATGACATTAATACCCGGGCTTGAAATCAGTACAGACACGTCTACAGGAGAAATTCATGTCCTGGGGTACTACATAGATCATACCAATCCTGAGCTTCTGACCACACTGGAAAAACTGCGTGATTCCCGACTGGGACGGGCACAGAAAATGATCGAAAAGTTATCCGGGATGGGCATGCCGATAGAATGGGAACGTGTAAAAGAGCTGTCCGGCAACGGTTCTGTCGGGCGCCCACATATCGCCCAGGCATTACTGGAAAGGGGATATATCGATACTCTCAAGGAAGCTTTTTCAAAGTACATTTCCTTCGGAGGGCCAGCTTACATACCGAGAGAAAAAATGATCCCGGCAGAAGCTGTCGAACTAATAAACAGGGCTGAAGGGCTTGCAGTACTGGCCCATCCCCTTGGCATAGCAAACCTCGATACTTTACTAAAGACACTGGTGAGAACAGGTCTAATCGGGCTCGAAGTATATTACAAGGACTATCCTACCAAAGACAGGGAAAGCCTGGCCAGGCTGGCTGAGAAGTATGGTTTAATCGCTACCGGCGGTACCGATTATCACGGACTGGACGAGAGTACCGAAGTAATGATGGGAGAAGCCGGAGTGCCACCTTATGTGGCGGATAATCTTATTGCACTGGCGGAAAACCGTTCCCGTAAGTCCACATCACGATAGCAGGAGAAAAGCATGGTAATACAGGTCATATTACTGATTATTGCTGCATACTTAATTGGTTCTATTCCCGCCGCTTATCTTGTTGCCAAATGGAGACGCGGGGTAGATATCAGGAACCACGGCAGCGGTAATGTCGGAGCCGCAAATACACTCACCGTCGTAGGAAAACGCTGGTCAGTAGCGGTAACCATATTTGACATCGGTAAAGGCGCCCTGATGGTATGGTTTGCTCAACTCCTGGACTTCAATATCGCTTCGCAGGCTGCGGTAGGAATCGCCGCGATAATCGGGCATGACTGGCCGGTATTTCTCCGCTTCCAGGGTGGACGCGGTGTGTTTACCACTCTTGGTGTAATCGCCATTCTAAATCCCTGGCTGGGATTGATCGCCCTGGTCTACCCATACCTTTTCTTTGCCCCCTTTAAACAGGTTGCCCTCGGTGTATCCACGGTAATGATAATTATCCCGATAACCAGCGCACTTGCCTATGAACCGTTCGGTATCGAGGAACCACTGACCGTTACACTGGCAATTGTGGCTCTTATGCTGGTTATGGCTGCACGACGGTTGACTGCCCCAAGAAGCCCAATCAGCAGGGATGTTCCCCTCTCCGAGCTTATTACTTACCGTCTGCTGTTCGACAGGGATATTAGGGACAGGAAAGCCTGGATAAATCACAAGAGAGATTAAGGCAGGGTAACAAACAGAGAGTTAATCAAGGTTTTACCTTAGATTACGCTTTTTATCCAGTTCACCACTCTTTTCAAGGTAATCTTTGTGACTGACTATTGCTTCTCCAAGTTCTTCCGTACCCTTACCTGTCGTAGCTTCGGTAAGAATGATCGGCGGATTCCAGCCGGCAGGGGATCGTTCTTTCATATCGATCACCCCTTCAAGCAGGGCTTTCAGACTCCCGGCTCCTTCACGGTCGGCTTTATTTACAACGAAGATATCAGCCACTTCCATAATCCCGGCTTTCATAAACTGGATAGCATCACCCATTCCCGGCACCAGCACACCGATGCAGGTATCGGCAATCCCGGCAATGTCCACATCCGCCTGTCCCGAGCCAACAGCTTCAATAAAGATGATATTTTTCCCCATTGCGTCCATTACCATTACCGTATCTGCAGTGGTCTTCGAAAGACCGCCTTTCCATTCTCTTGAAGCCAGGCTGCGGATGAAAACATCATCATCCACGTCCTCCCCCTGTATTCTCAGTCTGTCACCGAGAAATGCTCCGCCGGTAAGAGGACTGGTAGGATCTACGGCTACCACACCGACCGTCATGTTCCTGTTACTTCTGAAATACCTTACGAGACGGCCAAGGAGGGTACTCTTCCCTGAACCGGCAGCCCCG
Source organism: Dehalococcoidales bacterium (assembly GCA_016932435.1). The sequence goes on along the minus strand of JAFGCW010000044.1, from coordinate 34,707 downwards.
GTGACTCCCACGGTGAAGGCTTTTCCTGCGTGAGGGCGAAGATCTTCAAGTACAACGGAAATATTCGGCTTTTCATTCTCAATATCCCTAATCAGTTTCGCTGCCGCCAGGATATTGCCATTCAGTATTTTCTGTACCTGCTCTGATTCCATATATCTCCAGACTCCTGGAATTATACCAGTACTATTATAATGGATTCCCGCCTTCGCGGGAATGACAATAAGGGGCGGGAAGGATAGAAAGCAGTTGGGAACCACAGACCTTCACCGTCGTTGCGAGGAATTCGTTAAAAGTGAATGACGTGGCAATCTCTATTAATTATTATAGATTATTACGTCGTCCACCGTAGGCAGACTCCTCATAATGACAATGGAAAAACTACACCGGCGTATAAGCGCCGGTGTACTTCATGAATATAACCTGTATTGTCGTTGAACTTACTTTCCGGCGTACTCCTCGCGAAGCTGTTTCTTCAGTATCTTCCCCATCTGGTTGCGGGGGAGTTCGTCTACAAAGAAAACAGATCTCGGTCTCTTAAAGCTGGCGAGATTCGCCCGGCAGTGTTCCATTATCTCTTCCGGAGTGGCGTTTTCTCCCTTCTTAGCCACGACTATTGCCACCGGCAGTTCTCCCCATTCATCATCGGGGATACCTATCACGGCGGCATCGTCGACTTTGGGATGTGACAGTACCACACCTTCCACTTCCTCCGGTGAGATATTCTCGCCGGCACGGATAATCATATCGGTAGCCCTTCCCGCCAGGAAGAAGTAGCCTTCTTCGTCGACATATCCCATGTCGCCGGTGTGTACCCAGCCGTCTTTATCGATAGTATTACCGGTCTTTTCCTCATCTTTCCAGTATCCGCTCATTACCCTGGGACCACGAGCGACTATTTCGCCCACCTCGCCCTGGGGTACGTCGTTGCCGTCCTCATTAATAATCTTCATCTCGACATCAGCCATCGGCCTGCCGATAGATGAGAGCCTTTTCAGCTTCTTTTCTCTCTCTTCGAGCGTACCGGAAATATTGTGGTCTTCCGGGCTGAGGGTAGTGATAGTCGAAGCTGTTTCCGTCTGTCCGAAGGCATTTATAAAGCTGACACCGGGAAATAACTCCACGGCTTTCTTGATAACTTCGAGCGGCATCGGCGCAGCACCATAGGTAATAACTTTGAGACTGGAGAGATCATAATTTTTAAATTCCGAGTTATCCATAAGCTGCTTGAGCATGGTTGGGACCATCATCGCCCGGTTGGCTCTTTCCGCCTGGACCAGGCTCATCCATTCCACCGGCTCGAACTGCCTTTCCATCACGAGCGTCCTGCCGCCGTAAATAGCAGCCATCATTGCCTGGATTCCTGCGACGTGGTACAGGGGAACCGTAAGTATATTCCCTTCCTCCGATATCGGATCTGCAGGTGTCACATTCTCGAGTACGTATATCGAGAAACTGTTATGCGAAAGCATAACTCCCTTGGGAAATCCGGTCGTTCCCGCTGTATACATCAATATCGTAGTGTCATCATCCCCGATCTCGGTATAAATGTCCTCGGGAGAACCTTCCCTGATAAGGTCCTCGTAATACAACAAATCGTCATACTTATCATCCAGTGAGATATAATTCTTAACCGTTTCCAGGTCAGGTTTTATCGACTTAACCAGGTCAACATAGCGGTCACCCATCAATATGGTATTTGATTCCGAGCTGTTCAGCATATAGGTAAGTTCAGCGCCTTTCGCCCTGAAGTTCAGCGGCACATAGATTGCACCTATCTTGGCAACGGCAAAATATACTTCAACACACTGGGAGGTATTCACCTGCAGCATTGCCACCCTGTCGCCCTTCCGGACACCTAGATTCATCAGGGCACTGCCCAGCCGGTTTACCCGTTCATTTAACTCCGAAAAAGAACGCCTGCAATCTTCGAATACGATTGCACATTTATCGGGGCATATCGCACTGGCGATACTCAAGAATTCCGTAGTATTCACTTAGCGACCTCCTGTATTTTTTCAAGTCCTTACGAAGAGGTATAGGGATTCCGGTATTCACGGTATAGTTAAGAAGCCGTCAACCTCCTGGCAAGGGTAGATTCAAGTTCAAGCCCCTGGCTTAACGTCATATCCATTCCCCTGGTAACTGCCTGTTTGACACAACTTACCGCTACCGGGTCGAACGATTTTATTTTATCGGCTATGTTCTCAGCAACGGGCATCAGTTCATCACGCGTTACGATTTTATTGACCAGTTTCATCTTCAGGGCTTCTTCAGCTTTTACCCAACGCCCGGTGATCAGGACATCCATAGCATGAGACCTGTTTATTATTCGGGGTACGGTCTGACTTCCACCAGCGGCTGTAATTATTCCCAGTCCCATCTCCGGTGTACCGAACTGCACGTCATCCGAGGCGATCCTGATATCGCAGCAGCCGGCTATCTCAACACCGTCACCGAGGACATATCCGTGTATGGCGGCGATTATCGGCTTTTCTATGCCAAGAAACCTGCTCCACACGTCGCGTTCGAAACGCACCTGCCGGGCGATTACCGGCGACGGTGCAGTAAGGAACTCCGTAAGGTCTGCTCCCGCACAGAATGCTTTATCTCCGGCTCCGCTGAAGATTATCACTCTCACATCAGGGTCGTCTCTGACTGCCCCGAGTACCTGGTACATCTCATCACGCATCTTGATATTATAGGCGTTCAGAGCTTTCGGCCTGTTTAAGGTTACGTAAGCAGTGCCTTTCTTCTTTTCGTAGAGTATAGTCTCGAAATCACTCATTTCAACTCTTTTTTCTTTATCTTTTTAACTCTATCCCCTGTATTTAGCATTATGGATTCCCGCCTTCGCGGGAATGACAATGTTTGTTATTCTCCTTTGAAATCAGGTGTTCTTTTCTCCAGGAAGGCGGTTATACCTTCTGTCCTGTCAGCGGTGGTATGCAGCAGCAGATACAGGTCGGCTTCAAGACGAAGTCCCTGTTCCATGGTCATATCCATTCCCTTATTAACCGCTTCTTTGACGTACCGGAGAGAAATCGGCGCCTTGGTGGCTATTCCTTTCACCAGTGCTTCCGCTTCCGCGGCTAATTCAGTTGCAGGAACTACCTTGCTGACCAGCCCGATGTCGAAGGCTTCAGTCGCGTTAATGGTTTCTGCCGTCAGTATTAATTCCAGGGCTTTCCCTTTTCCTATAAGACGCGGCAGACGCTGGGTTCCGCCGTCCGACGGAATTACGCCGGATTCAAGCTGAGGGAGTCCGAATATAGCGCTGTCTGCTGTTATTCGGATATCACAGCTCAAGGCCAGTTCAAGTCCGTCTCCGATGGCATCACCGTTTATTGCAGCGATAACCGGTTTTTCTATACCGGCAACCGACGCAGCAGTATTTGACTTTATTTCGCTTCCGCAACAGAATTTTTCACCGGTCCCGGTAAGTAACACCACATAAATATCATCGTCCTGGTTAACGGCGGTACATATTTCTTCCATCTCCTGAGCTAATTGTAGATTAATCCTGTTATCAACCTCAGGTCGATTCAGTGTAATACGTGCGATATGGTTTTTCTTTTCAATCTGGATGGCAGCCATCTGGTAACTCCTTGTCAAATTGACCGGTTATAGTATATACAGGTTAGAAGCTATAATACCGAACTGGGTAATCCACGTCAAGGTTGAGGGGATTTAAATCCCTCTTTTTCCCCCTTTACACAAGAGAGACAACCTGATGATACAGATCGCTACCAGGCATGAAAGTTCGCTTAAAATGTACCTAGTAGTATGGAGGTGAATAAATCTATTCAAGCTGGATAATCCGGGCATCTACCTTGCCGGATTCTATCGAGAGAAGACCGACTGTCCCCAGTTCAGGGAAGTTATTCGGCCAGGTGGGGCTGCCGGGGTTAATAACCAGGACGCCTTTATGGTTTTCTATCAACGCCTTGTGGGTATGGCCGTAGATTACAGCATGTGGGATCTCTCGTTCAGGTTCCGTACTCCGTGAGAAAATCTTATTCTCCCTAGGGACTATCGTGCCGAAGGCTGGCTTTTCATGCATAATCCACAGGGTAACTCCATCAATATAAACAGAGCGCTCATCCAACATCCGGGGATCACCACCGAGGTCCGATTCCATATCATCGTCGCCCCAGGCAGCCATCACAGGCGCGATGGATTCCAGCTGGTCCAGGGCTGACGGCACCCAGATATCACCAGCATGCAGAATGAGTTCGACGTCTTTAAATACTGCCTCAATCTGGGAAGGGAGTTCCTCCTCCGGCTTCGCAAGGTGGGTATCCGAAATAAGTCCGATAAGCATCTGTATAGTAATACTTTAGACAATGCAGCCGAAGGCGTCAAATCTTGCTATTAATTCGACGCTGAAACGAGTCGTTTTGTAGAAATGGAGTCTTACCTCTTTCCTGGTAATAGTAACTATGATTTTCTGACGAAATGATTTCAGGTTTTTCAGATACTTATATACTTTTTATTTATTATCCTCTCTCCCAGTTACGAGTTAACCCTCTCTCCTTAAATAAGGAAAGAGGGTTGCTCGAAAATAAGATTCATAGCAGTCTATGTTTAGCTTTTTAAGATGTAGGACGGTTGCCTAAGTAGATAGAGAGCGGGGGAGGGAGTGTTTAGGAGCTTTATATAGATTTCATCCACCTACGATTGACCTACAGCAGATAGGCAGATATCAGAGAGAGGGCACCCAGGGCAGAGGGGTTTGGGGCGACAGGTTTCTTTACCGAGTCGGACGAGGAGGGCGTGGTATTCGTTGAACAGGACTGCGTCGGCTGGGAGGTTATTCATAAACATGTCCTGCCAGCCTGAGTAAGTATCATTCTCCGGCTGGATACCGATGCGGCTCATTATCCGACGGGTGTAGGCATCTATGACAAAGACCGGTTTGTTCGCAGCATAGAGGAGTATGGAGTCGGCGGTTTCCTCGCCGATTCCCCAGACAGCCAGAAGCTCATCGCGAAGCTGTCCGGTATCTTTTTCAAACAGTCTATCGAGGTTATCATCACAGGCATTTCCGATGTATTCCACGAGGGCTTTCAGCTTACGGGCTTTGACGTTGTAATAGACGGCGGAACGTATCAGAGGAGCAACCTCTTCCGGAGATTTTTCTCTGAGGGTGGCAGGCGACATCAGCCCTGATATTTTCAAATTTGATATGGCAGTCTCAACATTTTTCCAGGCGGCCGACTGGGTAAGTACCGCCCCGATCATTACCTCGAACGGAGTTTCGCCGGGCCACCAGTGCTGCGGTCTGTATTTGTCAAAGAGACGGTGATAAATCTCCTCCAGCAGAGTTTTTACGGACTCAGTCACGGTATACTTCGCCGTCCATTGCGTCATAGCCGATATTCCAGGGCTTGATATCGATTACCGGTGTACCATCAAGGGCGTCCAGTCCCTGAACGGTTAGCACATTCCCTTCGCGCTTAAGGAGTTTTACGGTAATCATACCGACAGGATTAGGCCTGTCCGGTGTTCGCGTGGCGAACAACCCGCGCTTCGGGATATCTTTTCTCCCTTTGGGATTTATCCTGAGTGGAAGATTATCTCTATCACGTTTATGAAGCCAGTAGAGAATGATGTAATACGAGTACTTTTCCAGACTGTCCAGCCCTTCTTCGAGGTTCTCATCAATCACTATCTCGGAGACAAGTTCCTGCCACCAGTCTTCCTGGTCAGGATTTTCTTCATACTTATTGCGGACGAATCCGATGGGTTTAAGTATTATTTCCGGTTTTTCGGCCATTTTTACTCTCTCTTAATGATAGCATATCTCCTGCAACGAGTTGTTTTCTACTTTTGAATCATTTTTTTATATTTTTTACCTCACCTCCTCCTTCGTTCATTTCAGGTGAACTGCGGCGGACTTGCAGCCTGTTACGAATAATCCCCTCTCCAAATGGAAAGGGGATTTTCGAAAATAGGCTTGTTTACGTTCGAGGATCGTCTATTAATAGCATGGAATGATTGCCGGAATGGGTGAGGAGTCGGGGGAGGGAAAATGATTACACAATTCTTCCCACTAAAGGTAGACCTTTGAATCTGCTGAGTAGAGAATATTAGGAGAAACGGCAGGAAGGTGACGTAACTTCGTAATGAATTACTCTCTTTACATTATACACAGCCGGTTTTAGATTATAAGCACCTGTAAACAGCCACGCTTAAGGAGAATAAAAATGAAATCTCTCGTTACAGGAGCCAACGGCTTTATCGGGTCCAGCATAGTCAGAGAACTTCTTAAAGACGGAGTAGAAGTCAAGGCACTTGTAAGAGAGACCAGCAATCTCCAGAACCTGGAAGGCCTTGATATAGAGAAAGTATACGGTGATATCAGGGACAAAGAATCAGTAAAGTCCGCCCTTGAAGGATGCGATACGATGTACCAGGCTGCTGCTTTGTATACAGACTGGGTACCAAATCCGAAAACGTTCGATGAGATGAACATCGAGGGAACCAGGTCTTCCCTGCAAGCCGCGCTGGAGCAAGGAACAGAGAAGGTGGTCTATACCAGCAGTATTGCCGCAGTAGGTTACGGAGTCAGAGATAAGCCAGCCAATGAAGAGACCGAGTTCAACGGCTTGATGGATGATCCTTATATAAGAACAAAACCTCTCGGTGAACTGGAAGCCATGAAGTTTTTTCGGCAGGGGCTGCCGGTAGTTATTGTCAATCCATCTGTAGTGATGGGAGTACGCGATATCAAGCCTACTCCTTCCGGAGCATACATCGTAAACCTCATGAACAGAAAAATGCCGGGTTATATCAATGCCGGGACTAACCTTTGTCGATGTCGAGGACGTCGCACGCGGTCACGTGCTTGCAGCTAAAAAAGGGAAAACGGGTGAAAGATATATTCTCGGTAATGAAAATATGACTATCAAGGAGATGTTCAACCTGTTAGGAGAGATCGGCGGTGTCGAACCCCCGAAGATGAAAATCACTTATCCGGTCGGCATCACGCTGGCATATCTATCCGAAGTACTATCAGCTGTTACAAGAAAAGCACCGATGATTTCAGTCTACAATGCCAAAATCATCAATAAATACTATTACTATGATTGTTCAAAAGCAGTCAACGAACTCGGTATGCACCAGACTCCGGTCAGGACCACAATAGAAAAGGCAATCGACTGGTTCAGGGAAAACGGCTATATAAACCAATCATAGGTCTCATCTGGTCACTGTACTACTTCATTTACCTCCTACTCTATTTAGTCGGATCAACCAGTTTCCCCGGCCCGAATGATGTATAATCGAGGTCATAGAACTCACGACATACGGAAAAATATCCGATATGGCTGCCGCCCATTACCAGTTTGGAGATCGGTGCATCACGGTAATATTTCTCATAATGGTTCTCGCGGACATAGCCGTAAGAGCCCATTAATTCCATACCTTTCAAAATAAGATCAGGTACAGTCCTGGTGATGTAGGCATGGACAGCATGTCCTTTGGCTACCATGCTTCTCGTATCCCAGCCGCCGTAAATATCCATATGGTCATATTCGTGTGCCAGTTCAAGGAAGGCAGCCCTTCCCACTGTAATGAAGGAAGCCATCTCACCAAGTATCATCGCCGCAGAAAGATGCTGGTTAATCGGCCTGCCGCCGGCTACCCGCTGGGCGGTATATTCGTTCAGCACATCGAAAGCACCCTGCAGGATACCTATGGTATGACCGGAATTCAAGGGCATAGGAGCGGATACAGTCGTTTCGAAAATAGACCAGGCTACCGGACCCTGTAATCCCCAGGCTTTGGGAACTCTGACTTCATCAAAATAGGTGGCGGTGTTCCGGTCAGCCTGCATTCCGCATTTCACCTCGAATTTTCCGTGTGACACCCCCTGCCAGGGTTCAGGCACATAAATCAAAGCAAACGCGTCTTTACCGAGTCTCGGGTCGATATTACAGATCACGCAATTAAGGTCGGCCACACCGGCGTTTGAAGCCCAGAACTTGTTGCCATTGATGACCCACTCATCTCCTTCAAGTTTCGCTCTCACCCCGATTGTCTTACCTTCGTTGGTAAGATTCTCTATGTCACAGGCCGACTCGGCTTCACTCATATTAAAGCAGGCAGCCCGGTGTTCATTACCGGTAAACATAGATGAAAACTCATCAAGCACGGCTTTACCCCAGGCTTTCGCCTCGGGAGACGGTTCCATAAGGTAGGCAAGGGTGGCCGGCGTCCAGCCCCAGTCCGTAACGGCGCTGTGCATGCTTATGCCATAATCGCCCCGGGCTATCTGTTCCTGTTTCAGAGCTCCAATGACTATTGAAAGCAGTTCATTGCCGCCGTAGTCTCTCGGTATCATATTCTTCTGGCAGCCAAGGTCTACCTGAAGCTTTTTCAATATGGGATTGATTATTTCCTGGTGGGTTACGTCATCGTCGATCTTGTCGCGTACCGGCATTATTTCCTGGTCGACGAAATCAGCCAGCATTTTCTGCATCATTCGGGCTTCTTCGTCGACGAAACACTCGGGATACTGTAATTTGTACCACTGACTTGTCTGGTCAAGCATTCGCGTCCTCCTGTTCATTTAATAAAGAACCGATTACCAGGCTTCTCTAACTAGTAAATCTCTTCTCCAGCGAGCATCATTACATCTTTAACCATTGACTGCCATTTCTTCATAAAATCCTGGAAGGCCTGAGAAGGAGCATCTTTCTGTGCGAACTCCTCCATGCTGGTTATGTGCATGATACCTACGTACCTGTAGGGGCTCTCTCCGGAAGTTTTTACCAGTTCAAACTTCTTGACCGCTGAAAGAGAGTCAAGCAGAGGTCCTTTTTCATTAGTGGCATACTCCTTGTATTCCTCATCGGTTACATGATCGGCCAGGTTATACAGGATAAATTGTTTCGCCATTTTAATACTCCTTTTTTATATTTACTTTTTTAAGGACAACAAATTCATGTAAAAGGCATCCTTGTCTTTTACCGGTACCATTTCTTCTTCCTTTTTACGCATCTGATTCGCACCGGACGGACAGAGAACGACGCAGTTACCACAGCCGATACACCGGTCAAGGTTTACGCTGGCTTTCTCATTTAACATAACTCGTGCTTCCATCTGGCAGCGCTCAATACAAATTCCGCACCCAACACATGATCCGGGATCAACCTCCGCGTAGAAATTAGACAGGTACATATCCGCCGGACGTGGCAATTTTTTATATCTTGTCAGAAAGACGCAGCAGTCTCCACAGCAGCAACATATAGCTTCCGGTTTCTGAGAATTTTCCGGCTGTAATATCAGCCCGTCCTGCTGTGCTTTAGTCAGAATATCAAAGACTTCCTCCCGGGTAATAAAACGGCCGATTCCCATATCGACATAATGCCTGGCGTGATCAGGACCGATGATAACACACGATTCTTCAAGGTCTGTCACGGCGCATTTTCCCCCGTGGATCCGTGTCATCTGACGGCAGATACAGTTCGCCACGGCAAACGGACCGGGGAGGTTTTTCACGATCTCTCTTATATCATCATAGCTGCTTACCGGGAATCTCTCCGGCACAGAAAGGCTTTGTTCAACGGGAACAGTTCGTAATGGTGAGTGTTCCTTCGGAGTTGTTGTTTCATCACCGGCTTTATCCGCAGAATATTTTCCGAATTTCTCGAGAAACCCATCAGTAAGACGATCCACCTGCAGGGTAATCATACCACCAGAGGTAGTGTCTGTGCAGCAGTAATGTGTTTCAGTTTGGCCTTCATAACGAGGCATAAGGGTCCCTTTGCGAAGCATACTATCCAGTAGTTCCTGAAGTTCACCACGGGTGATAGACATACCACTCTTTATAATACGGTCGTGGATAACTTTTACAGGTTCCGGTTCCATAGAGAGGTGAACAGCCACCCGGGCTTCTTCCGGCGTGAAGAGGTATTTCAATAACTCGATATCCGAGCCGGATTCAGTCGATACGAAGCCACCCGGTAGTGTATCGAGAAACTTTTGCAGGTCCCTGTATACTCGACCTTCAGAAATCATTGTGACTCCTTTCTACTGATCCAGTACCTGAATAAACTGGAGTTTATTTTATTAAATACCTGCTGTCAATACCAAGAGAATTACCTGATCGTCGTATTCAAGCCGTAAAACTGGAGTCGTGAATCCGTTCAGGTATATAATAAATATAGTTCACAAAATACTTGGAGGTTTTATATATGGATCTAGGAGATTTCAGGGACAAGGCGGCGATTGTCGGTGTGGGATACACGGAAAAGCAGGGGACAGTGCCTGGCAGAAGCGCTTTGAGTTTCGCGCAGGAAGCTGCCAAAGCTGCCATCGAAGATGCCGGGTTAAAAAAAGACGACATCGACGGACTGCTTATACAGCCGACAATAGGGCAACAATCATATTCTGTTGCCGCTAAACTGGGATTAAACAATCTCAAACTGCTGGCCAACGAAGATGTGATGGGAGCAACCGCCCCGTGCATCACTGCTCACGCCATGTTCGCGGTAGCGACAGGACAGGCGAACTACGTACTGTGCCTGTACGGGACAGCCAGTAAATCAGGCAGGGGTGGCGGTATGATGATGGGAGGAGGTGGCGCTATGCCCCCCGGACCGGCCTACGGAGTATTCGGAGCGAACATGGAATACGGCCTGGCAGCACGCCGGGCCATGTACGAGTATAATACCGGACCGGAGACCTGGGCTGAGATCGCAATGTCGCAGCGTAAATGGGCAAACCTTAATCCCCGGGCTACTTTTTATGACAGGCCGATGAGTAAGGAAGACTACCTGGCAGAGCCATGGATTGCCAAACCTTTCCGCCGGGCTGACTGCTGCCTGGTGAGTGACGGCGGACGGGCTTATATCGTCACTTCAGCCGAGAGAGCCAAAGACCTGAAACAGCCACCGGTATACATCGCCGGGGTGGGGCAGAGTCACCATACACCCGATATCGAACAGTCCCACAACATGGCAGGACCTACCGGAGCTAAAATATCCGGAGGAATGGCTATGAAAATGGCCGACATCAAGATTTCAGACATCGACGCCTGCGAGATCTACGACTGCTTCACCTACACGGTCGAAGTAACCATGCAGAGTTACGGTTTCTTCCAGCCGGGTGAAGGGTATGATTTCTTCAAGGACGGCCGGACCGGACCGGGAGGAGAATTCCCGGTAAATACTTCCGGTGGTTTATTGTCAGAGGTATATTACATGGGATTCACTCCTCTTACCGAGGGCGTGATGCAGCTCAGGGGACAGTGCGGAGAGCGGCAGGTAGACAACCTGAATCATATTCTGGTGAGTGGTAACGGCGGAATTCTGCAGACCCACGGCACCGTAATTTTAAGGAGACAGCAGTAAAATGATGAGAAACCAGGAAATGAGCAAGCCCTTACCGGGAATATCCGAAGAAAACAAGCCCTTCTGGGACTACATGAAACAGCATGAATTCCGGGTACAGAAATGCCTGGAATGCAGCAAACTTTTCTACCCGCCGACACCGATGTGCCCTCACTGCATGAGCATGGAATCCGAATGGGTAAAATTGAGCGGGAAAGCAAAGGTATACAGCTTCGTGATCGTTCACCAGGCCCGGCATCCGGCATTTGCCAAGGAAGCGCCGTACGTCGTAGCTATCATCGAGACCGAGGAAGGAATACGATATACGACCAACATCATCGACTGTAAACCGGAAGATGTCTATGTCGATATGCCGGTCGAGGTGGTATACGAGGACGTCAACGACAAGATAACACTGCCGAAGTTCAAACCGGTCAGCTGATTTTACGAGTAATACAGTCCTGACTCCCTCTACCCATTACAGGTAGAGGGAGTTTTTTATATTCACTATATTGATTCGGGAGATGAATACAGGTAAACTCAAAAAGTTAGATTGTAAAGAAGGAGCATGATATGGCTGAATTACAATACGAAAAATACATTATCAAAGGTCACACTCCTCCTCCGCCGCCACCTGAAGATGCCCCTCCTAGGGAAAGCGGGTTCGATGATCGAGTGGAACGTCCCGAACTGCACATGCTGATGGCGCTGGGTCCTCACATGATAGCAGGGGCGAACATCGTCATCTGCCAGTGGGTGCACGCAGGAGATGAACCCGGCGTACAGGGGGCCCACACCCATCCCTACGACGAACTGATAGGGTTTGCCGGGACGAATCCTGATGATCCTCACGATCTCGGCGGAGAAGCCGAGTTATGGATGGGAGACGAGCAGTATTTCATCAATAACAGTTTCATGATCTACGTACCGAAGGGCCTGAAACACTGCCCGTTGGTAATACGCAACATCAAGAGGAATATTTTTCACTTCGATATACAATTCACGACCAGTGATTTCAAAGAAACGGCTGCGTGAAGTTGCAATAATTTATTTTACAGGTCCACAACGAGAAGGTTGACAAGCTAAAATTCAAAAAAGAAGGCTTTGCTTTCTCGCTTATTAACATAATGTAACTAATATCCGACATCAAGGTATTGACACAGGAATCATTACGTTATACTATGACTATATATACCGTTTTGGTCATAGCGTATATTGTAATGGCAAAAGCATTTACACAATCGAGAAAAGACCTTATCAGACGTAACCTTATCAACAAGGGCAGAGAATATTTTATTAAGTACGGCCTGAAAAAGACCAGCGTCGATGAACTCGTCAAAGCAACCGGCATATCCAAAGGGTCTTTCTATACGTTTTTCAGTTCAAAGGAAGCCCTGTTTCTCGCTATCCACGAAGAATCGGAGAGCAGGCTTCAAGAAGAACTTTTACATAAATTCGAATTAATTAAAGATCCTTATGAGAGATTACGGGTCTTTTTCAAGAGTTCATTTCAAATCATCGAGGAAGACCCTCTGCTGAGAACGGTGTTCAGTTCCGGTGAGATGGAGAGTCTATCATGGTTTTTGTCTACCGAAGAATATGAAGAACATTTCCACCGGGATATTTCATTCCTTTCAGACCTGATCAAACACTGGCAGGAACAGGGCATCATCAGAAAAGTTGACATCACCGCCGCCAGCTACATGATCGCATCCGTTTACTATGTAATCCTGCAAAAAGACAGCATGGGAGAAGAAACATATAAAAAAGTAACGGACATGCTTATCGACTGTTTGTCCGGTTACTTTGCGGAGTCAAGAAAATGACTTATTCCGGTATAGCTATCGAGGTTTCCGGATTAACCAAGTATTACGGGAAACTGGCTGCCGTTAACGACCTTTCGCTGCGTATAGAGAAAGGTGAAATATACGGTTTTCTCGGTCTCAACGGAGCAGGCGAGACAACCACGATACGTATGCTACTCGGTATGATTAAACCCGACGCCGGGACCGTTTCTCTATTCGGCACGAAAATACGCCCCGGGCTCAAATCGATATGGGAAAAGGTTGGATACATGGTAGAAACCCCTCATTCATATCCGGAACTCAGCGTTCGAGAAAACCTTGAGGTGATCAAGAGACTGCGATACCTGATAAGTTCCGACGCCGTCGAGAGGGTGATCGATCAACTCGGACTGCAACGGGAAGCGGATAAACCTGCCGGTAAACTTTCCCTGGGAAATGCGCAACGCCTGGGACTGGCGAAAGCGCTCATCCATCACCCCACACTGCTTATCCTGGATGAACCGGTAAACGGGCTTGATCCTGCCGGAATCGTCGAGATAAGAAACCTGCTACGTGACCTTGCAGAAAAATCAGGCGTCACGGTATTTATTTCGAGTCACATGCTGAGTGAAGTCTCGAAACTGACCACAAGGATAGGAATTATCAACGAAGGACGACTCATTAACGAACTCGACGCAAGTGAAATAGAGAAACAAGAACAAAGGTATCTGGAAATCGATACCTGTGATAACAATACTGCCATGAACATACTCCAGCAAGCCGGTTATCCTGTGAGACAAGACGTTAATCAAATAATACGAATTACGGATAACCATGCACTCGACCACCCCGATATGATAGCCACTCTCCTGGTGGAAACGAAGTGTGCCCCGACACGTCTGGCTATAGAACACAGCGATCTGGAAACATACTTCCTTTCCCTGGTAGGGCGGGGAGGTAAGTCAAATTGACAAATAATAGCGCGACAACCAGTTTTTATCACCGGACGATTACCGTCACCAAAGCGACAATATGGGTGGAATACCAGAAGATACGGCATTCGAAGATACTATGGATAACAATTCTGGCGATTTTACTTATAACACTAATTTGCGGTCTGTTCATGTATATCCTCAAAGATCCGGAACAAGCCCGTCGACTGGGACTGCTGGGGGCGAAAGCACAAATATTCGGAGGTATAGCCGACTGGACGAATTTCTTCAACCTTATACTCTTAATAATAAGCATAGCCGGCCTGGTAATATTCGGATTTATCTATGTCTGGATATTCGGACGTGAATTCAGCAACAAAACCGTTAATGATTTTCTCGCACTTCCAACCACTCGTAGCGAAACCGTTTTCGCAAAAATTGCGACTGCGGCTATCTGGTCAATGGCTCTCATCCTGATAGTATTCATTTTTATGGTGATAATCGGCGTCATACTGGACCTCCCCGGTGGATCCCCTGAGACAATACTCGATGGTCTTAAAAAGATGTTCATTACCGGTTTATTAACAATACCACTTTGCATACCTTTCGGCCTTGTGGCGAGTGCCACCCGGGGATATCTGCCTTCAGTAGGTTGTATCTTCCTCGTAATCATCCTTGTCCAGGTCATTGATACTCTTGGTCACGGATTATACTTCCCGTGGTCGATACCCGCGTTATACAGCGGTGCAGCCGAAGCATTAACCGGTATGGAGTCGGCTTTACCGGGATTCATCAGCTATACGCTTGTCGTACTGGTCGGCATTATTAGCCTGGTATTGTCCAGCTTATGGTGGCGTTATGCCGACCAGACATAAGTCAGGATTCTGACATCACGATCAAAACGGCAGAGATACCAATAACTCCAACAACGGTGTAACGAAAGATAAAAAAGTCCCCTGTCCGCTTGTGGCGGAAGGGGACACGTTTTCATATTCAATTACCGCACGTTTTATCAGACTGTCGCGTCAACAGTAATAATTAACGCTTGGTGTACTGTTTTGCCTTACGGGCGCGCTTGAGGCCGGCCTTCTTTCTCTCCTTGACCCTGGAATCCCTGGTAAGCAGTCCGTTCTGGCGCAGCACCGGTTTCAGGCTTTCGTCAGCCTTAATCAAGGCACGGGCGATGCCGTGAGCGATCGCTCCACTCTGTCCGGTCATTCCACCGCCGTCTACTTTCACCATTACACTGTATTTATCCATGGTCTCGGTAAGAACAAGAGGGCTGACAATTGTTTCGCGATGTAACTCTCGAGGGAATCTCTCATCGTACGGAGAACCATTGACGATGATAGCGCCGCCACCCGCGGATATCCTCACCTGGGCCACGGATGATTTACGTCTTCCCGTTCCGGCATAATACGTTTTACTGGCCAATTATCTACCTTCCCTTTATTCTTCCTGCCCGGCTTCCGCCGCGGCTTGATTTAATTGAGACTGGTGTGGGTGTTCTGCTCCTGCGTATACACGGAGCTTTTTCATCATCTGGGCTCCGAGTTTGTTATGCGGAATCATTCCCTTCACAGCATACTCAATTACCCGTTCAGGGTGAGTTTCCATCAATTTTTCCAGGTTGGTCGATTTCAGTCCTCCGGGATAACCCGAATGACGATAGTAGAGTTTCTGTTTCATCTTGTTGCCGGTAACCTTTACCTTGGCGGCGTTTATCACGACAACATTATCACCGGTATCCATGTGTTTCGAGAACATCGGCTTGTGCTTTCCCATGAGAAGCTGCGCTGCCTGGGTTGCCAGCTTACCGAGGATCTGGTCGGTGGCATCGATAAGATGCCAGTCCCTCTGTATCTCAGATGCTTTTACGCTGTAGGTCTTATTCATATTTCTTCCCCGATAGGATTTTTATAATTTACCCTCAACAGGCAGAGTCCCTTCGCCGGAGCGGTAGGCCATGCCTTTCCAGGCTGCCTGGCTTCGAGTATGTTATTAAATTCTCCCTTGCTTATTTTCCCCCGCCCCAGCCTGATCAGGCTTCCGACAGTGTTTCTCACCTGGTGCATCAGGAATGAATTCGCCACGATATTAAATATCACCAGGTCGCCTTCTTTTCTCATTCCCACGCGTTCTACCCGTCGAACCGTGCTTCTTTCCGCCGCTTCCTTATTACTCACGAAGGAAACAAAGTCGTGCTCTCCGAGCAGCACCTGGCTGGCTTCATTCATTGCTTCTATATTCAATTGTCCGGTAAGAAGGTAACAGAACCTGTCTCTGAGGGGAGACCGAGTCTTACCGTTGAGTATATAGTAATTATATTCCCGGCTTATCGCATGGCGCCGGACATTAAACGAGTCTTTAATCCTGTAGGCAGCCTTTACCGCGATATCACCAGGGAGGTAATAATTCAGAGCATTTATATAGGTATCGGCAGGATAACCTGATTTTGTCCTGAAACTCACCACCTGTGCTTCCGCGTGTACCCCGGCATCAGTCCTGCTGGCAGTTATTACCCGGTTTTTTTCTCCCGTCAAGTTAAATAAGGCCGTCTCGAGTTCTCTCTGGATGGTAGGGAGTTTACCCTGGAGCTGAAATCCGTGGTATCGGGTGCCGTCATATTCAATTATTAAAACTACTTTTGTGGTTTCCGCCTGTATTACCACTGGTATTATTACCTGCTTACAGCAGTAGATCTACTATTGAACCAGTTCAAGCTGGACCATCTCGGCACCATCGCCCAGCCTGCGTCCCAGCTTAGTGATACGGGTATAACCGCCCGGACGGTCTGCATATCTCTCGGCAAGTTCTGAGAACAGCTTATCAGCTACTTCCTTGCTGAAAACAAAGCCCAGTGCCTGACGCCGGGAATGGAGTTTACCTCGTTTCCCCAGTGTGATCATCTTCTCCGCCATACCCCGAACCTGTTTTGCTTTAGCTTCGGTTGTAGTAATCTTCTCATGGTCCAGCAGGTCTGTGACAAGGTTACGGTACATGGCTCTCTTATACGCCGATGTCTTGCCTGATTTTCCTTCTACTGTTTTTCGACCCATTTACGTATCCTCTTAACTCTCTATTATCGCCTCGTCAGTCTCAACCGCCTCTTCTTCTTCTCCATCCTCAGGTTCGGTTGAAGCAAGAGAAAGACCCAGAGATTCAAGGCGTTCCTTTATCTCCCTGTTGGACTTCTGGCCGAAGTTTCTTAAGGCCATGAGGTCTTTTTCTTCTTTACTGGCAAGTTCGCCTACAGTGGCGATACCACCCCGTCTCAGGCAGTTCATCGTTCGAACCGACAGGTTCAACTGTTCGACTGGCATATTATATAACTCTTCCGGAATATCCAGGGTACTCGATTCCGTTTCAATTGTCTCATATGATTCTTTGGAGAAATTTATAAACGGACGTAGTTGCTCTTCGAGCAGTTCAGCCGCTTGACTTACCGCATCGGTAGCAGTACTCGTCCCGTCGGTCCAGACCTCCAGGTATAATCGTTCACGACTTGTCTCCTGACCGATATATATAGGTTCAACGGTGTAATTTACTTTCTTCATAGGGCTGAATATAGCGTCAACCGGTATGACACCGAGGGCCATATTGTCTGTAGATTCAGCTTCTCTATAACCGCTGTCTAGTTCAACATCGAGTTCAACATAGAGTCTCGCTTCGGCCGAATCCAGCGTAGCCAGGTAAAGTTCCGGGTTTGCTATCTCAAAATCGGCCGAGGGATTGATATCTGCTGCCGTTATGCGACCTTCACCCTCTACATCAAGTACAAGTTTACCAGGTATTCCAGCAACAGGTTTTATCCGGAGTGCCTTCAAATTCAGCAGGAATTCCGTCGCATCTTCTCTTACATACGGTATTGTAGAGAATTCGTGCTGAATTCCCTCTACTTTTACCCGTGTCACCGCCGCACCCTGGAGCTGGCTTAATAGCACTCTCCTCAAGGTATTTCCGAGAGTAATTCCGAAACCTTTCTCCAGCGGTTCGGCCAGGAACCGGCCGTAGTTGTCTCCGCTTTCAATACATTCGACTTTTGGCACTACGAGGTGAGACAAAACACTACCTCCTTACCGTGAGTAATACTCAACAACCGCTTGTCCGTCAAACTCGGCACCGACCTCGTCGAGTGTAGGCAAAGAAATTATCTGACCGATAAGTCTCTGCCTGTCCAGGCTCAACCAGCTTACTAACGTTTTCGATCCGATATCCTCAAGCAGTTGTTTATAATACTCTGTCTTCTTACTGCTTTCTCTCCAGCTGATCGTGTCGCCTTCCTTTGTCTGATATGATGGGATATCCGTTTTGCGACCGTTTACCTGGATATGTCCGTGTTGTACAATCTGTCGTGCCTGGGCTCGTGAATCCGCGAAGCCAAGGCGGTAAACGACGTTATCAAGCCGTCTTTCCAGCAGGACAATCAGGTTATCACCGGTAATACCCTGCTGCTTCGACGCCTGGTTGAATGTTTTCCTGAACTGTCTTTCCAGGATACCGTAGCTGTATCTTACTTTCTGTTTTTCTATCAATTGCAGACCACGGTCGGATATCCTCCGGCGCCGACCGGTGGCTCTTCTCCGTCTTTCCATCGCGCACTTGGGAGTGAAACATCTGCTGCCTTTGAGCATTAATTTCTCATTGCAGCGCTGACACAATTTACAAACCGAATCTATATATCTTGCCATATTTTTATCCTATACCCGTCTCTTCTTGGGAGGACGACACCCGTCATGGGGAATCGGACTCGTATCGGTAATACTTGTTATATACAGCCCCGAACTCTGGAGTGAACGAATGGCCGCTTCTCTGCCGCTTCCCGGTCCCTTTACATATACTCCAACCTGCCTTAATCCGTGCTCCATCGCTTTCCTTGCCGCGTCATGGGCTGCAAGCTGGGCGGCATAAGGGGTACCCTTACGCGAGCCTTTAAATCCGGCGGTTCCCGAGCTTCCCCATGCAATTACATTACCCTGGGGATCGGTGAGAGTAACAATCGTATTGTTAAACGTAGATGAGACATATGCTCTCCCGCTCGGAATCGACTTCCGTTCTCGTCTTCTGGGCCTTGCTCTCCTTCTTGTTGTCATTTATAACTCCTGTGTGCGCATTTACTACTTCTTAGCTGTTCCGCGTTTCTTACCACGTCCAGCTACGGTCTTCTTGGGTCCGCGCCTGGTTCGTGCATTCGTACGCGTGTTCTGACCTCTGACCGGCAGTCCATGCCGGTGCCTGCTGCCCCGGTAACTGCCGATTTCTATCAGCCTTTTAATATTAAGATCGACCTCTTTCCTGAGTTCACCTTCGACCGTATATTCTTTATCGACTATTTCACGGACCCTGTTTACCTCGTCTTCGGTAAGGTCGTCCGATAATACACTTAATTCGATTCCAGCCTGGGTAAGTATCTTCTGGCTTGTGACAGCACCGATGCCATGGATACGCTGCAAAGCAACCCAAATCTGTTTATCTCTCGGTATATCGATTCCCGCTATACGTGCCATATATTTCCTCCTGGTCCAGGCAGGTTAGCCCTGCCTTTGTTTATGCTTGGGATTACTGCATATTACCCTGATAACCCCACGGCGTTTTATTACCTTGCACTTATCGCATCTTACTTTTACTGAAGCTCTTACTTTCATAATATTCCTTTTCGAACACCTGTATATATAACTGCCTTTTATGCTGTTCTGTCAATAGTATTACTTAAATCGGTAGGTGATTCGCCCCCTGGTCAAGTCATAGGGAGACAACTCAACCAATACCCTGTCTCCAGGCAGTATTCTAATATAATGCAATCTTATTTTTCCGGATATATGTGCCAGTACCTTATGTCCGTTGGATAGTTCTACCCTGAACATCGCATTCGGTAAAGGTTCTACAACCACCCCTTCTACTTCAATATTATCTTTTTTTGGCATATCATCCTTTATTTATAAGGCTGTCAGTATCTCCGAGCCGTTATCCGTGATGGCAATAGTATGTTCGAAGTGTGCCGAAAGGCTGCCATCACTAGTTCTTACCGTCCAATTGTCATCTTCGAGTCTGGTCCGCCAGTCACCGATATTAATCATCGGTTCCAGTGCGATGGTCATCCCTGTTTTCAGTAACGGACCCTGACCCGGCATACCGAAATTCGGTATCTGAGGATCTTCGTGCATATTCCGACCTATCCCGTGCCCGGTATATTCACGTACCACCCCATAACCTCTCGATTCGGCGTAGTCCTGAATAGCCGCCGATATATCACCCAGCCTTGCACCTGAATGAGCAGCCTGGATACCGGCCATCAAGGAACCTTCGGTAGCTTCAAGAAGCTTTTCAGCTTCCGGAGTAATATTACCTACAGCGACGGTAATTGCAGAATCACCCTGAAAATCATTATAGATCGCTCCAAAATCAATCGATACAATATCGCCTTCATTCATAATACGATCACCGGGGATCCCGTGTACTATCTCGTCATTAATCGAGACACAGACGCTGGCCGGGTAGCCATGATATCCTTTGAAAGAAGGAACGGCTCCCAGTTTCTCTGTTTCTCTCTCCGCTATTTTATCCAGTTCCCTGGTTTTCATACCCGGTTTCACCTGTGATTTCAATTCCGCCAGCACGGTGGCAACTATTCGGCCAGCCTGCCTCATTATCTCTATTTCCCTGGCGGATTTTATAATTATACCCATCGCTGTCCTTAACGGACAAATTCTTCCTTAAGCGATACTATTATCCTTTGACTTACCTCTTCCACCCTTCCTTCACCATCAATTTCAAGCAGTTTTCCCTCACGGAAGTAATAATCGATCAAGGCTGCAGTCTCGTTAAAGTAAACCTGCAGTCTCTCTTTTATCGTTTCTTCTTTATCATCAGCGCGCTGGTAAAGTTCACCACCACACTTGTCACATATCCCCTCTACTTTGGGAGGAGAAGTAACCTCGTGATAAGGAGTCTGGCACTTGCGGCATATCCATCGTCCGGTCAACCGCTTCAGGAGTTCCTGTTCTGCGACCTTTATATAAACAACCTTATCCACGGCTTTTCCCTGATCGGTCAAAGCTTTATCCAGTGCTTCTGCCTGGTTCAGATTCCTTGGGAATCCATCGAAGATTACTCCGCTTGCACAATCAGGTTCCGCTATTTTTTCCAGTACCATTTTTATGGTTATTTCATCAGGGACAAGCTGTCCCTTTTCCATATAATGTTTGGCCTGTCTGGCGAGTTCCGTATCCTGCGACTGTGCCTGCCGGAAGAGATCTCCGGTGGCAACATGGGCCAGGTTCATTTCCTGAGCCACATTCGCTGCCTGGGTTCCTTTACCGGCCCCGGGAGCGCCCAGAAACACAATATTTATTTTAATATCGGCGCTCATTTTATCAATAACTCCTACTTGATAAAACCTTCATAGCGCCGCATTGTGAGCTGCGCTTCCATTTGTTTCATCGTATCCAGCGTCACACCCACAACGATCAAAAGCCCCATACTGGAAAGCTGTATCATTTGCACGTCGGTTATTTCCCTGGCAAGGAAAGGTATGATCGCCACAAAAGCCAGGTATAAAGCTCCTGCCCATGTAATCCGGGATATCACGTGATTGAAATAATCCGAGGTATATTTCCCCGGCCTTATTCCAGGCACGAATCCTCCCTGTCTCTGCAGCGTACCAGCCATATCCTGCTGCTGGAATATCACCATAGTGTAGAAAAAGGCGAATCCAACAACAAGGAAGAAATATATACCCCAATATATAAGGCCTAATGGCAAACTGGCATCAGGCTGGAAGACGTTATATATGCTGTTAGCAAAGTTCGGATCGCTCTCAGGTCCCATAAAATAACTCGCTATCATTCCCGGGAACAATGTCAGCGACATAGCGAAAATCAGCGGGATCATTCCGGCCGTATTTACCCTCAAAGGAATATGGGTGGAACCCTGCTGCTTATACATCCGGTTGCCACGATAGACGGTCCGGGCATACTGCACCGGTATACGCCGGTGCGCTTCGGTAAACAGCACTATTATCACGATAGTTGCCAGTGCTATGAGTATGTAGGCAATTAACCCTCCCATTTGACCTTCACCGGTAAGGAATCCGCTGCCGAATTGCTGCCAGTAACCGGCAACGATGCCGCCGAATATGATAATCGAGATACCGTTACCTATTCCGTATTCGGTGATTAATTCTCCCAGCCAGATAAGGAACACTGTTCCGGCAATAAGGGATACTATCATTGTCACCATGGTCAGGGCACTGAGGTCCTGGAATACCGGGGTCTGGGCATTCCTGAGTAATGTAATCTGCCCATATCCGGCGAAACCCGCAATAGGTATGGTCATCCAGTGAGTGATCCGGTTTATCCTGTCCCTGCCGGACTCTCCTTCCTGCGCCATAGCCTGCAGTTTCGGTATTACCGGTGTCATCAGGGTCATGATAATGGATGCGGTGATATATGGGTAAACACCCATCGCCGCCACGCTGAAATTCTTCATCGCTCCGCCGCTGAACATATCCAGCATGCTGAACAGAGTATTACTCTCAAAGAAACTTGCAAGAGCCTCTCCATCCACTCCCGGCAAAGGAACATGGGCGATAAAGCGGAACACAACAAGAATTCCGAGAGTGAAAAGAATCCGCTTCCTGAGATCAGGCAGGCGGAAGGCATCGATCATAGCCTGGATAAGTCTGGGTCTAGTCTGCCTTTGACGCAAACACCACCTCCTCGGCACTGCCTCCGGCCGCTTCTATCTTGGCTTTCGCGGCTGCGGAAAACTTATGTGCCTTTACCGTCAAAGGATGTCCAATCTCACCCTGAGCAAGTATCTTTACCGGATTTTTCATCGATTTCACGAGTCCGGTAGCGAGGAGTTCGGCCGGGGTTACTTCCGAACCTGATTCAAATCTATTGAGACTGCCTACACCAACCACGCTGTATTCAGTCCTGAAAATATTCGTAAAACCACGCTGGCGGGGCAGACGTTTGATCATCGGGAGCTGTCCGCCCTCGAATCCAGGCCGTATCCTGTAACCGGAACGTGATTTCTGTCCTTTAACGCCGCGTCCAGAATAGGTGCCATGACCGCTTCCGTTTCCTCTACCGACACGCTTCCTGTTTTTCCTGGTGCCGGGAACAGGACGAAGTGTATCAAGCCTCATCAGTATTTACCTCCACCTTTACCAGATGTCTTACTTTATTTATCATACCCCGGACAGACAATGAATCTTCGTGGGTCACACACTGGTGCAACCGGTGAAAACCCAATGCCCTGAGAGTTCTCTTTTGCGACTGGTTATATCCTATTCCGCTTTTTATAAGTGTAATATTAAGCTTTGCCATTTTTTCTTGCTATTCCTCTTCGATATCCATGGGAGGTGGGGGTGGTGCGGGTGGTTCTTCCGCAGGGGGAGTTACAGGTATTCCCTTACGCTTCGCCACTCCTGCTTTCGGATCCTTCAACCTGCTTAGAGCCAGTATCGTCGCTTTAGCAACATTAATATGGTTCGTACTGCCAAGCGATTTCGTCAGGATGTCTTTTACGCCTACCGCTTCCAGAACAGCGCGGATGCTGCCGCCGGCGATAATTCCCGTACCCGGCGCCGCCGGTTTAAGCATAACTTTCGCGGCTCCGTATTTGGTCGTCGTTGCATACGGAATTGTTGTTCCGGTAAGATTTACCTTTATCAGGCTCCTCCTGGCATTAGCATTCGCCTTGTTTATCGCCTGGGGGACTTCATTTGCCTTACCAAGTCCGATACCCACGTACCCGTTTCCGTCGCCGGTTACGACAAGCGCGCTGAAACTCAACCGTTTACCGCCCTTCATAACCTTGGCGACACGGTTAATGTTTATCAACTTATCATTAAGGGCTAATTCCGTAGGATCTATTGTACTTAGACGTTCCTGCATATTATACTGACTCCCCTAAAACTTCAGACCTTCCTGACGGGCGGCATCAGCCAGCGCTTTTACTCTTCCGTGATATTTGAATCCACCACGGTCGAACGCTACCGTTTTTATTCCTTTGCTTTTTGCCCGTTTGGCCAGCAGAGTACCGACCAGTTCTGATTTACCTGTCTTGGTTTTGCCGTTTGCCTCGCTTTTCACCTCCGCGTCGAGAGTCGATGCGGCGACGAGCGTACGGCCCTGTGTATCATCTATTACCTGGGCATAAATATGGTTTGGGCTACGGAAGACACACAGCCTTGGTACTTCCGGTGTTCCCTTTATTTTTGCCCTTACTCTTACATGTCTTCGAAGACGGGCTACTCTTCGGCTATCTTTTGCCATTTTAATTACTCCTGCCTATAGCCTTACCCGCTTTACCCGGTTTCAGGCGAATGGTCTCGCCGGAATATCTAATCCCTTTGCCTTTATAGACATCGGGTGGGCGGATTGCCCTGATCCTTGCTGCCATCTCACCAACTATTTCTTTATCAATACCGGAAACAATTATGCGATTATTTCTTTCCACTTCAAGCGATGTACCCGGCATAGGTTCTACTTCCACTATATGAGAAAAGCCGATACGGAGCTGGATATTATTACCAACTTTCTCCGCCCTGTAACCGACACCGACAATTTCAAGGACCTTTTGAAATCCCCTGGTTACTCCTTCGACCATATTGGCTACAAGGGTCCGCGTCAGTCCGTGCATGGAGCGATGCTCCCTGCCATCGGTAGGGCGGGTAACCGTAAGGACGTTTTTCTCCAGGGTGATTATCATATCAGGATTAACTAAACATTTCAGTTCACCCTTCGGTCCCTTAACGGCGACTTCCTCTTTACTTATATCTACCGTAACGCCCTGAGGGACGTCTATCGGCATTTTTCCTATTCTAGACATTATTGTTGCTCCAGGATTTGATTATAATACGTAGCAAAGCAGTTCTCCGCCAATCCCCTGGCGCCAGGCATTCTGTCCAGTCATCACACCCTTGGATGTCGAAAGGACAGCAATACCCAGTCCGCCGGCTACGCGCGGGATTTCATTCTGGCCAACATACACTCTCAGGCCAGGTTTACTTACACGTTCCAGTCCGGCAATCATCGGCTCGCTGTTTTCATCGTACTTCAGATGAATCTTTATGATCTGGTGGGTCTTACCTTTCACCATTTCATAATCGGTGATAAAGCCTTCCTCTTTAAGAATCTTAGCAATAGCTACTTTTATCTTAGAGGACGGGATCTCTACCGAATCATGCCTCACCATTACGGCATTTCGTATCCGCGTCAGCATATCCGCTACAGGATCAGAGATGGTCACTCTTCCTCCTTCAGACTATTATCCACTGGTAGCCTCTTTAATTCCTGAATACTTTTCTCGTTTTACCAGCTTGATTTCCTGACGCCCGGGATCTGACCGAGCAGGGCAAGCTGGCGGAAGCAAATACGGCACAGGCCGAATTTTCGCATATAAGCACGGGGGCGACCACAGACATGGCACCTGTTATGATGCTGCACCGTGAACTTACTAGGACGCCGCCATTTTGCGATTTCTGATTTCTTTGCCATTATTACTCCCTTTATTCAGCAGAGAAAGGCATTCCCATCATTTCCAGAAGCTGCCTGCCTTCCTCGTCTGTCCTTGCCGTTGTTATTATCGATACTTCAAGCCCTCTGACCTTATCGATTTTATCGTAGTCTATCTCAGGAAACACAGTCTGTTCCCTGAAGGCCAGAGTATAATTACCGCGACCGTCGAATGAGTTACGGGGTACTCCCTGGAATTCACGAATGCGGCATAATACTGTATTCATCAGCTTATCGAGAAAATCATACATTCTTTCTCCGCGAAGCGTAACCTTCAGTCCTACCGGCATTCCCTCTCTCAGACGGAAGTTGGCGATAGATTTCTTGGCACGTGTGGTAATGGGATGCTGGCCGGATATGGCTGCCAGATCTATTTCCGCTCCTTCAAGAGCTTTCGAATTAGTGATAGCTTCTCCGACTCCTATATTCATTACCACTTTCTCGATACGCGGGACTTCCATAACATTCTTATACTCGCCACGCTCTTTCAGAGCGGCGACTACTTCATTCCTGTATTTATCCTTCATCCGTGACATCTAGTCAATCACCTCATTGCAGGCCCGACAGACCCGGACTTTCTTACCGGCGTCAAGTCGCTGGTGGCCGACCCTGGTGGCTTTATTACATTTGCCGCAGACCAGCATCACGTCAGAGACATTAACAGTTTCTTCCCGTTCTATTATACCTGCCTGCCTTGCCTGCCCTGTCGGCCTGGTATGTCTTTTCACGAAATTTACGCCTTCCACCAGGATTCTTCCACGCTTTGGATAGGCAAAACGCACCTTTCCTTTTTTGCCTTTATCTTTGCCGGCTATAATCAATACGGTATCATCTTTTTTTATCTTCATAATTACAGAACCTCTGGAGCCAGCGATATTATCTTAGTATAGTTTTTCTCTCTAATTTCCCTGGCAACCGGCCCGAAGATACGGGTGCCCCTGGGATTATTCTTGTCCGTAAGGATAACAGCCGCATTTTCATCGAACCTGATGGAAGATCCGTCCGGGCGACGGTAGGGATGTACGGTACGTATAATAACCGCTCTGACAACTTCTCCCTTTTTCACCGCTCCGCCTGGAATTGCCTTTTTTACGGATGCCGTTATCACATCGCCGACATGGGCATACTGTCTCCCGGTACCACCCAGTATTCCTATACACATTATCTGACGGGCTCCGGTATTATCTGCTACTTTTAGTCTCGAATTGGTCTGTATCATCCTGCTTAATCCTTATATTCCTGCATCAGGATACTTCATCGGGAGTAACCTCGACCGCATCCTTCCTGGTGATAATCTCACTGACACGCCATCTTTTTTCCTTCGACAGCGGACGTGTCTCTATTATTCTTACAACATCGCCTTCGGCGCACTTGTTTTCTTCATCATGAGCCTTATATTTAATGGCTCTTCTCATAGTTTTCCTGTAAAGCGGGTGACGCTTGGACGTATCGACCGCAACAACGACAGTCTTGTTCATTTTGTTGCTTACTACCCGTCCGACCCGCGTTTTTTTCTGTTTATCCATTATCCGCACCTTTTAATAGTCGCCGTAATACTTCCGGACAACCTACCTAATCTCCAGTTCTCTTTCCCTGATGACAGTCTTGATCCTGGCTATATCCTTTTTCACTCTTCTAATCTCATTATGGTTTACCAGTTGCCTGGTAGACAACCGAAACCGTAGGTTAAAAAGCTCTTTATGAGCTTCCTCGAGCTGTTTCTCCAGTTCACCGGGCTTGAGAGCCCTAATTTCATCTACTTTCACTGCAGGTTAATCTCCCGCCTTATTTTTCACTTCCGGCCAGTACTCCAGATTCCTTAACCAGAAATTTAGTCTGTACAGGAAGCTTGTGAGAGGCAAGTCTCATCGCTTCTTTTGCTACCTCTTCACTGACTCCCGCCATTTCAAAAATAATCCTTCCCGCTTTCACCACAGCTACCCAGTGATCGGGGGCTCCTTTTCCAGAACCCATTCGCGTCTCGGCAGCTTTCTTGGTTATCGGCTTATCGGGAAAAACTCTTATCCATACGTTTCCACCTCTGCGGATATGACGAGTTATGGCACGACGAGCCGCTTCGATCTGACGTGCTGTAAGCCATACCGATTCCTGCGCCTGCAGAGCATAATCACCGAAGGCAATGGTGTTGCCGGTATTGGCTTTACCGCGACGACGCCCTTTTTGTACCTTGCGGAATTTCACACGCTTAGGTTGCTGCACTGTTCTCCTCTTCCTCGACCGATGGTGCTTCGGTTACCGTTTCTTCGGTTTTTTTCTCTTTTAGTTCTGCCTTAGCCCTGGTTTTTCTCTTTGCTGCCGGCTTGGCAGGTTTCTCTTCTTCTGCGGTCTCTTCGTCCGCTGTTTCCTCTGTCTCTTCTTTTGTAGCTTTCTTCCGTCTTCGTGCAGCCGGTTTGGCGGATTTTTCCTCTCCAGCTTTTTCTTCTACCGCAGGTTCTGCTTCCTCTACCTCTTCTTCGATCACCGGTTCGGCTTCTGCGACTGGTTCTTCGGCTTTTTCTTCTACTGCAACTTCCGCTTCAGGAGCAGGTTCCTCTACCGTTTCCACTACTTCGATTACTTCTTTAACCGGTTCAGCTTCGGCAACGGGTTTTTCAGCTACCTCTTCTATTTCAACCTCGGTTTCTGCGGCAGGTTCTTCAACCTTTTCCTCGGCTGCCGGAGCTTCTTCCTTCGTTTCCTCTTCAGTAACAGGCGCTTCCACTTCTGCGACCGACTCCAGTATTTCTTCTTCCAGTTCGTCTTCCTTAGCTTCAGGCAGGATATCACCTTTGTATATCCATACTTTTACGCCGATACGTCCCATGTTTGTCTTCGCTTCAATGAATCCATAATCTATATCTGCCCGTAGCGTATGCAGCGGTACCTGGCCTTCATGCATGGTTAAGCGACGGGCGATTTCCGCCCCGCCCAGTCTCCCTGAGCAGCTGACTTTCATGCCTTTCGCACCGGCCTGAATAGTACGGAGCAGGGTTTGTTTCATAGCTCTTCGGAACGCAATACGTCGTTCTATCTGTTCCGCGACCTGTTTCGCCACCAGGTAGGCATCCAGTTCAGGGCGCTGTATCTCCTGGATATTCAACTGGACTTTCTTGCCAATCAGGTCCTCGAGGTAGGCTCGCGTCTCGTCCACTCTCTGGCCACCTCTGCCGATAACAATACCGGGTCTGGCGGTATAGATGGTAATCGAAACCTTATTTGCCTGCCGCTCGATTTCTACCTGGGAGACGGCGGCTTCAGCATACCTTTTCTGAATACCCTCACGAAGTTTCAAATCCTCCTGTAGAAATTCCGCGTAATGCTTATCGGCGTACCATTTGGCATACCAGTCACGTATTACGCCGATTCTAAAACCGTAAGGATGAACTTTATGCCCCATTAGCTCTCCTGTTCTCCGACGACTACCGTTATATGGCTGGAGCGTTTAAGGATTGGACTTACCCTTCCCCGCGCTCTGGCCCTAAACCTTTTCATAGTAGGCGCTTCATCTGCGTATATTCTTACAATTTTCAAGTCCGAAGACGAGATCTGAAAAACACTCTCGGCATTGGCGGCCGCCGACTGTATAACCTTGGATACTATCTTGGCTGAAGGGGAGTGCATGAACCTGAGCATATCAAGTGCCTGCTCTACCTGCTTCCCGCGTACCAAGTCTAACAGCAACCGCGCTTTCCGAGGTGGAATTCCCGTATTTTTTGATGTAGCTCTTACTTCCATTTCTATCTAAGACCTTATCTTTTTCTGACCTGAGAAGTTCGTTCTGACTTCGAGACATGTCCCCTGTAGGTTCTTGTCAAAGCAAATTCGCCCAGCTTGTGCCCCACCATGTTTTCAGTAACGAATATGGGGACATGGCGTCTTCCATCATGAACGCCGATAGTGAGTCCAACCATCTCCGGAACAATCGTCGACCATCGCGACCATGTCTTAAGAACGGTCTTTTCACCCGAGCGGTTGATTGCTTCGACTTTTTTAATTAATTTCGGATCGATTGCCGGTCCTTTTTTAGTTGACCTTGACATATCTGCTTATCCCTTTATTTTCTACTTGCGTCCCCGACGCTTCACTATCAGTCTATCCGAAGCCTTAGGCTTACGTGTTTTATATCCAAGAGCAGGTTTGCCCCAGGGAGTCTTGGGTCCGGGCATACCTATCGGACTTCTTCCTTCACCACCTCCGTGGGGATGATCACGCGGGGTCATGGCCGAACCTCTCACCGTCGGCCTCCATCCCAGCCAGCGTTTCCGTCCGGCTTTCCCCAGCTTGATTCCCTGGTGGTCCAGATTACCTACCTGGCCGATAGTCGCCATGCAGTTGCTGCGTACCCGTCGCGATTCTCCGGAGGGAAGCCTCAATAAAGCATAATCGCCTTCCTGGGCTACTATCTGGGCAGACATTCCGGCGCTTCTCACCATCTGTCCGCCTTTCCCCGGCTGCATTTCGACATTATGTATCAGGGTTCCGCTGGGAATTCTCCTCATTGGCAGTGCATTGCCCGGTCTTATTTCAGCATCTTCACCCGCTTTCACGGTATCGCCGACTTTCAGTCCCATCGGCGCGAGAATATATCTCTTGTCTCCATCGGCGTAATGAATCAGGGCAATACGGGCCGAGCGATTGGGATCATACTCAATCGCCGCTACTTTACCCGGTACGCCAATTTTATCTCTTTTAAAATCGATTACCCGGAGTCTTCTCTTGGTACCGCCACCGCGATGACGTACGGTAATACGACCCTGGCTGTTACGTCCGGCTTGTTTCTTTAACGGCAGGACCAGTGATTTTTCCGGTTTTGTCTTCGTTATCTCGTCGAACGTCGCTCCGGTCATGCCGCGTCTTCCCGCGGAGGTCGGCCTGTATACCTTTATCGCCATTATCTATATAAACTCCTGATACTATCCTTCTATAAATTCCTAGGCACCCTCGAAGAACTGGATCGAGTCGCCCGGTTTCAGGGTGACTATTGCCTTTTTCCAGGGATGGGGAGGTAACTCGCGTCGTCCCAGTCTCCGGCTTTTGCCTTTCATATTTATAATATTTACTTTTAATACATCCACTTTAAATGCTTTTTCGACGGCTTCTTTCACCAGCGCTTTATTAGCTTCTCTAGCCACTTCAAAAGCATATTTACCCTCTGTTTGGAGGACGGTAGATTTTTCAGTTATCAGCGGACGCCGCAACACTTCGTACAGGTGCATCGGTTCCTCCCTCAGAGGGCTTCTCGCCCCATATCTCTTCTGCTTTTCGGACCGCGTCCACGGTCATAAGCAGTTGCTTTCGCGACAGTATGTCGACCACATTCATCAGGTCAACCGGTATAATGTTGATGCCTGCAATATTCCTGGCCGATTTCAAAACATTCTCGTCAGCCCCTGCGGTAACTATCAGAGTGGGCGAGTCCACGCCCAGCGCCGATAGGATACCCGCCATCTCTTTTGTCACAGGTTTTTCAAAAGCTAACTCATCTATTACCAGTAGTTCTTTATCATTCGCTTTTGCGGACAGCACACATCGTAACGCCAGCTGACGCATTTTCCTGGGGATCGACTGCCGGTAACTACGTGGTTTAGGGCCGAACATTACGCCCCCGCCGCGTCTCGTACCCGATTTAGCACTACCAGCCCTGGCATTACCGGTACCTTTCTGACGGTACAGTTTCCTGGTAGAACCGGTAACTTCGCTCCGGGTCTTGGTGCTGGAAGTACCCTGACGGGCATTTGCCTGCTGCCTCACGACAGCCTGGTGCACGACCGTCTGGTTAAAAGGTACGCCGAATACGTATTCGCTTACCTCGATATTTCCAGTCTCTTCACCGTTTTTATTATAAACCGGTATCTGCACTTACTTTTTCCCCTTGACTGATTTCCTAATCATTAACAGTCCGTTCTTGTTCCCCGGGATCGCGCCTTTGATCAGCAGCAGGTTACGTTCCGGATCCGCTTTTATTACTTTCAAGCCACGTACAGTTGTCTGGTCTCCGCCCATATGCCCAGCCATCCTCGTTCCTTTCCAGACCCTGCCGGGTGAAGCGGAAGCCCCGATCGAGCCGGGAGCGCGATGCCTGTCGGACTGTCCGTGTGTTTTCGGTCCACCGGCGAAACCATGTCTCTTCACTACACCGGCAAATCCTTTGCTTTTCGATATTCCGGTGACATCGACAAGGTCGCCTTCCTCGAATAAACTGACATCAACTTTATCGCCAACATTAATTGCTGAGGAATCATCCACTCTCAATTCCCTGAGGTATCTGAAGTTTCCAAGTTCCTTCATCTGTCCCTTGCGGGGAGAGTTTATATTTTTTGCTTCGCCGAAACCGTACTGTACAGCATCGTAACCTTCCTTTTCGTAAGTCTTAATCTGCAACACAATACACGGACCCGCTTCGACTGCGGTTACCGCTTCGGCTTTACCTTCTTCCGTGAATACCTGGGTCATACCCAGCTTTTTACCTAATATTCCTTCTACCATATCTTCTATCCCGGTATTTATATCTTAATGTCTATCTCGACTCCCGAAGGCAGATTAAGTCCGGTAAGAGAGTCTATCGTCTTTGAGGTTGTCTCAATAATATCGATGAGACGCTTGTGAGTCCGGATCTCGAATTGCTCCTGCGAGTCTTTATCGATAAAAGGCGAGCGGATAACGCTGTATTTCTGAATACGCGTGGGCAGCGGTACCGGCCCGGAAACGACCGCTCCGGTTCGTTCGACTGTCTCTACTATCTGTTCAGCCGCCTGGTCTACCAGTTTGTGGTCGAAACCTTTTATCTTGATACGAATTTTTTGTTTAGGCATATCCTCAATATCCTGCTTTATTCGTAAGTTGAGCTACCTGGTCTGCAGGTAGCTCCTGATATTCATGAAATTCCATAGAATGTGTTGCCCTTCCCTGAGTCTGAGACCTGAGACTGGTAGTATAGCCGAAAGCCTCAGCCAGTGGGATATGAGCGTGAACGGTTGTCGTATCTATGTATGTCTCTATCGATGCGATGTGAGCTCTCCTTGCATTAAGGTCGGCGATTATATCTCCAAGGAACTGTTCAGGTGTCACTACTTCTATCTTCATAATGGGCTGTAGGATTACGGGTTTTGCCTTCGCAACACCATTTTTTAGTGCCATAGAGCCTGCCATCTTGAAAGCAATCTCAGAGGAGTCTACTTCATGATAACTTCCGTCGTAAAGTGTCGCCTTGATATCCACAACAGGATAATTGGCAAGCACGCCGGTCGCCATCGCTTCTTTAATACCTTCTTCGATCGCCGGAACATATTGCCTCGGGATTGCATTACCCCTGATACCGTTAACGAACTGCAGGCCACTGCCTTTCTCTCCCGGTTCGAGTTCGAGACAGACATGACCATACTGTCCGTGACCGCCGGACTGGCGAACAAATTTACCTTCGGCCTGAGCCGGTACCGTAATAGTCTCTTTATAGGCAACCTTGGGCTTGCCGACTTTTGCTCCTACCTTAAATTCAGAAAGCAGGCGGTTCACGATTACTTCAAGGTGAAGTTCTCCCATACCGGAAATAACCGTCTGGCCTGTTTCGTTGTTATATTCAACTTTAAAAGTGGGATCTTCCTCGGTCAGTTTCTGAAGCGCCACTCCCATCTTGTCCTGGTCCAGTGTCGTCTTGGGTTCGATTGATACCGATATCACCGGCTCAGGGAATTTGATCGATTCAAGAAGCACCGGGTGAGACGGATTGCAGAGAGTATGGCCTGTAAATGTGTTCTTTAAACCCAGGGTAGCTATTATAGCCCCGGTGTCTGCTTCGTCAACCTCTTCTCTACGATTGGCGTGCATTAAGAGCAGTCTGCCAATTCTCTCTTTTTTCTGTGTCGTGGAATTGTGTACCTGAGCTCCGGCTTCAATTCTACCGGAATAAACTCTGAAATATACCAGCCTGCCGACGAAGGGATCGGACACTACTTTAAAAGCGAGCGCCGTAAACGGTGCTTCATCACTGGCAGGAATATCTTCTTCATTTCCCCTGATATTTACAGCTTTTACCGGAGGTACTTCAAGAGGCGAAGGAAGGTAGTCAACGATCGCGTCCAGAAGCTGCTGCATCCCTTTATTTCTCAAGGCGCTGCCACAAAGGATAGGAACAGCCTTATTTGCCAGCGTTACTCTTCTCACAGCAGTTTTAATCTGGGCAACGGTGAGGTTCCGTCCGTCGAGATAGGCTTCAAGTATTTCGTCATCGAATTCAGCGAGTTTCTCAATCAGGGAGTGCCGTTGCTCTTCAACTCTTGTTTTATCCGCTTCGGGAATACTTTCTTCCCTGGGGAGAGACTCAAGCTTCCCATCGTAAGTCCAGGCGCGTTCTTCGATAAGATCGATAACGCCCCGGAATGTTTCCTCGCTGCCGAGAGGTATCTGGATAGGCAGCGGTTTACCCTTGAGTCGTTCTTCTATCATAGAAATGGTGCGATCGAAGTTCGCACCAACTCTGTCCATTTTGTTTATGAAGCAGATACGCGGCACGCGGTACCTGTCCGCCTGCCGCCATACTGTTTCTGATTGTGCTTCTACACCGGCAACAGCGTCAAATACAACAACACCGCCGTCCAGAACTCTAAGGCTTCGTTCAACTTCGGCGGTGAAATCGACGTGTCCGGGTGTATCGATAATATTAATACGGTAATCTTTCCATGATGCAGTAGTGGCTGCCGCGGTAATTGTGATACCGCGTTCCTTTTCCTGGTCCATCCAGTCCATTACTGCCGTTCCTTCGTGTACCTCGCCGACCTTATAGGTCCGCCCGGTATAATAGAGGATCCTCTCAGTGACGGTAGTCTTACCGGCATCGATGTGGGCTATGAAAGCCATATTCCGGATATCCTCTAACGGGAAACTCCTGGACACAGATTTACCCCTTGATTCTCTTTTGTTAGTAGCTGTTCTTACCATAGTATTATTCTTGAGGGATGCCCTACCATCTGTAATGAGCGAACGCCCGGTTCGCTTCAGCCATCCGGTGGGTATCATCACGTTTCTTGACGGTTGCTCCCTGCCCCTTCGCGGCGTCACCAAGTTCGGCCGCCAGTTTTTCTATCATTGATTTTCCCTGTCTTGCCCGGGCTGAGGCAACAAGCCAGCGTAAAGC
>JAFGCW010000002.1 GCA_016932435.1 Dehalococcoidales bacterium | reverse complement strand
TCTATCGCCGGAACCCTGGCTCTCTTTTACCGGAACGGTGGCTCTCAAACTCCGGAACTGTGGCTCAATTTAGTCCGGAATACTCAACAGGATTATATTTACAAATGAACCTGTTCACAGACAGGATTTAGGATTAGTAGAAGCACATATTATTACCAGTCGAGGTTGTATATATAATTGTGGATTTTGCACAGCGGCAACTTCGGTCAATCCTCACAATAAACCTCGATACAGAACCTATGAAAGTCTCAGGAAAGAAATACATGATATTTGTGAGTTGTACCCAGAAACAAATTGTATCAGAATACTTGATGATTTATTTTTAAGAGATCAGCAAAGCATTGAATTGGCTGTTAAGCTATTCCCAGAAAGTAACGTAAGTTGGAGAAGTATGGCCCACATAAATACCTTTCGCGAGCTACAATCTCAGTGGCTTGATAGGTTAAAGAAGTCTGGATGTAGAGAATTATTCATAGGTATTGAGTCGGGTAATGATGATACTCTTCAACACATTAATAAGCCTTTTACTTCAGACGTTGCATTTCAAACAGTAACAAAAATACTGGATGCTCAAATTTCTGTTAAGTGTTATTTTATATTAGGCTTTCCTGGAGAGAGTGAAAACGCATTGACAGATACCCTTGAATTAGCGTATCGCTTATATAATTACGCAGAAAAAAGGGGAGTACGATTACGAATTAGCCCATTTCGATTTAGACCTTATCACGGAACTGCATTATATAACGAATTACTCGACAAAGGTATCAACATATCTCCTATATCAAATCGTATAGATATATTGGATAGTAGTGATTTTAATTCATTCGATTGTGTTTCAGACAATTATGCTGAATACGATGAAAATACTCTAGACAAATCTATGAAAGAATTAGAAAAACTCACTTCGTGATTCTTTTATAATTATTAACCCTCACGATAAACACCTATAAGGCGATCTACTAAGCTTTCCAACTCATTTTGACCACATTGGTGTGTTACTATTCCTATTAAAAGTTTCTGTTTGTCAATAATTACATTCATATATTATGACTATTTATTGACAAACAGAAAAAATTATAATAATTTAGTAGTATGGATAATATACAGATACCAATTACCTTGTACAGTATTGAACAAGCACTCCGATTCTTGGAGGACTTTGGTATAAAACGATCAGATACCTGGTTACGTAATCGAATGAAAGAAGCAAAACTGAGTATACACAGAGTAGGCAATTCAGATTTTGTTACAGAATTAGATTTATATAAACTCACAAGATTGCCTAAACCGAAACGTGGGCCTAAACCGAAAGACAGAGGTGAAGTATAACTTGATAACTAGAAAGAAAAATGAAGATAAACCTTTAATCTATTTCATTGGGTTATCAGCCAAACCGATGTGCGAACATCTTTCACCTGGTACTCGTACAGGTGATATTATTGAAACAATTACGTACCAACTTCCCCATATTGACTCGGTTAAAACTAACCTAGTGAGAATCCCACCGATTGATGAAACTGGTAGATTGCGTTATCCGAATTTACATGAGATGAAACAAGGATGGGATGACTTACACAAAGAACTTATACAAACATCGCCTATTATATGGGTTACGCTTGGGCAACAAGTATCTTCTTTCTTACGTATGCAAATGGGAGTAAGCCCAATAAAACCACATCTTCCTATCGATTATTCATATAAACTACAGAATATTGAATCTGGGTCTCATATATTATCAGTTCATCATCCTTCATTTATTTATGTTTATCGAAGAAAGGATATTGAGCATTATATTGATAAGATTGTGTGCTCAATATTATCTACAATATCAATCACCCTTAAATTGAGTTAACATCAATTCGGATATAATTGGTATAATTAAGGAGTCTTTAACCTTTAGGACTTAAAATCCGCCGCCGATAAGGCTTGTGGGTTCGAGTCCCTCTCCCGGCACCAGCTTTCCTTCTAAAAAACCTCTTTAATCTCGCAGAACGACTTCTCATGTCTATCAGGATATACGTCTTTACCTTATGGTCGCTGGCACTTGATATGAAAAATTAGCATTACAGAGTTTACTGGAACCTGACCGGGCGGCGACGTACCAGATTACTGGAGATTAAAAATCCGCTGTCAACTTCTAAGCGGTAAGCATTTGAAATTGGCTGATACGGCTAGTTTAGCTTGAGGAATTGTTCGGGAGATATATAACAAGAGAAATGTTCGTTTATCTCAATTTGAATAATCTAATGATGATGAGAATAACGGGAGGTATTAATAAAGAGGTAAACATAATAACGATAAGGTTCGCTCCTAATAGTGAAGCTATCCAACCTATGATGGTTCCGGCTACAGCGTAAAATATCAGGTCTCGCTTGCTGCCAAACATAACTAAGTATAACGCCTACACCGAAAAGTAATATATGTGCGTAGGTATCAAAGGTTCAAGACGAAAAGTTCACAAGTCTTTAGTGAGTCTTTACTAATGAAAAATAGAACTCAGGATTTAGCCACCGTTAAATAGACATTAGAACCTAATTCTTAATTGTAAGTGATTATAGGTACATCGATCTCCTGGTCGGTACCATAATAGGATACACGTACCTTCACTTCCGGCAGTCCTACGGTGGCGGGTCCGCGATACTTGACATCCCATTTCCACTGTTCACCGGTTTCCAGTTTGTCGATAAAGTCATCTCCGGTATCAAGGATGGCCTTAGCCTTGTCATAGAATGTTGCTTCAACCTTTATTGAATAGGCTGTCACGTTTCCCGAATTGCGAATATAACCTTGAGCTATAGCACCACTTTGAGTAGTCAAATAAACCTCTGGTTTATCTACCTGTAATTGAGGTTCTTCCTGGACTATGTGTTCCGTTGTATCCTCTGTTTCCTCAACTGTGGACTGGCAGGAAAGTATGAATATGAAGGGCATTAGAAGAACCACATGAATTAATAGTTTTTTCATTCAATTCCCTTTCAATTATCATGTTGAACGATCTTATAAATCTGAGTGTAGTTCACTATGGAGGGCAAGTCAATGGTTCTTATGGGTGAATTCATTTGAACCAGGATTAACGCTTCGACTCAAAGCTCTTAATATGCCAGTGGACATGGGGAGTGACGCCGGGGTCAATCGCGTTGGATTCGAGGAAGAAGCCTGTTTTATCGATACTCATCTCGACGGCGGCTTTCTGAACGGCGGTCATCATCGAGGAAAGGATATCTCCATTGACTATCGCCGGGTCCATGAGCGAGGAGATGTGTTTCTTGGGGACAGCGACGGCGTGGCGTTCCGCTGCAGGTTCGGGGTGATAGAAAACCAGGACGTTCTCGTCTTCCCATATTTTCTTTACTTCCAGCTTTCCTGAGAAGACGTCTTCACAATACCAGTCACGTCGCATTGTCTTTACTCCTCCAGTTCGATCATCTTTTCGACGACGTACCTGACGAAGTCGGGGCAGGTATCGGTAATACCGCACGGCGGATTCTCGAAATGGCGTCTTGCGGCTTCCGGGTCTGAGAAGTCGACACCAACGAGGTCGATACAGACGATAGTGCCGAATCGTTCCTTGAACTGCCTGACTATCTCACCGGTGTTCCGAATCGCCAGTTCACGGGCTTTCTTTTCATTCTCGCTGTTGCCGGATGTGTCCCTGTAACGTAATCCAAGGGCTATCCCGATCGCTGATACCGCTCCGCAGACGCCTTCCTGGTGATCGGAAATACCGCCGAAGAAGGTAGTGCCTGCCCAGAGCATGGCATCATCATCGAATCCGTAGGCCTTGTGCATGACCTGCACGGTCGTCGGCCCTCAATGAGCTCCTTCACGCATCAATTTATCTGCCAGTTCTCCGGCTTCCTGTTTGGTCAGTTTGAGTTTCATTTCACTTTTCTTTTCAGCACCTTTTTTACGGCAGCTTCGATATCGGATGCTGTCAGTCCGTATTTCTTTAGCAATTCCGGCGGAGGACCGGATTCGGCATACCGGTGAAGGGCAACGAATTCCATCGGTGCCGGAGCGTGTTTCGCGGCGACCTGCGCCACAGCTGAAGCCAGTCCGCCGTGTTCAAGATGTTCTTCAGCGGTAACGATGGCGCCGGTTTCCTGTATTGCCTTGATAATAGCGGCTTCGTCGATGGGTTTCAGCGTGGACATATTTATGACACGGGCGTCGATGCCTTCTTTGGCGAGGTTTTCAGCGGCTTCAAGGGCGGCGGCGACCATTATACCAATGGCGATAATCGTCACATCATTACCCGGTCTTAGTTCGCTGGCCCTGCCTATCTCGAATTGATAATCATCGCCGTAAAAGACAGGCGTCTTCAAGCGTGGCAGTCTTATATAGACAGGCCCCTGCAATGCGGCGGCGGTCTTTACCGCCCGGGCGGTTTCCGTGCCGTCGGCGGGGACGATTACGGTAAAGGTAGGCATGGACGTTATCAGTGACAGGTCTTCGATGGCCTGGTGACTAGAGCCGTCTTCTCCCACGGTTAACCCGCCGTGAGTGACCACCAACTTAACATTGAGTGAAGACTGGGCGATGGATACTCTTACCTGGTCGAAGCAGCGTCCCGGTACGAACACGGCGAAGGTGCTGGCAAAAGGTATTTTCCCGGAAGCGGCAAGACCGGCTGCAATCGTAACCATGTTCTGCTCAGCTATACCGCAGTCAAAAAACCTGTCGGGGAATTCGGCTGCGAACAGTTTTGTCTGGGTCGATGCTGAAAGGTCGGCATCCAGTACTACGACATCGGGATTTCCCCTGCCCAGTTCGACAAGGGTCTTCCCGTAAACATCTCTCATTGCAACTTCTTCAGCCATTATTTCAACTCCTCCAGGGCGATTTTCACCTGTTCGGCGTCGGGTGCCTTGCCGTGGAAACCAGCCTGGTTCTCCATGAAGCTGACTCCCTTACCCTTGATGGTATGGGCGATAATCACCGATGGTTTTCCCTTTACAGACTGTGCTTCCTTGAATGCTTCGAGAAGCTGCGGGATGTTATGACCGTCCACATCGATGACGTGCCAGCCGAAGGCTTTCCACTTGTCATTGAAAGGATCAAGGTTCATCACATCTTTATTCCAACCGTCTATCTGGAGTCCGTTATTGTCGATGATCGCAGTCAGGTTAACCACCTTGAAATGGGCAGCCGACATGGCAGCTTCCCAGACCTGGCCTTCATCGCATTCACCATCGCCAAGCAAGGTATATACCCGGTAGGTTTTCGAACTGAGGCGACCGGCCAGAGCGACGCCAATGGAAAAAGAAAGACCCTGTCCGAGTGAACCGGCGGTGAGTTCCACTCCGTTGGTATGATGGCTGTCAGCATGACCCTGCAGGGTACTGTTCAGCTTCCTGAGAGTGGTCAGTTCTTCCATGTGAATATATCCGGTTTCAGCCAGTGCCGAGTAAAGGACAGGCGCGGCGTGTCCTTTGCTCAGGATAAACCTGTCCCTGTCCAGCCATTTCGGGTTAACGGGATCGTGCCGGAGTACATTGAAATAGAGGCAGGTCACGATATCCGCAGCCGAAAGAGAACCGCCGGGATGACCGCTGCCAGCGCGACCTATCATCTCGATGATATGACGGCGTAACTTTTTCGCCATTGCTTCCAGTTCATCGACTGATTCCAGCTTTGTTGCTTTTATTATTGTCATAAGCCTGTCCTTTACTATGGAAATTATGATTTGAGGTACTCACCATACGCTGCCAGGTGAGATAACACCTTGGCGGCTCTTTCGGGAGTCGGGTATATCATAATACCATTCTCTTTCAATTCATTAAAGACAGGTACATCCTTCATCTGGGAAGCGTGCCTGTTGAAGGTGACGACCGGTTTCTTATATTTAGCCATATAGTCATATAATCTGGCCAGGTTCTTCTTTTCCTCTTCCTCCCTGGCTCTGATGGCTTCTTCAGCCTGTTCCAGGAATGAAGGCGGAGCGTCCTGCTCTTCGAACGAGTCGCGCCTGAACCGTGCCATCCGTCTCATCATACCCATCTGGCCGATTCCGCCGATGACTATCACTGAGTCTATATTATCGTCTTCGATAAGCGGCCACAGGCAGGGATAAGTAACCTCACCGAAGCCTACCATATCCACCGGATTGGCGTGCGGCCAGCGTTCCGGCAGGACCTGGTTCAGCGCTTCGATGGTGTGCGGCGACAATTCTGCCACTTCCAGGCCGAGTCTTTCACAGGCATCGGCGGTGACGCAGCCGAAACCGCCGCCGAAGGTAAGAATGGCGACCCGTTTCCCTCTCGGTATGGGCATATGAAGCAGACCGGAAGCCACGTCGAACAGTTCTTCAACCTCGTCTACTCTTATCACGCCCGATTGCTTGAACATCGCGTCATAGACGTTATCCGAGCCGGCGATAGCGCTGGTATGGGACTTGGCAGCTCTTTCTCCCGCTCTGGTCCTGCCAACTTTTACCACGACTACCGGCTTGGTTTTCGTTATTTCACGGGCGATTTTAAAAAAGCGCGGGCCTTCTCTCAGTCCTTCGATATAAGCGGTGATTACCTTCGTATCATCATCCTGGGCGTAATATTCGAAAAAGTCTTCGAAATGAAGGTCGGCTTCATTACCGGTACTGACGAATTTACTGAATCCAACACCCATCTCGGTACCGCACTGCAGGATATGGCCGGCAAAGCCGCCGCTCTCTGAAATCACGCCGATATTGCCCTTCTCCATCGACGCTCCTCCGCCACGGGCAGTCGAAAAGCTGTTGGCTGTATTGAAATGCCCCATACAGTTGGGTCCTACCAGGCGAAGACCTCCTTCGCGGGCTGTCTTGACGATCTCTGCCTGTAATTTCGCCCCTTCCGGTCCGGTTTCCCCAAGTCCTGCAGTGATTACCAGGGCGGATTTTACACCCCGGGCAACACAATCCTTTACGACATCGAGTACGGAATTGAAAGGAACTACGATTGCCACGAAATCCACC
Organism: Dehalococcoidales bacterium; assembly: GCA_016932435.1. The sequence continues at coordinate 21,118 of JAFGCW010000002.1, read as the reverse complement.
GGTTCCGGCAGATCCCTAACGGAAGGGTAGGTTTTCACTCCCTGTACCTCATCCGTTCTGTTATTAACCGGATATAATTTCTCTACATGGGACGTTCTCAGGACACTGCTGAACACACCGGCACCCCATTTTTCAAGTGCGTTGGAGGCGCCTACCACGGCAACGCTCTTCGGATAAAATAATGATTCGAAATGTTCCATTCGGGAATTATCCTTTCCACTCAGGTTATCACACACTCCACCTGTAAACTGTTCTTGAATGAATAGGAATCAAGCTGGAAAGTGAAGAGTGGAAACCATAACTCAAGATTGGAAATATTGTACTACAGCATGCCTGAACAAGTCCAATAAACGATATATCGGGTATCTGCTATGGTTAATGAGAATAGCTGTGGCTTTTCCCCCTTTGATAAAGGGGGATTAAGAGGGATTTGAATATATTATTTAATACTTCTCATTCTCCCTTTCGGAAAGGGAGAAGTACCGTATATTCTGAATTAAGTCAATTTCTCTTAGGCAGGATGAAGAAGCGTCTGTACTCTTTCACGGATACTATTGCGTATCTCTTCGCGGGACTGCATTGCATTGACGACCAGCCAGCGTTCGGGTTCTTTAGCAGCCAGCTTCAGGTAGCCTTCCCGGACTCTTTTATGGAATTCTATATCTTCCTGCTCGAAACGGTCGAGTTTTTCACCACTTTTCCGGGCGAGACCGTCTTCAATAGAGATATCCAGGAGGATGGTCAAGTCGGGGCGAAGTCCTCCGGCGGCTGTATTGTTTACCTGTTTCACCATATCAAGGTTGAGACCGCGTCCATAACTCTGGTAAGCGGTGGTGGAATCATCGAACCGGTCGCAGATGACTACCTTGCCTCCATCGAGGGCGGGACGAATGACATCGTTAACATGCTGAGCACGGGATGCGTTGAAGAGCAGGAGTTCGGTCATGGGAGATATGTCCGTCTCCTGTGCCCATTTCACGAGATATGATATTTTTTCACCGAGTTCCGTACCACCGGGCTCATGAGTAAGAACAACCGGGATCCTCTGCGTAGAGAGCCACCGGTGGAGTTCTTCTGCCTGGTAGGACTTTCCGCTTCCTTCTTCACCTTCGAAAGTGATGAACAGAGACATCTATTTCCTTATAAATTAGATTACTGTTTAGTTTATCACGTGAAATGTATAGCAGTAAAAGATTCTTTATCCTCTTCCCCGGTTACGAGAGACCCCCTCTCCAACTGGAAAGAGGGTCTCTCGTAAATAGGCTTCTCAGCTAGAAATGCTTAGTTTTATGATACAGAATTTTTGCTTGAGTTGATAAGGAGCAGGGGAGGGACGCGTGAAATCAGATTAACATGACTATTTTATTTTTACCGGTAAACCGGAGACCATGAGGTATACCTCGTCGCAGGCGGCGGCAAGCATGGCGTTGGCTTTACCGAGAATATCGCGGTAAAACCGACCGGCTTCGTTTGCCGGGACGAGGCCGAGACCTACCTCATTGGTAACGATGATAAAATCCCTGTCCGGACTTTTCATACAGTCGATAAGTTCCTCTATCTCTTTTACGACAGCTTCTTCTGTCTTTTTTTCATCAAGGTTTTCACCGAACTCGTTGAAAATGGCGTTAACAAGGAGGGTGATACAATCGAGGACTATAACCTTATTATCACCCATGTGATCACGGATATTTTTACCGACTTTGGTCGGCGTTTCCAGAGTGGTCCATGAAGCAGGCCGATTGGCTTTATGAGTTTCGATACGCCGCCGCATTTCATCATCTCGCGCCTCAGCAGTAGCGACGAAAAGCACTTTTTCTCCGGATTTCTCCGCGAGAGTCTGAGCATAGCTGCTCTTACCGCTTCTTGCGCCGCCAGTGATAAGGATATTAATTCTGGTTACCTCCTGCATTCTGTTGATTGGTATCAGGTTTCCGAGCGACGAACCAGCGGAAGCAGATTGGATGGTCGTACTCCATTTCCGGTTCGTCATCGGCGCTTACTATCTCAAATCCTGTCTTGCGGATTATCTCCTCACTGGTATCGGCATCGTAATGACTGAAGAACATCGGCTTTCCAAGCCAGTCGTCTTCCACTGAATCCGGTAAATCATCTTTCCCAAGATTGGCTACGAGTATCCCTCCGGGTTTCAGTATTTTGAATATCGAATTTATCATGTCGGGATGTTCAGCACGGGGAATATGAGTAATCGAGTAAAACGCTGTTACGGCATCGCAGGAGTTATCATCGAACTCGAGTGTGGTCATATCGCCCAGGATCAGATTAGCTTCCGGGACGTTTTTCTCAGCGAGCGCCAGTTGTTCGGGGGAAATATCTACTCCAGTAACCTTGAAACCTTCATCAATCAGTCGTCTGGTCATGGGTATTCCGGCACCGCAGCCGAGTTCGAGAATCGTAGCACCGGGTGAGAGTAGAACGATAAGCATTTCCAGGTATTTAGTCCGGATTGTTGACCCAATAGATTTTACGAGTTCGAGGTATTCCAGGGCAATCCCGTCATATCCTTCCGTAACTATTTTCTTAGGTTCAACCATTCTCTTTTCTGCTTATTTACCTTTTAGTTCGCTTTTCTGTATTTCAAGGAACCAGTAGCCGTTGTTATACCGGTTTTCCGTTTCCTGTATCTCGATACGTTTGTTGAAAATCGGGCCGTCTATGACAAGAGTATGGAATTCTCCCATTTCTCCACAGGTGGTTACATCCGACGTTTTCTGCATCTCAGTGATGTCGGCGAGGAATTCATGGTCCAGCTTTCTTCCCAGCCACTCCTCGCCGAAGTAGTCCTTATTACAGACTGTTATGACCGAGACGAATCCCAATCCGATGAAGTCGTTCATAATGTCATCCTGTGACAGACGCCACAACGGGAGGTGGGCGGTAATACCTGAACGGGCGCATATATCCTCTACCCATTTGCGGTGATGGTCGGTTTCTATATCGCCGAACACTCCTCCTTCCACTCCGTCTTCCTTCATTTTTGTGATAGCCCTGGTGAAATCATCTTCATACGTATCCAGAGTAGACGGATTGTGTAAAAGAGGTATATCCATAGCCGCCGATTGTTGTTTCAGAACTTCCTGAGGGAAGCGGTGAAACCATGACCATTCGTCATTCTCATCCATCATATTCATCAGGAAACGGACGTCCATTCCGTTTTTCATTGCCTTGTAACAGGCGAAACAGCCGTCTTTACCGCCGCTCCATGATGTAAATACTTTCTCCATATTGGTTCTATTAGTCGTTAAGATAAGAGGTGTCATTTAACGAATTAAGTATCGTCCTGTGACCGTAGGTATTAACAACGCTTAACGATGCGTTATCGATACCCATCTGGTACCAGTGGTTGGGATCGATTCCCAGCAGTTCACAGACAATTACTTTAAGTGTCGCCCCGTGTGACACGATGAGAACGGTGTGATCTTCATTGAATTTTTCGAGTATTTTCAGGAACACCTGTACTCTTTCAACGAAGTCCGCAAAGGATTCCCCGCCCGGAAAGCTGAGTCCGGTATCGACATTCATTACCGACCGTGCGAGATCGGGATATTTTTCATTAAGTTCTGCGAAGGTCATTTCTTCGGCTTCGCCGAAATTCATTTCCCGGAGTTCATAACACGTCGTTATCTCGATATCACGACCGGATATGGCGCCTTTTGCCGTATCGACAGCCCGGTGGAGATCGCTTGAATAGACGGCGTCTATTTTCTCATCGGCCAGGCGTTTATTCAATTTCTCTACCTGACGGAAACCTTCTTCATTCAGATCTACATTTGTGTATCCGGCGACGCGGCGGTCAACATTATGATCGGTCAGTCCGTGTCTTACCAGTAGAAGTCTTGCCAATACAATCTCCTTTTCCGTTTAAACCAGCTATCCGTTAAAGCAGGCAATACTCGCAATCAACAGCATTCCAGTTTCTGCTAATTCGTTAATCGCCCCATAGGTATCACCGGTAAGTCCGGCGAATTTACGCCTGAAATATTCGGATACGGCAACGATCAGAATCCAGATGACGGCTATTATACCGATAGCGGTTATATAATAATAGTCCAGATCAGCCCACCATGCCAAGAATACTGCCAGCCCAAGCGTAATTATTGTTGCGATGATTAACCGCATGCGAGTGACACCGTCCTTGAATGCTTTCCCCAATCCTTCATTCCGCGCATACGGATACATAGCAATCGCGTACACCATCGCCCAGCGACTGATTACAGGCATTACTACCAGCACGGGGGTGATGTTTGCTTGCGGGATGCTGTTGATAAGAAGGAACTTGATCAGCAGCAGGAGTATTAGTCCTGTAACGCCGAACGCGCCGGTGCGGCTGTCATGCATTACTTTCCAGCGTTCTTCGGCAGGTTTGTTTCCAGCAAGACCGTCACAGGTATCGGCAAAACCATCGAGGTGCATTGCGCCCGTTATTACCACCAGCAGGACAATCGTCAGCCCACTGGTAACCGTCGCCGGAAGAAAAAGGCTGAAAACCCAGTTCAACAAGGCAAGAATCGTACCGATGATAAGACCGACTACCGGAAACCATATAGTGGAATGTCCCATATCCCCGGCAGTTTCGGTTCGACCACCGGGAATTCGGAATACAGTAAGAAACCTCAGGGCGGTAAGAAAACTCAAAAGCTACTCCTCGCTGCTTTCGGATACTCCAGCTTCGGTAAAGGTGGACATTCCTGACAGGACCTTCACCGCGGTGTCGCACAGGAATATCCCAAGTGCGGCGCCAGTGCCTTCACCGAGTCGTAGTCCCAGGTCAAGCAGGGGAGTGAGTTTCATGTGCTCGAGCATGGCACGATGCCCGGATTCAGCGGATACATGCGATGCAATGAGGTAGTCTTTGAGCTGTGGCGCCAGAGAGACAGCTATCAGTGCTGCTGCTCCTGAGATAAATCCGTCGATAACTACCGGAACACCCTGTGCAGCTGATCCTAACATTACGCCGGCGAGTCCGCCGATTTCCAGACCTCCCACTTTAGCCAGGACATCCAGGGGCTGCGATGAGTCCGGTTTGTTTATAGCGAGAGCCTTTTCTACAATTTCCGTCTTGTGTTTCAACTGTTCATCCGAGATACCGGTACCTCTGCCGGTTACCTCGAAAGGATTTCGGCCTGTGATGGCCACACATATAGCGCTGCTGGCAGTGGTATTACCGATACCCATATCTCCCGTGCCGACAATGTCGAGTCCACGTGCTGTCTCATCGTTGACTATTTCGATTCCGGTCTCAATAGATTTCACTGCCTGCTCGGCAGTCATTGCCGGTCTGATTGCTATATTCCAGGTGCCCGGAGCGACTTTTCTCGAAATCAACTTCGGATTTGGCTTCATTTCAGTAGCTACCCCGATATCGACGATAATATTCCGGGCTCCGACCTGTTTTGCCATTATGTTGATACCGGCACCGCCGATAAGGAAATTTTCCACCATCTGGGCGGTTACTTCCTGTGGCCAGTTACCTACGCCCTCGGCAACGACTCCGTGGTCTCCGGCCATTGTGATTACTGCCCGGTGATTGATCTCCGGTAGCGCTTTTCTCTGTATTCCAGCTATCTGAATTGACAGGTCTTCGAGTCTGCCGAGACTGCCTTCAGGCTTGGTGAGGAGATTTTGCCTGGCACGGGCTTCATCCATCGCTTTTTCATCAAGCGGCTTTATCATTTTTATGGTATTGGTTATAAGAGTAGCCATTACATCTCCTTCAAATTATACAAGTAAAATTGATTAAAAACATTTTAACTTTTTTACAGGCATTTGTCTAATACTCGCTATTGACAAGACATTCAAGAATTTGATTATGTATACTACACGTGATATCGCAGACAGGAGAAGGAATTATGGAAGGTCCACTTTCGGGAGTAAGAGTAGTAGCAATAGAAAATTACCTGGCGGGTCCGGTAGCTTCGATGACCATGGGCGACCTTGGAGCCGAGGTGATAAAAATAGAGACGAAGGAAGGAGATAAAAGCAGGCTGACGGTCGGCCCTAACCATAAGGGAGAATCCAATCACTACCTTAGCTGGAACAGGAATAAGAAGAGTATCATACTCGATTTGAAATCGGATTCAGGTAGAAAAATACTATATGACCTGGTGAAGGTATCGGATATCGTTGTTAACAATTTCAGACCGGGCGGAATGAAGAAACTGGGGGCCGACCACGATACTCTGAGCAGTATTAATCCACGGATAATCAGCGTGAATCTTTCCGGGATGGGACCTTCGGGTCCGGAAAGAGATACGCCGGTGGTGGACAGTGTTGCCGGTGGGATCAGCGGACTGCTGAGCGTTACCGGCGAACCGGGCGGTCGACCGGTCAGGCCGGGCCCGGCAGTATGTGATATAACCTGCGCCCTGTATGGAGTAATTGGCGCCGTCAGCGCCCTTTACGAACGCGAGAAGACAGGCAAGGGTCAGAACATAGACGTACCGCTGGTTGCAGCCGGCGTAGCCCTTATGGGCTATCACATCAGTTATTATACGTGTTCGGGTGAAATACCGGGCCCTCTCGGCTCGGGTTACCCGTTCACCGCGCCTTTCGGGGCATATAAAACAAAGGACAGCCACATCGTGCTGGGACCCTGCTGGCCGCGGATCGCTTACGCTGTCGGAGCGGAATGGCTGGTAGATGATCCCAGGTTTGCCGAAACAGAGAACAGGCTGTCACACCGCCAGGAACTGGACATTGAACTGGAGAAAGTATTCCAGAATGCCACTACCGAAGAATGGCTGGCAGTGATGAAAGTGGAGGATATAATCGCCGGACCACTGAATACCGTCGACCGGGTAGTTAAGGATCCGCAGGTCAATCACCTTGATATGATACTGGACCTGGAACACCCATTGGGCGGAAGTGTTAAGCTGGCCGGGAATCCGATTAAAATGCAATCTATTAAGGGCACTCCCCAGGCTCCGCCGACACTCGGACAGCATACCGATGAGGTGCAAAGGTCAGTGCTGGGATATAGCAATGAGGAAATACAGTCATTAAATTCTAAATCCTGAACTCCAAGTTCTAAACAAATGTTAAAATAAAAATATACGAGTTCAAAACCAGAATTGACAGTATATTATTTATAAATTCGGGATTAGTCAGGAATTAGTATTTCGATATTTAAATTTTTCATAACTCCTTCAACAAGTATCATAGAAGTATCTGCGGCGTGAATTTGGAATCTGTTCTGCGAACAATGAGTTATCTTCGCCTTTTCATCACAATGTAGCAGAAGGCTAAGCATACCAGGCACCAGGCGCAGGTGATGCCGAAAGCCAGTCCGAGGTTGATATCAAGATCGGTCAACGTTCCTCGGGAAAGATCTGCCATATACCGCACCGGCAGTACCTGATGTATCAGTTTTAACCAGCCCGGCAACTGTTCGACCGGGTAGACGACCGGCGAGAAAAACATGATGGCAAAGACAATTACCTGGGAAGCAACCATCGCCATCTGCGGCCTGGGAACACCGAGGGCAATAGCGTAACCGACGAAAGTCGCCGTCATTGAAATAAGCAGGAACGCCGGAATTATCAGGGGACTGACCTGGAGGGTGAAGTCGTGATAAACCGAGCCTATCACCAGAGACAGGATTACTCCGGGCAGGGTCATCATCAGGTAAAGACTGGCGTCCGCTGCCAGGAATACCATTCGCGGAACCGGAAAAGAAAGCAGGAAGTCGTAGCTGCCTTCGAGTCGTGAACTGGCTATCATCTGGGGAACTATGACCAGCCCCATCATCATAAGGTTAAGGGTGGGAGTCCCGGTAATCAGGTACCGGGCAATGTTCGGGTCCATCTGGGGGAAGAAGTAACCGACTCCGATGACGAAGCCTACTGTCATCATGAGTTGTACGGCGAAGAGCATTGCCAGCCAGGGTTTGCTGGACAGCATATTCCACTTCAGCATCAACAGGTAATTTCGCGCTACCGCCGGCATCAGTTACCTGCTCCTGCGGGTTCATCATCTGCAAGATGTCCGACTATCTTGACATAGACATCCTCGAGTGTAGTAGGACTCAAGGAGAATTCCTCGATTACTCCGTTGTTTTTCATTTCTCGGGCAAGCTCAAGAGCCGAAGGCACGTTTTCCTGTTCTATCCTGGATATTATCCGGCGGTTCGATGAAATGGTGTTTACAAGGAAGTCAGGGAGTTCCGGGATTTTTGTCCCGGGCTCAAGTATCATTTCCAGTCGCATACTGCCGTTTTCTTCGGTTTTCAGTTCCGCAGGAGTTCCTATTCCCATTACCTTGGCGTTATCGATGAGGGCAAGTCGGTCAACGACCCTCTCGGCTTCAAGGACATTATGAGTGACCAGTAACACCGCCGAACCTTTCTCAGCAGCCGAACGCACTTCCTGCCAGAGAAGTCGGCGGCGCAGGGGATCGATGTCATTGGTAGGTTCATCGAGGATAACGATATCGCCAGGAACCACGACGGTCATGCAGAACGAAACCAGCCGCCGCACGCCGCCTGTAGCATCCATGCCGATTGTCTTATTCCACTCATCCAGTTGAAGGAGATCGATAAGTTCACGGGTCCGTCGTTGTACATCGGATTTCTTGCCGCCGTGTATCCTGCCGGCCAGTTCGATAGCTTGTGGGGGTGTCAGTCCAATGATCGGTGCCTGTGCCTGTGCCTGGAAGGAACACATTTGACGGGCGTAACCGGGATTGGCCACGGCATCTACTCCGTTAATGTGAATACTGCCGGATGTGGGTTTCGCCAGCCCGATTATCTGGTTGACCAGGGTGGTCTTTCCGGCGCCGTTGGGTCCGAGAAGTCCGAATACTTCTCCCTTTTCAACGGAAAGGCTTATGTTGTCGTTTGCCTTTACCTTGCCCCGGCGGTATATCTTGCTGATGTCTTTAATTTCCAGTAACATTGCCTAACCTGAAATTAATAAATTTAACGAATAATACCATTGAAAATTTAAAAAGTCAATAGGTAAATAAAAATAAATTAAAAAAATTTATAGTGATGAATGTGTGAATATCGTTACGATTGCGCAGGTTGAGAGGTATTTACCAAGTTCCGGACAGTTTCATAGGCTTGATTGTGTCCATCAGGACAGACTTTCCCTACCCTACCTGATATCTCATTTACGTCATCGTAAAGCAGGTTAGGATCCGGGAATTACTCGATATGGAAAGGTGATTGACCTTGGGTGAATCACCTTCGATGTTGATAGTAACTGGATTCCGGCTTTGGCCGGAATGGTAAGAAGACGAAAGTATCCTGTTATCCACGCTTTTTCATCACGATGTAGCAGAAGACGAAGCATACCAGGCACCAGGCACCGGTGACGGCGAATGCCAGCCCGAGGTCAACATCGATATCTGATAACGTTCCACGTGAAAGGTTTGCCATATACTGGATCGGCAAGACTCTATGGACAGCAGCCAACCAGCCGGGTAGTTGTTCCGGCGGATAGATTACCGGCGAGAAGAACGTGATGAAAAATACCAGGAAATTTGTTACAACACTCGTCATCCGCGGACGTGGCAGGGCGAGGGCCAGCGCGTAACCGACGAAGGTCCCGGTTATCGAAATCAGGATGAAAGCGGGGACGACCAGCGGACTTACCTGGAGGGAAAATCCATGAAAAATCGAACCGATGATGAGAGCAAGAATGATTCCCGGAAGGGTAAGTAACAAGATTATCGTGACATCCGAGGTCAACAACAGCATTCTCGGAACCGGGAGTGACAGCATGAAGTCATAGGTGCCTTGAATCCTTCCGAAAGCGACCATTGAAGGAACCACGCTTAACCCCACCATTAGGAGAAGGAGAGTCGGTGTTCCGGTGATAAGGTGCCGGGCGATGGACGGAGTAATATCCGGGAACAGGAATGACATACCGATGACGAAAGCTAACGGCATAATTACCTGAATGATCCCCAGTATCGCCAGCCAGGGACGGCTGGAAAGCCAGCTCCAGGCCATCATGAGTGGAAAAGCACGCAGAGTGTTTATCATCATGCTGCTTCTTCCCGGATTTTTTCATCAATATTCCCGACTATACTGATATAGGCATCTTCAAGAGTAGTCGGACTCAGAGAAAATTCCTCGATCAGACGGTTGTTCTTAAGACTGGTTGCGAGTCCGAGAGCAGAAGATATGTTCTCTTGTTCAATCCGGGAGATTATTCGGTGTTTCGAAGCGGCGATTTGTACCAGGAAATCAGGAAGCGTCGGAATGTTCCTGTCCGGCTCGAGAGTCAATTCAAGACGCATGCTGCCATTTTCGTCTGTTTTGAGTTCGGCGGGCGTGCCGGTTCCCTTGACCTTCCTCTGGTCGACTATCGCCAGGCGATCAACCACTCTTTCAGCTTCCAGCACATTATGGGTCACCAGCAGGACAGTCGAACCTCTTTCGGCGACCGCCTGGACTTCCTGCCAGAGGAGACGTCTGCGAAGCGGATCGATGTCATTGGTCGGTTCATCCAGTATGACGATTCTGCCGGGTTGCACTACAGCCATACAGAACGCGACGAGACGGCGGACACCGCCGGTGGAGTTCATACCAATAGTGTTTTCCCACTCATTCATTTCCAGGCGGTTAATAAGTTCGCGTGTCCTGTGTCTGACTTCAGCTTTTTTCCCGCCGCGGATTCTGCCGATCAGTTCGATGGCCTGGAGGGGAGTAAGTCCGACAGTTGGCGCCTGCGATTGCGACTGGAAGGAGCATATCTGCCGGGCGTAGCCGGGATTGGCGACGACGTCCACGCCGTCTATGGTAATACTGCCCGAGGTAGGTTTGGTCAGACCTATAATCTGGTTGACGAGGGTAGTTTTACCGGCGCCATTCGGTCCGAGAAGACCGAATATTTCTCCTTTTTCAACGGACAGGCTGATGCCGTCATTGGCTTTTACTTGTCCTTTTCGGTAGGTTTTATAAACGTTGTTGATTTCAAGTAACATTTCTCACTGTTTAGCAACGGGAAGCTGGATTTCTACAACGAATTCGCCGGGAGGAGAACTACTTTGCGTATCGTTGAAATATATATCCCGATCAGGACCGGTTATCTTGTAGTCGATGAGTACAACGTTCCTGTGAGGCCCGATAATCTGGTAGTCGTTGGTTTCAAACCATTTAGCCAGTGCGATATTCGCAGGAGCGCCCGAATTTACGCCGCCCTTATGAATTGTCGTTACCATCTGGTCATACCCGGGAAGTTCCTTACACTGGATTTCGCCCTTGGACGGCACTTCGTGGGAAACAGGCAACGCTAATTCACATTCAATATTATCCTCTCTGGAAATCTCATTGGGAAATACTATTACCATAGGTCCGACTATTTGCGAGTTTAATGATAAAATGTGATCGACTACTTCCTTCATCACCGATGAGGCTTTACTCCATACCGGTTTAACATCAAACGTGTTCGGCAGTGTTGTTATTACGGAAACGACCTGGATCGGTGGTACCTTTTTAAGAATAATTTCGTAAGCCGGTAATTTGTTTTCTCTTTCAACCTCTGATATCCAGTCTTCTACCCACTTCAGGCGCTCCAGTTCATCCTCAAGTCTTTGTTTTTCGGCTTCCTGCTTGGCATGCAATAAATCCAGGATATGGCTAATGGAAACATCATCCTGCAGCAGACGGGCGATTTCCTCAAGCGATAGCCCCATTTCTTTTAAGGCAATGATTCGATGTAATCGAGGTAACTGATCGGCGGAGTAATAACGGTAACCGGAGAATGAGTCTGTTTCGACCGGTTTTAATAAACCGAGTTCATCATAATACCGTAAGGTTTTTATGGTGACCCGGGCTAACCGGGAAAAATCACCGATTTTTAACATTTAGAATCCTCGATATTCTGAATACCAGCCATTACAGTTACTACTATAAGTCTCCTGCTACGGGGAGAGTCAATAGCTGATTAATAATTGTGATTATAGCTGGTAAGAATCGAAATGGTTTTTATGATGGATTATCCTTCAACCAGCTTCTGACCTTCTTCGTAGGCCAGTTTGAGGGCTTCGGGGTGATTGTTGATGGCGCCTTTTTCGTCGATCTCCCGGAGGAGGATATCTCCGGCGTACTCTATATCCATCAGGAGGAAGAACGTCTTGACGATCAACAGAGGTGAATCGAAGATTTTTTTGTACTTCGTCCCACCGACAGCAACGAGGAATCCTTTCCGGGGCTTTACTTCACCCAGCGGCGGCATTTTCAGGACATATTTACGTGCCCAGCGTGCCTGGAAGCGGTCGATCATCGCCTTCATTGGGGCGGTCATTCCCATGAATTGAATAGGAGTAGCCAGGATGATTATGTCAGCCTGCTCGAACTCGGGGTAGATATCCTGCATTTCGTCCTTGATAACACAGTTACCTTCTTTCAGACAGCCGTCGCAGTGCTGGCAGGTAACGTATTTCATGCTGTTCAAGCGAATAATCTTCGTTTCGGCGCCTTTGTCGGCTGCCCCGCGAATCATTTCGGCGAGGAGTGTATCCGTATTGCCGCCTTTTCTCGGGCTTCCCGATATTCCGAGTACTTTCATTCGTTACCTCTGAGCATATATTTTGTCGCTCATTTCTGGATTTTGGCCTTCACCAGAATGACAGTTGAGATACGGATTGCTTCGTCGTTACACTCCTCGCAATGACGATCGTGTTATTTGACCAGTACCAGCCGGTAATCTTTCTGGCCTTTACGGAGGACGAGGGCTTTGCCCTCGATGGCGTCGTTAATAGAGATGGTTCGTTTGACGTCGTTTTCCCTGACATTCTGCAGGTTCATTCCTCCGCCCTCGATAGTACGCCTGGCTTCACCCTTTGATTTTGCCAGCCCCGCGGTAACAACCAGGTCGACCAGAGACATCCCGTCGCCCGACAACTCGTCTTTGTTTATTTCGACCGACGGAGCGGCGGAAAAAATCTCCAGCAAGTCGCCCAACCCGATGTTTTCGATTCGTCCGCCGAACAGCACTCCGGTAGCTTCCTCGGCTTTGGCAAGGGCGTTATCGCCGTGCACCAGCCGGGTTACATTCTGTGCCAGCTTCCTGTGCGCTTCACGCTTTTCCGGTCGGTTCTGAATCTCATCTTCGAATCCGGCTATTTCTTCCTCTGATAAAAATGTAAATATCTTCATATACCTGATGACATCGGCGTCTTCGGTATTGATGAAATACTGGTAGAGTTTGTAGGGGGATGTCATTTTTTCATCCAGCCAGATATCAGCGCCGGAAGATTTTCCGAACTTCACACCGCTTGATGACATCAGGAGTGGAAAGACGAGGCAATGCGTTTTCGCTCCGTGAACACGGCGTATCAGGTCGATTCCTGCCGTAATATTTCCCCACTGATCGCTGGCTCCCATCTGTAGGGTGCAGTTGTATTTCTCATACAGCGTGAGGTAGTCGAACGATTGCAGCAGCATGTAACTGAACTCGGTGAAAGAAATGCCGTCGCCGCTCAGTCGTTGTTTGACCGATTCCTTGGCAAGCATGTTATTTACCGTGAAGTGCTTGCCGATATCGCGGAGAAAATCGGTTAACGGCGTTGTCGTAAGCCAGTCGGCGTTATTCACCATGATCGCCGGATTTGTCCTGGTTTCGAAATCCAGAAAATGACTGAGTTGCTCCTTGATCCCTTCCAGGTTATAGGCGAGTTCTTCCTTGGACAGAAGCTGTCTTTCGGTATCTTTTCCCGAGGGATCGCCGATAAGCCCGGTACCGCCGCCGGCGACCGGAATAGGAGTATGGCCGAAGCGTTGCAGGTGCATCAGTCCGATTATCGGTATAAGGTTTCCCAGGTGCAGGCTGTGTCCGGAGGGATCGAAGCCTATATAAGCGCTGATCTTCTCTTTAGCCAGGATAGCCTCAAGGCCTTCCGTACTGTCATAGAGTAGACCGCGCCATTTGAATTCGTCGAATACACTCATTTTTCCATTCCACCGTATGTAAGATTTGGTAATTCGATTATAACATGAATATCTTGAGTCGTATTCAAACATTTTGGGATATTAAACGGAGAGAAGGATTTTTTTTCTTTCAACGACTCCCCTGGAATAACTTGGAGTGGACGTTATCATGATTGTGAGTTTAGTGTTTTACACATTTTTAACCTTAGGATATACTGTATTTACACTAGCTTGTTGAGGGTCGGGCAATGGGCGTTGAGCGGCTTATCAAGATAATCGAAGGATACCTTCCACCTGAAAAGGTGGGGATAGTCAGTAAATCATACGACTATGCCATGAAAGCCCATGAAGGGCAATTTCGGAAATCGGGCGAGCCCTACCTTGAACATCCGCTTCAGGTAGCCATTACCCTTGCCGAACTCCAGATGGATACCAGCACGCTGGCCGCCGCTTTACTTCATGACGTTCTTGAAAACTGCGGCGTTCCTTTGAAAGATATTGTCAATGAATTCGGTCCGGAAGTCGGAAAGCTTGTAGACGGCGTAACAAAACTGGGTAAGATATCGCTCAACGTACCCGGTGATATAATCCAGCGACAGAACGAGAACACACGCAATGAACAGGCAGAAAACCTGAGGAAAATGCTGGTTGCGATGGCTGAGGATCTGAGGGTCGTATTTATCAAGCTGGCAGATAGATTACATAACATGAAAACACTTGATGCACTCGAACCTGAAAAACAACTCAGGATAGCCCGTGAGACGGCGGAAGTATACGCCCCTCTTGCCCATCGACTGGGTATCTGGGAATTGAAATGGCAGCTTGAAGACCTGTCTTTCAGATATCTTGAACCCGAAAAGTACCACCAGGTAGCGAAACTGGTTGCCAGCCGGCGTGCCCAGCGTGAAGAATTTATCGAGCAAGTCAAGCAACAGTTAATCGATGAATTTGAAGAATCCGGTTTTAAAGCCGATGTTACAGGCAGGCCGAAGCATATATACAGTATCTACCAGAAAATGGAGAAGTATGCCGCACTCGGTAAGGATTTCGATGATATCCATGATCTGCTGGCGCTTCGAGTGCTGGTAAACACCATATCGGAGTGTTATACGGCTCTGGGCATTATCCACAGCCTGTGGCATCCGCTGCCGGACCAGTTCGATGATTTTATAGCTAACCCGAAAACGAACGGGTACCAGTCGTTGCATACCGCGGTGATGTGCCAGGGAACGACACCGCTGGAAATCCAGATCCGGACGTACCAGATGCACCGCATTGATGAATACGGAGTCGCGTCTCACTGGCGTTACAAGGAAGGCGAAAAGACAGATGTACGTTTCGAGGAAAGAATCAGCTGGCTTAGACAGCTTGTAGACTGGCACCGTGAACTTAGCGGTGCCGAAGAATTTCTGGAGTCCGTTAAAACTGATATATTTAACGATCAGGTATTCGTCTATACGCCGAAAGGGGAGATCAAAGACCTTCCGAACGGAGCGACTCCGCTCGATTTTGCTTATAGAGTGCACACGGACCTTGGTCATCGCTGTATAGGAGCAAAGGTAAACGGTCGGCTGGTTCCGTTCAACTACCAGCTTAAGAACGGCGATGTCGTTGAAATTATGTCAACAAAAGGTGAAAGAGGTCCTTCACGTGACTGGCTGAATCCGGTTCTCGGTTATGTCGGAACATCCCATGCCCGGGAAAAAATACGGCAATGGTTTAAGAAGCAGGAACGTACCGAAAATATAGAGCGTGGCCGCGAACTCCTCGAGAAATCGATGAGACAACTTGGCCTGCCTTTTTCCGAGAGAGAAAAACTCCAGGAACTTTTCAAATATGAGGAGCTGGATGATTTTTACCTGGCGATTGGTTCCGGAGATATTACTACCCACCAGATAGCTATGAAACTTGCTGATC
Source organism: Dehalococcoidales bacterium (assembly GCA_016932435.1). Next base: position 5,307 of record JAFGCW010000002.1, on the reverse strand, counting down.
AGGAGCAGCAGCCGAAGATTACGACTACGACCCTGACCCGACATCCGACTTCACCCGTGACGGTAAGAGGTGTGGACGACCTTCTTACACAGCTCGCCCAATGCTGTCATCCCGTGCCTGGTGATGAAATTGTGGGGTATATAACCCGAAACCGGGGAATAACCATTCACCGGAAGGACTGTCAGAATATTCGAAATGAAAAAGAACAGGATCGGCTGATCCCGGTGGAATGGGGAGAAACGGATGCCATGTATCCTGTACAGATCCAGGTTGAAGCACTCGACAGGGTAGGATTAATGCGGGATATATCGACGATAGTAGCCGAAGAAAAGTTAAATATAGCCGCAGTAAGTCTTACGAATAATGATGATCAGACGATATCGATATATTTTGCGCTGGAAGCAGCGAATCTTACCCAGCTTAGCAGGCTCCTTGTAAGGATAGAGGGTATACGAGGGGTGATGAGTGCCGAGAGGATTGACCAGGGAGCAGCAGCAAAGGTAGGAAATTAAACCTGTCCGATGTTTTCAGCTAACTATTTAGCAAATTCCGCATTTTAAGGTATAATAGAGTTTGCATTTGAAATTACTATATCCCGGTAACATACAGGAGGAAGATATTGCCAATCACTAAATCAGCCCAGAAACAGGTGCGAGTGTCTGAAAGGAAGCGGTTACGCAACCAGCCGATACGCAGCCAGTGCAAGACCAGTATCACAAAAGCAGAGAAGCTAATTTTCTCAGGTAAGCTGGACGAAGCTGATGCGGCAGTTGCCGATGCTGTCAGTACACTTGATAAAGCGGCGGCAAAAGGCGTTATTCATCCCAATAATGCCGCCAGGCGGAAGTCACGCTTATTGAAGAAACTGAATTCTGCTCAGAAACCGGAGACACCACCATCGGCTCCCGAACCAGCCGAGGAATAAAGCTGAGACGAAATAAACGACAGCGCATCAAATAGCCAGACCCTATATCACACTTGACAAAGGGTCTGGCTATTGGTAGAGTAACGTAGAACGGATGTTCGGTCAGGCTGGGATTATTGTGAGGTGAAAAGTGAAAGCACTATCGCCGAAGCAACGAAATATTATAGATTTTGTTAAAAGTTTCTGGGTAGATAAAAGCTATCCTCCGACTGTCAGAGATATCCTTAACGGATGTAATATCAGTTCAACCTCAGTAGTTGATTATAACCTCGATATACTCGAACGCGAGGGTTATATTAAGCGTCATCCCGGGATTTCACGGGGAATAGAACTGATATCCGAATCTTCCGCCAGATTTCAAACGTTTAAAGTTCCTGTAATTGGTCAAATCGCTGCCGGTGAACCGATACCTGTGCCGGCACCGGATACCTGGGATGTAACTGCTTCTTCGGAAACTATTGATATTCCTGAAGATATGACCAAAGGCAAAACTGACGTCTACGCTCTCAAAGTAAAAGGTCAGTCAATGATCGATGCCCTGATAAATGACGGCGATACCATATTGATGCAGCACGTCAATGTAGTTGAGAATGGAGAAATGGCTGCTGTCTGGCTGAAAGCTGAAAAAGAGGTTACACTGAAAAAACTCTACCGCGAAAAGGGACGTATCAGGCTGCAACCCGCAAACAGTCAGATGGACCCTATTTACGCTGAACCGGACAATGTCGAAGTCCAGGGCAAGGTTATCGCCGTCATAAGGCAAATGATATAAATACCTGACTTGCAATTTCTTTACGGTGAGTATACACTTTCTATCGTTATGCCAATATCCCGCGAAGGTGGTATTCATATAAAAAGAACATGATTACATCCCAATTCCAGGAAGTAGGCCGCGATTTGTTTACAAGAGGACTTGTCTCCTCGCATACCGGTAACCTCAGCATCCGGCTTGGCGATAACCTGATCATTACCCGTAGAGGTTCTCAACTCGGGTGTTTAAAAGAGCAGGATCTCATTGAAACCGGTATTTTCAAGAACGACCGTGCGACTCCGCTTGCATCGACTGAGCTGGCGGTTCACCGTGCCATTTACCAGGCGACCTCCGCTCTCGCTATTATCCATGCTCATCCTCCTCATTCCATTGCTCTTTCAATGAAAGAAAAGAAAATAGTACCCAATTCCGCCGAGGGGTATAACACAATAGGGGAAGTACCCGTCCTGGGATGGGGAATGGAAGTGAAACCCGGGGGAATGGCTGATATTATTGCAGAAGCATTACTATACAGGCGGATAATTATGGTTCATGGTCATGGCAGCTTTGGAACGGGACAGTTACTTGAAGAAGCCTTCAACTATACTACTACACTCGAGGAAAACTGCCAGGTTATCTGTCTGCTTAAATCACTGGAAGTCGGACGTTCCACATAATCGAAGTTATTTTTTCTTGCCTTTTTTCTCCGATGGTTTTTCCTGCTCAAACCTGAGAAGTTCTGCGGTTAATTTTTCTTTACTACCGGCTTTTACCATGGCAGTTCTCATGGTGGGAAGGAAATTCGAGACCAGGATCATTATCAGAATGAGAGAAAAGATCAGGTAAGGGAACCACGGGTCTCGTAAAAATATAGGAGCTATAGGTATCGTCAGGAGTAAGCTGATGTTTATCGACAAGATAGCATTACGGGTAATAACCAGCAATAAAATAGCTACAGCGAGAGCAATCATGGATTCTCTGGTCATCAGGACGAAAAGAATGCCAATGGATGTTGCGATGCCGTTACCGCCCCTGAATTTGAGAAACACAGGCCATATATGTCCGATAACCGCTGCCAGGCCGGCGGCAAAAATCCAGTAATATAGATCGGGTGATGCGATGAAGGCCAGTGCAATATAGACCGCGGCGACTCCTTTACCGACATCAATGATACCTACTATTATCCCCGGTAATTTGCCGACATTCTCATATACGTTATGAGTGCCGACATTGCCACCGCCAAGTTTGCGTATGTCTTTGCTGTAACCAAAACGAGTTATAATATACGCTGTGGGGATGGAACCTAACAAATAAGCAATTACTACAGATATAACGCCGTAATACATCGTTTAATTATTCGCCGTTATCCTGTTATGTGCCGATGTACACAGATCAGCGTATTTCGGGTTTTTACCAAGAGTGATGTCATTATAAATCTTCTGTAGTTTAGCGGTTATGTCACCGATTTCACCGTTTCCTACCTTTCGACCATCTATTTCGGCTACGGGTGTAATATTAGCGGCGGTGCCTGTCAGGAAGCATTCCTCAGCATTATACAACTCAATACGATTTATATGTCTTTCGGTCGTCTTAATCCCGAGTTCATCTGCAGCGAGTTTGATTACGAGGTTACGGGTAATTCCAACCAGGACACCGTCATAGGTTGCCGGAGTTGCCAGTTCGCCGTTTTTATACAGGAATATGTTTTCTCCGCTTCCTTCGGCTACATATCCATCAGGAGTAAGCATTATTGCCTCGTCATATCCGTGCTCTACCGCTTCCGTCTTGGCAAGGGCATTGGTGATGTAGAGACCGGTCAGTTTGGCACGCGGTATTTCAGTGGGAAAGCGCCAGGAGGATACGCAGCACTTTACCTTTTCAGGAAGATACGGTCCCCAGGGAAAGGCGAACACCAGGAAATTATTCTCAAGATTATGAAGTCGGACGCCGAGGGCTTCCGAACTCTTATATGCAACAGGACGGATGTAAATGTCTTCTTCGAATCCGCATTTATCTACCAGTTCCACTGTTATTTTACACAATTCTTCGAGCGAGTAGGGCAGGTCTATCTTTAGTACACTACAGCCGTCCAGAAGACGTCGATAATGGGCTTCCAGCGCGAAAATATAGTTTTGCTTCTCTTCGGCGTTCCAGTTTCCTCTGATTCCTTCGAACACGCCGGTACCGTAGTGGATAAAATTTGTCATCACTCCCAGTTTTGCCTCGGTCAGGGGGACGTACTCGTTTTGTATAAATGCGTATGATGATGACATTGTTCCTTATCTCCTTTTTCGGTTAGGGCTAATTATACTCCAATTTCCATGCGGTAAACAAGATTTCATATGTGAATTATAGCCAGTGCCATATCCGAGTATTTTCGTACACACAAGAAAAGGCTCCTCATTTATGTGAGGAGCCTTTTCCTTTCAGTCCGGTTTTTTATTTAACCAAAGGACTTGGTGTCTGCCTGGCCCATTATGGTAACACTGCCGACACCGCTTCCGGGATTGAATCCAAAATTATGTGTTAACCCCAGGGTCGGGTTCTTCCTCTGCCTGGGACCGGCTTTGCCCTGAAGCTGCTTGTATACTTCGTAGAGCATCCTGAGTCCGCTTGCGCCGATAGGATGTCCGAAGGATTTTAACCCGCCATCCGGATTGACCGCCAGGTCACCATCGAGCAGGAACCTGCCTTCTTTCACGTATTCAGGAGCACCACCGCGTGGAGCAAAACCAAGGTCTTCCATAATGACAAGCTCGGTGATGGTGAAGCAATCATGTACTTCCGCAAGATCGATCTCTTTAAACGGATCCTTAATTCCTGCCTGTTCGTAAGCTTGTTGGCCGGCTCGCACGGTCGGTTCAATATGGGTTAAGTCGACGTCCTGCCTTGTCCAGCCCTGTCTTCCGCCGACTGCTAAACCTACTCCTTTTACAAGAGTGTAATCATCCCTGAAACTTTTTGCCATATCAGCCCTGGTGATAATTGCTGCAGCCGCGCCGTCGCTGACCCCGCAGCAGTCATAAAGTCCGAGAGGCCATGACATCATCGGGGCGTTCATTGCCTGCTCCTCGGTAATCGCCTGCTGGAAATGCGCCTTGGGATTAAGAGAGCCATTGTAGTGATTCTTAACGGCGATCTTGGCGAGAATAGGCTTGAATTCTTCGTAGGTCCATCCGTATTCTTCCATATACCTGTTGGCCATTTGGGCGAATGCGGTATGCGGTCCTCCCGAAGGGATGAACAGCATATCCCCGCCGCCGCCACCACCGCCTCCGCCGAGGCCACCTCGTCCGGTATCTTTAAGTTTCTCGCAGCCGAGAGCCATTACTACATCGTACATACCTGACGCTACAGCAAAGCAGGCATTTCTGAACGCGTCGGTAGCTGTAGCACACAGGTTTTCGACACGTGTAATGGGTATATAGTCGAATTTGAGGTTATATGCCATAGGTTCACCGAGTGAGATTTGAGTAGAACCGAACCAGGCTGCCTCAATATCTTTGGGCTCGATGCCAGCATCTTCATAGGCTTCGTAGGCGGCGTCTACCATCATATCACTGGCACTTTTTTCCCAGTTTTCTCCGAATTTTACGCAGCCCATGCCGACCACGGCAACTTTATCTTTTAT
>JAFGCW010000043.1 GCA_016932435.1 Dehalococcoidales bacterium | reverse complement strand
TGATTTTAAGGAAGCTGGTAACAAATGGCTTGCAACAGTAATAAAAAATGCACCAATGTACTCACCCTTAGCAGATATTATTGGGAATGAAGGTACTGATTTCTTTCTCCATGGTGCTCCGGTAATAGTTTCCGCATTTGCCGAAAAAGATCGTCCGGTCATTACTTACGATTGTGTGATAGCACTGGCATATTTCGACCTTGCCGCTATCAGTCTGGGGCTGGGGTGCTTCTGGGATGGCTTTTTCAACAATGCCGCGAATAACTTTCCACCAATCAAAGGCGCTATTGCTCTTCCGGAGGAATATCAGCTATTTGGCAGTATGGTTGTCGGTTATCCAAAATACAAATATAACAGGATACCGATGCGGAACCAGGCTCGAATTACATGGCGTTAAACAAATAGCACTCCCACCAACTGAAGAGATAGGGGAATAACATGGAGGAAACCGGATAAACCTTTCACGGGTGAAATTATTAAAAGGGAGGATGTACATCCTCCCTTTTATTTACCACGAACGTACAGGCTGTAAATATCACCCGCTACTCTATCTCGATCTCAGGCAGATCATCATTCCCACGATAAGGTCTTTCACCATCATCGTATCCATCATCTTCGTCAAGATAAGGCTGCCTTCCCCGGGTCTGGAAAACAGCATCTGACAATGTCTCCTGGTATTTTCTCATCAGGGCGGCATCGTCATACATCTGGGAATCTCCTGTCAAACGGGCTACTTCAGTGATTTTCCTTTCCAGTTCGACCGCGATACGCCACGCCTGTTCAGATTTTTCGGCATCGAAAAGTCTGTCTATCTCCTGCATCCCCTCAGCTGTTTCCTGGATCGTTACATTTCGCAAAATCTCAAGGTCCCAGGCAGGATCGTAGCCTGACGTTCCGGATATCATCTCACCGGATATTGACTTCTCGACCGATACCGTCCTCTGTGCCAGTTCATCAAAATAGTCCAAACGTATCCTTGCCAGCGTTCGGGTGCCTGTTCTGCCTGAGCCAACCTGAAGCTGGGCAAGTACAACCTGGCTGTCTTCCAGGCTCATCGGCCACATTTTCACGCTGGCACCTTCGGAAGGTGGAACCCCGTCATAACCCGTCAGACCGATCAGCCTGACTCCCTCTGAGGGTAGTATCTGTATCGATACATCGTCGGCAACCCGCTGTTTCAGGGTGTCCGCCTGCTGGCGGAATACCCGGTCCATCTCTTCAGCGGAATCCACGAACGTGTATCCACCTTCACCCTGCTTGGCAAGTTTTATAAGCAAAGCGTCGTTAAATTCCAGCCCCAGTCCGATTGTACTGAGATAAATTCCTTTCTGATTATAAGCAAGTGCATCCCCGGCGATTTTTCCCGGATCGGTTTCTCCACGGTTGGCAATCCCATCGGTCAGCAACATCACCCGGTTATTCCTGTGAATATTGTAATTCCTCTCGACTTCCCTGAAGCCCAGCATCATCCCGGCGTGAAGATTGGTACTCCCACCAGGCTCTATACTGTCGATCACTCTCTTGATCCAGCTCCCATCACCAACCCGTTGCGATTTCAGGACAAGTTCGGCATTATCACTGTAAGTAATGATAGATACCATGTCATCCGGATTAAGACTCCTCAGGAAAATTCCCAGCGACTGTTTTACATACGGCATCTTGTCAGGATCATTCATGCTTCCACTACGATCTATTACGATAGCCAGGTTCAGCGGGGCAATCATTTCCTCTTCGGAGGACTTCGTCTGCAAACCTATCTGCAGCCATGCCATGCAGCCCTCCGCCGGAAGAAGGTTATTCCCCAGCCTGAGATCCAGTCCGATCGCTTCATCCTGCGGCTCAGGAAAATGCTGCTCATAATATTGTAAATATTCGGCGACCCTCACTTCCTCTTCAGGCACGATATCACCCGAATTAATCACCGCCCGACTACGGGCTTTCGATGCTTCCTCGGATTCTCCTGCACCGCAGGCGCTGAGCAGTATAATACCAACAAGAAACAACGATAATAGTAATGTAGAAAATATTTTACCCTTAACAGCGTACAGAAATTTCTTAATCATTTTCAGTTCTCCTTTTTATATAATTTCAACAGCTGTTATGGTTAAAATTTATCACCGGTGATGTAACATCACAAGAACCAGATGTGTAACAAATAGTGCAACACATCACAATTTCACCGTAAAGCAGTATTGATATTGTGTTACAAACTCATTACTCTAGTAAAGTAGAATGAAAACATTTGCTGAACTGCTTACAACATTCATCAGGCAGGCCGGTATTACAGATTCGGAACTTGCCCGGTCTGTCGGTGTCAGCCGACAGACAATCTTTCGATGGCGTGAAGGTTTGACCGAACGCCCCAACAAGCGTGAAGATGTCACCGCAATTGCGGATAAACTGCGGCTTACTCCTGAAGAAAGAAATGAACTGCTAATGGCAGGTGGTTTCAGACCGGAGATTATTTCCGAATCTTCCGGAGAATCCACGGATCAGACCGTAGAAGTTGAACAAAGAATCGATCAGTCGACGAACGAACATGATGATACTCACAGTCTCGAAAACATTCAGGAGTCGACGTCGAAAAAACCTTTCATCAGGGTATCGAAACGCCTGCTGATCAGCGCGGCCCTGCTGATAATCCTGATACCAACGATACTATGGCTTGTTTCACTGGATGGCACGGATAATAACGTTTCCACCAACCAGAGTACCTCAAGTCAGACTACTGATACCTCGACCCCCACCACGATAAGCCCTGCGACTTCCGGTGAGATTTTGATATTGGTCTCGCCGTTCTGTGTTTCCGGACATTACACTGATCTTTCCGATAAGGTGATAACGGCAATCAGTCGTGAAGGTATCGGCAACCGTATCTCGAATCTTCGGGTAGAAGCCCTTACAGAAATAATAGATACCTTCAACGAAGCCGAGGATGCCGGTAAGGATAAAAATGCATCACTGGTACTCTTCGGAGAATGCCAGTCAGACAATATTAAGCTGCAGATTATACCGGCGACCGGTCAAACATATCCCGTCATGGAGATAAACGGCAGCAACACTATCAGCGTAAACGTTGTATCGATGATCACACTGGCAAAAGCCTGTATAGACACCCAGCAGGAAGATATAGCCTTTTCTCTGCTTTCCAAAGCCCGGAATTCCCTGACCGATAACGCAGTGACCAATGAGAGTCTGTTTACCATCATCAATACTTTGCTGGACGAAACGGGCATACGCAGTTCAAATAACTGAATAATAATCTCTAAATCTTAAACTCTAAACAATATCAAATCTCTAGTTTTCGATATTTGGAATTCGAATTTATTTAGGATTTCGTATTTCGAAATTAGTATTTTCATACTATAATAGTTCATTATGAACGAGATTAGAATAGACCCGGAACGTGCTATAAGTGATATCGACCCGAATATCTTCGGCGGATTCGCCGAACACCTCGGACGCTGCGTCTACGGCGGCATCTACGAGCCGGATTCACCTCATGCCGACGAGACCGGCCTCAGAACCGACGTGCTGGCAGTCCTGAAACGGCTTCGATTGCCGGTGATCCGCTACCCCGGCGGCAATTTCGCTTCCGGCTACCGCTGGACGGACGGGATAGGTCCTCTCGAAGAACGACCGGCGCGCATGGACCTCGCTTGGGAATCCGTTGAAAGCAACCACTTCGGTACCAACGAGTTCGTCACGTTCTGTCGCAAGCTTGGTTCCGAACCGTACCTGGTGGTCAACTGCGGCGACGGCGATATGCGGGAAGCCCGTGACTGGGTGGAGTACTGTAACGGTACACGGGACACGGCGCTGGGAAAACTCCGAAGGAAACACGGCTTCGAGCAGCCCCACCGCGTCAAATACTGGGGAATCGGCAACGAGGTGGATGGACCCTGGCAGATAGGATTCAAGACGCCGCAGGAATACGCCCGTGCCTACACCGAGTTCGCCAAGGTGATGAAATGGACCGATCCGAAAATAAAACTCATCGCTTCGGCGTTATCATTATGGTCGGGCGAGATCGCCGAACGAGCCCAGTTGCTGGTGGAACAGGCGAGCCAGCACCTCGACTACATGGGACTGCACTGGTACGTCGGTAATCCTGATAATGACTTCAACGCCTACATGGCAACGTCCGAACTCATCGAAGAAAGGCTGAGTTCCTATGAAGGGCTTATCCGCGCTCTGTGTCTTGAGAGAAAACTGGAGAAACCGATACCGATAGCGGTGGACGAGTGGAATGTCTGGTATCGCACCCGCCAGTCAAGCGGTGTTCCGACCGCACAGAAACTGGAAGAGAGATACAATCTTGAAGATACCCTGGTAGTGGCGATGCATTTCAATGCCTTTATCCGGCACTCACAGTCGGTCAGGATGGCGAATATCGCCCAGATTGTGAACGTGATCGCGCCTGTCTTTACCCGTCCTGACAGTCTGTTCCTGCAGACTATCTTCCATCCTTTCGAGGTTTACGCGTCGACATGCGGAAAGACGGCGCTGGATATCTGGTGGCAGGGAGACACCTTTACCGGCGGCGAGTACAAGGGAGTCCGTGCCCTCGATGTTTCCGCCACTTTGGACGATTCCGGAAAGCAGCTTACGGTATACGTGGTAAACCGGAGTGAGACGGAACCGCAGGAAACCGAAGTTCGCCTTGTCACCGGCAGTTTCGGCGGAAATGTCAGAGTGCTGACCGTGAACGGCTCCGATATCAAGTCGAAGAACAGCTTCGACACACCGGATGAAGTGTTAACCCGGGAAATCACAACTACAGCAAAAGGACAGTCATTGAATTACACCTTTGAACCTCATTCGGTAACAGCATTGATCGCGGATATTTCCTGATGTTGTATGGATAGAGAGATAAGAATCGATCTCAGGAAAGCCTATGACCGGCAGGCAACTGACCGTAACGCCGGCGAGATAGCCGAATGGAAAATCAAGGAACGTGCCGATTTCCTGTCCATGCTGAAAAATGAAGGAAAAAACACGCTGCTGGAGATTGGTTCGGGACCGGGTCGCGATGGTTTTTTCTTCCAGGAAAACGGTCTCAAGGTAACCTGCATAGACCTGTCACCGGAGAATATACACCTGTGCTGGGAAAAAGGCCTGACCGCCTACGTGATGGATATGAGTAACATGTTCTTCCCCGATAACTCGTTCGACGCCGCGTACTCACTCAACAGCCTGCTTCACCTCTCTAAGGTGGAACTCTCCGGAGTTTTGAGAACAATTTCCAATCTGCTGAAACCCGAAGGACTATTCTACATGGGCGTGTACGGCGGCAACGACTTCGAGGGTGTCCGTGAAAACGATGTGACCATACCTTCCAGGTTCTTTTCATACTACACGGATACCCATCTCCTGGAAGTCGTCGGGGAAGTATTCGAAATTCTGGATTTCAGGCAGATAAAATATCGGGAAGATGCAGACCACCACTTTCAGTCACTATTCCTGAAAAAGAGGTCTCAACAGTCAGAATTGACCGACCCAACAACTTAACCTGGCGAAAAAAACATGCTATCGTTATTGACACCTTATAACAGTAATGATATATTGTATCTCATAAACGAGTACCTTAAAAAATGAAATATTCTCCGAGTCGTCCAGCCTGAGTACTGTATATACAGTATATGGCTGGCGAACGGTGTCTCGATTTATTCGAGACCGAGGGTAACGGTGGAAACGCCGGTACCTCCCGTGTTTGGAAAGGAGAGTCATAAGTACCTATTGTACTGAATGTAAAAAAAGGCATCTCCTTGCGAGGAGATGCCTTTTTTAGTGTATTGACGAATTATACAACCTAAAGGGTACCAGCGTGATATCAACACCGGAAACGCAAAAACAGAACAATATTACTTCAGAACGCGATACAGATGAGGGTAACCAGGGCAGGCGGGAAAAAACCGTACTGATAGTCCTGCTGGTTTTGCTCATAATTTCTGCGTTTGTCTCCCTGTGTGTTGGCCGCTTCGGTATCCCGGTAGATGAGATAATTAGTATTTTTCAGTCATGGATAACCGGAAAAGCCGATCTCTCGAATAATCCATCCGAAGTAGTCATATTACTGGTACGTCTGCCGCGTATCATGCTCTGTATTCTGGTTGGAGCAGCTCTTTCAGCCTCAGGTGCATCCTACCAGGGACTTTTCCGGAATCCCATGGTATCGCCCGACATACTGGGAGTCGCAGCAGGAGCAGGAGTAGGCGCCTCGATAGCTATATTGATGGACTATCCTTCGATCATGGTGCAGATAATGGCTTTCATATTCGGAATAGGCGCCGTGTTTCTGGTGATGGCACTGGCATCCGCGATGGGTAAAGGTAATCCTGTAACCTTAATCATGGTACTTTCCGGAATAGTAATAGGTTCGTTGTTCAATTCCTGCACAGCTCTCATTAAATTCTTGGCAGATGCTCAGGACAGACTTCCCGATGTCGTCTTCTGGTTAATGGGCAGCTTCGCCAAGTGTGGCAGTTACAGCAACGTTCTTATTCTTGTCGGAGTGGTGTTGCTGGCTGGTATCCCCCTCTATCTAACGAGATGGCAAATGAACGTTCTCGCCTTCGGTGAAGAGGAAGCTCAGGCTATAGGAATAAACACCGGGCGGCTTCGACTTGGAATTGTTATCTGTTCAACGCTCCTCACAGCATCATCAATAGCCATGTGCGGCATGATAGGCTGGGTCGGCCTGGTAATCCCTCACATAACCCGTTTTCTGGTTGGACCAAACTTCAAGGTGCTTTTGCCAACGTCGATGGTACTCGGAGCTCTTTTCATGATTATCGTTGACGACTTAGCCCGGACCGTTATCTCGGGTGAGATACCTGTTGGTGTAATCACCTCTATTGTAGGGGCACCCCTGTTTATCTACTTGATGTTTAAAGGCAGGAGGACCTGGGTATGAAACTGGAGATTAAGAATGTTGTGTGCGGCTTTGGCTCGCGTGTGGTAGTAGATGGTTTCAGTACAACCGTGGATTCAGGAGAGATACTCTGCCTTCTGGGACCGAACGGTGTCGGAAAAAGCACCCTCTTCAGGACAATACTCGGGCTTCTCAAACCACTCGGCGGAGAAATCCTCGTAGATGGCAAAGACATGCATTCGCTGCCCCGTAAACAGTTTGCCAGGATAATGGCTTATGTTCCCCAGGCTCATAATCCTCCTTTCCCGTTCAGGGTACTGGACGTGGTCATGATGGGCAGGACAGCCCACCTTAGCACCTTCAGCGCCCCTGGTAAACATGACAGGGCAATAGCAATGAATATGCTGGAACGGCTTGGTATCAGCTACCTGGCTGAACGCATATACACGGAAATCAGCGGCGGTGAACGGCAGCTGGTACTGATTTCCAGAGCGCTTACGCAGGAACCTTCCTTCCTGATGCTGGATGAGCCAACTTCGAACCTTGATTTTGGTAATCAGGTAAGAGTACTCCAGTGTGTGAGTGGGTTAGCGAGAGAGAGTGGCCTGGGAATAATAATGACAACACACTTCCCTGACCATGCTTTCCAGTGTGAAGGAGAGGTAGCTTTGATGGAATGGGATAACGTGTTCCTGGCAGGAAATGCCGAGGAAATTATTACCGAGGAAAACATGCGGGATACTTACGGAATAGAGATCAGGGTAGTGAAAAACAGAATTGATGATCTTACCGTAAATTCCTGTGTTCCGGTTATTAAAAATCCTTGATTCCGCAAGGTATAATTTCACCTTATTGCGTTTATATAAATCTAAAAATAGGAGGAAACCTGAAATGACCAGATGGTTAAAGAAAACCCTTTACCTTGCAGTAGTGATAGCAATGTCACTCAGCATGGTACTGGGTGGATGCTCATCTGAGGAAGAAGAAACTCCTCAAACAAGAACTGTAACGGACAGCGAAGGAAACCCGATAGAGATACCCTATAACGTCGAAAGGGTAGCCCCTCAAATAGGAGCCATGGCACATATGACAGCCCTGCTGGGTTATTCGAACAGGCTTGTCGCGACCGCCTTCGGCGATACTAACGAGTATTTCAACAAGGTATTTCCAGACTACGTCAAGGCAAATCCCAGGGGACTCACAACTGGCAATGTCGAAGACATCATTGCTTCCGGAGCCCAAGTTGTTTACGGCCCTGTCAGAGACCAGGCTGTAATCGACCAGTTGAATGCTGCCGGTATCGCCGTTGTGAAGCTTGCCTCTTTTTCCACTATAGAGGAGATGAAAAGCAATATCAGGGAAATAGCTAAAATCAATGGTGGAAATGCTCCTCATATAGCCGAAGATTTCTGTGAATATTACCAGGGCAACATAGATTATGTTTCAGAAAAGACGGCGCATCTTCAGCAAAGTGAAAAAGTCAGGATTCTGATGCTTAACTACCGCGCCGGTGCTCTGAGTACCATTAATGCAGCAGACATCTGCTCCGTCTATATCACCGAAGCTGGTGGTATCAATGTCGCCGCCGAAGCCGAGGGAGGTGGATCAACTCCCGGGACCAGTATCAGTGCGGAAGATGTTATCAAGTGGAACCCTGAAATCATCCTCACTCACAATCTTTCAGGCAAGGAACAGATTCTCGCTGAACCTACATTTCAGACCCTTCCGGCAATTAAGAACAATAAGGTATTTATTGTCCCTACCGGGACATATCTCTGGTCTGTACGCAGCGCGGAAGGTTCAATGATGTGCCTGTGGCTTGCCAAGACCATGTACCCCGAGATATTTAAGGACCTCGATATGGCGAAGAAAATCCGGGAATTCTACAAGACGTTCCACAGCGGTTATGAAATTCCGGATGATGAGATAGATATGGTCCTCGCTGGAAATCAGAATTAGACAAGGCAGCCGGTAATAACGGTACTCCCCGGGCTTGAGAAACGATCTGCAAATCCGGGAGTACCTGATCAGGTTCACAATCAGTCGAAAACAGCATTTATAAGGAGACTATTATGGATTCATTAATAAACTGGGAAGCGTTGAGACAGCTTAGTATGCCGTCTCAACCCTCCGGACAACAGCAGAGAGAAGATCCCGGCGAAAGGTGGAGTCAGAGTGCGGACATGTATAACCGCGTAGCCAAAATGGAAAAAATCTACACGTTGAACCAGCTTAATGTGTTCGACACCGATAAGAACGATACGGTACTGGATATCGGCTGCGGTCCCGGGCGTATCTCAGTGCCGATGGCACAACGGTCAAAAAGCGTGACATCCCTCGATGCCTCGGAACATATGCTCGCATTTTGCAGTGAAAATGCAAAGGAAGCCGGAGTCACCAATCTCCAGACGGTGAAAATGAACTGGGAAGACGTCGTTCTTGGTGAAAATCTTGAACAGCATGATATCGTTATCGCTTCACGTTCACCCGGAGCGCAGGATATCAGAAAAACCGCAACTTTTGCTAGGAAATACGTGGTGACCATCGCCTGGGCGAATATGCCGAACATTCCAACGGTAGTAGGTGACCTTTTCAGGGGTGTTGAGGGCGCCGAAGGATTCCCTCCGATGAGACCGGCTGACCGGAGACTGGGCTATAACGTTACCTATAATCTCATCTATGATATGGGTTTTGACCCGAATGTGAATATCGTAACGGACGGATTCACAAAAGACTTTCCCACACGTGAAGAGGCTTATCAGGACCTGTGGAAGCTGCGACCAACCTCAACCGATAAAATACCCCCTCTTTTCCGTGAGAACGTAGATAATTGGCTGTCCGAGAACAAGGATGGAAGCGTCACCTTCAGACGTGAAACACGCTCTTATGTAATATGGTTCAGACCGAGCCTGCCTGACCTGTGGTGAATATTCTATCCGGAAATGGAGGTTCTGAAGATGCAGAACACACCTGAAAAAAAGCTGACAATCCTGCATGCCGGGAGTCTGACAGGTGCATTCATCGGAATAAACGGTGAATTCATGCACATCTATCCGAAGGTGGAAATAATCGATGAACCAGGCGGCAGCGCTGCTCTTGTCCGCGATTTCATACAGGGCAGAGAATGCGATATAGTCGCTTCTGCCGATTTCAGCCTGATACGTTACCTGATGATGCCGGATTATGCTGGCTGGTATATCTGCTTCGCTTCGAACCGGATGGTACTTCGATATACGGATGCATCACCTTACTGCGAAGAAATCAATGCTGACAACTGGTATGAGGTGATTCAGAGGGATGGAGTGACCCTGTGGCATATGGATGCCGACGGCGATCCCGGAGGTTACCGGGCGCTGATGGTACTGCAGCTTGCCGAGAAGTATTATAATCAGCCGGGTTTATACGAGAAACTGCTGAAATCGGATAATACCCGGCTGCTTACCAGGGAGACTTTCCAGGAAAGCAGTAAAGGTTATGCTATCGGATACAGTTCACGTTCACCTCGGGGTAATGCCAGGCTCCTTGCACTCCCCGAGGAGATAAACCTTTCAAAGAATGAGTTCAGAGATTTTTACAGACAGGCATCTGTTCAGGTATCGGGAAATAATCCGGGAGAAACGATTACTATTCGGGGCGCTCCCATTCTTTTCGGAATAACCATTCCGTCAACCTCGAAAAACCGGGAAACAGCCCTGGACTGGTTGAAAATTCTTTTAAGTGACAGAGGAAGTATGATACTTGAACAAGCAGGGATGACTCCGGTAATTCCTGCGACAACAGACAATCCGGGGCAAGTACCTTCTGAACTCAGGAGTTTTCTAAAATAACACAAATTACATGCTAAAAGCCGGTTCGGAGGCTATCTCTTTTACCAACATCCCGGCTTTTTCTTCCTGCTCGGGTGTACCGCTGATTCCTAGCCAGATACTCCCTTCAGCACCGCAGATACCGCCGGCGGCGAAGAGTTCGGCTTCAACACCGGTAAGCAGTCGAAGCGCGTCTATCTCGGTGAATACATCACCTGTCACCGGCCACAGCCGCAGTCCTTTCGAACCGGGCGAGTTTATCCTGTTCGCCATGTCGTCCAGCGAACAAGCTACTCTCTTTTCCAGGCCAACCGGCAGAATCAGTCCGGTTCTCCTCCCTATCACTGCGTTCAGTATCAGGGATATCGTCCCGCCCTGCGGATTGCCGATAAGTATCGCCGCCTGTCCGTTAACTGCGTCCAGGGCATTCGCACCTTTAAGGACAAGGTCGCCTTCTTTAAGCCCATCCGCCACGTCGTAGATGGTCTTCCCTTTATCCCAAACGCCCTTGTGTATCACCACGTCACCGGGAAATCCGCTTTCATCTGAAAGTCGACCCTGCTCGGTGGTGCTGTACGTCGGCGGCAACGTAATGCCCCTGAAAAATCCTTTCCGGGAAAACTTTTCTCTCTCACCGGTAATGGTAAGGATCTCTTCGGCAACATAGGCATTGGTGGTACCGGCGATGATAACCAGAGTGCCATTTTTGAGAGTGTCTTTTACCGCCGGGTGGGCTGCCATACCCTTTCCTATCAGCCTTTTTCCCGCCGACGGAGTTAGCATTACCTGTCTCATGCCTTCACCTCACGTTCTCTATAGTCTCAAACAACTTAGCATAATCAATTTTCTCGAAATCGGTCGTATTCAGATCGATCAACTGCCCGTCGATCTTCTGCGGTTTGGTGCGTCCATCCATCAAAGCCGATTCCACATGTTGGTACTGCAGGTCGAAATGACCGGGATGCCTGTCTTCCGAATTCGCCCGTTTCATATACCGTTCGAAGAGTACCTTACTCTCTGTCCGGCACTGGATCTGGACAGCAGCATATCCATATTCCCTTATCAGTGAATTTAACTTCTCGGAATCATACTCAGCGTAGAAGTTACTCTCGATTACCAGGGAATTGCCGGTACGCATGACAGATTCGAAAAGCGTATACAGTACCTTATAGGTGGCAATACCTATCTTGCGCGATTCTTCCCTGTTCTCAACCCCGAGAGAGTCCATCAGTGGTTCTTTGATTCCATCCTTGTACAGCAAAAGCAGGTTATATTTCACGGCTATTTTTTCCGCCAGGGTCGTCTTTCCCGTACAGGAAGGTCCGGCGACTATTATCAGGACTCTCTCGTTCATAATCTTTCTTTCTATTATTTCGGTGGAGCTGGAGGATTACCTGCAGCCGGAGGTGGTGGAGGCATATTCCTGGTCTCAAGCGGCTTGCAGATTATCTCGGTGATGTGAAAATCGCTGAACTTTGTCGAGGTTGAAGCGGTCGCTACTACCGCGGTATCGGCTCCTCTTCCGGTTCCGGTCACGGCGATAACCTGCTCTCCTATTGCCACGCAGCCGGCGTCCGCCGCCATCAGGATTATCTCAACGCAGACCTTCATTCCCTGGCAGAATGCCCGTAAGGTGTTGGCGATGATCGTCGGCGCTTTCTCTCCGTAAAAATTATCGGTGTGGAACAGCATCGTCCCGAAGTGTACCTTATGCCCCTTGTTTTCCAGTTCCGCCGTCAGTTCCGGCGTAAATCTCTGTTCGGCGATAAATCCGTACTGGTGCGGCACCACCACCAGCCTGATATCCTTGCCTTCATACGCTTTCATCGCCATTCTGGCGGTCTCACCCCGTGTCGATGCCAGGACTATCTTTTTAATACCACGCGCTTCCGCCCGTTCCGCCGCCAGTTTCAGCGTCTCCTCGGTGTGTTCGGCTCCTGATGTCTCAAAATAGGTTATCTTCTCTTCCATCTACAGCTCTCCTCTCCTGTGAATTAAGGTAAAACCCATTATATAATATCGGGAAGGTATGAGAGAAATATTTCGAATAAGCAGAACCGGGCGAACCAAAGAGGTTTCAAATCCCCCTTATTCCCCCTTTGCAAAGGGGGAAACCGGATATTCTTAATCGAAAGTATTCCGGTGATTTCTCCCTTTTAAAAAGGGAGATAAAGAAGGATTTTCTTACCATCGCAGTAGCATAACTAGATAACGACTTGGAAAAGAATACAAGCTCAATAAAATGGACGAAGAACTTACGCTGAAAATAAAAAAGAATATCGACCTTTCCGCAGAGGAACTGGCCGATATTATCACCCTGTGCTCACGGGCTTTTAGTACGGATTACCGTCTTTTTCTGGATACTTTTCCCGACTCAACCCACGTGCTGGGATATCATGAAAACACTCTAGTCTCACATGCCTTGTGGATTACCAGGTGGCTGCAGGTAGAGGATAAGCCGGTGATGAGAACGGCTTATATCGAGGGAGTAGCGACGGATGAATCGTACCGGAAACGTGGTTTCGCAACAGCGGTTATGAAAAAGCTTGCCGAAGAAATAGTCGATTTCGAAATCGCCGGTCTTTGCACCGGTTTGCCGGATTTCTACTCACGTTTTGGCTGGGAAGTGTGGAAAGGACCTCTCCTTTCTCGTAAAGATAATGAGTTGATCCCTTCACGTGAAGGTGCTTCGGTAATGGTTCTTTCTTTAGCAGATACCCCCGCACTCGACCTTTCCGCACCACTCTCCGTCGAATGGCGAGAGGGCGAGTTATGGTAGCCGTGTGGGGTAGGTGAAACAAAGCGTAACCCACCTGGTTGGTAACGTCGGGCGATCACATCATCATAACAACGTTGAGTCCATACAGCTACTTATGGCTATCTACATATTAGACATTCGTATATTGTTCACATATTACGGAAGACGTATAATCGGCATACCCGAAAAGACTCAGTCTCAACTACATGATTGATTAATTTTAATAATCTTCGGATACTAGTTACGAAGGTGATCCTGAAACCAGGTTATTTTGATATTATTCAAACCAATTGTGTGAACTGCGTATGTTTTTGAGAATTGGTAAATTCGAACTATGTTTACTAAGCAAAGGAATGCCCCAAATAATGATTCCTAAAGAGAGATGATAGTTGCGAGAAAATAGAAAGGAGATCACAAATAAAGAGAATTAAACAGAAAACAGATCTTACATACAATAAGTACTTGAATGCAGGTTATTACAATGGTTTATAAAGACTACTACCAGATACTTGGATTGGATAAGACTGCATCAGCAGATCAAGTCAAGAAAGCATACCGAAAACTGGCAATGCAATATCATCCTGACCGTAATCACGGCCAGGAAGAATGGGCTAACGAAAAATTTAAGGATATTAATGAATCTTTCAGCGTTCTTAGTGATCCTGAAAAAAGAAATCAATATGACCAGTTTGGATTTGTAGGAAGTGTTGGTGATATATTCGGCAGTCAATCCACTCGAGCTACCTTTGATGATTTTATCCATGATTTTGAAGAGGGCGGACAAGACAATGGGTTTTTTAATGATATTTTTGGAGACATAACACATAACACAGGATTCACTTATCACAAGTTCACAAGGGGATTTCGTAACTCAAAGAATATGAAATTTGATGTCGCGGGAGACTTCAAACTTGAGGACTTCATTGATAACAAATCTTTTTCAGACGACTATGTGGATTATGTAATAATATTGACTTCCGAACAGGCAGGAAAAGGAATAGAAAAGGAACTTAAAAGAAATAATAAGAAACTAAAGGTGAAAATACCTGCCAATGTCAGGACTGGAAGTAAAATAAAACTGAAAAACGCTCTTCAATTAACAGATGGAAGACCGGGCGATATTATTGTTCACATCAAGGTTGAATAGAATCGTGAGAGTAAGCGTCTATTTAGTAAAACTGTTTGTAAATTTGAATCAAAACGGCGGGTACGTAGTACGTCCATGACCTGACTTCGTCGAACTTACCCAACCTGCATTACTTTCATTCCTTACCTAAAACTCAATTACGTTTTACCTCTCTTCATGCACTATAATACCTCTATGACTACCGATAAAAAGAAATCATGGTATGAAAGAGTACCGAAGGTTGAGCTTCACCTGCACCTTACTGGAGCGATTCCTCACGAGACACTCTGGGAACTGATAAAGAAATATGGCGGTGATCCGTCGGTACCGGATATCAATGCCTTCGAAGAAAAATTCAAATACCGTGACTTCATGCATTTCCTGGAAACATGGCTATGGAAAAATCAGTTCCTGAGAGAGTACGAAGACTTCACCTTCCTGTCTGAAGCAGTCGCCCGTGACCTTGCACATCAGAATATTCTCTATGCCGAAGTTTTCTTCTCATCGTCCCGCTTTCTTAATAAAGACCTGACACTATCCAGACTTGCGGAAGCAGTTCGGGCGGGACTGTCGAAGGTTCCTGAAATCGACATCAATCTGATAATCGACCTGGTGCGTGATAACGGGCCTGAAAATGCGGCAGAGAAACTACCGGAAATTATCGAGTCAAGGCAATTCGGCGTGATAGGAATCGGACTTGGTGGAAACGAACAGCAATATCCTCAGAAACTGTTTGCCGACGTATACGAAAAAGCCCGTCAGGCGGGACTCCACGCCACGGCACACGCCGGTGAAGCGGCAGGTCCGGAAAGCATCTGGTCGGCTATCAATAACCTGAAGGTTGAACGTATCGGGCATGGAACCCGTGCCATAGAGGATGAAAAACTGGTCGACTATCTTGCCGAACACAGCATACCTCTGGAAATATGCCCGATTTCCAACGTGAAAACCGGAGTGGTCGAATCGATTAAAAAACACCCGGTGCGGTACTTTTACGACAGGAATATCCCTGTCAGCATCAACACCGATGATCCCAAGATGTTCGGCAACTCGCTGGCAGAAGAGTATGAACTCCTAGCTAACGACCTCGGTTTTATCCGGGATGAGATACGCACCATGCTGTTCAACGCCATCAGGACGTCCTTCCTCTCCGATGATAAAAAAAGGGAACTGGCAAGTAGATTAATTAACCACCCCGACTGGTAAAACAACCTTTTCCTTCCCTCGCTCCCGTGCCCACTCATGTAACCGTTTCAAACTATTGATATACGATCCTTGACCGTATGGTTCTTCCCCTCCACTCTGAAGGTGAAATAGTTAGTTACGTATGCAAGATAAACCTGACTACTCACTAACTGCCGAAGCTGGAAGCGTATTCCCCAGCAAGTGATTCATCCAAACGACAGTACTCAAGACTACTAGGTTTAAAGTGAATATGTAATCCCGTATCTGTCGCAACAAAGTAGGCGGATATTTCTTCATAGTCATCTTTCCAGATATCCACGATTTCACCTTTAAAAAAGTTTGAATGTGAATCTTCATATATAATCTTGTCACCGATATTTAATTCCATCTTCTTAGTACCTCCGAACTTAATCAACCACCATTTCTTCTACTTTATGCCAATTCAGATTATGTGGTTTAAACTGAACCAATAAATTCCCATCTAACATAGCAAAATAGCTGGTAATAAAACCTCTGCTGTTTTTTTCAATAGTAACTATTTTCCCCTGAAGGTACTTATCATCAACAGCTTCACCCCTATACTCAACCCTATCACCAATCTTCAAAGCCATTTTTTTCCTTCCCTCAGAATAAACTATCCGTCTATTATCACGGTAGAGAAAAAAGTAGTGATACTTTTAGTGACTACAACAGTATTTCCTATGCTATTAGAACAGGTTCTTCCAATTTAGACCATTTAAGGTTATCCGGTAAAAATTGAACATATATTCCTGAATCCAGTATCACAAAATAGCCGGTTATTCTCTCTTGATTATTTTTCCAGATATCGACTATCTCTCCTGTTAAGGGCTCTCCTCCATCTTCATAGATGACACGATCACCGATATGCAAAACCATTTCTTATGAACCTCCAAAATTAACTCTCCACTATGCTATTACGTACAAGAATCAATAAACGTTACATATGCGATAAACACTCTTGTTTTGGAGAGGGAGTCTTTTGTAACTAAGGGAGAGAAAAAAGGGGAAACCGTAATAATTACTCTTGAATTGATGGATACAGCTCTTCAGCTACATCATCCAGTCCCAGTTCCAGCAGCTTGACCTTACTCGGTCTAGTCGTCACTCTGTCCCAGTCAAGGGCGCCGAGATTCCACCAGGTTTCTTCATCGATATCCAGCGTTACGTCTCTAAGAGGTCCTTCCTCCTGCGGCGGTATGCCGATAATCCGGGGGTGGACATACCGTTCCAGCGGATTGATCCCCTCGCGCAGGTTGAAGACATGCCGCATGTTGGCAATTCTCTCCCCTGCTTTCAGCAATTCCTCATATGATCGGTCCAGGCCGGTTATTGCCCTCATGTAGGTTTCCGCGTACGGCGCAAGTTCTCCCTCTTTCTGGTCAAGCGGAATCATACAGGCGCCCATCGCGTTCGAAAGATGCGACCTGAAGCTGTCCGGGCCAAACGACTGCGTGTGCCGCCCCGGTGTGGCGTCCATCTTATACATCGCCACGGAAGCGTGCCCGGCAAAATGGGGGCCGGGAAGCTTGGGATCGTGCATTCCCAGGTCCTGCCCGTCTATATGCACGGCATATTCCTCCGAACCTTTGCCTATTCTCTCGGCCGCAAGTTTCACACCGTCGGCAAGAATATCGCCGAATCCCTCCCTCTTCACCAGTTTTTCCGTCATCCGGACGAGTGACTTCGGGTCGCCCCATTTAAGGTCGATCCCGTCCGTGTCCGCCCGGGTAATGATCCCCTTTTCATGGCACTCCATGGCAAAGGCAATTATCGCCCCGGCGGAAATGGTATCCATACCATAGGCGTTACAGAGATGTCCCGCCATCTGGATAGACTCCGCGTTTGTGTTCATGCACAGAGCGCCGAAGGCACCGATAGTCTCATATTCAACCCTCTGTATTCCTTCCGGGTAGTTAAAATCACCCGTTCCGGCATTAAGCGACGCCTTGCAGGCCGCCGGGCAGCGCCAGCAGCCGAACCGACGTTTCACGTTGGCTATCATCATATCACGGTGCAGGCCCGAAACATCCGGAAGGTCCACGACACCGATGCCTGCCCAGTTTTTAACCGGCGTATCGCCGCTTGCCGCTGACATGTCGCCATGCCCGCTGGTCCCGTACTTGTGGAACCTGCGGATAAATCCTGTCTCTTCCATGGCTTTCAGCTGGTCGGTCCTGATTCTGTTCGCCATGTCGACATCAGCCACAGGAACCTTCTTATCGCCGTTTACCACCACCGCTTTCAGTCGCTTGGAACCAAGTACCGCTCCCAAGCCCGAGCGTCCGGCAGCATCTCCCTTGTGAGTGATAACGCAGGCGATGTGTGACAGTTTCTCACCTGCAGGTCCTATACAGGATATCCTGGCTGATTTCCCGTACTCTTCAGCGAGTGTATCCTCGGTTTCATACGTCGTCCTGCCCCACAGATGAGAGGCGTCCTTTAATTCGGCTTTCCCGTTGATGACAGCGAGATACACCGGTTTGTCGGAAATACCTGAAACGAAAATCCCGTCGTATCCGGCAAATTTCAGGTAAGGACCGAAAAATCCTCCCGAATTGGCGTCTCCCCAGCCCAGCGTCAGCGGAGATTTCGCCATGATCTGGTACCGGGTGCCGCCGATTGCGGGAGTACCGGTAAGCGGTCCGGTCATATACCCGAAAATATTATCCGGTCCGAGTGGATCCACGCCTCCTTTTTGCCGGTCATAGAGTATCCTCGACCCAACTCCGTATCCGCCGATAAAATCCCGGTAAAGCATTTCACCCGGCGTTTCCTCCCGGACCTCGCCGGTGGTGAGATCGATAAAAAGCAGCTTCCCCATATATCCGCCAGGCATAGTAACCTCCTTGAATAGACAAACGGCAGTTCTTTAGAATTTATCCTTGAGTTTTCGGTAAGAATCAGCCAGTGCTTCGGGTACCACCCTGATATCCGATACAACGGTCACGAAATTGGTATCGCCCTGCCAGCGTGGGATTATGTGAGTGTGGATATGATCTTCTATTCCTGCCCCAGCCACAGCCCCCATATTGATACCAATGTTAAAACCGGCCGGATTGAGTTCCTTTCGCAAAATACCCACGCACCGACTGACAATTTTAAAGTGTTCGTCCCGTTCTTCATCCGAGAGATCATCCAGTGTGGACGTATGACGGTACGGAACCACCATCAGGTGATAGGGATTGTATGGGTAGAGGTTCAGCATCACGTAGTTTTTATCGCCGCGGTGCAGAATAAAGTATTTTTCATCATCGTTCTTAGCATGATTTTCACACAGGATACAGCCACCAGATTTTTCACTCTCGATATAGGTCATCCTCCATGGTGCCCAGATATGCTCCATACTTCCCTCCTTGCCCTGCTTCTTTCGCTATTGTATAGGTAAAACAAAAAGGGGGCAATGCCCCCTTTTTAAGCTAGCCGTATATTTCAATAACCTATCTATCTTAACTCGTCCAGTAGGCTTTCCACACTGCCTGGATTAATCTCCTGTTCAACCAGAGTACTCCCGGCAAGAACCGGAAATTGTTCTTCGAACGTCGGGCGTTCCTGCCGATAGAGGATCCCGGTCCGTATCCTGTCTCCCCACTCCATTGCTTTTTCCAGTGCTGCTATCTTATCCGAAGGATCATATCCCTCTTCATCATCCAGTGTATACACTCGCTCCTTGTACCATTCGTAGGTGTTCTGATGATTGAACGATACACAGGGCTGAAGAATATCGATAAGGGAAAAACCTTTACGGTTGATTCCTTCCTTTATCAGCCCGGTCAGGTGTTTCACGTCACCGGCGAATCCTCTGGCGACAAAAGCCGCTCCTGTCACAATCGCCAGTGCCAGCGGACTTACCGGACTTGGAGCGCCGTGCGGTGTTGTCTTCGTGACGAATCCTGAATCACTGGTAGGCGATGCTTGTCCTTTGGTCAGTCCGTATACCTGGTTGTTATGAATAAGGTAGGTGATATCATGATTCCGCCGCATCGCGTGGATGAAGTGATTCCCTCCTTCTCCGTAACCGTCACCATCGCCGCTTACCGCGATAACCGTCAGTTTCGGATTGGCGATCTTGGCGGCGACTGCAGGAGGGACAGGCCTGCCGTGAAGCGAGTTGAAGGTATTACACTTCATGTAGTGCGGAAGCTTGCCTGACTGGCCTATCCCGGAGACCATCAATACCTGGTGAGGGTCCAGTTCCAGTTCAACCAGGGCATTCTTGACTGCGTTCAGAATCCCGAAATTACCACAGCCCGGGCACCATGCGCTTTCAAGTCCCTGGTAATCATTTACTTTTACCATGCTACAGCCCCTCCTTTTCCAGTTTTTCGATTATGTATCCCGGCGTGATAGGACGTCCATCGAATCTCAGTATCTTTTCATTGATTTTTATCCCCGTCTCGGTTCGTATCAGTTTCGCCAGCTGCCCCGTAGCGTTACCCTCGACAACTATATTCCTCGAAGCGTTATTCATTGCATCGGCAACAGCTTCAGCCGGGAAAGGTGAAAGATGGTTCAGGTTTATCATTCCGGCATCCGTCCCTTTCTCATTCAGGATATCCACCGCTTCACGGACAGCGCCGTATGAACTGCCCCACCCGATAAGGAGTATTTCAGGATTTTCGTTGCCGTATTTCCACGGCTTCAGAATATTACTGTCCAGACTGTCTATTTTCCTTAAGCGTTTCAGGACTTGACCGTTCCTTATCTCTGCGTCTTCGGTAAGGTGCCCGGTTTCATCGTGTTCATCGGAATCCGTCACCACCAGAGCTTCGCTCATTCCGGGGAATGCCCTGGGTGATATACCCGATTCCGTTATCGCATGCCGCCGGTAATTCACACTATCTCCAGAATACAGTTCCCCACGGTCGATAATGACTTTCGATAGGTCGAACTTATCAACGGTCGCGTAGGAACTGGCGAGATAGTGATCTGTCAGAATAATCACAGGAGTCTGGTAAATATCGGCAAGATTAAAAGCTTCGACGGTCAGCCAGAAACAGTCTTCTATATTCGCAGGCGCGAGTACGAACCGGGGAAACTCGCCGTGATGAGCGGTAAGGCTGAACTGCAGGTCACCCTGTTCCGTCCTGGTAGGCAGCCCGACCGCCGGACCGGGGCGCTGGGCATCGATAATCACTACCGGGGTTTCTGTTATTCCGGCCAGCCCCAGGCCTTCCACCATCAGGCAGAAACCGCTGCCTGACGTCGTTGTCATCGACCTTACACCGGCGTAGCCGGCGCCGACTATATTATTGATTGCCGCTATTTCGTCTTCGGCCTGCATGACCACGATCCCGTACTCATCGGCTCGTGCCGCGATGTATTCCATGATAGATGTCGAAGGAGTCATAGGATAGGAAGAAACATACTTACAACCGGCAGCCATCGCTCCGAGTGCGATAGCTTCATTGCCGTTGAGAAGCATCTTCTTCTCGCGGTTTATCGTTTTTACAGTATTCAGTTTTAGGCCATTCTTATTTTCCCTGCTGTAGTAGTAACCTGCCCGGGCAGCATCTATGTTTGCTTTCCCCGATTCCCCTGTCCCGTACTGGTCTTCCAGCACGTTCTCCAGTATGGCGATATCGAAATCTATCAGACCGAGAGCCGCGCCAAGGGCGACTGTATTGACCATTATCTTATCGTTTGTTAACTGATCAAATGGAACAGTGAATATGTTTTTACCGCTTCTACCTTCAACGTCTTCGGTGTTAACAATCGCCGCCCCGTCAGGTGTCAGTTCATCCAGATGCAGATCGATACTCTCTTCATTCAACGCCACCAGAATATCTATCGATTCGCTGACGGCCGCAACTTCGGAATCCGATGCCCTGACACGGTAAAAATTATGTCCTCCCCTGACTCTGGACTCGTAGTCCTGGTCGGCAAACACATGAAAGCCGGCACGGGAGAAGGTTTTCGCCAGGATGAAACCGGCCGACTGAACTCCCTGCCCGGCTTCACCACCAATCATGATATTAATATGAGATGACACCGAATTACTCCTTTCTCCTGAATCTAATACAATTTATCCGGTGATTTTTTTCAGAGCTTCCAGCGCTTTATCGTAGTCCGGTGGAGTCCCCACTTCTTTCACGTATTCCACATAACGTACGGTATCATCTTTATCGACGATGAATACCGCCCGACTGAGAAGACGCTGCTCCTTGATGAGTACTCCATATGATGTTCCGAAAGAAGCGTCACGGTGGTCCGAGAGTGTCTTGAGGTTGGTAATATTATTCGCTCCGCAGTACCTCGACTGCGCGAAAGGCAGGTCCATACTTATCGTGTAAATAACAACATCCTTGTATTCGCCGGCTTCCTGCTCGAACCACTGTGTCTGTAGATCACAGACTTTCGTGTCCAGCGAGGTTACCACGCTGAGTATCCTGACTTTGCCTTTACTTTCCGAAAGGCTTAAGTCTTCCATCTCGATAGTCTGCAGGGTAAAATCAGGTGCCTTATCACCCACCTTTATTTCGGGTCCTACCAGGGTTACCGGTTTAGACCCCATTGTGACTACCCCTTTTCTCTCTTCCATATTTCCTCTCCTTCCTCCAGGTAATAATTTTATTGAATAACCGGATATACTCCAATTTTAGTTTCTGACCGTTCACCGTTATGGAATTCCTAAGGTGTTACTATGAGAACCCTTCCATCTTTGAGTTCAACCTTGTAACTTTCGATTCCTCTTGGCGGTTTGATAATCTTCGCCGCCGCAGATATAACGCCCTTTCCTTTCAGCCACCGGATAACCTCACCGTTCGTAACATCGAACTGCGAGCCGTGCCGGGGACAGGTCACGATTTTTCCCTCAAGTACTCCCTCGGAAAGTCTGCCTTTCATGTGAGGACAAATATTACCAACCGCATGAAAACCATCTTTCGTCCTGGCAAGCAGTACTTCCTGTCCCTCGACGGTCACCGCTTTCATCGTCCCTTCTGACAGGTCATTTTCAGCCGCAACATCGATCTTGTTACTCATTTCATCCTCCCGGTCACAAGAGTTCTAATATGATACACCCTGGATTTTCCATTGGCAATAACTTTTATCACATATTGCCTTTTTCCTCGCCAGTCTGGTTGGTAATTATGTATCCATTGGATTACACTATATACAGGCTAATACCCTGTTATCGAATACAACAGGAGAAGAATAGTATGTTTAGAAAGATACTCGTCCCACTCGATGGTTCACGGTTTGCATCTCGAGCAATAAAATACGCTGTCGAAATCGCCCACCGGTTCGATGCAGAAATTATCCTCATGCAGGTAGAAAAGCCTGCCACACCCATAATGGCAAGCGATGGACCCCAGCCCGGTATCCATAGCCCCGCTGCTGCGAAAGTTGCAGTCCAGATAGCCTTCGATGAAGACAAACGGAATGTATCCAAAGCCAGGAGTTATTTGAGCAGGAAAGTAAGAGAGCTAAAAGGTAAGAAAATAGTATGCTCATACCATGTTAATATCGGTGATCCGGCTGAATCGATCATCCTCTATTCACGAAAAAAGAAAATCGACCTGATTATAATGACTTCTCACGGAAAAAGCGGGATAGTACGAGCTGTGATGGGGAGCGTAGCTGATGAAGTGGTCAGGAATTCGGGAAAACCGGTACTGGTTATAAGACCAAATAAACGTAGCGAAAAATAATCCACCTCTCAAGATAATAACAAAACAATGAATAATATGAATCCTCCGAATGATTCGATAACGTTCCTCGGCACGGGCGCCGGGAGATTCATGATAACCAGCCAGCGCCTCGCATCCGGCGGAATATGGATGAACCTGGGCGGTACCCAGTTGCTGGTCGATCCCGGACCCGGATGTATCGTCCGGGCAACCGATCGAAAACTCGACGCCCAGAAACTCAGTGCCATCATCCTGTCTCATCGCCACCTCGACCACTCAGCTGATACCAATATCATGGTAGAAGCGATGACAAGGGGTGGCCATGACCAGCACGGAATGCTGTTCGCACCGTCGGACGCTCTTGGAAACGAGCCGGTAATATATACGTTCCTGAAAAATTACCTGGACGAAGTCGTTGTCCTGGAAGAAGGCGGCTCGTACTCGGTCGATAATGTTTCCTTCACTACCCCTGTCCGGCATATCCACAGGCCGGAAACATACGGCCTAATATTCAGAACCGGCAGTCATAACTTCTCTTACATAGCGGATACCCGCTTTTTCGAGGAACTCCCCGGCTATTACGAAGGAGAACTTTTAATACTCAACGTGGTTTTTGTGGAACCGCGTCCGGATACCGGAAATCCGCTGTTACCCACCGCCCACCTTGCCATACCGGACGCGGAAGCAATTATTCGAACAATCAGACCGAAATTGGCAATAATAACCCACTTCGGTCATCAAATGTGGGAATTGGACCCGCAGAAGACAGCTCAAAAAATGACCGGGAGAACCGGAACCAGGGTGATCGCCGCCACTGACGGAATGCAGTTTAGTTTGTCTGAGTTAGATGCCTAGCTGTCTTCCTTCCTTACTGACTTCAATCCCCACCTTCAAGTATAATGTTCCACAGGGGAAGAAGATTTATTGATAGATAAACTCGATACCGTACTCCACCGCGTCAGGAAACCCGCTCGTTACACCGGCGGCGAATGGAATGCCGTAATCAAGGACTGGGACAGTACCCTTATCAAGACCGTTCTTATCTACCCGGATACTTACGAGATTGGTATGTCTAACATGGCAATTCCCATACTGTATGATCTCCTGAACCGCCAGCCCGATGTCCTTGCTGAAAGAGCTTTCACTCCCTGGACCGATATGGAAGAGATAATGAGGGAAGAAAACATCCCTCTCTTCAGCCTCGAAACAAGACATCCTTTAAGCGAATTCGATATCATCGGTTTCTCCCTCGGCTACGAACTTACTTACACCAACGCATTAAATATGCTTGACCTGGCCGGAATTCCGGTACTCGCTGCTGAAAGAGACGATACCCATCCCCTGGTAATTGCCGGCGGAAGCTGCGTACTCAATCCTGAACCGATGTCCGACTTTATCGACCTTTTCGTAATCGGCGATGGTGAAGAAGCGGTACTGGAACTGATCGAGTGCTTCCGTCAGCTGAAAGAACCGGGACACAGGATCTCGAAAAATGAGTTTCTCCTGAAAGCAGCCGGTATATCCGGCGTTTATGTGCCGCGTTTTTACAAGGTCGAATACAAGCCTGACGGACTCATCGAAAGTATTACACCCACCATACCGGAAGCTGCCCCCGTTATCCGACGACGGATTATCGACAAGCTTCCGCCGCCGGTAACGAATCCGGTAGTACCGTATATAGAAGTAATCCATGACCGCGGAGCAATAGAGGTTCAACGCGGCTGCAGTCACGGCTGCCGGTTCTGCCAGGCAGGAATTATCTATCGCCCTGTCCGTGAACGCCCTCCCGAAGAAGTCCTGAAAGCAGCGGAAGAGATAATCATGAACTGCGGCTATAATGAAATCTCACTCGTGTCACTCAGCACCAGCGATTATTCGGGCATCGAGGATGTGGTCGCCGACCTGCTGGCCAGACACGAACACCTGTCGATATCACTCCCCAGCCTGTTTATCGACAGTTTCTCGGTAGAACTCATGGACTCGCTTTCTTCTCAGAAAAGGACTGGTCTGACGTTCGCCCCGGAAGCAGGAAGCGAAAGATTACGGAAAGTGATAAATAAAAACGTGACAGAAGAGCAGCTTCTCAGCACGGCAGTAGACGCTTTCAGTCGCGGTTGGAACGGAATCAAGTTGTACTTCATGCTGGGGCTGCCCGGAGAAACCCAGGATGATATCGAAGCTATAAACGAGCTCGTAGAAAAGGTCTACAGGGCAGGCAGGCAGGCCAAAGGCAGACCGCCGCAGATACGGGTTAATGTATCGACCTTCGTCCCCAAACCGCATACGCCATTCCAGTGGGCGGCGCAGGAAAGCGAGGAAGGACTCGAACGAAAGCAGGGAATACTCAGGAACGGCATGCGGCGCAAGGGGGTCAAGCTCTCCTGGGGTGATAATGAATCCAGTCTCCTCGAAGCGGTTCTATCACGGGGAGACAGACGTATAGGACAGGTTATCTACCATGCCTGGAAACTGGGTTGCCGATTTGACTCCTGGAACGAATATTTCGATTTTGAAAAATGGCAGCGAGCTTTCGAAGAAGCCGGTATCGACCCGGATTTCTATGCCCGGCGCAGGCGAGACCTGGACGAAGTGCTGCCCTGGTCGCATATCGATACGGGAATCAGCCGGGAATTCCTGGAAAGAGAGCACCAGCGTTCACTCGATGAGATCACCACTCGCGACTGCCGCACCGAAAACTGCAACGCCTGCGGCCTGGAGAAATCCGAACCGGCGTGTATTGAAAAACTGGGAAAACCTGAATAATACGGCGTAATACTTAACCATACCGGCAAAAGCCGGTATCCAGTATAAATACTATATCGCACAATTCGCTGGATTCCAGCTTTTTCACGTTGCTTTTATCTTAAAACCACTTTGTCCAGCGAATATCTAACTCGCGTCGAAGCAGGTGACGGCGCTTACCTTGTCCTTGGCTTCCAGCTTCATCAGCGTTACTCCCTGGGTACTTCTGCCCTGGGTGGTAATACCCTTTCTCGGGTCTTTTTCCTTGACGGGAGTACGAATTACGATACCTTCGGCTGATATTATCATCACCTGCTGGGTGAGAGTAGCCAGCTTCGCCGCGGCAACCAGTCCGGTTTTATCGGTGGTCTTGAAGGTCCTCACGCCGCTGCCGGCACGCTTCTGCAGAGGATATTCGGTTACGGGGGTCAACTTGCCGAATCCTTTCTCGGAGACAACCAGCATGAATCCTTCGGAATCAGCGATTTCCATGCCGATTACTTCATCACCGGATCCCAGCCGTATACCCTTCACGCCGCCGCTGGTCCTGAGACTGGTACGCAGGCTGTTTACTTTAAACCGTATCGACTGTCCTTTACGGGTTACTATCATTACGTCGTCTTTGTCATTGCAGAGACGGGCTTCCACCAGTTCATCGTCTTTCTCTACGTCCATCGCGATAAGTCCGTTACTCCGCACCACGGCGAACTGGTCTGAGGAAGTCTTCTTCACCTCTCCCTTGAGAGTCGCCATCAGCAGGAACGTATCCGGCACGAGGTCCGTCACTGCCACGATATCCGTTACCCTTTCTCCTTCGGCGATCGGGATCAGGTTGATAACAGCCAGGCCTTTCGCCGTCCTGGAACTGCCCGAAGGTATTTCATAGCACTTCAGGCGGTATACCTTTCCGCGATTGGTGAAAATGAGCAGATTATCATGCGTATCGGCGACTGTCAGCAGCCGTACCGCATCATTCTCCCTGGCAGGATGGGCAGTAATACCCTTGCCACCACGGTGCTGCAGTGTGTACAGATTGGACGGCACCCGCTTGATGAAACCGCGGTTACTGAGTGTGACCACCACTCTCTGGTGGGGAATCAAGTCTTCTTCGTTAAACTCGACAAGACCTTCAGCGCTTATCTCGGTCCGGCGGTCGTCGCCATATTTCTCCTTTATTGCGGTTGTTTCTTCCTTGATTACCTGAAGGATACGCTTCGGATTAGCCAGCAAATCTTCAAGGTAAGATATAGTCTTCAGCACTTCTGTGTATTCATCGGTAATTCTCTTTCTCTCAAGATTAGCCAGACGTCTAAGCTGCATATCGAGTATGGCCTGCGCCTGCAACTGGCTCATACCGAACTCGTCCATAAGAGCCTGACGGGCTTTCTCGGCAGTTTCCGATTTCCTTATCGTCGCTATCACCTTGTCTATCTGGTCGAGGGCGATTTTCAGTCCTTCGAGTATATGCGCTCTTGCTTTTGCTCCTTTGAGATCGTACCTGGAGCGACGGGTAATAACGGTACGCCGGAATTCAATAAAACTCTGCAGGGCTTTCTTCAAACTGAGGACCTGGGGCTGACCGTCGACAAGCGCGACCATATTGACGAAGAACGATGACTGCATCGCGGTGTGCTTATAAAGGCTGTTAAGCACTTTCTGGGGTTGGGCATCCCTTTTCAGTTCGATTACCACGCGCACACCGTTACGGTCGGATTCATCACGAAGTTCGCTGATATCGGATATCTTCTTGCTTGAGACGAGTTCAGCTATCTTCTCTACGAGAGCGGCTTTATTCGTCTGGTAAGGAAGCTCCAGGACAATTATCTGTCTCCGTGTTGCTTCGGTCGCTTCGGCAATATACGCTTTCGCCTGGATAACGATTTTCCCGTGACCGGTCGCATAGGCGCTGCGGATACCCTCGACTCCCTGGATGATCCCAGCCGTTGGAAAATCCGGTCCCTTGATGTGTTCCATCAGATCGTCGACTGAAGCGTTCGGGTTATCTATAAGATGCATTACCGCATCACAGACTTCCCTCAGGTTATGCGGTGGTATGTTGGTTGCCATCCCGACGGCTATTCCGGAACCTCCGTTAAGTAAAAGGTTGGGGAGTTTCGAGGGCAGAACAGTGGGTTCCTGCAAGCTGTCATCGAAATTACCGATAAAATTAACCGTATCTTTATCGATATCGGCAAGCATCTCTCCGGCAAGTTGTGTCAGGCGTGCTTCCGTATAACGCATAGCCGCCGGAGGATCGTTATCCATACTTCCGAAATTACCCTGTCCGTCGACAAGCCGGTAACGCATCGAGAAATCCTGAGCGAGACGGACCATCGCATCGTATATCGAAGAATCGCCATGGGGATGATACTTACCCATTACTTCACCGACAACGGTGGCACTCTTTTTATAGGAGGTATTGTACCTCACTCCCACATCGTTCATGGCGTAAAGGATACGCCGCTGCACGGGTTTCAAACCATCCCGGACATCGGGTAAAGCGCGGGATACGATAACACTCATCGCGTAATCCAGGTAAGAATTACGCATCTCATCCGCGATATTTACCGGTCTCGTCTTGCCTAAAACCATTCTCCTCTAATCCTCCTGTTAATCGCCGTCACCAACTTCGTCATCGTCATCACCGTCAGACAGGTCGATATCTCCTCCAACTATAGCGTATCCTGATTCTTCCGAGACAGATTCCTCCTCCTCTAGCTGCCGCCTTATCAGCCTGTCGTCGATTCTGTCATCAGCACTCGGCCGTGTCGTATCGCTTCCCTTCGTCGGGAAAGAAAGCTTGCCTGCCTGAGAAGGATCCTGGTAAACCTCTTTGATTATGACACTGACCGCCTCTTCGGTTGAACTTATTATAGCAGCGGAATAACGGTTACCGCCTTCCATCAGTTTTATCAGTCTCTGTCCGTGTTTTGGTTCTACCTGCCCCAGGTATTCACCAAAATTATTCTCTATAACAAGCGCTGGGCCATTCACACGCAGGTCAGCACGGCTGCCATCGACCGTCTTAGCGAGTACCTGTGGCTGCGCAAGGCGGACCAGACTTACTACTCCGGCCTTACCCACTTCCTCGATGAAACTCTGAGGATCTACTCTCTGGTAGCTCGCTTTATTGCTGGTACCTGAATCCCCCAGTAATGAAAGACGTTGAAGGTTTCTCTTGGCAATTGTGTTGTATGAGTCCAGTTCCAACGCTTTTTCATAGGCTTGCCGCGCTTGATTGTACTCACCCAGTTCCATGTGTGCTCTTCCCAGACGGTTATAGGAATCTACGTCGCTGGGATAATTTTCTATCAGGCTCTTATTAACCTCAATCGCTTCTTTCCACCGGCCTTCCATGGCAAGCGCAACGGCATGTTTACTCGATTGTCTTCTCTGCTTGGTTTGTTCGCTGTCTTGGTATGTCATTTTCCTTCTCTAAGTATATACTCTAATTATATCTCAAAAATGGATTAGTAATCTATCAAAAACAGCCTGAAAAAGCAACTTTTTTGACATTTATTTCCCTAAAATTTATCAAGAAAAGAGAGGGATAATTCCCTCTCTCATTACTTGCTTCTGTATCAGGTGTTTTCACGCTTTTCCCGTTGTTCTTTAGTCATCTTTCTCAAGTTCAAATGCCTTATGGAGAGCGCGTACCGCGTCCTTCACCCTCGATTCTTCCACGATACAGGTGATTCTTATCTCCGACGTGGCTATCAATTGGATATTTATTCCTTCGTCACTGAGAGTCTTGAACATACGGGAAGCATAGCCGGTAGCATTCTGCATCCCGGTGCCAATAATACTTATTTTCCCAAGCTTCGCATCGCTGACGCAATCCCTGGCACCTATAGAATCACAGATTGGCTTGACTACCTCAAGAGCTTTTCCAAGGTTTCCTTCTGCAACCGTAAAGGTAAGATCAGTAATGTTATCGATACTTGCGTTCTGAACGATCGTGTCGACACTGATATTTGCTGATGCCAGCGGTTCGAAGATAACCGAAGCAATACCCGGCCGGTCGGGAACTCCTACTATCGTTATCTTGGCAACATCAAGGTCATATGCCACGCTGCTGACTTTATTTCTGACTTCCATTGACTCCCCTCCGTGAATTAATGTTCCCGGACTGTCGGTAAAACTGGAGGTAACCAGTATGGGTATGTTATATAACTCCGCAAGTTCTATTGCCCTTGAATGCATCGATCCGTACTGGGCCAGTTCCAGCATCTCTTCATAACTGATCTCTGCCAGCGGTCTTGCTTCCGGAACAACTCTCGGATCGGCTGTGTATATTCCCTTCACATCCGTATATCGTTCGCAAACCTTTGCTCCGAGGCTGGCGGCCAGCGCTACTGCGCTGGTATCGGATGCTCCCCTGCCCAGGGTGGTAACATCCATATCTTCGGTTACTCCCTGAAAGCCGGCAACAATAATAATATTATCTTTCTCGAGTTCTCTTTTAACTCGTTCAATATCAACCTGAATTATACGAGCTTGTCGGTAGGTCGATGTGGTGTGGATTCCGGCTTGAGCCCCGGTAAGACTGATCGCCTTGTATCCCATGTCATGAAGGGCCATCGTCATCAAGGTTGCCGATACTATTTCACCGGTAGATACCAGGGCATCCAGCTCGCGGCTGTCCGGATGAGCGGCAACCCGTTGTGCGAGTGCCAGTAATTCATCGGTGGAATCCCCCATTGCAGAAACGACCACCACCACCTGATTGCCTGCATCTTTAGCAGCGGCAATCTGCCTGGCAACATTCTTAATTTTATCAGCGTCCGCTACCGATGAACCGCCATACTTCCTTACTATCAGAGCCATCCTCTAGATCCCTTTACCTGTCAACCTCTTCATAATAGTATACGCGGAGTCGATAGACAAGCCGGTCTTTACTGCTTCGGTTTCGGTGAATCTCGATCCACCGTTGAACGAGAAACCTTCACCCCAAAGGAGAAACGGGACCGGATCGCCGCTGTGAGTCCGGATTTCTATTGGCGTCGGGTGATCCGGCATTATAAGCACGCGGAGAATATCATTTTTCGAGGAAACTAACTTCCTTATAACATCATTATCGATTCTCTGAATAGCTTCAACCTTATTATCGATCGAACCATGATGTCCCTCCTCGTCCGGAGCCTCTATGTGCACCACCGTAAGGTCGTACCTTTCCAGTGATGCCAGGGCACCTTCGATCTGGGCAGTAAAATCATTATCCAGTCCGTCGGTGACTCCCGGGATCTCAAGTATATCGATATCGAGCATCATAGCCAGACCGCGTATTACGTCGACTGCGGATGTTACCGATGCTCCGAGTCCGTAACTTTCCCTGAAAGACGGCATCTTCGGTGCTTTGTTACTTCCCCAGAAAAGCCAGATAGTATCGGCGGTGGATTCACCACGGGCTTTTCTTTCTACATTCACCGGGTGATTCCGGAGAATAGCCTCTGACTGAATCATGAGATTATTCAGGAAATCACTCCCCCGTCCTTTCGGACGATATTCATCCACAAGCCTCCCGGGAATATCGTGTGGCGGCGTGCATTCAGCTTTAAGGGTTTCCCCACCATTCTTGATTTTCAGTATATGGCGATAATTCAGGCCGGGAAAGAACGTAACAGCATCACTACCCAGTTGATTGTTCAGATCAGTTATTATGCGCCGTGCTTCTTCATTTCCGATATGTCCTGCGCTGTAATCATTCATCTTCCCGTCTTTTACCGAAACAAGGTTACACCGGAAAAGGACTTCTCCCTCATCAACCGGAATACCGAGACTTGTCGCTTCTATGGCAGCTCTGCCTACAGGATGAGCTGCCGGGTCGTACCCCAGCACCGACATGCAGCCATTCGAACTGGAAGGCTCCATTTCTGTGGGAATGGTCTGTGCCATCCCCAGTATGCCGGACGATGCTAAAATATCTAGGTTCGGCGTCTCTGCCAACTCAAGGCATGTTCGTCCGCCACGTTCGGGTAAAGGCAGTCCTGCCGCACCATCCATAATTATTACACAATATTTCAATTTATTAATTCTCTATTACTCATTATACTCATAGAGGTTATCATCGAATATGTTCCAGGGCGGCGGCTATGTCCTCAGCTATCATCTTACGCTTGCTTTTTTCAATGAAGAAACTCGGACCTGCCTGGAGATAAGATGGGAATACCCTTATATCCCCATACCTGTATTCCTGTTCTCTTATCTTGTAGGTAGAGCCGGCAGGAATTACCCGTTTCTCTCCTGAGCGGCGTGCCATTTCGTTGACTACCTTAATCGCCACATCTCCCATCAGCATATATACCTTTACATTCGGGAACAAGGCTAGCTCTCTCTCAAGCAGAAGTGAACACTGCTTGACTGTGTCCGTTTTGATGCCGTAACCGGTCTTGCCGCACTTAACGGCACTGGTGAAATATACTCCTTCATCAAGAATTTCCCGGAGAGATGAGACATCAGCCCCTGCATCCTGGAAAGCCTGTGCCGTAGTCCGGGCAAACAGGGCATCATCGCCTGCATAGTAGTAGTCGGCAGAGTCCGCCGGCGCTGCTTCCGATATCATTATCATGGATACATTATCCGGATTTTTTTCGATATCTGGAATTACAAAGCACTCGTGTCTCACATCGGTACAGGGATGGTCCACACAGTGGATATGTTCACTTACCTTCATAATAACCTCTCTCTGTACTCCTTGGGACCGGGTCACTCATTATTTAGGATTATAACCGAGAGATACCTCCTTGTCACCTGAATATCAAGACTTTCAGGTTGATTATACATAACATCAATGATACAATCCTTCATAAGGGAAAATAATGAGGCTAACAGCAAGAGTCTTACTCATTATCGGCGTAGTTTTTATCTGCGCGATGGGGCTTATATACATCGTCTCACGCCTGATATTCATAAAAGGACTCGAAGAAATCGAGGAACAGAATACCAGAGTCCAGGTCCAACAGGCGGTCGGAGCACTGAACTACCTCATCAATGACCTGGAAGCCGATACCGCTGACTGGTCTGCCTGGGACGATACTTACGAATTCATACAGGATTACAATCAGGAGTATATAGAGTCGAACCTTGTCGATGAGACATTCGTTACATTGAATCTGAATGCGATGCTGTTCAAAGACACCCTCGGGAACATTGTTTACAGCAAAGCATATGATATGGAAAATGGTGTAGAAATCCCGTTTCCTACGGACCTGTTAAGTCACTTTTCAGAAGACAGTCCTCTCCTGAGCAGTCTGGAGCAACACCATGTTATATCCGGTATCCTCGAACTCAAGCAGGAACTGAAATTAATTTCGGCCCAACCTATCCTGACCAGTGAGAATGAGGGACCGGCTATGGGTACCCTGGTTTTTATACGATCTCTCAACGAGCCTACTATCCAGGAATTGTCAGGAATAATCCACTTTCCTATTACGGTTCTACCCATCCGTATGGTGGATTCCCAGGACATTAAGGATACAATAGCATCGCTTCATGAAAGTACAGAGGTAGTGGTAATACCGAGAGACAAAGATACCGTTGCCGGTTACTCTCTTGTCGATGATATATATGACCAGACTTCGTTCGTATTAAATGTCGAAATCCCCAGGGATACTTTTCAGCTTGGAGAAAGTGTTTCCTGGTTATATATACTTTCCGTACTGGTAGTAGGTTTTCTGGTGGGGGTATTAGCATGGTTCTTCCTTCAGAAGGTAATATTATCTCGTATAGCTATGCTAACGCGTGGAGTTAACCGGATCGCCGAAACCGGTGATACGTCCATACGTATCAATCTTCCCGGAAGCGATGAAATAGGCGTTGTTGCGGGGACCATCGACGGGATGCTCGGCGCCCTTGAAGAAGTCGGGAAAGAGATTCGCGAAAGTGAAAACCGTTACCGTCTTCTGGCTGATAACGTTATGGACGTAATCTGGTCAACTGATAAAGGCTTTTACTTTACCTATATCAGCCCCTCGATAACACAACTTACCGGCTTTACTGTTGAAGAAATGATTGGAAAGAACCTGAAAGATCAACTGGATGATGATACTCTTCCTGGTGCTTTGAGAGCTCTTGACAGAGAAGCAGCCGAAAAAGCTCCCGACAAAGATACAACAGGAAGCACCCCTTCTTATGAAATCCAGCTTACGAAAAAGGACGGGACAAAAATATGGACGGAAATAAGATTAACTGCAATAGGAGATGATAACGGAGAAACGATCGGCTACGTTGGTATAGCCCGTGACATCGGTGAACGACGTCAGGCCGAACAACTCTATAGAACTCTGGCTAACAGCGCGACCGTTGGTGTTTATATATACCAGGACGGTGTGTTCAAATTCGTTAATCCGCAATTTCAGGAACTTACCGGTTATAGCGAAAGTGAACTGTTGAATATGAATCCCAGGGCTATCGTCCACCCGGACTATCAATCCACGGCCAGGGAAAGCGCCATCAGGATGCTCAAAGGAGAACTCCATTCTCCATACGAGTTCCAGGTAATCCATCCCGGCGGAGAATCTCATTGGGCAATGGAAACTGTCAGTTCGATCGAATATAACGGTAAAAGAGCTACTCTCGGCAACTTTATGGATATTACGGAAAGTAAACTCGCCCGTGAAGAGCTTGAAAAATTGTACGCTCAGGAAAGAAATTTAAGAGAATCTCTGGAAGAAGAAATACAGAAGAGAATAGAGTTCACGCGAGCTCTCGTACATGAATTGAAAACACCGATCACTCCGGTGCTGGCTGCCGTAGAACTGCTGATGGAAGAAATGGACGACCGGCGCCTTATGAGACTGGTAGAGAGTATTAATCGCAGCGCAAATAATCTTAACTCGAGAATCGACGAGCTTCTTGACCTCGCAAGGGGTGAAACAGATATGCTACAGATAGACATGGAGATTGTCGATACGCTGGCGCTGTTGAATGACGTCGGCTACGAAATGATACCTTTAGCGCTTCGGAATAAGCAGGTTTTAAACTTCGAACTTCCGGAATCGTTACCAACTATCGAAGCGGACAAAGGTCGATTACGACAGATAGTAATGAATCTTCTGAACAACGCTTTCAAGTTTACTCCCCCGGGAGGTAGTGTTACCCTGAGCGCAAGTAGCGATGATGAAAACCTCATCGTTGAAGTCGTAGACACCGGGCCCGGTATAAATCCGGAAGACCTTGAACGGTTATTCGAACCCTATTTCAGGCGTACTACCGACCGGGAGAGATTAAGTGGTCTCGGACTGGGACTTGCTCTCGCTAAGAATTTCGTTGAACTCCACGGAGGTCGGATCTGGGTGGATAGTAAAATCGGGGAAGGCAGCACATTCCATTTTACTCTGCCCATCAGGCAGAACAACAACCAGGAATGATATAATATTACACTAGTGACTGAAATTGGAAAGGTGAAAAAATGAAAGTATTAATAATTGAAGACGATCGTGAAATAGTAGAGATTATCACTCTTGCCTTCGAGATACGCTGGCCGGGTGTGACACTTGTTACCACGCACCTTGGTATTAAAGGCGTCGAGCTGGTAGAAGCGGAGGATCCGGACGTCGTAATTCTTGATCTCGGTCTTCCGGATACAAACGGATTCGATGTGCTTAAGGAAATACGTACCTTTTCCGATATCCCGGTTATGATACTGACGGTAAGAGGTGAGGAAGCCGACGTGGTAAAAGGCCTTGAGTGGGGCGCCGATGATTACATGGTAAAACCTTTCAGACAGCTTGAATTATTATCCCGGATAAAAGCCTTAACACGCCGCTCATCCAATATTTCGAGCGAAACAACTCTTGTCCACGGGGATCTTCGCTTCAATCCTACCGTAAGACAGCTTTTCCGCGGCGATGAAGAAATAATGTTAACCCGCACGGAAGGCACTATCCTGTTCGAGTTAATGAAGAACTCCGGTCAGGTAGTAACCCACAACAATCTGGCGGAAGCAGTATGGGGAGAAGACTACCCCGATGCTGTGGATAGCCTGAGAGTGTATATAAGAAGACTCAGAGAGAAAATAGAATCGAATCCCGATACTCCTGAGTTGATCCTGACCAAAACAGGTCTTGGTTATATGCTTGCGAAACAAGGATAATATATATACTAAGTTCTACTAGTATTTCTCTGCCTGCGTAACATGTTACGCAGGCATTTTTTTGGTCTTTTTCTTCATTTTAATCCTTTGTAAGTCTTTTGTAATCTTTTTTTTATATTCTACTGTCATTGTTAAGCTGTTTTTAATATGACATGTGTATATTGAGTACGAGGTTGAAATGAAAGCGTTAGTATACGGACACGAAAATACTTATAAAACACTGGCAGCGTCCCTTCAAAGCGAAGGAATTGAAATGCAGAAACTTGGAGATAACATCTATTCGTCCGGCAATAAGCAGGCAGAAGAAAAATATGACCTGGCTATTGTTGACATCCGGGCAGATAACACAAACAAGGCATGCCGTTTTATAAGAGAAAACTGGAATATACCCCTGGTACTA
The DNA here is from genome assembly GCA_016932435.1 of Dehalococcoidales bacterium. Next base: position 38,983 of record JAFGCW010000043.1, on the reverse strand, counting down.
ATAGTAGATCCCCTGCAGGCTGACTGGAAAGGACTTAAATCAATTGAAGCCGATGGGTATATCTCCAGCGTAAAAAAAGGCAAAGAACTGTCCGCTCGATCCAGAGCACTCCTTCGTCGCCTGTTCGTCAATAATAAATTCCAGGAGAAAATACCCGGATAAGCGTTTGATACAGTCAAGGAAACGGAAGATGAAAAAGAAGATAACAGGAAAAATAATTATCGGATTACTCGTCCTGATTCTCGCCGGGCTTGGATTTGTTTACTTCGTGCCTGGATATAGTCTTTACCTGGTCAGGTCTGAAAGTATGGCCCCTACCATAAATATGGGCGATCTTATTATTACAGGTCCGGTTGATGGTGAAGTGAAAGAAGGAGATATCATAACCTTCGAATGGGATGGTGAACTTGTTACGCACCGTGTTCACTCGATTGGCGACACGATTGTTACCAAAGGTGACGCCGTGGAAGACACTGATCCCTGGACAGTGAAAGATTCCTCCATTCAGGGAACCTACCTCTTCAAAATACCCTACGTGGGATATGCCACTAAATTCATCCAGACAAAAATAGGGTGGTTTATTACGATAATTATCCCGGCGATGGTACTTGTTGTCTGGCTCGCAAAAGATATTGTTAAGGAGGCATTGAGTAATGCTTGAAAATAACCTTGATTTCCTGGAATTTTCACTTATTGGAAATTAAGTTTAGATAAACGCTTGTTAACGTTTTTTATCAAAGAGAAAGGAGAAAACAAATGAAAAAAATACTTGGACTAACAGTGGCAGCGTTTCTTGTAATAGGCCTTGTCGGCGGAGGTACCTGGGCATACTTCAGCGACACGGAAGAGTCGACCGGTAATGTCTTCTCATCAGGTACTCTTGACCTTGGCTTAGCGAACTCAGGCGGCACGGATCCTACCGGCAGTGTCACCGCCACCTTTGCTGCGTCAGATCTGTACCCCGGCAGTACAGCAGGCAGCGGCAGCCTTTATGTCTACAATGCAGGCAGTATAGACATGACATCGGTTGAAATATCATTCTCAGTAGGCGGTTACACCGAGAATACTCCTACTACTGTTGATGATTATAACAGCACCGCTGACACCGATGACCTTAGCAAGATGATCATCGCGACAACCGTAGAATGGGACGGTCATAGTGTGAGTGCACTGGAAGGCCTATCGATTGATGAAATTATAGCTCTTGGTGCTACGGATCTTGGAGGCCTTAATGCCGATGATGAACTAGAACTAGAAATAGAATGGACTTTCGATACCACAGCGACAAACGGCTGTCAGGGTGATTCACTGGATTTGACCATAACGCTTGTGGGTAACCAGTAATTTAACAGTAAAACGATGATGTATCGTGAATTCAGGAGGTTGAGTTAAGTAAGCAGAAAATCCCAACCTCCTGAAAAATCCCCCGTAGGAATTCAAGGAGAGTGCAAATGAAGAGCTTTCATAAAGGATATAATTCTCTTCATTTGCACTCAAACCGTTATTTTAACTTCCCGTACTCAACCCGGAAGTGAAAGAAAAATGAGTATAACCGGCGTGTATAAGAACACAATCAGGATATTTACAGCTCTGGCACTGGTAGCAGCAACCATGCTTGGTTCGCTGCCTGCCACGGTCAAAGCTGCTCCTGACCCGGTGGACCTTGAACTTAACGCTGCCGGTTACACGCCAATCATCGTTAACAATATCATGCCCGGTGACAGCGGAGGAAAAACTGTCGAACTCACGAATGTTGGTACGAACGACGGCCTGCTTTATATCTGGCTCAGTAATATTATCGACAGTGAAGGACTGAATCCTGATTCCGAAACAGGTGATACATCCGGTGATGGAGAACTGGGCGAATACCTCATGTTGGACATCGATGTAGAAGATCTGTCTACCAATCTGGCGCTTCCGGCAACGGTTGATGCTTTCCCAACGAGTGCCGCAGACCTGAAGTATATTACAGTGATACCGTTGAAAGCAGGCGAAACCAGGATGCTGGACTTGTATTGGGAATTACCCCCTGAAACCGGTAATGTGGTGCAGGGTGATGAATTGTCTTTTACTGTTACTTACTTCCTGAGAGAGATGGAAGTCCCCGATGATCCCGTTTATGTACCACCTCCCGATACTACTCCGGTTATTGATGAGGATGAAGAAGAAGAGGATAACATAACGCTGGAAATAAATCTGCTGGGCGAGACCGTAGTAATTGAAGTTGGCGAAGATGGCATCCTCGAAGATTCTTTAGTCCTCACCGATCCTGATGGTATGTGTACGCTGGAAATAACCGGCGGTACTCATATAACCGGAATTGGTGGGACCTCTCTTGACCGTATCGTACTGACCGTCGAAGAAACAACGATACTCTTACCTGACGATACCATTTTTCTTACTCCGATATACTGGTTTATCGGATATGATGATGAAGGTAACACGGTGAATGCCAGATTCGATCCACCGGTAAGGTTGATATTACGATATGATCCTGACGATTTACCTGAGAACGCTTTACCGCCGTATGTCGCACGATATACTGACGAAGAAGGCTTGGTACGACTGGAATCACCTGTTAAATTTCCAATCGGTCTTGGCAGAGTCGATGCTCTGCTAGATATCTGTTCCATGTTCATGGCTTTAGTGGAAGCAGGCCCTGAACCACCACCTCTCCCGCCAGACTTTACCGCCAGCAACCTAGTAATCTCTCCTGATCAAGCCTTCGAAGGTGATTCAATGAAAATCTCGGTCACTATTTCAAATGAAGGCTCGAAAGATGGTACCTATGAATTATACCTGATAGTAGACGGTATAGTCAGAGGGATCCAGGAGGTTGCCCTGAGCGGTAAAAGCAGCGGAGCGTATACCTTCGAGATATCCGACCTGGCAGCCGGGGTTCATCAGATAAAAGCTGCCGGCTTGACTGAAACCATCAGGATAGACCAGGTTGCTGTTGAGGGATCAGGAGCGGGAGTTAACTGGACGGTGCTGGATCTCAGTGTGGCCGGAGTTGTCCTGGCAGGCCTGGTAATCTGGTTTTTATATATGCTGAAGGCACGCCGCCGTGCAATAGAGATTGGGATCTAAAGTTAACACCCCAACCGCCTTTAACGTAAACTAATTACTATCTTCCAAATATTTTTTGTCCTGTTACATCTCCACTCTCTATCACATTTAGTGAAATGAAGAATCTTCCGCATTAGTCATTACGAATCCCGATAAAATCGGGATGTGGTAATCCGTGTCTTCTCACTCGTTATGATTGCTGAAACGGATAACCAGCCGATTGTGTTCCTTGCTGGAAAACCTATTTCAGGCTATAATATCGCTTGTAGTATATTGCCCGGAGAAGAGTACTGTATTCAGATTTCTGTGCGATATTGCAATAAATAATTAATAGGATTTATTGAAAAACGGGGTGTAGCTCAGACAGGTAGAGCGCTGCGTTCGGGACGCAGAGGTCCGGAGGTTCAAATCCTCTCACCCCGACCATTCTTATTTTTACCCACCCGATAAAAAAGACATACCACGGATAATAATTATCTATCTTTCCAGCGTTATTACAGACCCATAACCACCCGCCCAGTATATCTCGCTGACCGGTATTCCTTCGTTCTCATAGTGCCTGTTTGCTTCCTCCATCACCGGACTGTTACAGAAATCAACGAAATCTTCTCTTTTCTCGAATTCGTAGATTGTCACATACTGAGGACTCTTGTCGCCGTTCGGTCCATACGATTCGTCGAGACGGACGCGTGTCGCCTTCTTCAAACCCTCGAATTCATACAGTAAAGTAACGTGTTCGTCATACCATGTGTTATATTCGTCTTCCTTGCCCGGCTTAGGTCCGGTACCGACAAGGTGGAAATAGCATTTTTTTTCCATGTGTAATTACTCCATTAGTAGATTTTTGCTATTCTGCAATGTCATTGAAGCTTGTTGATTCCAGAATTAAATTAGCGACTTTCAGATCCACGTAGGCGGTTCCTGTTTTCCCGTTCTGTTTGCCGATTAACAGCACTTCCGCCCCGTGACCGGTAAGTCGACTTACTTCTCCCTCTACGTCATTTACCTGGAATCCGATGTGGTGGATTCCTTCACCCCTGGTTTCAAGGAATTCTCTCCACGGATTCGGCTTATCATCCGGCTGAATGATTTCAATCTGCATATTCCCCATCCGTGCGACAAGTGCCTTGTAATCTGATTCGAGTGGTTTACCCTGAAAAAACAAACCTTCCGCACCCGGAGGAGCCTCAGGAAGCACGAACGGGCTTATACCCAGTTCTTCCAGGCGTTTTACGGTACTATCCAGGTCCCTTACCACTACCGCCACATCCCAGCACAAATAAGAATTAAAAGTCTCAGATTGATTTGATACCATAATATTCCTCCGTATTTATTTACCCGATTTGAAAATATCACTATTTACGGTACTTGCTCAACTAACCATCCCTGACCTCCGGCTTAATCATGCTGTTTCATTTTACCCGTGCAGCAAATCATTTTCACTGTGACACTATTGACTTTTCCTCGGTGATAAAATAGACTCAGATTCTCTTCTATCGAATCCTAGATTATCAAGTGTACAAATGCCGGTTATACAAATACAGACTGTGGAGAGATAAAAATGAGCAAGAATATAGTGATTTGTTTCGATGGTACCAATAATGAGTACGGAACCCATAATACCAACGTAGTAAAGACTTATGAAGCAATCGAGAGAAATGATACACAGATAGCCTTCTATGATCCGGGAGTAGGTACGATTAGCTTTCTGGGAAGAACACTTGGCAAATGGACTGGAATTGTCCTGGGATTAGCGTTCGGATACGGTATTCGACAGAATATAGAAGAAGGCTATGAGTACCTGATGAATCACTATGAAAAAGAAGACAAAATATATATATTTGGATTCAGCAGAGGAGCCTATACAGCACGGGCATTAGTCGGCTTAATCCACCAGCTGGGTATATTGCACAAAGGTAACAGGAATCTGATACCGTACGTTTCAAAAATGTATTTTAAGAAAAACGATAAAAAAGATTTTGAAGTAATTAAGGATTTTAAAAACACGTTCTCCCACTCTTGTGAGACGTTCTTTATAGGAATATGGGACACAGTTGGAGCACTTGGCATTAACTTAAGTAAGAAATTCCCGGATTACCAGCTAAATAAGGAAACCAGTTATGGTTATCAGGCAATCTCAATCGATGAAAAACGAAGGCCGTATAAAGTGATTCTATGGGATGAAAGTGAAAAAAAGAAAAGCCAAGTAATCGAACAGGTATGGTTTGCCGGAGTCCATTCCGAAGTAGGAGGTGGGTGCTCAGAAGACAATTGTTCACTGCCTGATATTTCTTTTACCTGGATGATGGATAAAGCATCGGATGCCGGATTAGCACTAAAACCGGATTGGAATACAAAACTTAACCAGGATCCTTCGGTGAAAATGCATAACGCCTGGAAATTCTCCTGGATTATATTTGGTACGCCAAAAAGCAGGAAAATTCCAGATGGATCGTTAATACACAAAAGCGTCATCGACAGGAGTAAAGCTGTTTCCTACAATCCCAAATTATCTGAGGGCAAAAAATTCAAGACCGTAAAGTCAAAGAGTTATCAGCCGAAGAAGTGAAGAAAGTAATAAACTCCAACTTAATCATGTTAATACTGTAGACAAGAATAGTCTTTAGAATACCCTTTAATCAATTATCTGCTGTTGGTTGTCTGTCATCTAATACTTATTCTTCCTCCGTGGTGATATATATACCTGCAATAACGCGTATTACCGGTATTGTCGCTTTTCTCCCTAATATCCTGTCAAACCTTGTTATTTCCTTTTTATTAGTAACCACAGCCATAGTTAGCGACGTTTGGTTATAAGATAACAGGTTATCACGAATCCGACCAGACACCAGGCTCCTACAACCCCGAACGCGAGAGGTAGATTCACATCAAGGTCTGTCAGTGTTCCCCTTGAAAGATCCGCCATATAACTTACCGGCAGTACCCGATGCATGGCAGCCAGCCAGTCAGGCATCTGTTCTATAGGGTATATCGCAGGTGAGAAGAAGAATATCGCAAACACGATTATCTGTGAAATTAAATTCGCGAATTCCGGTTTTGGAGCGCCAAGAGCTATCGCATAACCGATAAACACTCCTGTCAGGGAAATAAGGAGTATTGCGGGAACGGCAAACGGACTGATTTGCAGAGAAAAATCATGATATAACGCCCCGAGCGTCAGCGATATTACAACACCGGGCAGACAGATCAATGACCACACCGTCACGTCCGCGGCAATATAGATAAGCCTTGAGATCGGGAGCGACCACATGTAATCATAGGTACCTTCTTTTCTAGCAAGAGCTATCATCTGTGGAACCAGAACAAGACCCGTCGTTAGAAATATGACTGCCGGTGCCCCGGTGGTGAGGAATTTGGCGGTATTTGGTGAAATATCCGTAAAGAAGAAGCTTATTCCTATGACAAGCCCCGTCGCAATCATCACTTGTACAACCATCTCGACTGGAAACAGGGGTTTGTTACTGAGTACCTGCCACTTCAATATGAGACCATAATTACGCAAAGACTGGATCATATTCCTCCTCCTTTTTGACCATCTCACCAACTCTAGGACCTTCGATCAATCTTACATACACGTCCTCAAGAGTTGTCGGGCCGATTGAAAACTCTTCAATAATGTCTCGCATTTTCAACTGGTATGCCCAATCCATGGCGTTACTGACATTGCCCTCATCAACCAGTGAGACGAGCCGGTTTCCGTTAGAGATGGTCTGATCTAAGTAATTAGGGACAACAGGAATATCAGGTTCCGGATTATAGGTAATCTCCATTCGCATCATTTCATGGTTAACACCTTTTAATTGTGCCGGCCGACCACTGGCAACTACCCTTGCCTGGTCCATAATTGCTAGGCGGTCGACGGCTCGTTCAGCTTCGAGAACGTTATGGGTTACCAGCAGAACAGCAGAACCCGATAATGAGAGTTCCTGTACCTGTTTCCAAAGCAATCTCCGCCTGAGAGGGTCGACATCATTAGTAGGTTCATCGAGGATGACAACACGTCCCGGTTGTACCGCAGCCATACAAAATGCGACAAGACGTCTCACACCTCCGGAAAAAGTCGCCCCTGTTTTGTTTGCCCACTGTTCGATTTCCAGAGCTTCAAGTAACTCACGGGTACGTTTTTTAACATCTTTGTTTTTCCCGCCACGAATCATGCCAACCAGTTCGATTGCTTGGATCGCTGTCAGACCTGCTATAGGTACCTGAGTCTGAGCCTGGAAAGAACAGGCTTGTCGAGTAAATTTCGGATTGGATACAATGTCTATACCATCAATAGTGATGGTACCTGAATCCGGTCTAACCAAACCTATGATCTGATTAATAAGAGTGGTTTTTCCTGCTCCATTCGGACCCAGTAGTCCGAAAACTTCACCTTCATGAACGGATAGATATATGTCTTCATTAACCGGTTTGTTTTTCGCGTAACTTTTATTAATCCCGTTAATTTCAAGTATTTTCGGACAACTATTCTCAATAACCATTCTGATAAGCCTCTCTTTAACAAGACTATAAATTCGCTTTATTAACCAGTGTTCCTTCTATGAAGGAATCAAGTACGGCCTTATACGAGTCAATATCCATATTCGGATTTGATGCCATCTGTACTTCGAAACCGACGAACATAGAAAACAGCAAACTAGCAAAGGATAAAGCATCGATATCCGGATTGAATATTCCCTGCTGCTGTCCTGCCACAACCATCTCAGTCAAGACCTTTAAATTTCCTTCTTCGTTCTTACGGAGAGCTTTGCGTACTTTTTGATTACGGGTAGATTCAGCCCATAACTCCAGGTCAAAACTAAATGCCTGGTCGATATTTTCCTGTTTAACTAAAGAGAACAGCATTTGTAGCACATCTTTAAATGCTTCGACTGTGCCTTTACCTGAAGCACTGGCAAATATCTCTATATTTCGCTGAAGCGATATTTCAGCACAACGAGTTACGATATCTTCTTTGCCAGAAAAATAGTTATACACGGCTCCGGGGCTTAAGCCTGCTTCTTCACAAATATCCTTCATAGTCGTTTGATGAAACCCTTTTCGTGAAAAACAGGCAACAGCCGCATTGATAATTTGCTCTTGCCTCGCTTTCAAATATGATTCCGGTACATTCGGTGCCATCTCAGTAACTCCTTATAGAATGAATATTCTTTAAATAGAACGATAATATTATATATAGAATATTCTTTCTATTTTTGTCAAAGCAGTATATTTAGATTTATAAATATTGAACATGTTTAAGAGCGAATTATCTATTATTTTTCAATGGATTACTCAATATTTCTCAGTATTACGACGTATTTTATATAAGTATCCACTGTGTTACCGTTAGTAATATACATAAAAAATAAATGTAATTATTAAAACTTCGGGCTGACAATCCTGTTTAAAAGGAGGATTACCAGCGAAAAGTATTTCCTCTTATTAGGGTATCAGCAGCCCACGCTAATCATGTACTTACTTTTGACAAATATTTTCCCTGATTCTATACTTGCCGAAACAATCGGATTGCAGTCATCAAGCAAAGGAGTACACTAATGTCTGAGCAGAAAACCTGGCCGGATTTCATTCCCTCACCCGAGTTTTCACCTCCGTATCCACCTCTTCCCCACCGTTTTAATGATAACCATGAACTCCAGTTCCTGTGCCAGGCTTCGTCCGGAGCCATTGAGCGTGCCCTGGCAAAGCCGCTTGAGAAGAACACTGATAACGATTTGTTCGTTCTACAGATGGGGTGGAGTCCGGACTGTGAAGGCTTCAACGTCCACGAAATCCAGATCAACGCTCCTATAAAATGTGAAGATAAAACAGGCTCCACTACACTCATTGAATATATAGACTGTGATATGGGACTTATCGCTGGGCGTGAAATCTGGGGCTGGCCGAAGAAGATGGCGGAAATCGTCTGGACTCAGACCGATACCGGCTGGACCGTCACCTGCAACAAGCAGAAAGACCAGAGCAGTCTTCCTCTGATGAAGGTCGAATACACGATCTCGGATTCCGTTCCTGAGGTCGAATGGCCGGTCATGTTTCCGGTATACCTGGTCAAGCGTGTTCCCAACGCATCTGCGGCGGTTCCACCCCTGACCCAGCTTGTCCGTATCGGCGGCGAATTTACGCCCGGTACACCTCCGCCGCTTACTCCGGGATCGACTCGGACGAGTACCGCGGGAACCGCTACCGTTGAGTTCTTCGATGGACCTCACGATCTGCTTACCTTCTTCGGTCCTGTCAAGGTTCTCGGTGCGAAAATGAATATAACTAAAGGTTCGATGACAGGAGGACTTGGCCTGGGAGAAGTCGTTCATCAGTGGGAAGAATAACCGCTGGGGCGGCTTGATATGACCGATGGAAACAGAAGATTCGATAATAAAAGAGGGGGCACTTAAAGTACCCCCTCTTCTCTATGGTCCTTTGCTTTTAGTCGGAGGACCTCCGCCCTCTACTTTCGTCCATTGGCTCATCTCCTTTTCGAAGGCACCGCTTAGACTGTCTTCCACCCCACCTGCCTTCATACTTATTATACTACACGCATCAAGTCCCGGTTGTGAAGTATCCAAACGAATATTTTTTTGACGAAAGATGTCTACTTTTTATATGATGAATCCGATTGTTTGTATAAAAACTATCACTTCATAATATTGATATTCAGGAGTACTTAATGGCACAAGATACGGATAATACACAAAAGCTTATCGACGAAATAGAGAAAAAACATGGTAAGTCGATACAGCAACTGGTTGAGGAGAGAGAGAAGAGGGTAAGGGACGCTATCGAGTTAAGAGAGCCTGACAGAGTTCCGGTTACCCTGGGAACCGGTGTGTTCGCAGCCCGGTATGCCGGCCTTAAGGCTTCCTCAATGTATTACGACCAGGCTGCTTACAGGGAAGCCAGCAAGAAAACGCTTCTCGACTTTGAACCGGACGACGCCATGGCAATGGGGCCGATGAGCTCCGGCACCGTCATGGAAATGCTGGATGACAAGCAATATCGATGGCCCGGCGGCAACCAGCCGGACGACCTGTCATTCCAGTTCGTCGAAGCGGAATATATGAAGACTGATGAATACGATCTCTTCCTGGAAGACCCTTCCGATTTCGTACTGCGTTATTACCTGCCGCGTACCTACGGCCTTCTTGCACCCCTACCGAAACTTCCGCCATTGAGAACCCTCATCTTCGGCATGGGGATCCAGGGACTCACCGGAATCCTGACATCGCCCGAGTACCGGAAGATCGGTGAAATCCTCCTGAAAGTACAGGAAGAACAGACCAGGCTTATGCAGGAAAACATGGCGTTCTCCCGGGAAATGGCACAACTCGGTTTCCCGGCGCCGCCGATGGGACAGGGACGCGGCATTACCTTCACACCATTCGACGTGATTTCCGACCGCCTGAGGGGGATGCGTGGCATTATGCTCGATATGTACCGTCGTCCCGACCAGCTTCTCGAAGCCTGTAACCGGGTAATGGAATGGTGGATTTCCATATGTGTACCGGTAGAACCGGACCCGAAAGGAAGACTCCGCAGAGCCGGAATGCCCCTTCACCGCGGTTCCGACGGTTTTATGTCGGATGCTCAGTTCGAGAAATTCTACTGGCCTCATCTGAAACAATGCATCGAGAAGAACGTCGAACTCGGTTTTATCGCTGCTCCTTTCTGGGAAGGCATCTGGGACAATCGCCTGGAGTACCTCCTCGATCTACCGAAAGGCAAAGTCATATTCCACTGTGAAAAAACCAACGTTTTCAAGGCCAAGGAAATCCTTGGCGGTCACATGTGTATCCAGGGAGGAGTCCCTCCCACCATACTACAGGCAGGCTCTCCGCAGGATGTGGATGAATACTGCAGGAAACTCATTAAAGTGGTCGGCAAGGGTGGAGGATATATTATGGGAGTCGGCAGCGCCTCGGACTACGCCAAACCGGAAAACGTAAAAGCGATGGTAGACTCTGTTAAAAAATACAGTCCTTGATACCGGTAGTGTAAGGAGGGATAGTATGCCTGACAACAATTCATGGGAAAAGAACAAGCAGTGGGGTATAGCGGGAATAGCCATACCCGGTGGTCTCCTTCTCGGTATGGGTGTCGGATTCTTCGTCGATAACATCCCCGGCGGCATGTTCGTTGGCCTCGGCGGCGGTTTTCTTGTCATGATGATAGCCATGGTCATAATGCAGATCAATAAGCGTGATGAGTAATATTATCTGTAGAAGGGAACCGGGACGACAACCTTGATAACCTCTGAAAAACAGCGTTCCGTATCACGGCAATTTCCAAAGTGAATAAATTTGGCGGCTGCATCGGACGTACAGGTAGCCGTCAGGACAGTCTGACCTGAAGAGGTCGCGAAGAATCTTCGCGACCTCTTATTTTTTACCGGTTAATTTTGTTATAGGCTCTATTAATAATTAATAAAAGATATCAGAAACAGTAAAGACAAATGTAGGTATGAGTAATATAAGTAAAGGTATACCAAGAATCCATGGTGATAAATTGAGTAGTGCCACAATAACCACGCCGATAATTGCCCAGGCTATTGCAAAAGCATAAAGAATTTTGGTTTTATCTGAGACTCTATTTATTACCATTACACACCATCACCTCATAAACATTTCTTTTATCAGCCAATAATTTTTAGTAACTCTCCATCGTTGATTAACTTACATCAACCAGTTATTAGAAGATAGATGAGTGGATTATCTGTAAACGAACGTTTATTAACATCCTGTATTACTAACTGCCAGTTCTAATTTTTAATGCGAGTATTATCTTTATATACTAAATTTCAACCTCAACATGATGAATCACACCTTGTAACGAAAATACATTTACCCGGTTTTATACCTTTCGTTAAACTCTGGCTTTCTCGTTAAATGAACGAAAGTTAATTATTATCTAATAGTAACGGTATACTTGTCAAGTTTACATAGAGATTTCCGATTTGCTGGAACTGAATCTCTGCAACAGAGGTAAAACCTGTTATACCGTTATCATCTTGACATCGTTATGTAATCCTCGTACACTGATACACACGTGTTTTTTAAAGGAGTTTAATATGAAGTGTCCGCACTGTCAGGCTGATAATCCGGAAGGTGTCAAGTACTGCGGCGAATGTGGAAAATCGTTGCAGGATGAACTTGTATGCCCTCAATGCGGCCACCCGAATCCCATCGGGATAAAATTCTGCCACGAATGCGGCTGCCAGTTAACCGAACCCGTATCACACGAACCTCCTGCTACCTCTCAACCATCTACCGCCGAACCCACCTCGTTCGTTAACGACCGCTACAAGGTGAAAAAGAAACTCGGTGAAGGCGGTAAGAAGAAGGTCTACCTTGTCCACGACAAGGTACTCGACAGGGACGTCGCCTTCGCACTCATCAAGACTGAAAACCTCGATCAGGACGCAAGGAAACGCGTCACCCGCGAAGCCCAGGCCATGGGTAAACTGGGTGATAATCCCCACATCGTCTCTATCTTCGACATGGGTGAAATAAACGACCAGCCATATATTGTCATCCCCCTCATGGGCGGCGGCGATGTCGAAGGTCTTATCGAAAAAGCCCCCGATCATAAACTCCCCCTCGACCAGACCATATCCATCGCCAGGGCAGTCTGCCAGGGACTGGTATTCGCTCACTCGAAAGGTGTTATCCACCGTGACCTGAAACCGGGTAATGTATGGTTAACCGATGACGGCTCTGCAAAGATAGGCGATTTCGGTCTGGCGGTGATGATTGACGTCTCAAGACTTACCATGGAAGGAATGATGGTAGGTACCGTCTCATACATGCCGCCGGAACAGGCAATGGGAGGTGAGGTAACACCGAAAGCAGACCTCTATTCACTCGGGGCCATGCTCTATGAGATGGTGACCGGAAGACCGCCGTTCGTCGGTGACGACTCCGTGTCTATTATCGGCCAGCATATCAACACCCAGCCGATATCTCCTACCTGGCACCGGGCTGACCTGCCGCCTGCTTTCGAGTCGCTGATAATGCTTCTCCTTGAGAAAGATCCTGAGAAGAGACCCGGTTCGGCAAAGGATGTCCTGGCTGCTCTTGAGTCCATTCAAAAGGGTGCTATCAGGGAAAAGTCGGTAGAAACACAAGCACCAACTGAAAATCCCTTGTATCGTCGTATATTCGTTGGCAGGGAGAATGAGTTAAAACAACTTCAGAATGCCTTCGACGGAGCGACCTCGGGTCGGGGTGCTTTGATGATGGTGGTAGGAGAGCCGGGCATCGGTAAGACTGCTGTTTGCGACCAGCTCTCTACCTTCGTTACATTAAAAGGTGGAAAGACGTTAACCGGTAATTGTTATGAAGAAGGCTCCCTGTCACTCCCCTATCTTGCCTTCGTCGAAGCTATACGTTCGTACGTCCTTGATAGAGACACTGAAGACCTGAAAAAAGAACTCGGTTCAGGTGCTACCGATGTAGCAAGGATAGTCTCTGAAATACGGGAAAAACTCCATCTAGAACCGAGAGAAGCCCAGAATCCGGAGGAAGACCGCTACCGGCTGATTCAGGCAGTCACCTCCTTCCTGAGAAATGCCGCCGCCGTCAAACCGATGCTGGTCATCCTCGAAGACCTCCACGATGCCGACAAGGGCACTCTCGAGATGCTTTCCTATGTATCACGAAACCTTAGCGGTACACGACTGCTTCTCGTTGGTACATACAGAGATGTGGAGGTAGACAGGAACCATCCCTTATCGGCGGCGCTTGCTGAACTGAGACGCATCTCGACGTTCGGAAGGGTACTCCTGCGTGGTCTGAACGTCGATGAAGTCAGGAGGATGCTTTCCGGCATCACCCGTGAAGAGATTCCCCATGGGCTGGCCGATGTCGTCCACCGCCAGACGGAAGGAAATCCCCTGTTTGTCCAGGAAGTGATTCGCTACCTCGCCGAGGAAGGCCTGATACAACAGGAAGAGGGTAAATGGAAACCTGCCAAAGACACACCCCTTGAAATGAATATACCCGAAGGATTAAGAGACGTCATCGGAAAACGCTTGACACTCCTCAGTAAAGAATGCAACCAGCTTCTTTCGATAGCCGCCGTCATCGGACGTGAATTCTCACTGGATACTCTGAGACTCATCACGGATATAGACGAAGATACATTCATCAATGCCCTGAAAGAAGCCATTCAGACCGCTGTACTTGAAGAGAGAAAGCAGGTAGGCTTGGTACATTACCGCTTCACCCACGCCTTCTTCCGCCAGACGCTTTATGAAGAGATGATCGCACCCCAGCGCCTGCGCCTCCACCAGCAGGTAGCCCGTGCTCTTGAAAAGCAGTACGAGAAACGACTGGCTGAGCATGCTGCCGAACTCGCAGAACATTTCTCCCAGTCAACCGATCCCGCTGATCTTGAAAAGGCAGTGAAATATGGGGAAATGGCTGCCGTAAGGGCTATGAATGTTTACGCCTATGGTGAAGCTGTACGATTACTCGATCAGACCATAAAAGTACAGGAAATACTTGATCCGGATAACAAGGTCAAGCGATTCGAGTTGATGTTCAATCTGTGCGAAACGTTACTTAACGTACCGGACGTGAACCGGATTATTGACACGGTTGCACCGGAAGCATTCTCTCTGGCCGAAAGTATCGGTGACAACGACCGGATAATCAGGGTATGTTTGTATGCATATTGGGCTATTTTCTTTCAAAGCGGAATGACAACGGTAACCAGCCCGAGTCTAACCCAATGGGTTGAACGAGCCGACAGGTATGCATTGCCGGGTACGATTGGCCGTGTATACGCCGACCTTTTCAAGGCAACGAGTTTTTCTGAATGGCACAACCTGATAGCAAGAGAAGAACTCATCTTTGATGCTCTTGACCTCGCCCGTCACCTTGAAGATCCTGACGCCATAACTTATGCCTGCCAGAGGGCACAGGCGGTTACACAGGTCCCAAGATATGTTGAAAAACGATTACAAATAGCCGAAGAGTTTATGGCTATGAATCATTCGGACATCAAAAATCGTAGTTTTCTAACAGGTACGTTGCGTGCTGCTGCTTCCGCGTTCCTGATGTCAGGGAAACGAGACCGGGCTGAAGAAGTCTGGGATGAAATATGCGGCATAGCCGGCTACACAGAGGACACAAATACGCGATTTGTATCAGTTGAAACAGAATCCGTACGGGCGCTACTTGACGGACACCTTGAAGAAGCTGTCGCCATATCTGACCGGCTGCGAATGATGGGAGAAGAAGATGACATATTAGGCATAGCTATCATCCCTGTCAGGAGCGGTGGTTTCAGGGCGTACCTGTATATGGGGATTTCACCGGAGGACCTGGAGGAGTGGCACCCGGACTTTTGGAATCCCGAAGAAATGTGGGCGGGAGCCAGACAGAGTTTAATGTTAGCCCATTGGGGAGAGTTCGAAAAAGTCTCGGAAATACTGGAAAGAGATGTGATTAACCGGCCCGGTATTGGAACTGACGAAGATTCTATCATGACCTGGATGGATACCTTCTTCTTCGAAGCGAGTATCCTTGCCGGTCACAAAAAAGTGACTGAACTACTATATAACCGGTTGAATATACCGGGATTATATACAAATGGTACGGATGTCCCAACCTCTATCCCGCGGCAACTCGGAAATGCAGCAGTCCTTCTCGGAAAACCCGATGACGCCCGTGAACACTACAAAACCTCATTCAGGATATGCACAGAGATGAATTTCCGACCCGAACTCGCCCTCACTCACCTGAACTTCGCTGAACTGCTGCTGGACTATTTCCCGAAAGAAAAAGCGGAAGCCCTCGAACATCTCGACTTCGCCATCAAGGAATTCCGCGAGATGAAGATGCAGCCGTCTCTGGAGAGGGCGTTAAGGCGGAAGGATATACTGAAGGCGTAAATCACTACAAATCTCTCTCCCCTTGCGGGAGAGATGAAAGTGAGGGGTATTTTATTATTCACCTTAACCCCTATCAAGTACGGGGCAGGCTCTAACCTCTCCCTTCAAGGGCGAGGGGAAAAAAGGGCTTTAAGACGAAAAGGTATTCTGACGTTAGGACTCGATATTTAGTTATAGTTAAATTTTAACAACCAAAGGGGGATTTTATATGTCAACAGAAAAATCGAGAAAAGAAATATTGGTCGATGATAAAAAATTAAGGGAAGAGATTGAGAAGAAACACGGCAAATCGGTGGAGGAGCTTTACCAGGAGAGGGAAAAGAGACTGTATGATGCCATTACGCTCAAGGTACCGGACAGAGTACCTGTTCTCTTTGGCGGGACCTACCCGGCATGCGCATACGCCGGCATACCTTTCTCCAGCGTGTACTATGACGCTCCAGCCTTGAAGAGCGCTTTCAAGAGAATGCTTATTGATTTTGGGCCTGACGCATATGGTACCATCACGGCCGGTGCTGGTACAGCCCTTGATATTCTTGATTCGAATTTCAACTGGCATCCCGGGGGCAAACTACCACCAAATGTTCCCCACCAGATAAACGAGCAGGAGTTCATGAAAGAGGATGAGTATGACCTTTTTCTCTTCGACCCGTCCGATTATATAATCCGCTACTTGCTGCCGCGAGTGTATAACTCGATGAAGCCGCTGGCTGATCTCCCACCGATTATGGAACTGGGTACATTTGTGGAATTTATTGTCACAATCTTTGATTCACCGGAATTCGAGCAGTTTGCCAGGGCAATGAAAAGAGCCGGTGAAGAACAGAAGAAATGGAACGAGGCGGTTGGCGATTTTAACCAGGAGATGGCATCACTCGGTTTCCCCCAGGATCCTTTCTGGCGGAGACAGGGAGGAGTCCAGCCGCCTTTCTCTGGCTTTTCCAATAGCTTCAGGGGTTTCAGGGGCGTCGTTATAGACATGTTCCGCCAGCCGGACAAGTTGAAAGCAGCTCTCGAGAAGTTCCTGGAATTTCGGATCTCACGGGCGAAGCCGGCGGTCCACCAGGATGATAAGCCGGCAATAGGTGGATCCGCGGAAGCTCACAGGGTTTCCGACGACATTTTATCAATAAAGCAGTTTGAGGAATTTGTCTGGCCGAACTGGAAGCGGGCGATTCAAATGACATTCGACCTAGGATACGATGTCGTCGCCATGCTCATGGAGGGAAGGCGGGACAACCAGCTGGAGTACCTTACCGAATTTCCCAAGGGAACTTTCTATCTCCGTATTCAAGACACAGATATGTTTCGAGCCAAGGAAATCCTTGGCGACCGTGCCTGCCTGGCAGGTAATGTGCCTGTTTCATTACTCTGTGCCGGCTCTCCCTCAGAGGTAGAAGAATACTGTAAAAAGCTGATACAGGTCTGCGGGAAGAACGGTGGCTTTATCCTGACTTCTTCAACAACTGGCTACGGGGAAATGAAACCACAAAACGTTAAAGCGATGATAGATTCGGTCGAGAAATACGGTCGATACTAGGAACTTCTTTAATATATCGAGAAAAGACTGTCTATCTGATGCTGCCCGGAGTGACCGTTGCGGCGGAAGGATATCCTGAAGTCATAGAAAAAATACCAGGCGAAGTATTGAAATATAAAAATTAATTTTATGATTGTCACAGATATAAATAAATAGAGGAGGTCAATATTATGGCTGAGGCAAGACGTGAACCGGAATCTAGAGGTCCCGCTGGCGGTCCAGGAGGTCCGGGTGGTCCGGGCAGAGGTCCGGGTAGTCCAGGTGGGCCTGGTGGGCCGGGAGGTCCACCGCGACCGGAACCATTCCCTGAGGTAGCAGGCGGTTATAATGCTACGTTACTAAGAGTAAATCTAACCGATAACAAAATAACCACAGAAAAGCTGAGCTACGAATTCTGTCGAAAATATTTAGGTGGTGCCGGTTTCGTATCCTATTACCTGTGGAAAGAAATTCCGGCTGAAGCAGACCCATTAGGTCCGGATAACAAACTGGTGTTTGCATTGGGACCTGTCAGTGGAATACCTCTTCCTGGAGCGGCAAGATACTGCGTTGGCGCAAAATCACCCCTGATGGGCGCTATTGCCAAATCAGAGTCCGGCGGATGGTGGATGGCAGAGCTAAAACGCGCCGGTTTTGATGTAATTATCATCGAAGGTAAATCGGATAAGCCGGTCTACCTGTTTATCCAGGACGGGGAAGTCTCTATTAAGGACGCTTCAAATGTCTGGGGAAAACCGACCAAGGAAACTGAGGAAATCATCAGGAAAGAACTTGGTGACGACAGAGTACAACTGGTCATGATCGGCCCCGGTGGAGAAAATATGGTGCGTTATGCCTGTATTATGACCGGAAATATCGATGCAGCAGGGAGAGGTGGGTTAGGAGCGGTAATGGGTTCGAAGAATCTCAAGGCAATTGCCGCCAGAGGTCATACTCTGCCTGAAATAGAAAATGAGGAAAAACTAAGCGAAATCAGGAAGGCAATGAGCATGCCAAGCCCGATGTCCCAGACCGGTACCGGTGGACCTGGTATTGTGGGTATGGAAGGCTCGGGTAATCTACCGGTACGTAATTTCCGTGATGGTCTATTCCCCGGTGTCAATGATATACATGCCGGCGTGATGAAAGAACAGGGTATTCTGACCGGAATGGAAGGATGTTATGCCTGCCATGTACGCTGCAAGAAAGTGGTAAAATTCGAAGAACCGTATAATCACGATCCTGCGTACGGGGGACCGGAATATGAAACGATGGCTTCACTGGGTTCTGACTGTGGTGTTAATGACGTAAGAGCTATCTGTAAAGGCAATGAGATATGCAATGCCAACTCGCTTGATACCATTTCCGCTGGCAGTACCGTCGCCTTTGCCATGGAATGCTATGAAAAAGGTTTGATTACCAGTGAGGATACCGGTGGACTGGAATTAAAGTTCGGCAATGCGGATGCCATGATAAAAGCTCTTGAAATGATAGTAAAACGGGAAGGTATCGGTGATTTGATGGCCGAAGGCACTGCCCGTATGGCAAAGAAAATAGGTAAGGGGAGTGAGGAGTTCGCCATGCATACCAAGGGGCTTGAACCGGGCATGCACGAACCAAGGTTACAGACCGGGCTCGGGTTCGGATATATGATTAATTCGCACGGTGCTGATCACGGCGGCAGTTTTGGAGGCGGGACTTCACCAATGGGTCTAGAAGCGCTTCATCCCTTTGGAATCCTGGCTCCAGTGCCGGATGATCTGAGCCCGTTGAGGATAAGCGTATATAAACTTACTTACTGTATGGGTCGCATAGGTGATTGCATGGTGCAGTGTTCTTATGTTCCATCAAATTGGGAAAGACAGGTGGAATTACTCAACGCGGTGTGCGGCTGGAAAACAAGCCCGCTGGAATTGTTAAAAATCGGTGAGCGAGTGGTGACGCTGATGAGGTTATTCAATAATAAGCATGGTTTTACTGCCGCAGATGATGAATGGCCGGAACGATGGTACCAGCCCAAAACAGATGGCGCTCTGTCAAATAAACATGTCGATAGGGAGCAGATGAAAAAAGCAAGGGGTTATTTCTATTATTACATGGGATGGGATTCCGAAGGGGTGCCCACACCAGAAAAACTCGCGGAACTCGGCATTTCATAGGGGTCGGAATAAACTGGTAATAGCATAAAGAGGTATTAAAAAAGACTCTCGATATACCATATAGGTATGGCGTGGAGAAAGGGCAGTAAATACAAGCCCTTTCTCCACGCCGTGAGTGCACATTTGATGTACCTCAACAAGGCATCGCCGTCACACCCATTACATAACAGTAATAAGAAAAATAGTAGGAACCGTCTCTGGAGAGGGCACTAAGGCGGAAGGATATACTGAAAGCCTAACCCTCTTTCCCGATTATGTCCTTCGCTTCATCCCAGAGGGCGTTTTTTTCATCGAAAGACAGCTCCGCGAACACCAGGTTGCGCTGGCGGCAGAGGTCTTCCATGCAGGTAAAACGGTGGAAAAACTTGCTATTGGCAGTACGAAGAGCTGTCTCGGGATCTATGCCCTCCCAGCGGGCGATATTCACCAGGGTGAATAACAGGTCGCCGAACTCTCCTTCTTTTTCCTGGCGGTCTGCGGAGTCTTTGATCTCCCTGATTTCTTCAACCACCTTATCGATTACGCCTTCCATACTGCGCCACTCAAAACCGACGTTCACCGCTCTTTGTGAAATCTCATAGGCATAACTCAGTGCAGGCATATGCTTCGGGACGCTTTCCAGTATCGATGTTTCCTCGCCCCGTTCCTTCTGCTTAAGGGCTTGCCAGTTGTGAGAGACTTCTTCGGCGCTGCTGACCTCGGTCGTACCGAACACATGCGGATGCCGGTAGATCAACTTCTCATTCAGACCCTGTATCACGTCGCCGATTTCGAACTCACCGGCTTCGGTAGCTATCCGGGCATGCAGCATTATCTGGAGAAGTATATCACCCAGTTCTCCCTTCAGCTTCTTGGTGTCCCCTTCGTCCAGTGTTTCCAGGGCTTCATAACACTCCTCAAGAAGATACTCCCTGAGAGACGAGTGGGTCTGTTTCCTGTCCCAGGGACAGCCGTCGGGCGAACGCAGCCGGGCGATAATCTCAACCAGTGTTTCAAAACGGTCCAGGTTTTCGTATTCAGACAACAGTATCTCCTCAGCACTGATTATACAGACCGGAGATGATCGGGGCAACCGCCGTCGAAGTCAACAAACGGTACTACAGTTTGGTCAGCAGCTTTTCAAAAAACGCCCTGCCTACGGTATCCAGTTTCTCTTCTTCCGGCTGAATAAGCCACCACAGGCTACTTACACAGGTCAGATACCGATAAAACTTTCGGAGGACTTGAACACCGGGCAAGGCTTTTTTTAGTGCTTCAGGACCATAATACTCAACCAGAAAACAATCGATCGTCTCCTCAGACCAACCCGGAAATGTCAACAGACAGGCAAGATCAAGCAGTCCCGAGCTGATACGCGCCTCTCCCCAGTCAACGAATACCGGTGTTCCGTCAGACCGTGACATGATGTTGTCGCCCGCCAGGTCGCCATGCGTCATAGCCGGCTGAGTGTTCTTTAAACCTTTTTCAACATCGGGAATTAAAGCTATATAGGTATCGTAATACCTTCGTACTATCTCAAGCACCGGTACGTACTCATCGGGCAGGTTTTTCCAGTAGTCATTTCCTTTATGGATAACTGCGCACTGGTCGGTAAATCTCTTACTCACTGTCAGGGCTATATCGGGACGATCATCCGGTATCTCGTCGATATCAGGGAGTTTTACATTATGGATCATTCGGAGTGTCTGGGCTAATTCAATACACCATGTTTCCGACTGCTTGACCTCAGGTGTCGGGGAGAACAAGTATTCCATCTGGAAACCCTCGATTTCCTCCAGCCAGTCACCCACTCGGGGAACATTCGATTCCAGTCCGGTTGCATTCAGATACGTTAACAACCGGTGTTCCCTTACTACAATCTCTTTAGCTTTTTTCCGGGCTAATTTAAGTGCGCGTTTTTCGTGATTTTTCTCGATAATGAGGATGTCGCTTGTTGCCCCGTGGGTGATGACATCAACCGGTTGCCAGCCGTTTTTCTCCAGGAAATCGGATACTGCTTTCCGCGAAAGGATTTTCTCGATAGACATATCAATACTCTATCTTACGAACCGGTAGGCAGCACGGCCCCGATAAACTCTCTCTGTCCCTGGATAAAATCTTTTGCCATCATAGCCTTTTTACCTTCAAGCTGGACCTCGGAAACTGCCAGTACTCCGTCGCCGGTGCCTATTCCCGGTACGTGTTTATCAGGCAGTGCTACTACCAGGCCTGGCGTTGTACTCTCCTTAAAAGACACTGGTTTGGCTTGTAAGATTTTTAACTGCTTACCGTTCCATCTGGTATAACAGCCCGGCCAGGGATTATAAGCTCGTACCCGGCGCCAGATGTCCACTGCCGGCATATTCCAGTCTATCTCTCCGTCCTGCTTGCTCATCTGGCCGAAATAATTCGATAAAGCGTGGTCCTGCTGCCTGGGTATTACCTCGTTCTTTACCAGGCGAGGAAGCACGTCCAGTACCATCTGCACCGACACCATAGACAGCTTTTCCGTCAGCAGGTCTGTGTTATCATAATCCGTTATCGGTACCTGCACCTGACCCAGTATATCGCCTGAATCGACTTTCAGCGCAACCTTCATCAAAGTGGTACCCGTAAACTCATCGCCCGAAAGGATCGCCGAAACGACCGGCGCGGCACCTCGGTGCTTTGGAAGTAAAGAAGGATGAATGGCCAGACAGTCGCTGGATGGGATATCGATTACTGTCTGGGGTAAGATTTGTCCGTAAGAATATATCAGGATATAATCCGGTTTATAGGCTGCCAGCCTGCCTATTGTCTTTGATTCCTTGAAATTATCCGGCTGTTCCACAGGCAGATTATACTCTATTGCCTTCCTCTTGACCGGAGAGGTAACGACGGATCTTCCTCTACCGGATTCCCTGTCCGGCTGGGTGTAAACAGCCGCTATCTCATATCCGTTAAGAAGGAGATATTCCAGCGTAGGAACAGCGAACCATGGAGTGCCCATAAAAACGATTTTCAACGCTATCCTCCGCCAGTAATTGTAGCATTGAAAATTTTTAATAACAATAAAAAATGATTACGGCTAAAGGTTGGAAAAACCATAAAAAAAGAAGTCTGACGGACTTTCAAAGGGCTGGTAAGAACCAGAAATCGCCATCAACAACCACTAAAACGGTTGCCATCCGAAGACCTCATTTTGGTATGATGGTTACTGTTTCCGCAACAAAATAGGCCACATACTAATAGGCATTTTACTACCCCTCCCGCCAGGGAGACATACTACAGACCGGCTCTTGTGGTTAAGAGAGAGGGAGAAGAATTTGACTGAATCCGGATCCGCGCAGCAGGTATGGGAAGCTGCACTAGGCGAATTACAAATACAAGTTAACAAACCAAACTATCGCACCTGGTTATCGAAAACGCACGGTATCGGGTATGAAAAGGACAAATTCGTCATTGGTGTACCGAACACATTCGTTTCGGAATACCTGGAAAGAAACCAGCGTTCCCTTATCGAGAAAGTCCTGAGAGGTATCACCAGTGATGAAGTTCAGGTACAATTCCGGGTGGACGGCAATCACGTCAGCCCTCAGCCGGTTTCTAAATCTCGGAGTAAGGCTGTTGCCGCCCAACAGGGAAGTCTGCCGCTCTTTAATCCCAGGTACACCTTTGATGCATTTATCACGGGTACCAGCAACCAGCTTGCGTTTACTGCCGCACTAACGGTCGCTCAGTGTCCCGGAACATGTTACAATCCTCTGTTTATCTACGGCGGATCCGGGCTTGGTAAAACCCATCTTCTCCACGCCATCGGACATAAAGCCCTTGAAAACAACCTGAAGGTACTTTATGTACGGGCGGAGGAGTATACCAACCAGCTTATGCGGGCCTTGAAAGAGAAAAAGACAGAAGAATTCAGGAACCGCTACCGTAGTGTCGATATGCTTCTCCTTGATGATGTTCAATTCTTCACCGGGAAAAGTCAGACCGAGGAAAATTTCTTCCATACTTTCGATGAATTACATTCGTCTGACCACCAGATAGCGATTACCTGTGACCAGCCTCCCAGGTTACTACCGTCACTCCAGAAAAGGCTTCGCTCCCGCTTCGAAGGCGGATTGGTGACGGATATCCAGGAACCGGACTTCGATACCCGCCTGGCTATCCTGCGCGCTAAAGCTGCCCAGAAAGACCTGGAACTATCCACAGAGGTCCTGGAGATGATAGCTCTCCAGATCAAGCAGAGTATCCGGGGTCTCGAGGGTTCTTTAAACCGGGTTATAGCCTATTCCAAGCTGATACGTGAAATGATCACCCCGGAACTGGCCGCCCAGGCCCTTAAAGATATCTCCAGTAACGATCTTCCTTCATCTCCTGCTACCCCCCACCTGATAATGGAAGCCGTTGTGGACAGTTTTCAACTCACCCCTTCCGACCTTAAGGGCCGTAAAAGAGACGAGATGACAGCACTCGCCCGGCAGGTCACAATGTACCTTATACGGCAGGAAACCGACTACTCTCTTTCCGAAATTGGCAAGGAACTCGGGGGAAGAACACCTGCAACGGTAAGTCATGCTTATCAAAAGATTGCCGACGATATCAATAACGATCCATCACTTAAGCGGAAAGTGTTCGATATCCAGCAGGAAATCCACGTGGCAACCAGGAACCGGGGTTAAACGACCGGTTTATATATTTTCACATTCCTTCGATATTTTTAATAACAACTACCAATGTTTGATAACCTCTTTAGCATTCGTTCGTGAAAATTGCTGCGTAAACTATACTCCTGCTGAATTTTATACTCACTGATTTCATGCTACTATTAGTAATAATAGTCCCTAACTACTACCATAAATATCTGATATTTAAAGGGGTAATACAATTGTATGACAGGATTGAAATAAGGGTTAAAGCGGGAGATGGCGGTGACGGTGTGGTAGGTTTTCGACGTGAAAAGTATGTGCCCTTTGGAGGTCCTGATGGTGGTGACGGTGGAAACGGCGGGAATGTGGTGATGAAAGCGGATCCCGGTATTACCGACCTGAAAATGTACAGGCCGAATAAGCTGTACAAGGCTGAAAAAGGTGAAAACGGCAAGGGTCAGAAGAAACACGGTAAGAGTGGTAAAGACCTGTTATTACTCGTTCCGGTTGGTACGATAGCACTTGGTATAAGCGGTACCGCGGAAGAACTCTTGATAGCCGACTGTGGGGAAATGGGACAGCAGGAAATAGTTGCGCTGGGAGGAAAAGGTGGACAGGGGAATACCCACTTTGCTACATCTACAAACCAGGCGCCGCGGATAGCTCAGAAAGGTGAAAAAGGAGAAGAGCGTACCTTGGTGCTGGAAATGCGTTTGATAGCGGACGTAGGGGTAATAGGATTCCCCAATGCCGGTAAATCTACGTTGCTTTCGAGAGTCTCGGCGGCTAATCCGAAAATAGCAGGATACCCCTTTACAACGCTGGAGCCGATTCTCGGTGTGGTTGAAGCAGGACTGAAAGAATTCATAATAGCTGAAATACCGGGTTTGATAGAAGGTGCCCACCTGGGTAAAGGACTCGGTCACGATTTTCTTAGGCACATTGTTCGGACCAGGGCCTTGATTCACCTGGTCGACGGGTCTTCTGTATCACCTGTTGAAGACATGATTAAGGTTAATAACGAATTGAGCCTGTATGATCCGGAACTTGCCAGGAAACCCCAGATAGTCGCTGTGAATAAGATAGATGTAACCGGGATGAAAGAACGCCTGGACGACATCAGGACGGAATTCGAACAGGCAGGTATCCGCGTATTATTCATTTCAGCAGAAACCGGAGAAGGAATTCAATATCTGGTTGATGAGACTAGTGCGTTGCTGGAAAAAACCGGAAAGCGTATCCTGGCAGGTAAGAAAGTACCCGCGGCGGTATTCCGTCCTCAGCCGAAACAGACAGAAGTAACGATAAGCAAAGATGAAGAGACCTATGTTATTAACTCCCCTGACCTTGAGAGGATAATTGCCGGCGTGGATATGACGAGTGACGAGGTACGCCGGCAGTTGCAGCGTCCCATGACAAGGTATGGTGTCACGAGGGCGCTTGAGAAAGCCGGAGTCAAACCCGGCGATAAAGTCCGCTGCGGCGACTATGAGTGGGAATGGTAGCTCTTCTTATGAGGTATATATCATGAAAACGGGGATACTCGGTGGAACGTTCGATCCCGTCCATAATGCCCATTTGATGATCGCCGGGGAAGCTCTTCAGCAGCTTGAACTTGATGAGATACTTTTTATCCCGACGTCACATACGCCTCTGAAGGAAGATACCGTCATCACGCCGGTGGAACACCGCGTCAGGATGGTTGAACTCGCGATTGCCGATAATCCTGTCTTCAGACTGTCCAGGATTGAAATAGACAGGGCAGGAATATCCTACACGGTTGATACGATTGCCGGACTGAAACAGTCGCTTGGTAACGATTCTGAGCTATATTTTATCATCGGGCTTGACAGCCTGAAAACACTGCCACGGTGGAAAGAACCGGACAGGATAATCGAGATGTGCCGACTGGTGACTGTCCTCAGACCGGGTTATAATGTCCCGGATATCGATAAACTGGAGAAGAGTATACCCGGAATAACGGAAAGCCTTATCATGATAGATGACCTGGCGCCAGACATAAGCGCAACTGACATCAGAAAACGAGTTGCTGCCGGTCTACCGATTAACGATCTTGTTCCCGCACCGGTGGAGCAATATATACTGGATCATGGTCTATATAGAGAATAACAGCTATCGGGAGGTAGTATGAACGCTATAGGTGTGGTTGGAAGTCCGAGGAGAAACGGTAACACCGAAATTATTACGAAACATACCCTTCAATCTATCGCCGAAGAAGGTTTGGACACTGAACTGATAACTCTTTCAGGAATGGATATCCGACCCTGCGACGGCTGTCAATTCTGCAAGGAAGAAAAGAACGAGCGGTGTCATATAGATGACGACCTGATGCCGATATACGAAAAACTGAAAGCAGCGGACGCAATTATACTGGCATCGCCGGTATATTACGGTTCGGCGACATCACTCATCAAATCTCTGATGGACAGGGTCGGCTATATCGGCGGCCAGCGTGGAGTATTTGCCGGAAAAGTCGGCGGACCGCTGGTAGTAGCCCGGCGTGCCGGTCAGAATTTTACACACGCCCAGCTGCTTTTCTGGTTTCATATACTCGGGTTCTATATGCCTGGCTCGACGTACTGGAATATTTCATTCGGGCGTGAAAAAGGCGAGGTAAACGATGACGAAGAGGGATTGCAGACCGCCTGGAACTTCGGCAAAAACGTCGCCCACCTCGTCAAGAAATTGAAGGCATAAGAGTTTACGGTCATTCCCGCGTAGGCGGGAATCCAGAAAACCTGGATCATGTTGTGTCTAGTAAACTCCCGAAATATCCCGGAGTAGTCATTGCGAGGAGTGAAGCGACAATGCAATCCGTATAGCTTTGTATAGATTGCCATCCGCTTAAGGCGGACCTAAGGCGGATTGACGGCGAAACTCGTAATGACTACCCTGTCTCCGGGTAAACCGCTTTCAAAACACGTAAAGCTCGTAAGGTGACCCACTTGCTGGGTTGCCCTTTCTTTTCTATGTCAACCCACATCTTACTATTGTAGGTATGTTCCAGCAGCCAGCGCCCTTGCTGGTCTTGTTTATTTATAACCAGATCTAACGCGTTGGTTAGTTTGGGATTCCCGACCTGACCAAGTGCTGTCAGGACCTCCAGGTTCTGAAGCACATCTGCGATAAAGCCGATTGGATAGCCGAACCTGAACCAGCTTGAGTTTGGCTTATTTCCCTTGCCGAAAGGATAATCGGCAACTGCCGGGTCATGGCTTAAAAGAAAGTCCACGCCTTTTTTAAGAGCCGCCTGTATGTTTACGGTATGCTGTTCCGCTGGTACTTTACTCAAGGCGATCATCGCTACGATTGCTCCCCAGGCGCAGGGCAAGTGAACGTTTTTTGAACAGACGAACCCGGGAGCCGAATTGCCGGACCTGTAATAACGCCTGTTCGTGTCCCGGTTCGAAGCGTCGCCTACTCCTTCTCCGGTAATGGTCTGCGCCAGCCATTCCATTGCTGTTTGCAAGCGCTGGTCGTTAAGCCAGCCGAAGTCTATCAAAGCCGCTCCCATAATACCCGCCATGCATTGTTCGAAACCGGAGGCTGTGCCGTTCCACGACAGACCACCATTGCCAGCGATGCAGTGGGAGAGCAGTATTTCACAACCAGCGTGAACACGCGGATCAGCTCCGTTCGCACCAAGCTGCGCCAAGAAAGAGAGAGACCATTCTGTGCCGCGGTATTTCGGTCCGGAGCTGGATCCCGGCTTGTCCCAGTATCCCTCCGGCTGCTGTGCCGCAAGAATTACCGGCACCGGTCCGCTTACCATGATAGCCGCTTTGGCAGCTTTGACGTCTTTATCATTCTCGTCTCGACCAAGGATGTCACGCAGCGCATAATAACGGATTGCCGGCTGGGTCTTATCAACCTCCAGTAACCGCGGAACCGGATCTCCGTTCAGTTTGTCTTTCCAGCCAGGCATAACCAAACAATTCCTTTGAGAAGTCTGTAAAAATTTGATAAATGATAGAACAAATATTCTAATATGTCAAATTATCAACTTCTTTACTATATGCGTCTTCCTGCAATTAAATAATATGTACTAATACATCATCGGATTCAGCACATAAATTGCCCAGCCGAGGTATTCACGTTCATACCGCAGGTAATCGTCCTGGTTTTTTCGAAGATGGTCGATGACATCCTGTCTTTCCGGGTGGTCAGGATTATCATGTATCCATCGCACCAGGCCACGCCAGTTTCCGGCATTATACCTGTCCCAGTCATCGAGACTCGCCCTGACCATGTACTCAATATCGTACCCCTCTTCGTTTGCGACCTGTAGAAGTTCATGTTCGTACATGGTACCGGGCGGCGCCGAACCGTTGAGATATTCCTGGAGGATATCATTCTTCAACCAGTAAACCTCACCGATGACAAGCTCTCCTCCAGGTTTAACATACTTCTTCAAAGCCTGAATGGTCTCCCTGAAACCACCCCAGATAAAGGTGGCGCCGATGCATAGACCTGCGTCGTATGTATCATCAGAGGTGTACTCTTTGCCGTTAGCGCATATCAAATCTATACGCTTATCCAGATTTCTTTCTTTTATCTTGGTAATTGCTGTTTTGTAAAACTGTTCGCTTATATCAATACCTGTGCCCGATATCCCGAATCTTTCTGCCCAGAGCGCCAGCAGTTCACCCTTCCCGCAGCCGAAATCGATGATGCGGCTGTCGACGTTGAGGTTTAGTACATCACCGACTCCCAGAATTTTCTCATATGACATCGGATTCAGTATTTCCAGGTATCTGTGTGATATATCCATCATCTCGAAAAATTCCATTGTTTATCATTACTCCTTAATAATCTTTATTGGAAAATTTAAAGCCGTTCACGAAGGAACGGCCTGTAAGAACATGTTTGTATGTAAACTTAGCCGGAAACCTTTCGGGATGAAAAACCTCTGCTTCCACGATTTGTCGCCGTCATATCCATCCCTCCTTTGATTTCCATATTATATATCAAATGATCGCGTGATGGCTAGACATCCAGGTTCTGGACCATCTTGGCGCGTGCCTGTATGAATGCTTTACGCGGCGGTACCTCTTCTCCCATTAAGGTATGGAAGATATGGTCGGCATCGACCGCGTCGTCGATATTGACCGTCAGAAGCGTCCGGGTAGCCGGATTCATTGTTGTCTCCCAGAGCTGCTCGGCACTCATCTCTCCAAGGCCCTTGTAACGCTGTATATCGATATTCTTGGCGCCTTTAAGCTCCTGCAGGGCTTCGTCTCTTTCCTGTTCCGAGTACACCCATTTTTCCGTCTTGGCATGTTTTACGCGGAATAACGGCGGTTGCGCGATATAAAGGTGTTCATTATTTATCAGATCTGCCATGTGCCGGAAGAAGAAGGTAAGCAGCAGCGTCCTGATATGAGAACCATCAACGTCGGCGTCTGTCATCAGTATTACCCGGTGATAGCGGAGTCGTGAAAGGTCCAGTTCGTCATCTATGCCTGCTCCCAGCGCGGTGATGATAGCCCGGATTTCCGCGTGCGCCAGCATCTTGTCTGAAGGCGCTTTTTCTACGTTCAGAATTTTACCACGCAACGGGAGGATAGCCTGGAAACGGGGATTCCTGCCCTGCTTGGCTGAACCACCGGCGGAATCACCCTCGACCAGGTAGAGTTCACAGTGAGAAGGATCTTTCTCGGAACATTCCGCAAGCTTACCAGGCAGGGTTGCCGACATCAGGCTGGTCTTCTTTACGATAAGGTCACGGGCTTTTCTTGCGGCTTCTCTTGCCTTCGCGGCAAGTATGCACTTTTCCATTACCCGTTTGACTTCATCAGGGTGCTCTTCGAAGAAGAGTGACAGACCTTCGCCTACCACGCTCTCGACAATGCCTTTCGTTTCCGGATTGCCAAGCTTGCCTTTTGTCTGGCCTTCGAACTGCGGTTCTGCCAGCTTTACACTGATAACCGCGGCCAATCCCTCTCTCACATCCTCACCGGTAAGGTTAGGATCGTCATCCTTAAGAAACTTGCCTTTATGGGCGAAATCATTGAGAACACGGGTTAATGCCGTCCGAAAGCCGGTAAGGTGGCTGCCGCCATCGGCTGTGTTGACGCAGTTGGCGAAACTCAGGACGGTCTCGTTGAAACCGTCGTTATACTGGAGAGAAGCCTCCACCATAGTGCTGTTTACGGCCTTACTTATATATATAGGCTGCTTAATTCGTACGCCCCTGCCCCGGTTTAATTGACGAACGAAACTGCTGATACCGCCCTCGAAGTAGTAAGTCCTCTCGTCATCAGTCCTTTCATCGATAACTTTTATCTCAAGACCTTTGTTGAGATAGGCCATTTCCCGGAAGCGATCGGCGAGTGTGTTAAAGTTATAATCGACAGTGCCGAATATCTCATCGTCGGCAAGGAATATGGTTGTGAGTCCGGAACCATCGGTATCCCCTGTTGGTGAAACTTTGCCCTGCGGAATACCCTGCAGGTAATCCTGTTCGTACTGTTTCCCTTCCTGCCTGACAATTACCTTGCACCGGGCTGAAAGGGCGTTGACAACAGATGCACCGACACCGTGAAGACCACCGGATACCTGGTAGGTCTTACCGCCGAACTTGGCTCCGGCGTGGAGTACCGTCATCACGGTTTCCAGGGCGGATATCTTGGTAGTCGGATGTTCTTCCACCGGGATACCGCGGCCATTATCTTCAACCTTGATAGAATTGTCCGGCAGTATGGTGATAAGGATTTTATCACAGAAACCCGCCATGGCTTCATCTATGCTGTTGTAGACGATTTCATATACCAGGTGGTGAAGACCGTTGACATCGGTACTCCCGATATACATACCGGGTCGCTTTCGTACGGCTTCCCGACCGCCCAGTACGTGAATTTCCTGCGCTGAGTATTTTTTACTAGCCTTCTTAGTCGTTGTATCTGCAGTTTTTTTCGCAGTTTTTTCGGCCATAGATACGCTTTACTCCTTATATAATACCTGAAAAATGACCAAAACGTGGCTTTTTTGGCGATGAATAAGTGCTTGGCGATAGATCCGAAAGGCAACCGGTAGTATATGTGGATTTATAAGTTACCATCGAACTATATTATACCATAAATCGAGTGTAATGTGAAGTTTATAAGAGAATCGGATTGCCCTGTTTCACAGCTATATTATTGACAAACGCAAGAAACCCATTCATACTATGCGGGTTGCCGGAAAAGGAGACTCAATGGAGTACATGGAAGTGATCAGGAAAAGACGCTCTATAAGGAAGTTTAGGGATACTCCCGTCCCGAAGGAAACGATTGATGATATCCTCGAAAGCGCCCGTTTAGCCCCATCCGGCGGAAACGGTCAGAACTGGCTGTTCGGTGTGATTACTGATAAAGAGAAGATCGAAGAACTGTCGGTTCTTGCCGGAAACCAGCGATGGATTGCGTCCGCACCTCTGGTAATTGCGGTCTGTGCCGAATTGAACTGGAAAATTAGCGATACGCCTGAAGATGACTATGGTTTGAAGATTAATCAGGACCGGTTTACTTCTGAGTTCGTTCATTATTTACGGGAATATGATGATCAGGCAGCAGTGTCACTCCTGTTTGAAAACGGAACGGTAATGATCCCGGGAGAGCATATCTGCCTGACCGCGGTCGACCATGGTCTGGGTGCCTGCTGGATCGGTAACCTGGAAATAAAGCAAACATCTGAATGCTTAAATCTGCCGGCTGACTATGCCTGCTCATATCTGATACCGATCGGCTATCCGGATATGGAGCCGGTTGATATAGAACGTAAGAATATCTCGGAAGTAACGTTCCACAATACATACGGGAGTGACTATTATTGATATTGAAGATATTTTGAAGACAGTTCGCGAATATTCCGGGCAACCTCCCCTGTTCGAACCGGGTGAGGAAAAATTCTGGGATGACGACCATATATCGATAGGTATGCTTCAAGCCCACCTGAGCCAGGAGCACGAAGCTGCTAGCAGAAAGACTGAAGCTATTGATGCTCAGGTCGAACACCTGACATTCGCTGGTATACTGAAGGAAGGCGATCGAATTCTGGACCTTGGATGCGGACCGGGACTGTATACCGGCCGGCTCTGCCGGAAAGGATTGAAGGTTACCGGCGTGGATTTTTCCCGAAGGTCTATAGAGTACGCAGTGAAAGACGCGGTGGAGAACGACCTGGATATCGATTACCGGCTTGCCGACTTTTTCAGCATCGACTTTTCGGATGAGTTCGACGCTGTGACGCAGATATACGGTGAACTGAACACATTTTCGGACAAAAAGCGGGACGCGTTTCTAGCATCGATACATAAAGCCTTGAAACCGGATGGCCTGTTCATCTTCGATGTCACTACGAAAGTGTTGAGGAAAAAAGAAGGCGCAGCGAATCGATGGTATCTCTTTGAGGGAGGTTTCTGGCGACCGGGTAAACACCTGTTCCTCCAGGAAGGATTCGCCTATCCTGATGATGATGTCTGGCTCGATCAGTATATTATTATAGATGAAAAAGAAGTGACGGTATACCGGAACTGGTTCCATGATTATTCACTCCGCACGATAAACGATGTACTTGAAAAAGCCGGCTTCTCCATCCTGCAAATCTGGAATGACCTGGATGGAACTCCCTACGAAGAAGACGGTGACTGGTTGGCGGTTGTCGCGAAAAAGGTATAAGTGAGATGACCGGACGGATCTATTACCTGAAAGGATCTCCCCGTGAAGTCGGTTTATCTCTCGGTCATATGATCGGCAAGAGATTAGAAGAGAACATATGCAGGTACATTTCCGTTTCAGCTCAAACAGCTTCCATAGCGGTGCAACTAGAAATAGACGCCCTGCCTTGGGTTGACAGCCTTCCTGAACGCTATCGTGAAGAGATTGAAGGTATCTCAGACGGATCTGGTATTTCGATGCAGCACCTCGCCGAGTGGTATTATGTATCTTTAATAACTGACGGCGGCTGTACCGCAGTAATTTTTCAGATTGGTGATCAGGTATGGGTTGCCCGGAACAACGATATGTGGGCGCCTGAATTATGGGGATACGCCTGTATTCGTGAAATTTCGGGAAGAATTCCGACGGTTACCTTCGGTATGGAAGGAGATGTCTTTACAGGGACAGGCATCAATAGGGAACACCTCTGGCTTCATTATAACTACCTGCCTGTGAATGATGCTCCGGCAACCGATAAACTTCACTATCCTGCCTGGGTGTGGCTGACGGAAGCCCTCGAGACCTGCAGTAATTTGAGTGATGTTGAAATACTACTCAGCCAGGTCGACAGGAATAGCGGAATGAAACTTTTCGCGGTAGAAGGAAAGAGTAATGATTATGCTGTTTATGACTGTTCCTGCTCTGATTACTGTTCCAGGAGGAACCCAGGAAACTGGATTGCGGGAACGAATCATTATCATGTAAATGAATTCCGTTCTGAACAAGACGAGGAATATACCCACTCGGTGAATCGACTCGATCGTGTGAATGAGTTAATAAAGAATATAAGTACTGCTGATCCTTCAAATCTACATATGGAACTTAGAAAAGTCATCGCGGATGACCAGGTAGAAGCCCGCGGTGAAAGGTATTTTACCGTTTATTCGAATATTGTCTGTCCTGCCCTTGGTGATATCTGGTATACCTTTGGCGGATATCCTGCGGCAAGCGAGGGTAACTGGCAAAGATTGCCCTGGACCTGGTAGAAAGGTGTGTTGATTTATCTCTGTTCCAGGATAAGCAGGCTGTTGCCTTTCCGTTTTTCCCGTTTCTTTACGGTAAGACTTTTCTCGTTCTGTAAACCGGTTACTATACGGGTTATAGCCGTGGAACTGGCTGATAACAGGGCTTTCCCGCCCGGGATAAGCTCCTCGGCAATCCTGGAAATGTCGGCATTGATTGCCCTGACGCCCTCATCTTCCCTTATCGTCCCTATCGCCATATCTGCCGACCGGGGATTATCGGTGTCGATTCCCGCCCGATGGTAGAGCCGGATCCTGTCCTTGGGGCATTCATTGAGAATAAGGTTGCTTTCCGTGACTCTCAGGCTCAGGAGGTCGCGGTCGACCAGTGAAATGCTGCCAGGATTCAGCTTCTTCCAGGCTGCGACTGCCACATGCCCCTGCCCGGGATTGAAAAGCAGGATGTTGTTTACCGAAGGATTCTTAATCTCATTGATATATTCTATTAAAAGTTCGCTTCGGCGGTCGGGTGATTCGGCTTCGGATAAGTTATAGGCAGTGTTAATCCGGTAAATCAGGTCCTGGAAAGAAACCTCTCTTCTGTCCTGCCGGTAAATTCCTCTCTCGAATCCGCTGGTAACGGGTTGCAGAGGTTCACTGGCATTATCAGTGAATTGATAAAAGAACACGGCATGACCGCTCCTGTTTTTATGAAATTGAATTTCAACGTTTGTCATACCTTCCAGAAGGTTTTTAACTGTTTCTTCAAGGGGATTAATAACGACGACAGCGACTAATCCGCCTTTCCGAAGGTAATGTACGGCTTCCCGCAGAAAATCGGTTA
Organism: Dehalococcoidales bacterium; assembly: GCA_016932435.1. The sequence goes on along the minus strand of JAFGCW010000043.1, from coordinate 4,190 downwards.
TTACCGGTTCTCCGGCTTTCCCCGGTATATTCGATATTATCAGGTCGAAGCAGGTTTCGGTCACGTCATCGAATCCCAGGCTGCCGTATATCTCTGCTCCTTGTATCCTGTTCAGTTCTGCGTTCTGGCGTGAATACTCGACTGCCAGGGCATCCCGATCCACCATATGGGCAATGTAGTCGTGATTCAGCTTCATCAGCGTCAGCCCTATCGTTCCGTAACCGCAGCCGAGATCGAGTATTTTTGAAAACCTGTCGGTTCCGAATTCGGAAATCAGCGTCCTCAGCAGAAACTGCGTTCCGATATCTATCTGGAAACTGCTGAACAGGTCCTGCGATACCCTGAACCGCATTTCCTGCCGGTGATACCTGAACGTCAACTCTTTTTTAAAATAAACATCTTCGTTCATTATATATACCAGTATAGTTTAAAGGTGATACGTTTCGAAATACTGCCCCCTTAATAAATATCAGGTCTCTTCATTAATAATACCTCTATTAAGTTGGAAATTATTGCTACTTTTTTGGTATTCTAGTTTTTAAGGAGGGTATATGGATTCTTTCTATGGAGAATTTCTTTCGTTACTGGATGACGGTGATAAGGAACGATGCGTCAACCTGTGCCTCTCAAAACTTTCAGATAAAACGATTGATGTGGTCGCACTCTACCAGGATATTCTGGCCCCGGCTTTGAAAGAAAAGTTCTGTAGTTCTAAAGATGAAGAGATATGTATCTGGCAGGAGCACATCAGGACGTCCATAGTACGTACGATTATAGAATGTTGTTATCCGCTTGTGATACAGGAAAGGGATGAGAAATATATATCCAAGCCGAAAGGGAAAGTGGTTGTTCTATGTCCGCCTGATGAAGCGCATGAAATTGGTGCCAGAATGGTTACCGATTTCTTCCTTCTTAATGGTTACGATGTTACCTTTATCGGAGCAAGCACACCGGGAAGTGAAATAATCGAAGCCGTAACTCATTTCAAACCGGAGTATGTTGCCATCAGTATCACTAACGTTTTTAACTTGATCGCTGCAGCGAAAGCGATAAGTAAGATTCTGGATTTGAAAAAGATTCTGGATTTTGAAGTAATACTGGGGGGTCAGGCATGCAAACATAACCTGACAACCTGCCAGAAAATGAATGCGGATATGATTCTCGATACCTTCGATGATATTCGAAAGTTGGCGGCTGGAGGATCAGATGCTGCCGTTTAGATTGGCCGTCCGTTTCCTCAAAGCAGGGCGTGGACAGACTATCCTCATCATCACCGGCATTAGTATAGCGGTTGCTGCCCAGATATTCGTTGGTTTGTTGATTAACAGCCTTCAACTTACGTTAATTAACAGGACAATTGGCAATCAACCGCAGATCACTATATCCTCGGCTACAGATGATGTACGCATAGACGATTGGTCGGGTTTGGTGGAAATGATTGGTGATACAGAAATGATAGAGGTTGTTTCCGTGTCGGCAAGCGGTAATGCCTTCGTTCAGAAAGGGACAAAAACCTCTCCCGTTCTCCTTCGAGGCATGGATTCGAATGCTGATGATATTTATGGATTTGCAGATTCTCTATATTCCGGAGAAATCGCGAGTGGATACAACGAAGTCATAATTGGGAGAGAGTTGCAGGAGGAGAATGAATATAGTCTCGGAGACGAATTGACGATCTCAGTACCAGGGGATAAAACAGCAACCTATCTCATTACAGGGTTTTACGATCTCGGCGTGCAACAGCTGAACAGGTCCTGGATTATTACGGATATTGCAACAACACAGAACCTTTTCGGATATGGTAATGCTATTACTGATATTGAGATACGCGTTACTGATTATTTTAAGGCAGATTCTCTGGCTGCAACTATAGCAACCATACTGGATAATCCTGCACTCAAGGTTTCTAACTGGAAGGATGAGAATGAGCAGCTTCTGAGTGGTCTCCAGGGGCAGAGTATTTCAAGCCTGATGATCCAGATATTCATAGTCGTTTCAGTAGTAATTGCCATTTCTGCGATTCTGGCAATTACCGTGTTTCAGAAATCACGCCAGTTAGGAATACTCAAGGCGATGGGTATTAAGGATCGTTCAGCCAGCCTGATATTTATTTTCGAAGGTCTTATTATAGGGGTGATCGGTTCGGTTACCGGAGTGATTCTGGGACTTGGTTTAATTTTTGGATTTAGCGCCGGGACGTCTCAAACCGGCTCTCCGGCATTAATCGACCTGTATATCGATCCCTGGTTTATCGTACTGTCATGGGGGATCGCCGTTCTTGCATCAGTCATCGCTGCACTGGTACCGGCAAGAAGATCATTACGCCTTAATCCGATAGATGTGATTCGCGAGGGGTAAATGGGAAACATTATTGAACTTCACCAGGTAGATAAGGTATACCGAGGTGCCGTAGATACGCAGGTATTATATAGTGTAGAACTTGCTTTTGAGGTGGGTTCTTTTAGCTCGATAGTGGGGCAATCCGGAAGCGGAAAAACAACACTTCTTAATATCATGGGTACACTTGATTTGCCGACCAGAGGACAGGTAATTATTGATAACCAGAATACCGTAGAAATGAAGAAGGACAGACTTGCAGAACTGCGGAATCAGATTATAGGATTTGTGTTTCAGTTTCATTTTCTGCTGCCGGAATTTACAGCGATGGAAAATGTTCTTATGCCGTACTGGATTAGCAATAAAACACCCTCTGCGGAAATACTGGAGAGAGTAGATGAACTGTTCGGACTGATGGGGATTTCCGGGGTGAAGAATAATCTGGCTACGAGGATGTCCGGCGGCCAGCAGCAGCGGACGGCGATAATCCGGGCTCTGCTAAACAATCCCAAACTGGTACTCGCTGATGAGCCGAGTGGCAATCTGGATTCAGATAATACCGAGTCCATCTATCGGATTTTCCGTGATATTAACGAGAAGTACGGAACTACCTTTATCATAGTAACCCATGACCGGCGGATCGCAGAGAAGACAGACCGGATAGTAGAAATCCGTGACGGGCGCATGGTGATGGATATTAAGACATAGGTAGTATAAATCATTGAACAGGTAATATTACTAAAAAACACCCCCACAAACTTCTAAAAACATGCTATAATAATGAGGGCGGAAAAGAGTTAGTAAATCCTAAGAAAATATTGACATACTCGCAGACGCTATGATAGACTCTTAATTTAGCGCTTTGTAGCTCAGTATTGCAGGCTGACAGATTGAATACGACCGTCAATTTGTCATTTGGGTGGGCTAATGCTCATCCATTTTAATTGTAGGAGAAAAGAACATTATGCCAACTATTAACCAACTTGTACGAAAAGGAAGAAAGAAGGCGGGTAAAAAGGCCAAGACCGTCGCCCTCCGCTATAATTTCAATTCTCTGAAGAACAGGATGGTTGAAGGCAAAGGGTGTCCGCAGAAACGCGGTGTCTGCGTCCAGGTAAAGACACAGACTCCCAGGAAGCCTAACTCAGCACTCCGCAAGGTAGCCAGGGTAAGACTGAGCAACACTATGGAAGTAACTGCTTATATACCCGGTGAAGGACATGAACTCCAGGAGCACTCGGTCGTTCTAATCCGGGGCGGACGCGTCAAGGACCTGCCCGGTGTCAGGTACCACATCGTGAGAGGAACCATGGATACCACCGGAGTAAACGGCAGGAAGCAGGGACGCAGCAAATACGGAACTAAACGCGCTAAGTCAACAGCCGTGACCGACTAGGAGGAAAAATGTCACGACGGAATCGTGCCGAAAAAAGAGAAATATTACCTGATTCAAGATACCATAATCCTATGGTGTCCAGGTTGGTAAATAAAATAATGCTTGACGGGAAAAAGAGTACTGCCGAGAAAATTGTCTACGGCGCCCTCAACGTGCTGGAGGACAGGGAATCACAGCCGGCAATTACCGTTCTTCAACAGGCGGTAAGGAATGCCACGCCCCAGCTCCAGGTAAAATCACGCCGTATTGGAGGTGCTACTTATCAGGTGCCGGTCGATGTGAGCCCTGAACGGAGCCTAACTCTGGCTTTACGCTGGCTTGTTGCCTCAGCCCGGGCAAGACAGGGAAAATCAATGATTGAAAAACTGGCGGCAGAACTTGGTGACGCCGCGAAAGGGCAGGGGGCAACCGTCAAGAAACGCGATGATACCCACCGGATGGCTGAAGCGAACCGGGC
>JAFGCW010000042.1 GCA_016932435.1 Dehalococcoidales bacterium | reverse complement strand
TATCGCCGGAACCCTGGCTCTCTTTTACCGGAACGGTGGCTCTCAAACTCCGGAACTGTGGCTCAATTTAGTCCGGAATACTCAATACGACTAGTACATAACGTTGACTCCCCTTTTTTCAAGTTGAGGAATATAGACATTCATCGAAGTTTCATCTAGAGGATTCTCTTTAAGAAATACACTCGTAAAACTTTTTAATCCTTGATTGGCAACCGAAGACTCGATGTCAGTTATCAGGTTGTCGGAAAGGTCAAGATAATTCAAACTCGTCATATCTCTGAATACGGAAATATCAATTATCCTGTTACTGTACATGACCGCACCTCTGTAATCGAGCGCTCCATCAACAGTAGTTCACCGATGTGTTTTATTTCAATGACAATTATGAACACGTGTGAATAACATGTCAATACTCTTTCAGTGAACGATAATGATACTTAGGTGTACCATGATTCGGGGGCACAACTTGGTTACTTAAAAGGCCTTTCCGCGATTTTATAAAAACTTGAGTGAAATCAGCATCTGTGTAAAAATAAGACTATTAAGAAAACTGGATTTGAAAGCAGGGAATACACTTTCTTAAGAATTTGTGCAGATGAAGCTGAAACAACATAGAAAGAGAGGAGGTCTGAAATGTTGAAAGGATACGCAGGAAAGCTTCTATTCGTTAACCTGAGTACGGGAGTCATCGAGGAGGAAGTCCCTGATGACAGTCTCTACCGCGACTATATCGGCGGATACGGTCTGGGAGCAAGGGTATTATACGACAGGATGAAACCGGGTGTAGACCCACTGGGGCCGGATAATATTCTCGGAATCGTAACGGGAGCTCTTACAGGCACACCGACTCCCACCGGAGCCAGGTACGTGGCGGTAGCCAAATCTCCATTGACGGGTGGCTGGGGTGACGCGAATTCAGGAGGGGTATTCGGTCCGACACTGAAGTTTGCAGGATATGACGCGGTCTTTTTCACCGGAATATCGGAAAAACCGGTATACCTGCTGGTGGACAACGGTAAAGCGGAGCTGGTCGATGCCGGAGAAGTCTGGGGGAAAGACTGCTATGAGACCGAAGAAACGCTGAGAAACAAGCACGGTAAAGGCACGGAAGTCATCTGCATCGGTCCCTTCGGCGAGAAGGTTTCTCTCATCTCATGTATAGTCACCGAGAAAGGCGCCGCAGCAGGACGTTCCGGACTGGGCGCGGTTATGGGATCGAAGCGACTGAAAGCTGTCGTAGCGAAAGGCGACCAGAAGAGTCTTGAACTGGCTGACAGGGAACGCATGATGACAGCGAGAAAACAGCATGTCGATGCGTTACGGACACCAGGACCAGGGGGTGGTTCATTCGTCGATAATTTCCATACTTATGGGACTTCGTCGATTACCGCCGGTTCGACACACAGCGGCGATACGCCGATAAAGAACTGGGGAGGTATCGGTGTAGTCGATCTACCTGATATCTCAACACTCTCCGGCGATGCAACGATAGAAAACCTGGACAAGCGGTTCGGCTGCTGGCAGTGTCCTATCGCCTGCCAGGCTTCATTGAAAGCAGGGACCGGTGAATACAATTACCCGGCCGGTAACCGGCGTCCCGAGTACGAAACCCAGGCTACCTTCGGACCTCTGTGCTTGAACAACAACAGAGAATCTATCGCGATGGCGAGTCACATCTGTAACCTTTACGGGGTCGATACGATATCAGGTGGCTGTGCAATCGCTTTCGCCATGGAGTGTTACGAGAATGGTATCCTTACCAAGGCTGATACTGACGGCATCGAATTGACCTGGGGCAACCATAAGGCAATAGTCGATATGGCATGGAAACTTGCAAAGAGAGAAGGCCTCGGAGATATCCTGGCCGACGGAGTAAAGGTTGCCGCGGAAAAGATAGGCAAGGGTTCCGAGCAGTATGCCATACATATAGGTGGACAGGAACTCGGAATGCATGATCCGAAGCTGTTCGGTATGGGAGGAGAGACGGCAACGGCGAGATTCCATATCGAACCGACTCCCGGACGTCATACGCAGAATTTCGGTCCTTCCAGTTTCTCCACGCATATCGTGAACGCAATCGGCTGCTGCCTGTTCGGGTTCATGGGGCCGACTACAGGACTGATCCCGGAATACATGGCGGGTGCTACCGGACTGGAACGCTCGATGGACGAACTGCTGAAGTGCGGTGAACGGGTTCTTGTAATACGTCATCTTTTCAACCTTCGTGAAGGAATCAACCCGCTCGAACGTAAAGTCCATCCGCGAATTACCGGTGATCCGCCGCAGAAAGAAGGCCCTCTGGCAAACGTGAGTGTCGATGCTATGCAGCAGGCGTACTGGGCTCTCGGTGCGCTTAACTGGGACATGCATTCTGCAAAACCAAAGAAGGAGAAGCTGCTTGAACTGGGTATGGATAAAGAAGCAGACGAACTCTGGCCGGGTGGAGGACCACCTTTCTAGAAATTTTTTATTTATATTATATAGAGGAGGATGAATGGCAGAGAAGGATAAAGTCTATAAGTATCTGAACCCGGTTGGAATACAGAACCCGGTCGAGATGCATGCACTGGCACCGCGACTCGATACGCTGGAAGGCAAGAATATCACCATGAGTGTCGGCGCCGGAGGAGAACAGGGTATTCTCATTCCCCTGGTAAAGATGCTTCCGGAGAGATATCCACAGGTTAACTGGAATATCAGCTATGCTGCTGCACACATGACCAAAGAGGGTAGTGTAGCACTTACTGAAGAGGAGATGAAGACCACGGACGCGCTTGTCCGCGGAGTGGTATGGTGACATGGTGCTATATGGGAGCAGTTGCCCCACCTGTCATCAATAGAAAAAGCCGGAATCCCAAGTGTATTCATAATATTTGAAGACCAGGACGAATGCTGGGCGCAGGCATGCCGGTTGAATGGAATGCCTAATCTTAGGCGTGTCTGGGGTTCACGTCATGTGCCGGGCCCCGAAGATGTCGCCACGTGGATCGACGACCTGATGGACGCCCTTGTGCGACCTCTGACCGAGGAAGAGAAAAATCCGCCGCCACTGGATGTATCGAATCCCCGCTATATTTTCGAAGGAACACTTCAGGAAGCCCAGGAATTTTTCAAGCAGACCGAGGATATTCCTCAACTATATAACAACGCGCCTATCTGCAAATACACGGACGGCCTTCCTATCGTTCCGCCGACAGAGGAACTGGTCGAAAGGATGCTGAAAGGCACCAGCCACAAGCCGGATGAAATTATCAAATACCAGGCTAGTCACCAGGTAGGAGACCGCCTGAGTCAGATGGGAACCTCCGGTGTCAAGGGCGATCCGGTCTACTTTATGCCGACAAGACGGAGAGCCACTGTCGAAAAGATTGCCACTATCGGCGTCATGGCCGGATGCGAACCGGAGCACATGCCGCTTCTTCTTGCCATAGCCGAAGCTGGCGGCGGCTGCGGTGACGGACGCGGCGGCACCGCGTATATAGTCAGCGGACCATTTGCCAAAGAGATCAGGATGAATTTCGATACCAATGTACTCGGACCGGGTAATCCGGCCAACCGAAGTATCGGACGGGCTGCCGAACTCATGTGGCGTAACCTGGGCGGAAATATACCGAATGTAACCAATTGCGGTGTCTGGGGTAACAGCCTGCACAACTGCTTCCCCGAGAATGACGATGCTCTTCCACCGGGATGGGCAACGATCAGAGAAGAGTATGATTTCGGTAAAAACGAAAGCGCGGTGGTGGCTATAAGGATCGGCGAGACCATGCACAGGACCGAATTCATGCCCGGTGGTTACCGTGAATTCCAGAAGAGCGGGCACGGCGGTATCGGAAGACGACTGGGAGTGAAAGGAATTCCGGGACCTCATAACTGGCTGGACTACTTCGTCAAAAGCCTGTGGGCGAACTGGGAGGGCGGTAAGACATTTTTCATTCTTCCCGAGATGGCACGCGACCTGCAGTTGTACGGTTTCAAGACCAAGGACGAAGTGTATGAATATTTCTATAAACAGAGCTTTATGACAGTAAGGGAGTACCGTACCCACCAGAGACCCGATGTCACGACAAACGCATGGAGGGGTATCGAACCTACTTCGGGTAAACACTGGAAGGAACTGGATGATGACTACATGGTTCCGGCATGTTCGAGTCCGTTCGAAAACTGTATTATCGTAACTGGCGGCGGTGAAGAACAGGCCCTCTGGACTGACGGTCGGGGAGCGAACGCCAACACGGCATACAGCATCGATAACTGGCGTTAAGGGAAGTTCAGGAATTGAAAAAGGCTATCGGTTATGGTACCCATAACCGATAGCCTTCATATTTAATCAAGAATGTTGAATGAGGTATAAAAATGGATGATTCTGTGGAGATAAAAGGGTATTGTGAAGAAAGGTTTTTACCGGTTAAAGAAGCGTTTTCAGAGAATTTTCGTTTTGGTCTGGAGGGTGGAGCTTCATTTGCGGCAACGGTCGATGGTAAATTCGTTGTCGATATATGGGGAGGATACTCTGACGAGGCTAAAACCCGTCCCTGGGAACGGGATACAATAGTCAATGTTTTTTCTTCAACCAAGGTAATGACCGCTTTATGCACCCTGATGCTGGTCGACAGAGAACAGCTTAATCTTGATTCACCGGTAGCCAGATACTGGCCTGAATTCGCTCAGAACGGTAAAGAGGATCTGCCGGTGCGTTATCTGTTCAGTCATTCATCAGGCCTGGCAGGATTCAGTGAATTGACAACACCTGACAAGCTGTATAACTGGGATTACATAGTGAATATGCTGGCAAAGCAGAAACCATTGTGGGAACCTGGAACAAAGAGCGGTTACCATGGTTTAACAATGGGTTACCTGCTTGGTGAACTAATAATGAGAATCACCGGGAAGACCATAGGAACCTTCTTTCGTGATGAAGTTGCTTTACCTCTTGAAGTCGATTTTTTTATCGGCGTTCCTGAAGAATATGACAGCCGAATCGCCGAGATGATACCTGAACTGCCGCAGAAACCAGGCGATCCGGGTTACGAAGAACTTGATCCCGCTACTATTCGCGGCACAGTACGATTGAACCAGCAGCTGGACCATGCGGTGGTAAATGAGACGGAATGGCGCCGGGCTGAGATACCGGCAGCGAACGGCCACGGCAATGCACACGCAATGGCCAAAGTGGGAGCCGCAATAGCGTGCGGTGGAGGACTGGGCGGCATTCAACTTCTTTCACAAAAAACGATTAATAAAATGATTGAAGAACAGACAAATGGGATTGACCTCGTGTTAAATACTCCAATACGGTGGGGGCTTGGAGTCGAACTGAATACACGGGAAAGACCGTTAAGTCCCAATGAAAGGTCGTTTTCCTGGGGAGGTGCAGGAGGTTCGATGATTGTGATGGACCTCGATGCCAGGATGAGCTGGGCGTATGCAATGAACAAGATGGGGTATGGCCCACATTTTCTCGATGCCAGGAACCGTCGCCTGTCCGAAGCCTTTTATAAGGTATTGGCGAAAAAGAGTTAACGGATGATTCGAACCGGCTCAGGGAATACATTAACTGCTTGCATTGCCTATCATTTAAGAATATAATTTACACTCGATAACTGGTGAATAAGGAAAAAGGAGATACGATGATACGGATAACGGGGATATCGGGAAGCTTGAGAAAGGGATCGTACAACACCGCTCTTTTAAAGACTGTAACTCAAATCATGCCTTCCGACTCCAACCTTGAAGTAGAGCTCCTGAATGAAATCCCGCTTTACGATGCTGATGTTGAAACGTCGAAAGGGATTCCGATACCGGTACAGATTCTCAAGGACAAGGTAGCCAATGCCAATGCGATATTGCTGGCTACTCCTGAATATAACAGTTCTATTCCCGGAGTATTTAAAAACGCCATCGATTGGCTTTCCCGTCCTACGGAAGATATCGCAAGGGTATTCAGGGATAAGCCAGTCGGAGTAATCGGTGCGTCAACAGGTACATTCGGGACGATGCTTTCCCAGGTAGCCTGGCTGCCCGTTCTCAGGGCGCTGGGTACACGAGCATGGTTCGGCAGGACCTGTTATGTGTCGAATGCTGAAACTGTATTCGATGCATCAGGACAACTCATCGACAAAGGGACACTCGGACGTTTGGAGACATATATATCAGGCTTTGTCGAGTTTACCAGACAGGTTACAAAATAGTTAGGGGGAACATATGGAAGCGGATATTGGTTATTCTGAGGTAATTAAGTTTCACGGGCATACCTGCCCGGGAGTAACGATCGGTTACAGGATGGCAAAGGCGGCAATGAAGCGTCTCTCGGAAAAACGGTCCGAAGACGAAGAGATCGTTGCCATTGTCGAAAACAATGCCTGTGGAGTCGATGCCGTCCAGGTTATTACCGGATGTACCTTCGGAAAAGGTAATTTCATCTTCAGGGACTATGGGAAACAGGTCTATACCTTTTACAGCAGAGATACGGGTAAAGGTTACCGGTTTGTTTTCCATGGTAACGGTATACCTGAAGCAGTACGGCGAAATCGAGAAGAAATGACACGATGGCTGTTGGAGGCCGAAGAAGAAGACATTATCGATGTTACCGAGGTTAATATCGAAGAGCCTGATATGGCAGAAATGGTGCCAAGCGTCAGGTGTGAGTACTGCGGTGAAATGGTCATGGAGACACGCACTGAAAAGATCGATGGAAAGATTGCGTGTATTCCGTGTTTAAAAAGATAATTTAACTGCGTACCGGTTTTTTAGCGAACGCGAAAAAAAACGTACCGGCAGCAGTATAGGCAGCCAGGATAGAAAAAGCAAAATGATAGTCACCATTCAGGTCTGCAAGCCAGGCGGTAAATATCGGTGAGACAACGATAGCTATCACTACAGGTATGGAAGCAATTCCCAGAATAGAACCGATTGCTTTTCGCCCGAAATATTCAGCCCGGACCGAGTTCTGAATGAGTCCTCTGGCGCCCCAGGCTACTCCATGGAATATCGTAAAAAGCACGATCTGGAACATCGTGGTTGCGTTTGCTAGTAAGAGCAAGCCTATCGTGTGAGATATCATACTTCCTACGAGCAGCCAGCGTTTATCCGTCCGGTCGGCAAGAACACCGCCTATTACTCTTCCCGCTATCGACATAAATAAAAGCAGGCTGACAATCGATCCGGCGGCCTCAAGCGACATATCCATTCGCTGAACAAGATGTGGCGCCAGGTGAAGTGAGACAGCGGATATAGTCAGAACAGCGGAGGCATGTCCTGCGGCTATCAACCAGTAAGTACGTGTCTTGAGGGCTTCCTGTACGGTGAAGTCTTCAGCACTTGGCAGTACTATATCCGGATCGGTCGTTTGTTCCTGATTTTCCTGTTCACCTTTTTTACGTGATATCGGTTTATCACCATCTGGAAGATAACCATATTTCTCGGGTCGCTGTCGAAGCAGCAGGGCGCAGGTTGTACCGATGACCAGAATGGCAATACCTGAAACCAGAGCAGTAGGCCGCCACCCGTTGGTGACGACGCTCCACGCTACCAGGAGTACTATCAGGCCGCCCAGCCCATGACCTGCAGAAGCGATTCCCAGTGCAATACTTCGTTTCCGTACAAACCAGTTAAGGACAACAACCGAAATAGGTAGATAACCGCCAAGGCTGGCTCCACAGGCGATAACCGCGAAGGAAAGGAAGTATGACACGATCGAGTGTACGGAACTCAGGGAAATGAAGCCTGTTCCGAGCATTACCATGCCGGTTAACACAAGTCTACGCGGTCCGAATTTGTCGGAAAGCCATCCTTCGAATGGAGCCAGTACGCCGTTAACGATGTTACTTAATGAAAAACCGGTACTCAGAAGAGTCCGACTCCAACCGAACTCTTCCTGGAGATGCAAAAAATAGACAGTAAATCCCTGGCCGAGTAGACCTGAGTGCAGTGACTGTAATATACATCCCGAAGCGACTATCCACCAGCCAAAGAATATACCACGGGTTTTATTTTTTAGTTGTGTTAATAAATCAGACATTGTGAAAGCAGCTCAAAAATCAGGAAAGTTAATCTATGCTATCACAGACAACTTGGGAGTGTATAATTCCGTCCAAACTGGGGTATTCGGACTGCTCGTGCCTATCTTCTATTCACTTGGAATCAAGGAAAGCAAGCAAAGGTAAAAATACGTACTAACGATTATTTACAATCCAGATCATCTAGACTGCAGATTTTAAAGCCGCGCCTGCTTCAGAAAACTCAGCCAGACATGAAGACGGGCATACCTCGATACATTTCCGGCATAGCGTGCATTTTTCGTTATCGAACTCCGGTATACCTCTTTGCGTGTTGAAAGTGATGGCATCATACTCACAGGCATTAAGGCATTTCCGGCAGTGGATGCAGCCGGATTCGCACTTCTCTCTACCCGTCAAATCTCTCAACGTCTGATAATTACAGAGCAGGACGACTTTCGTTTGCGGTGGGATAAGTTCGATCATGTTCTGAGGGCATTCTATAACACACAGCCCACAGCCAATACACTTTTCCTTATCTATGACGGCAATTCCTTTTTCCATATTAATGCTGATCGCATCGTGGGGACAGACAGCGACACAGTCGCCAAGACCGAGACAGGCAAAAGCGCATTTCTTATATCCTCTGAGTAACTGGGCAGCGCCTTTACAGGTGGTAATGCCGGAATAGTCATATATGAGTTCGGATTTTCCATTGCAACGGATGACTGCTTTTCGGGCTATGTCCGAAGAATCAATGTTGATACCGAGAACTTCCTCAAGCTGCTGAAGTTTTTCATTATCACCAAGTATTAGACTGCAGGGATTTTTAGATATATACTCGGGATCTCCGCTTAATAGCCTGGCATAACCATAGCAGCTGGGATTACCGCAAGCACCACAGTTTGCACCGGGCAATAAGGACGAAATCTCATCTATCTTTCCAAGACCTTTTACCTTCTGAGGAATTACCAGGTTAGCCACATATATCAATACGCCAAGAACAAGCCCGATGACTACCAGCACAATAATTGTAACAGCCATTTACACAATACCTCCGAATCCGATAAACGTCAGGCTGAGCAGTACGGCAACGAGGAAAGCGATCGGTAATCCCTTCATGGATTTTGGTATATCGGCTATCTCCAGTCTTTCCCTGATGCCGGACATGATTATCAATACCAGTGAGAAGCCAACTCCGGCACCCAGCGCCGCGATAATGCTCCCCAGGAAAGAATATTCTCCCAGTTCGTTGATAAGTGCAATACCGAGTACTGCGCAATTGGTGGTGATAAGAGGAAGATAAATACCGAGGGCATTATATAGAGTAAGGTTTGTCCTCTTGATGACCATCTCTACTATCTGCACCATAACCGCAATAACCAGGATAAACATCACGATATTCATATAGCCGATATCATAAGGTATCAGTACAAGGTTGCTTATCAGCCACGTAATAGTGGAAGCTATGAACATGACCAGCGTTACGGCGATACCCATACTTATGGCATTGCCGATGTTCTTGGAGATGCCGAAAAATGGGCATAAACCGAGGAACCTGACCAGAATGAAGTTGTTTATCAACGCCATGGTGACGAATAATACAAACAGATTTTCGTTCAATCTCTAAGTACCCCCAGTCGTCTGAATAAAGCCAGTAGCAGGCCTATCACCAGGAAGGCGCCCGGTGGAAGAATAAAGAATAGCATCGGGTGGTCTCCCAGTACGGGAAGGGTGAAAAGTTCGACACCGAAGACCGAAAGACCTCCGGTACCCAGTATCTGTCTGAACAGTGCTATCAGCACCAGCGCCAGCATGAAACCGATGCTGGCTCCAAGAGCATCGGCTATGGAGTATAACACCCGGTTTCTCGAAGCGAACGCTTCAGCTCTGCCCAGGATAATACAGTTAACAACGATAAGCGGCAGATAAATACCGAGAGAATCGTAAAGGCTTGGCACGTATGCCTCAAACAGCAGACCGATAACAGTAACGAACGTTGCGATTATAACGATAAAGACGGGGATTCGGACTATATTGGGAACGGCATTCCTGATAAGAGATATTATAATATTCGACCCCAGTAAAACGAACAGGACACCGGCGCTCATTCCCAGGGCATTGTCCAGGTTGCCGCTGACGGCAAGTGACGGGCACAGACCCAGGGCCAGTACGAATACGGGATTAGAAATGATAATTCCTTTGGCCAGTTCCTTCCAGAATTTACTCGTCCTGATCACCTCCCTTACCGAATAGTGCCTGTACTTTCTCAAGGGCGGTAGTCCTTACAGCATCAGCCACCGCTTTCGAACTGATAGTAGCCCCTGTGATCGAATCGACTTGACCTCCATTGAAATTCATCTCGGAGTCTGCGATATCGAGGTCGATATACTGGTCCCGGTATTCATCCTCGACAATCCTGGCTCCTAGACCGGGACTTTCAGAATGTTTGATTATATCGATGCCCTTAATCGTGTCCTCATCCTCCAGTCCGACAAGGATATCGATTAATCCCCCGTAACCTTTTCCCTGGGCTATGTAGGCATACCCGATTATGTCCGAATCGTCGTGTATAACGTAGATTTCATCAACCTGGTCATAACTATCCATATCGGGAAACATGTCTGACAGCATTTCCGTAACTCTTTGTTCTCTCTGTTCTTCACGCTTTGCATCGGTAACATTATCCGTAAACGCAAGAAGGCTGATAGAAATAAGTACAACTATCGTAATGAATACAATCGGGTAGAGTTCTTTAATTTTACGCTTCACTTTTTGCCTTCTTCACCAGTCCGTAGGGTCGGGTTTTCATATACCTGTCTATGAGGGGTGTAACCGCGTTCATAAACAATATTGAGAAACATACGCCTTCAGGCATTCCTCCGTATATTCGTATTATTGTCGTAATAATTCCCGCACCGATACCAAAGACTACCTTTCCTTTTCGCGTGAGTGGCGAGGTGACGTAATCTGTCGCCATAAAGAAAGCTCCCAGCATCAGACCGCCGGACAAGAGATAGTACAAAACGTCTTCTCCGAGAATGAGGGTAAACAGTGCGACCGTACCGATATAAGCAACAGGTATTCTCCAGTCGATCAACTTCAATATGATAAGAATAATCCCCCCGATGATTATGAGGAGAGCCGCTGTTTCTCCCAGCGAACCGCCGGTATTGCCTAACAGCATATCACCATATAAAGCGGTCTTACTGCCTTCCCAGACGAATCGTTCGCCCAGCGGTGTAGCGCTGGTTATTGCGTCGGGGGAAAATCCTGAAGGCGAAATCCAGGTCGTCATTTCAACCGGAAAGCATAACGAAAGAAAAGCACGGGCGCCGAGGGCCGGATTGAATATATTGTGACCCAGTCCGCCGAATGATTCCTTGACGATAGCGATAGCGAATACCGCACCTACCACTGCCATCCATACGGGCAGGGAAGGAGGAAGTACCAGCGCCAGCAGAAGTCCGGTAATAACCGCGCTTCCGTCCATATGAAAGGTTCGTTTCCTGAGTTTCTTGACACCGTACTCTGTTACTACTGACGCCACAATACAGCCAAGAATCAGGAATATAGCCCGGGTACCGAAGTAATAGACTGCCGCTCCTGCAGGCAGCAGCAGGGTGAGGATCACGATATACATCACCCTGTTTATGGAGGTTTCTCTCCAGAGGTGCGGCCCCGGCGATACCAAAAGTTCTCTTACGGCACTCATTACCTGGCTTTCCTCTTGTTTATTTCACTCTTCGCCACTTTGATATACTGAGTTATCGGGATATTCGCAGGGCAGGAATAACTGCAGCACCCGCACTCGAAGCAGTCTTCGATGTATTCTTTCGAGCACTCATCATACAGTCCTGCCTTGACATACTTGACATAATCCGTCGGCATCAAATGCATCGGACAGACATCCAGGCATGAGCCGCAACGTATACAGTCATGTTCCTGGATATGCCTGCCTTGCTTAACAAGAATACAGTTGGTGCCCTTGGTAACAGGAAAACTAAGGTCGAACTGAGAGATACCCATCATCGGTCCGCCCAAAATTACTTCGTTGGCCGCGTCCTCTATTCCGCCGCAATACTCGATAAGGTCGGTTATCGGCGTACCGATCCTCACCAGCAGATTTTTAGGATTTCTGACCATACCGGTGACCGTTACAATTTTTTCAATATAGGGTTTATTTTCCAGGACCGCTTCATGGATAGCCTTAGCGGTACTGACATTCTGGACGATAGTTCCGACTCCGGTAGGCAGTCCTCCGATTGGCACCTGCCTTCCCAGTATTACCTCGGTCAGAATTTTTTCACCGCCCATAGGGTAGGTGGATTTCAATGGAACAATGTTGAAAATACCCTTATAGCCCATCATCTGTATCAGGCCTTCAAGATGCTCGATAGCATCCTGCTTATTATCTTCAATCGCAATATAGATATTTTCAGGTGATAATAGTTTCCTGATAATATTGAGTCCCGAAAGTACCTTAGCTCCGTATTCCAGCATTACTCTATGGTCAGAGGTTACCCATGGCTCGCATTCACAGCCGTTAAGGATCACGGTATCTATCTTTGTATCTGCAGACGGAGAAAGCTTAACACGGGTAGGGAATGTGGCTCCACCGAGTCCGACAAGTCCGTACTCACCTATCTTTTCAAGGATTTCTTCATTCGAAAGAGAATCCAGTTCTTTCGGAGGTTCAAGTTCCACATGGTTATCTTCATCGTCCGAAGTAATTACAATCGCTCCTACAGGCTGACCGGTAGGAGGATTAACCAGGGTAGTCAAACCGGTAACTTCGCCGGATATGGTCGCGTGAACCGGCGATTTTACGAAACCGTCAAAATCTCCTATTTTTTGCCCGGCAAGAACTTTATCACCTCTCTTCACTACCGGAGAACACGCAGCACCGATATTCTGCTGCATGGAGAGGATTACTTTTTCAGGTAACGGCATTGTCTCGACAGGGCTTCCTGCGGTGACTTTATTATGAGCCACCTGTATTCCGGTCGAGGCTTTTTTCTTTTTCAGAATAATTTGCGAAAAATCCATATCATTTACTCATCAATCAGGTACAGGGCCAGCCCTGAAGAACGGTAGATATTTCGGGCTGTATCGACAATCAAAGCTTCAACATCATCGAGATTTTCAACAAGGTCCATACCATTATCAGGACCAAGAACAAATACTCCGGTCGCCAGGGCGTCGGCGCGTGTCCCACTCTCTGCAATAATAGTGACACTGATGCACATATCCGCTGAAAAACCTGTCTTAGGATTGATAATATGATGTGCGGATTTGTCTGGATTGAAATAGCGTTCGTAATTTCCGGACGTAGTAACAGCCTGACCTTCCACCACAAAACTGGCCAGACTCTGAGTCGTATCATCGGGATTGACCAGTGCTATTCCCCAGCTTTCCCCATCCGGCTTGGTTCCCAGTGTCCTGATATCACCTCCCGCATTTACCAGGGCATGTTTTATCCCAAGGTCTTTTAGAGTTTCGAGGGCTTCATCTGCTGCATAGCCCTTGGCGATTCCTCCAAGGGTAATACTGCTGCCTTCTGTCAATCTGATAGTGTTTCCATCCAGGATAATGCGATCGTTTCCGACCAGCTTCATGGTGGCATCGATTGCCGATTGCTGGTCTGATTTATCCAGTTCCCAGAACTGCTTCTCAGCATCAGGATCGTACTGCCACAGGTCTAAGAGTGGTTGTACGGTAATGTCGAAACAACCATCTGTTATTTCATTAAACTCAAGCGATAACTCAATCATTTCAAGCAGTTCTTCGGACGGATTATCCAGGTATCCGGCTTCATTTAACCGGTAGGCTTCTCCTTTACTGTCCCAGGTCGTGGCGATGGTCTCTATTTCCTCCATGCGTGTAAAGGCCGCATCAATCGATTCCTGCCCTGTATCCGGACTTTCATAAATAATAACCGTGACAAATGTATCCATAAGGGATCGGGTTTCCTCGAATCTCTCAAGTTGTTTTCCTGTACAGCCTGAAAGTGCCATCAACACAATACACAGTGACAGGAGCAGTAGAATCCGCAAGGAAGATTTCTTCAATACTCTATTCCTTGGAAGTATGGATAATACGGAGTATTCACGATTTGGTAATTCCGGTTTTTCTTGATAACGGAATTATCCCATAGAATATTCTTATGCATTGTAGCACTATATCCGTTCCTTTTCCATGCCTGAAGCATGCCCGTTCTTCAATCAACATAAAAAGTCTCGATGGTCGATTACCATCGAGACTTTTACATGTCTTGGGTGTATGAAAGAGATTAGTTATTATTTCGGGAGTTTCGCCAGTCCGTAATTAGACGGCATCACACCGGTCGGACAGAGCTTATAACATTCTCCACAAGCCAGGCATTCGTTGAAATCCGCGCCCGGAAGGAACATTACTTCTCTTTCCGTTCCCCTTCCGATGAATCCCAGCATGTTTTTCTTCTTGACTTCCCGGCAGTAACGCACGCACAAACCACAGAGAATACAGTACGTCGGCTCTATCTCGAACTTATCCCTGTCTATTCCATATTTTACAGCATATTTCTTAATTTCATGAGAACCCGGAGCCCGACGCCACATCATTTCGAGAATCATCTTACGTGCTTTTATGACAGGTTCAGAATCGGTTTTTACCTCAAGACCTTCCTCGACCGGATAAACGCATGATGTGACCAGTCTTGAATTTTTACCTTTCGTTATCTCCACTGTACACAATCGGCAGCCGCCATAAGGCGTAAGGTTTTCATGGTAGCAGAGAGTCGGTATGTCGATGCCGGCCATTTTAGCGGCTTCCAGGACAGTCATACCTTTCGTAGCTTTTATCTCTTTTCCGTTGATAGTCATGGTGACTTCTTCCTGTACTGGTACCGCTTTCTCGGGGACTTTCTCTTCAGCAGGAGTTGGTTTTATCTCGATCTGTACCGGTCCGAGTGACCTTTCGATAACCTCTTCAAGGTAATTAAGATCGAATGGTTTCGGGAGATAATCAATGGCACCTCTCTTTACGGCTTCAACGGCAGTTTCGACCGAAGGATAGGCTGTAATTATTATTCCTTTAATGGTTGGCTGCTTTTCTCGCGCTTCCTTCAGTACTTCGAGTCCATCTTTTCCGGGCAGTCTGAGATCCAGGATGACCAGGCCGAATTCCTGTTCAGCGACAGTTTTCATAGCCTGCTCACCATCCTCGGCGGTATGAACATCATAGCCGACGTCTACCAGCCAGTCTCTGACTGATTCACGTAATACTGTTTCATCTTCTACAAGCAGGATCGGTTTAACATCTTTTGTACTCATTTCTCTTCTCCTTTACCTCGCTCCTGCGATTTCAACCGGTTTTCCTCCGGATAGTTTAATGACGGCACCGAAATTCTCAGGGCAAACCTCAAGACAGGTACCGCACTTCGTGCACTTTGCCTGGTTAATGGTATGTGGTTTCTGTTTTTCACCACTGATAGCCTCTACAGGGCAGTTCCTGAGACAAATTCCGCAACCCTTACATTTGGCTGAGTCGATACTGTAGGAGATGAGGTTCTTACAGACACCGGCCGGGCAGCGTTTATCCCTGATATGAGCTAAATATTCGTCGCGGAAATATTTCAGTGTACTGAGGACCGGGTTAGGGGCAGTCTGACCGAGCGCGCATAGAGCAGCTGTCTGGACCGTATCGGCTATCTCCTCAAGTTTTTCAAGGTCTCCTTCTTCTCCGTTTCCTGCACAGATCCGATTAAGGATTTTCAGCATCAGGTGGACACCCTCTCGACAGGGAGTGCATTTTCCGCATGATTCGTCGGTAAGAAAATCAAGGAAATACCGGGCTACGTCGACCATGCAGGTCGTCTCATCCATTACAATCATGCCGCCGGAACCCATCATGGATCCAATCCTCGATAGTTCATCGAAGTCTACCTTGATATCCAGCATACTCTCAGGCAGGACACCTCCCGATGGCCCGCCGGTCTGTACCGCTTTAAACTTTTTACCACCCGGAATTCCACCCCCGATGTCATAGATAATCTCTCGGAGGGTTATACCCATCGGGACTTCTACCAGGCCGGTGTTATTTACCTTGCCTACCAGCGAGAATATCTTGGTTCCGCTGCTGTTTTCGGTTCCGATAGATTTGAACCAGTCGGCGCCTTTATCAAGTATAAGGGGTACCGTTGCCCATGTTTCCACGTTATTGAGGTTACTTGGTCTTTCCCAGATACCACTTACCGCAGTCCGAATGTATTTTGGTCGCGGTTCACCGACATTACCTTCGATAGCCGACATCAGGGCACTGGATTCACCGGAAACGAAAGCACCGGCGCCTTTATGAACCATGACATCAAAGTCAAATCCGCTTCCCAGTATATCCGTACCGATAAATCCGTACTCGCGAGCCTGTTCGAGAGCTACGTAGAGATTCTCAACAGCCAGCGGATATTCCTGGCGTACATAAACATAACCCTGGTTAGCACCTATAGCATATCCACCGATTATCAGCCCTTCCAGGACACTGTGAGGATTCCCTTCAAGAAGACTTCGGTCCATGTAGGCACCCGGGTCGCCTTCATCCGCATTTACTATCACGTATTTAATATTGCCGGGGGCATTGCGTGTGGTTTCCCACTTCACACCTGCTGAAAATCCGCCGCCGCCGCGACCACGCAGGTTTGCCTTCTTTACTTCTTCTACCACCTGTTCAGGAGTCATACCGGAGAGGACTTTACTCAGGGCGGAATATCCACCGAGAGCAAGGTAATCCTCTATGTTCTTAGGATCGACGAATTTGTTGTTGCCGAAGACAATCCGGTTCTGTAACTTATAGAAAGGAATATCGCTTTCGTGCGTCAGTTTCTGACCGTTTTCATCTTCGTAAAGTAGTCTGTCGATTATTTTACCGTTAAGAAGGGTTTCCGATATTATCTCAGGAACATCTTCAGGTTTTACGCGAAGATAACATATTTCTTCGGGGAAGATAACGACGATCGTTCCTCTCTCGCAGAAACCATGGCATCCGGTACTTCGCATAGTAACCTTGTCCTCAAGGCCCTGTTTCGCAATCTCATCATTAAATGCGTCATATACATTTTCGCTTCCATAAGCGCGGCATCCCGTACCGGAACATATTGTCACCGTGAGTTTGGCGCTGTCACGTTTTTCCAGGATATCTTTTCTGATTTTTTCAAGGTCTTCCCTTGATTTTACCTTTACCGCTACTTTTAATGGATTTCCAGCTACCATTACACTGCCTCCTTTTCCAGTCTGAGAGATTCGAATAATCCCTTCAGTTCTTCGATTGACGGGTTGCTGTAGTATTTGTCATCTATCATCATGACTGGACCGAGAGCACAGCAACCCAGGCAGTTCACGGTAGTTAAACTGAACTGGAGATCCCTGGTAGTCTCTCCCGGACTAATCTGTAAAGTGTCGGTAACCTTATCCAGCAGGCGCGGAGCCTCCCGGACATGACAGGCCGTTCCCATGCAAACAGATACGAGGTGGCGTCCCTGTGGTTTCAGGCTGAATGCTTTATAGAAAGTAGCGACGTTATATATTCGCGTGAGTGGAACCGCAAGTTGCCGACTTACCCAGATAAGTGCGTCTTCGGGCAGGTAATTGTTCTGAGCCTGGATAGCCAGCAGCGTCTGTATCAGAGCAGAGCTGCTGCTTTCACTCCTGATATTCTCCGGAACACTCAAAGGTATGTCCGGCCCTGTTATTATCTTGTCTTCGTCTTTCCTGGCTTTGATTTCAGCCTGAACCGGCCCCAGGGCTTTCTGTATCGATTCTTCCAGAACGTTGAGATTATAGGGTTTCACTATATAGTCGACAGCCCCTTCTCTCATAACCTCTATCGCTGACTGTACTGAAGGATAAGCGGTGATGACTATGCCCTTGAGTTCTTCCTGGATCATTTTCGCCTGTCGTAAGACTTCCAGGCCGTCATTTCCCGGTAAACGCAGATCAACGATAATCAGCTTATATTCCCTGCTGTTTAGAGTGGCTATTGCTTTCTCGCCATCTTCAACAGTCTCGACATGGTAACCCGCATCGGTCAACCAGTCTCGCAGGGAGTCTCTGACTATTTCCTCGTCTTCTACAACCAGGATCCGGTTTGTTTTGTCAGGTACTTCTGCCATAAAAACCTCCTTTTTTAATACCATCCCTAAAATTAATTACTGCAATTTTTATGCCAAAAAAAAGCTGCCTGTTTCAGGGCAGCCACAGCAAAATAAAAGTAGTATGTTATTTACAGTGTAAAGATACTATACGGTTCCTGTTTTATTCCTTTACATTTATCTGGTATTTTTTAACCTTGTTATATAAGGTAACCCGTGATATCCCCAGCATTTTAGCAGCATGAGAATAATTTCCTCCCGTGTCATTTAGTACATCCCGAATATGCCGCGTCTCTACTTCTCTCAGAGTATAATTACCGGAAGATGATACCACCAGCGGAGAGTTCTTCTGAAGAAGGTCTTTAAGCTGGATTTCTTCCTCCTGTGCGAGGATCACAGCCCTTTCGATGGTGTTTTCGAGTTCACGCACATTTCCCGGCCAGGGATATTTAAACAGGAATTCTGTCACTTCTTTGGAAAAACCGGTTACCTTTTTCATGTTCTCAATAGCAAACTTCTTGAGAAAATAGTCAGCCAACAGCAGAATATCTTCGGTCCTTTCCCGTAAAGGGGGAAGATCGATAGTCACAACATTCAAACGGTAATAAAGATCCTCACGAAACGTATTATCTCTGAGAGCTGCCTGAAGATCGCGATTGGTAGCAGAAACAAGGCGTACATCAACCTTTATAAGTTCATTTCCACCTACGCGAGTGAATTCCCTTTCCTCGAGTACCCTGAGCAGGTGTACCTGAATATTCGGGCTCATTTCACCTATCTCGTCAAGAAAAAGAGTACCATTGTGAGCAAGTTCGATTTTTCCTTTCCTCCGCATACTCGCTCCGGTAAAAGCACCTTTCTCATGGCCGAATAATTCACTTTCAAGCAGGCTTTCCGGTAATGCGGCGCAGCTTACGGCTACAAATGATCTTTTGCTGCGAGGGCTGTTGGAATGTATTGCCCGTGCCACCAGTTCCTTCCCTGTCCCGCTTTCTCCAGTAATCAGGACGGTGGCATTGCTGTTCGCAACAACCCTGGTCAATTCTATTACCTGTCTCATCTTTGGACTGCGTGTCACAATATCATCGACCTTATCTCTTTCATCAAGTTTTTCCTGTAAACTGAGATTTTCCTCGATAAGCTTCCGATGGTTCACAAGCTTTTCCAGTATCAATGTAATCCGTTCCGGTGAGAATGGTTTTTCAATGTAATCGTAGGCGCCTTCTTTGATAGCAACGATAGCAGTGGCAATACTGGCATAAGCAGTCATAACCACAACTTCAATATCAGGTTGGATTTTTTTTGCTCTCCTAAGGAATTCGATACCATCGATTCCAGGCATAATAAGATCGACGATGGCTATTACGGGATTTTCAGCCTTTAGGATTTCCAGGGCTTTGGTTGCATCTTCCGCAGTTAATATCTCATATCCTTCATCAACAAGCCAGTCGTGTAAAGAATCTCGAATTATGGGTTCGTCATCGACAATGAGTATCTTAATTTCATTCGTCATTTTCTACCGGCAATACTACGCTAAACGTCGTGCCTTCCCCCTCGTTACTTTCTACATTTATTCGACCTTTATGGTTTTCTATAAGGCCATGCGCTACCGCCAGGCCAAGCCCTACTCCCTTATTCGCGTCCTTGGTGGTAAAGAACGGCGTAAACAGAGAGTACATATTTTCTTCTGAAATTCCATAACCCGTATCTTTCACTTCGGCGTGAATTAAGTTATTTTCAAGTCGAGTTGACAGCGTAAGTATCCCAGAATCCGGCATAGCCTGGATAGCATTGATGATCAGGTTAATGAACACCTGCTGAAGCTGGTCGAAGTCAGCCATTATTTCAGGAAGCTGCGGATCCAGTTCCTGACGAACTTCTATGTGCTGCAGTTTTGCAGAATGTGACGCTATCTCCAGCGACTTGGTTATTACATTGTTGATGCTAACCAGTCTCATACTCGGTGGCGACTGCCGGGCGAAATCAAGCAGATTGCGTATAAGCTTGGTACTGCGAATCAGTTCGGCTTCCATTTTGGATAAATACTCCTGCGCAGTCTTTTCATCATACTTTCCCCCCGCTATCTTTTTCTCCAGAAGCTGAGTATAGGTCAGTACCCCTGCGAGTGGATTATTTACTTCATGTGCTATGGAAGCTGCCATTTGACCAAGTGAAGATAATTTTTCAGTTCTTATTAACCCTTTCTGAGTAGTTTTTAACTGTCTGAGGACATATGGCCAGCACATCTCGATTTCCGCCATTCCCATGCATATCGATTCGGCAAGATCACGACAGGAGTTATATCCACAGGCTCCGCAATCGGTCCCTCCAAGCGAGAGTGTGATTTGAAAAGCTTCCTTCTCGTCATATGGCAAGGGTGTTAACTGTGCTGGAGTGAATATTCGCCTAAGGTTTATTTCTGCATACCTGCTTAGATCATCTTTTGCAAACGCTGGTATGTTCTTGCTCCTGGCATGCCGGACTACCAGTTCTTTCCTTCTCGGTGTACTCAAATCATTGTCTATCGAAGGTCCGCCTATGCATCCATGGCAGAAGTATATATGGGCAATATCTGATGTAACCTCGCCGTTGGCAAATTCATCGGTGATCTTCACTACATAATCCCTGCCATGAACACTGATTACATCATTATTTAGAACATTGTTTTCAAGGCCAATAACCCTCAGGAGTCCATCCGATATAGGGAAAAGTCGTCCGATCTGTGATGATGGCCCGTCAAAGTCTTCCTCCTGTGTTTCAGCCGGGAATATTCTCCGCGAATTCATCATAGATTTGAGTTCTGTAAATGTAATAACACCGTCTATTACTCCTGCAACATCAGGATCAAGACTCTCTGTTTTTTTCGCTACACAGGGACTGATAAAGACAACCTTAGCATCCGGATTGTGAATTTTCTTGATAATCCGTCCGGTCGCTATCATCGGTGAAACTATAGGAACAATATTTTTTACAAGTGATGGGTGGTATTTTCGTATATACGTAACAACAGCAGGACAGTTTGATGAGATAGCCGGCTTAATGTCCGTTTCCTGTAGATAATGAGCATATTCGACCCCTACCAGTTCTGCCGCGAATGAGTCCTCCATGACCTCGCCGAAACCCAGTTTCTTTAAAGCACCGACAAGCTGTTTTGAGGTGCAGTCCAGAAATGCAGCAGGAAAAGCGGTAGATATTACGGCGATAGTCTCAGTCGATTTACCAAGTAATTCCCATACTTTCTCTACATCACTTTCAGCTAGCTTTGCTTTAGCGACACAAACATCGATACAGTTGCCACAATCGATGCAACGCTCTTTAACTACCTCGGCAAGACCATCTCTGATACGGATTGCCTTTACCGGACAGTTGCGAACACAGGCATAACATCCTGAGCAGTTCTCGCGTATACTGTAAATAATGCTCATCTCTATCTCTCACCTCTTCAACCGTTACCTTTTAAAATGATACCAAGTTCTTTCCTTAACGCTGATATAGAGCGACGTGAAATTTGCGCTCCGAACCTATCCCGTATTATTTTACGTATCACTTCATCGGACTGTAATGTTGGTTCAGTCTCCAATATGCGTTTTACCAGTTCCTTTTTAAACACGTGCATGTTCGGTAATAAATTCTTTAAGGGGATTTCTTCATTCCATGGCGTTATTATACTCTTCAATCGCATTGCGCGACTGACCGAACTGGGTACGGTGCCGATTTCACTGGCAAGTTCTTTCTGGCTGTACGGAAGAAGAGTATTCTGTTTGCCGCTTTTCAGGTAAAGTGATTGTTTGTTAACAAGGCATACGAGTATTTTCTGGATGATATTCTTCCGTTGATTGATGAATTCAAGTTTACTCAAAATTTTCCTTATTCCAGTAATATCAGTTTTATGCAGATCACGCTCTATCAGAAGTTTTTCGATGTTATCATAATCGATAATGTAACGTCCCCGCGCGTAGACCGGTGATAAGTAACTGATAGTGAAATCCTCTGCATTAATTTCAAGCGATGCCAGGCAGGTATAAGCCAGTATTTGAGCCCCGGAATCGGGAGGATGATAAAACGTACTGAAAACAGACACCTCATTTACCAGTGAATTAATAGCTTCTATTTCGCGGACACTTATACTACACATAATCGAAATATCTTCGAGCGAGTAATTTTCCTGTGGGTACAGGAAAAACTTTTTAAATTTATCATCACCAATACTTCTGATGATATTTAAAATTTCGGGGTATTTAGCGATTAATTCCTCAACGTCGGGGGAAACACTGCCTGATACTTGATAATCGTCAATATGCAAAGACAACGGATGAATATCAGTGCCGGAGTATTTTCGATACTGTATCAGTTTTTCTCTACGATAAAGCTGAATAAACAGAGGATCCTGTTCCAGTTCAGAAATCAGCTTATGAAAGTCGACATCAGACATCTGCAGAAAATTTGCCTGCTGCATTACAATAGCCTGTGACATGACAGGCTGCATCTTTACAGATTGAGTATGTATAAATCGCTGGCTTGCCATCTGTTCAAATATTATACTCCTGAAAATAATCAATGTCCAATTATTGTACAATATTCTATGTTGCTGTATCCGCTCACGTTGGATCTACGGCTTAAATTTTATGGCATCACTATGGTGACAGTTGACCTGAAGCACTGGAAAGTATATAAAAATAAAGAGCTTTAATCAGTTAAATGAATTGATAGAGGAGAGTTAAATGGAAAAGAAGAAATATTGGAGAAACATTATCAAAGGACCGTTTTTCAAAGATACGGAACCAGGCATGACAGGCATGTCAATATTCGCCCATCATAATGAGTTTAGAAATGGTACAACTCTTGGCTACCATTGCATCAACACTAATTATGAAGCACCAATGCCACATTCGCATGATTTCCATGAGCTGCTTTGCTTCATCGGTGGAAATCCTGAAGATATCAACGATTTAGGCGCTGAAATCAGTATCTGCCTTGGCGAAGAACAGGAAGAGCATATAATTACCAGCGCTACGGTTGTTTCAATACCGCCGGGACTTCAGCATTGCCCCCTTAAAGTAAAGAAAATAACAAAACCCTTTGTATTCCTGGAGATATCGACTACCGCGGGATATACAAACAATATGGGTGAAGCTGCCGAAGTCTTGCTGAATCCACCGGAAGAGCCACAGAGCAAGGCAAAAATAATAGAAGAAAAGAAAACCCAATCCGAGAGTTAGACTAAAATACTCCGAGGACGAATACGAGCGGACATGCCGGGAATCCGGCATGTCCGCTTAGGGTTTTTCCTGGGTGTCACACTGATATTTCGGGGAAAAACCTGGTTATTGTCATTATATCGGTACGCTTGTTCCATGAGACTTTCTATTCAGATGTTACAGGTAATTTTTATAGGGGTTTATACTTATTGACATATTGTATTAGTTAGGATACTTTGAACTCAGGAGTACAGTGGAGGGGTGGTACAATGGATAGCACTGGAAGCACGGTACGGAAATCAATTGAAAGTGCTGGTCTTGAAGCAATCCTCCAGGATGTCCTCGACGTTATCGAAGATGAAATTGTAATCATCAATACTGAATATAGAGTTATCTATTCGAATTCGATTCTTCGTAATAGAGTTCAGAACGAAAAAGAATCTTTCATTGGCCAGCGCTGCTACGAAGTACTCTACAACAGAGAAACTCCCTGCAGTGAACCTCTCTGGGACTGCCTGCTGAGGAGAGTCATTGAGAAAGATAAACAGGCTGCAGTTATCCACCCTGTTTCATTCCCTGATGCGATAAAATATTACAAGATCACGGCGTTTCCTCTGCACGACGAACATGGAAATATTACCGCTGTTATAGAATTACGAAAAGACGTTACAGCAGAAAGGGAACTTGAAACTCAGATCGTCCGGCGTCATCACCAGTTACTGGCGCTTAGCCAGATATCGAGCGCTCTCAGCGGGTTCCATGATCTTGATACCACCCTTTCCAATGCACTGGACAGCGTTCTCGAACTAATTAATGGTGATATTGGAGGAATTTTACTGGTTGATGCTAACACCAAATCGCTGCATTATCATGTCTATCGCGGACTTTCTACGAACTATGCTGAGACGATCAGAATTTCGCTTGGTGAAGGAATTGCGGGGACGGTTGCTGAAACAGGAGAACCTGTAATACTGGAAGATATTTCAAAGGAAAAACGTACTGCTAATCCTGACCTGGTAACCTCTGAGGGTCTCAGAGGTTTTGTAAGTATACCTCTAAAATCGAAAGAACGAGTAGTAGGCGTGATGAATATAGCCAGTCACATGGCAGGAAGATTTAGCGTAGACGAGATGTCGCTTTTGAGTTCGATCGGAGATTACCTCGGAAGTACTATCGAACAGGCACGACTGCACGAAAGATTAGCCAGACTGGGAGAACGATACAGGACGCTCCTGAGATTTTCCCTGACGGCTCAGGAAGAGGAACGGAAAAGGATAGCCAGGGAACTCCATGATGATACGAGTCAGGCAATTACCAGTATGACATTGAGCCTGCAGGCAATAATAACACTTGCTGAAATGAAAGGCATCGGTGATAAAGAGTTCCTCAACATGGTAAAAGAGACGCATGCTTTTGCAGTCCATGCCGGATATGAAGTCGTCAGAATTATGAAGGAACTGCGTCCCACGCTCCTTGATGAACTTGGAATGGCTGCTGCAATACACCGTTATGCCAAGGATACACTTGAACCACTTAATATTAACGTATCAGCCGAATTTATTGGTACGGAAGGCAGATTTCCTTCCGAGGTGGAGATTACTTTGTTCCGCGTCGCCCAGGGTTTGATCGGTAATATCATGGAGCACTCGGCAGCAAAAAACGTTTCTATCAAACTTGAATGTGATGAAAATCAGTGCGAGTTATTTATCGAGGATGATGGAAAAGGATTCGATGTTAGTAAACTCACCAGGGTGGAATCAAGTGGAAGAGGGGCTGGCCTGTTTACAATGAGGGAAAGACTTCATTTAGCAGGTGGTGAAGGATATGTGCAGTCGGAACCGGGAAAAGGCACAAAAGGCATCGCCAGACTCCCCATACACAAGGATACCGAGAATGAAGAAAATTAAAGTTCTGATAGTCGATGACCATACCCTGGTACGGGCGGGAGTTCGTGCTTTATTGTCTCTTTCATCAGACATCGAGGTAATCGGTGAAGCTTCTGACGGAATCGAAGCGCTTGAAAAAATACGACAAAATCCTCCCGACGTCGTACTGATGGACCTGGCAATGCCTGTAATGGGAGGGCTTGAAACGACCCGGCGTATAAAAAAGGAATATCCCGGTATCCAGGTTATAGTCCTGACACAATATGACGATAGTGAGTATGTGATCCCGGTTATTGAAGCTGGAGCACGTGGCTTTGTCACGAAAATGGCGGCTTTTTCGGAACTTGCCACGGCAATACACACCGCTTATAATGGCGATTCATATCTTTCTTCTGAAGCAGCCACCGTTCTGGTGAAAGACTACCAACATAAAACATCACTCGATGACGAACGTGACCCTTATAAACTTCTGACCGATAGAGAAAAAGAAGTCTTCAAACTGGTAGCCGAAGGGCACACTGCAAAGGAAATCGCTTCCTTACTGGTAGTCAGCCCGAAGACAGTTGAATGGTATAAAACCCGACTGATGAATAAACTGAACATTCATAACAAGACCGACCTTATCAGGTATGCTATTCGCAAACGCATAATCCTCTCCTGATTGCCAGATGAATTCTACCATTCTGCGAATATCAGGTATTTTCCCTAGTGTATATTCAGGGTCTTTCCCTAATGCTGAATCCAGATACAATCCATCTCTCTTCCCTGTAATAACCCATTGAAGAAATATCTCTGAAGACTAATATTAAGCTAGTAAGTATAAATTTACAGGGAGAGTGTGATGAATACGGTCGAAAAAAGTGAGAGACGGATTATTTCAACTGGTCGCCCGGAAACGTACACCGATAACAGTCTGGTACCTCCCTGCCAGGATGCCTGCCCGTTGAAAATGGATATCCGTGAATACGTAGACCTTGTTGCACAAGGCAAAGTGATGGAAGCACTCCAGATAATCAGGAACGGAAATCCATTCCCATCGATTTGCGCTCACGTTTGTACTCATCCCTGTGAAGAAAAATGCCGTCGAGGTCAGGTAGATGGTCCGATAGCAATCCGTTCTTTAAAACGGTTCGCGGTGGAATTCGGAGGCGACCGGATGGTACAGGCAGAAGCAGAAACAAAGCACTCGGAAAAGGTAGCGATAGTAGGATCTGGTCCGGCAGGTTTGTCCTGTGCGTATTATCTCAGGACGCTGGGATACCCGGTGACTGTCTTTGAAGCACATACAGAGGTTGGCGGGATGCTCAGAGTGGGTATCCCACAATACAGGCTTCCGAGAGAAGTTCTCGATACGGAAGTCTACCGCTTGAATCAGATTGGCGTAGAGATCCGAACGAACACACGGGTAGTATCACTCGACCTACTGTTTGAACTTGGATACAAAGCGATATTTGTTACTATAGGCGCTCATCAAAGTCTGAAAATGGGAATAGAAGGTGAGGACAGTCCCGGGGTAATAGACGGGGCAACATTCCTCCGAGAAGTAAACCTGGGATTACATCCGATTCCTGGTGATAGTGTTGCTGTAGTGGGTGGAGGAAATGTCGCAATCGATGCCGCACGTACCACGGCAAGACTCGGAGTAAAAAAAGTGACCATCTTATACCGGAGAAGTAAAAAAGAGATGCCGGCAGATCCGGAGGAAGTGAAGCAGGCAATCGAAGAAAAAATCCGGATTCAATATCTGACAACCCCTACAAAAATAACGAGAAACGAAGGAAAGCTTCACCTTACTTGCGTAAAAATGAAACTCGGTGAACCGGATACCAGTGGGCGTCGGCAGCCTGTTCCTGTTGAAGGTAGTGAAAAGGATAAGATATTAGATTCTGTTATCATTGCCACTGGTCAGGCACCACAGACACCGGGAGATTTCGGGGTAAGTATAGGAAGAGGGAGTACCATTCACGTTGATCCCGTTACTTTGACAACAAATCGACAAGGAGTGTTTGCCGGTGGAGATGCAGTAACCGGCCCGGCGACGGTTACAGAAGCGCTCGCTGCGGGAAAGTTAGCAGCAAACCGTATAGACGATTTCCTTCAGCACAGGTATCCGACGAATCCAAAAAACGAAAGAGGTAAAGTAACCTCAGAACTAAAGCCGGAGACAATAAACGCAATACGAACGATAGGCAGGAGCGAGCCGCAGGTATTATCTCCTGAGCTTCGGACGAAAGATTTCCAGCCAATAGAGCTGAGTTATGGCTGGGAGGAAGCAATAAACGAAGCCAGGAGATGCCTGCGGTGTGGAATCGGTGCTGAAATTCTCTTCCAGGACAAGTGTGCTACGTGTCTAACCTGTCTGAGAGTTTGTCCTTATCATGTTCCCTACCTGGACGAATATGGGACTATTAATATACCTGCCGACCAGTGCCAGGCGTGTGGTATCTGCGTGGCAGAATGTCCGGCAAACGCTATAGTTCTAAGAAACACCAGAGAAATCAGGCTTATCGACGAAGAACTGGATCACGTTTTCAGGTCTTCGGCGGAATCAAAACGCGAGTCGATGATGATCGGATTTTGTTGTCAATACGGATTATTCGGTACCGGTACACTCGCCGGTCTTTGGAGGGGAACGAAATCAGGAGTATGGATAGTGCCGGTATTATGTATTGCCAAAGTGGAACCTTCACATCTCCTGAGGGCATTTGAGGGTGGAGCGGACAGTGTGTTTATTGCCGGATGCGGTGATCAGTGTGCCAGGGAAAATACCGCTTCACAAGTAATGAAACGCGTAAATAAAGTAAAAAGTGTTCTCGAATCGATAGGAATCGAACCCGATCGTCTCAAACTGTTCATCCCCGGAACCACCGATACCGATCCTGTCATGGAGATTAATGAAGCATTCGAAGAGATATCAGGTTCTTACCTGGCATCGATAATTAAACAGGAGGTGAGAGATTGATAGTAGCAGAACAGAAACCGCTGGATGAAATAATCAGAATGATCACACCGTATGAAAACGTCATGATTATTGGTTGTGGAACATGCATGACGGTATGCGATGCCGGTGGTGAAAACGAGGTTTCTTTCCTCCATGATGCATTGAGACTGGCACAGACACGGGGTGGTTCATCCAATCATAGCTTTTACGAACTAACCTTGAAAAGGCAATGTGATCCGGAGTTCCTCGAACTGCTCGAAGAAAGAGTGAATGGTATCGACGCCGTACTGTCTCTGGGTTGCGGGATCGGAGTCCAAGCGATCGCAGAGAAGCTGACAGATACACCGGTACTTCCGGGCGTGAATACGTCATTTATGGGAATGACGAAAGATACCGGTATCTGGGACGAACGATGTGCTGCCTGCGGTGAGTGCCGCCTGGATGATACCGCAGGAATCTGTCCTATAACACGGTGTACGAAGGGAATACTCAATGGACCCTGTGCCGGCACGAAAAACGGAAAATGCGAAGCCAACATGGAAATGGATTGTGCCTGGATACAGATATATGAACGGCTCGAACGTCTCCAGCAGCTTGAAAAAATCAGACGCTATTACCCGCTCCGGAACTACCGGGCAATACCAAGACCAAGGAGAATCATGAGTATCGCCAGCAATGACAGAGGTGATAATAATGGCTAATTCACTGTTTGAAGAAAAACTGAATTCCGGTGATTTTATTATCACTACCGAGATTGGCCCCCCTAAGGGAGTTGACCTGACGGAAATGATACATGATATCGACCTGCTAAAAGATAAGGTCGATGCTATCAACGTCACAGACCACCAGAGTTCGGTAATGCGTTATCCTTCACTGGGCGGATGCCTGCTGGTAAAAGAACATGGCGGCGAACCGATTTTTCAAATGACGTGCCGGGACAGGAATCGTTTGGCACTGCAGGCAGATTTGATGTTCGCTTTTTCAAGGGATGTAGTAAACGTACTCTGTCTTACGGGTGATTCCGTTGACGTTGGTGACCATAAGGAAGCCAAACCTGTATTCGACGCCGATTCGGTACAACTCCTGGAAATAATTAAGACGCTTGAATCCGGATACGATACTGCCGGTAATGAGCTTAAAGGATTACCACAGTTTTTCGCGGGAGCCTCAGTCCACCCGGAAGCTGATTTTATCGAACCGCAGCTGATTAAGTTCGATAAAAAAGTATCCTCTGGTGCCAGGTTTTTCCAGACCCAGGGAATTTTCGACCTGGCAAGTTTCCGTAGGTTTATGCAGTACGCGTCACAGTTCGAGGTAAAAATACTGGCAGGTATTATAGTTTTGAGTTCCGCCGGAGCAGCACGGTATATGAATAAGAATGTTCCCGGTATCCTGGTCGCACAGGAAATCATCGACGAACTGGCATCGGTTGAAAAAGGTAAAGGGCTGGAAAAGGGAATGGAAATAGCGGCAAGGTTTATAAGGACAATAAGGGAAGAGAAGTTATGTGACGGGGTGCATATCATGGCAGTTGGAAACGAGCAGATCGTACCTGAAATTATTGAAGCATCCAGCGCTGTAAGTGTTCCTTCCTGATTAACCGGCTACAACGGGATTAGGATCGACATATAGTCAAATATTTGAAGAGGAGGGAGAGAGAAATGACTGAGAAAGCATTAAAAAGTCGCACAAAAACAGCGAGTGGTAAAGTAGCCAGGAAAAAACCGGTTACGAAGAAAGAGAAAGAAAAGATATTGATAATCGATGATGAACCGGCCTTCGTTGAATCCTGCCGCCGAATAATGGAAGCAAAGACCTATAAGGTTTTCACCACATCGGATAGAGAACATGCCATGGAAATAATGGCGTCAGAACCGGACGTAATAGTCCTGGGAACCCTGGCACCTGCCGGCCAAACCTTTGCCATGTACAAGTGGCTGGAGAAGCACCCCCGGTACAAAGATATTCCGATCCTGGTAATCGACGCTCGACAGGAAGAACAGAATATCAGAGGACTGCGTACCTTTGAGAACATCCAGGTAGATGGTGACGAATACCTTGCTAAACCGATCGAGCCGGTTTCACTGGTACCCAGAATCAGGAGTCTGATAGATGCTAAAACAAAGACTATTAAAATACTGGTTGTTGATGACCATACTATGATACGAACCGGTATATCGGCAGTGATAGCTCTTCAGAAGGACATGGAGGTAATCAGTGAAGCAGTGAACGGACAGGATGCTGTGGATAAAGTAATGAGGTTTTCACCGCATGTTGCCCTGGTGGATATCTTTATGCCGGTAATGAGTGGTATCGAAGCTACCAAAGTGATAAGCGAGAAGTATCCTGAGACGAAGGTATTGATATTAACTCAATATGACGAAGAAGAGAATATGATCGTGGCCAAACAGTCAGGAGCTTTCGGATTCATACCCAAAAAAGCCGCCAGTTCCGATCTTGTCAGAGGTATAAGGTATGTCAGTCAGGGAAGGTATTTCCCCTCTGAGTTTGCTGAACTGGTGGTCAATTAATTAATAAACTTCCCGCAAGCTCATGGTCGGGTAATTACGGAGGTAAAAATAAGTAAGCCGTATATCAGTACTATTCTAAAATGTTTTTGTAATGTTTTCTTAATGTTTGCCTGTTGTTCTTTACAAAATTTTAATGTCTCAGGTGTATAGTGATTAAAAGGTTGAACATGGATTTTAATGTTAGTCCTCAGAGTCACAATATCGCACAGGTAATTCTATGTGATTCTTTAGCGTAAAAATATAGACAACTCGATATTTGGAGGGACAACAGAAGATGGAACTCAGTATTGGTGAAAAGATAATTTGTAAAGATGAAGATCGTGATGGAGTTTACTTTGTTGGAGAAATCGTGGATATATGGCGGAATAACAAAGAAATGATAACCGGCTATTTTACGGCACTAAATTCAGGAAAATATGTAAATATTAATCCTGATTACTTTAAAGCAGCCATCAATAATTGATCTGATCCTTATAATTTGTTAAACACATAGTTTCATCTATGTTCCTGTCATATCGAAATGCACTTCCGCTAACCACGTAATGCCTGGTTATACTCCCTCAAATCTCTACTGTTTTCCCACTAATCCGTGCCATAATTCCACCTATTTGACATGTACCAGAAGAATGGCGATGGTATAAGCTGTACCTGAAACATGATAGTTATAGACTAATATCGGAGGTACTCAATACATGGTTATAAGTTATGGTGACAGGATTACTATTAAAGAAAGTGACGGTGAGTACTTGAATGGTACTATTGTCGACATGTGGAGAGATAAGACAAAAGAAATAACTGATTATATAGTGCAATTCGATTCGGGAGTATTAGTTCGCATAAAACCACAGAATCCTAACTGGTGTAAATCGGATGATTATAGTTATCTTTTTACCTTGAGTAAAGCTGCGTGCGCATAATCCCTGACAGCTAACAAAAACCTGTAACAGTAAACACTAGACTAAAATGGAGGGTATATATATCCTCCATTTCTGTTTTCTCGGGATTTTAACATTGGAGTAAATACGGTTTCCAATCCCCAAATTCGATAATTTTTTATTACCATAAGCTTTATAAAACTGCCACATTTTGGAATTCCATGTATATGGGGTGCTATAATATTTGCAGGTTTGGAACAGTTAGTTCAAGCTTGAAATAATCAGGAGAGCTGTGTATGAACGATTCAAAAATCACTGTACTTGATCCCAGGGGTCAACCCACTGGTAAATTCGGCAGGCGTGGTGAGCCGGGATCGGAAATGATGTCCATATTCGATCCGAAAACCCAGCCAGTTATGGATATTAACGAGTTACCAAGACGAATGGCTGAGCGTCTTGATACCCTTGAAGGCAAAATGATCTATCTTGTCGATACCGGATTTGCCGGTTCGAATGAATTTCTACAGGAAGTCCAGGAATGGTTCGCGAAAAATATGCCTGAGGTTAAGACCGTACTTCATGTGAAAGCAGGCAATACATTCGCTGATGACCCTGAAACATGGATGCTGCTGAAAAAGGAAGCCGATGGTGTTGTGTTCGGAGTTGGAGGCTGAGACGGTTGTTCGGCGAGTCTCGCCGAATTTTCCAGGACGATAGAAGGAGATTATGATCTTCCGACCGCGCCTATAGTAACTTCCCGATTCGCAGATTACGTTCTGAGAGACGGACGGTCGCATGGTATGCCATTGCGCTGGTCATTTCCTCCGTATCCTGTCGCCTGGGTGCCGAGAGAAACACTCCATGAGTATGTTCAAGGCAATGATCCCGTCACCGGCGTTCCGTTGATGCAGGAAATAGTCAATGCCTTAACTAAACCCCTGATGAACGCGGAAAGGAATCCCGTTATCCCCAAAAGAGAGAAACGACCACGCTTACTGGAGCCGGACACGGAAGAAAACCTTCACAGGTATTTCCTCGAAAATGGCTGGACTGACGGTCTTCCGATAATCCTTCCTACCGAGGAGAGAGTCGCGGAAATGCTGACCGGTACAGACCACGATCCCCAGGAAGAAGTTGGAATGATGACCGTAACCACCCACGAGGAGATGAACTCATATACCGTAGAAAAAGTTGCAGTCTGCGCGGTAATGGCCGGAGCAAGGCCGGAACATCTGCCGGTTATCCTGGCTATTGCTGAGACAAAACATCCCAATATGCCGAGTTCGACCGGTTCGTACGGAAGTATTGTCATGGTGAACGGCCCGGTTCGTAATACGATAGGAATGAATTGCGGCGGCGCGGCAATGGGACCATTCAATTATTCGAATGCTGTGATCGGCAGAGCATGGACGTTGATGACCATCAATTTCGGAGATGCCCGGGTCGGGGATACGTTTATGGCTACTATAGGTAACGGCCTTAGCTTCACCAACCAGTGCTGCGGTGAAAATGAAGAACGCAGCGTGTTCGAACCATTCCACGTAAGGAAAGGTTACAAATCGGAAGAAAGCACGGTAAGTATCTTCAGGGGATGGAATGTTATGACCCTCGGGATGGGCAGTGGCGAACAGATACTCGAAAGAATAAAGAATATGGGCGGTATGGGTACCTATACGTTCGTCCTGGATCCATTGTGCGCCAATACGATAAAAAATGACGGATACGAAACTCTCGAGGAACTCAGCGAATGGATCTGTAAAAAAGCCGATTCACCGTGGTTGAAACCGGAGGGGATTAACTTTGTCGTAGTTGGCGGCGAAACCAATCCAATCTGGCAAAGCACGGATTACAGGAATTACGCGATAACCGGAATAGACAAGTGGATTCCCAAAGCCGGGATAAAACTCGACGAAAAACCTCTCCGCATGCCACTCGGTCTGAAGTGTGCCGACGGGTCATGCGGGATAGACCTGTAAATGAGAGAATAGGAGTTGACATAATGGAAGATGTAAAAGGAAAAGTTGCCTTTATAACGGGTGGTGCCAGCGGTATTGGACTTGGTACTGCAAAAGCGTTCGTCAAGAATGGTATGAAGGTATGTATCATCGATATGCGGCAGGATGCCCTTGATGAAGCGATGTCGTATTTCAAAGAACACGGTACCGCCGATTCGGTTCATCCGATTAACCTGAATATTACCGATCGTGAAGCGTATGCAGCCGCCGCCGACGAAGCCGAGAGAGTATTCGGTAAGATACATGTGCTGTTCAACAATGCAGGAGTAGGTTCTGGTGGTTCCGTAGTAACATCCACCTTCAAAGACTGGGACTACAGCATGATGGTGAACGTCGGCGGTGTAATCAATGGTATTGTTACCATACTGCCGCGAATTCAGAAACATGGAGAAGGCGGACATGTCGTTTCTACTTCATCTACCGTCGGTCTTTTCGCAATGATAGGGTGCGGTATTTACACAACTACCAAATTTGCCGTAACCGGCTTGATGGAAAGCCTGGCTTCGGAACTCGAAGGAACAGGAATAGGTGCTTCGGTTCTGTACCCGGGTGGAACAACGACTAATCTCGGCCTTTCAAGCACGGTGAACCGACCGGACGAACTGAAGAATGAGAACGAACTTGAAATGCAGCCACCGCTATCGGGCGGAGCCAGACCTCCGATGATGGATACCAGTACCTTCATGGATCCGGTAGAGGTGGGGGAAAGAGTACTGCGTGCTATAAAGAGGAACGATATATTTATCCATACTCACCCTGAATTTAGAGACGGCATCATTTGCCGCCAGGAAGCAGTACTGAGAGCTATTCCTGACGAGCCACCCAACGTAAAACGCTCTGCCGTGCTGAGAGGATTCGGCACGCTTGTTTACAATCCGATATACGAGAGACAAACAACACCAGGGCCGCCTGACTGGGACTAAGGAGAATCGGTGTAAGTAAAAAGCCCCGGTGATAAACTACCGGGGCTTTTCTTTATCTTTCACTTCAGCGGAACACGTCCGCCGCTCTTACTTTATCAGGCCTTGCACTTCAAAACACGACCGGGGTTCCATCCCTTAACAATAGGGTAATCCATACAATCTTTTTCATTATTGTAACGATTGAATTCTTCTTCATCACCGTCAGGTGTCAGCGACCATCCACTCATACCCCACTTGAGATTTACCGCTTCATAGCCGAGTAAATTTAGTAGAGCAACGATATGCGCGCTGGTATGCCCTGTTTCACTGCAGACAACTATCTGCCGATCAATCGGCAGCTTCCGGAGGTTTTCAGTCTTGAATATATCAAACCATTCAATGTTCAAGCTTCCCGGAATATGTCCTTTCAGGTAACTGCTCTTATCTCTCACATCGATGATATAAGGCCAGTCGAACCACTCCTCATTTTCACTTGGTCGATAACCGAAAGGTATCACGAGCATATCTTTACCGTCTTCTTCAAACGGCGACAGTGCGAACGGCCCGAAATATTCAAAAAGCGGATCATATAAGGCTGCTGCGGATATATTAGCCGGTCTATAATCGCCAAGATAATCATCGGCGGCAGACCAGACAATTGCGGATGCTGTTTTACCATCGGTTCGAAGTACCGGCAACGGGTATGTTTCATCCGGTTCATGCTCAATGGTTACGGTGTTCCGGTACGACCGGTTCTGCCATATGATATCTCTATCTTTATCATACCTTTCAGGCGCAACTTTCTGTTCTCCGGTCCATGATGTCATACCCCACCTGAGGTTTACGGCGTCATAACCCATGATACTGAGAATGGCAGCTGCCTGACCGCCCGTCTGACCGGTATTGCTGTATACAACTACGCGCCTGTCCCGGGGTAACGAAGTCAGCATCTTGAGTTGGGTAATCTTCCGCCAGGGAATGTGAACAGCACTGGGAATATGACCGTGATAGTAAAGCTCCGGCATTTCTGAATCCGGGCTGCGGAGATCGATAATAACAGGTCCTTCATGATACTCCGGATTATACGTCTCCATTTCCAGCCGTGCCATGTAGCCGGTTTCAACGATACTTCCGCACAGGTCTTTCGCGGTGATGTATAACGGTTGGCCTGAAGAAACGTAGTTATCGGCTGCTTTTCGGATTACCTCAAAAGCTGAATGCTTTTCTTCGGTTTTTCCTGGTTCACGCGTTTTTACAGTCATACCCATTACCTCCAACCATACTCTCAATTAAGGATTCAGTTGTAATAATACTATCACAAAAAGAAGTCATTAATAAATAAAGTTGATAATGAAAGTCGACTATATTGAAACAGCGTTAATTAATACATGCCAGGACAGTTGCTTGATGGGAGAGGGTAGAGTCTGCCCCGTACTTGATACGGGGTGAGTTTGAAAAGTAACGATTTATGCATAGAGTCTTCACCCCGACCCTCTCCCACGTTGAAAACTAGGCACTATTTCAAAGGTTCTTATAACGAAATCCCGCAGGTGCCATCGGCACAGGTTACCGGCACCGGCATGCGGAGAGGTCGTTCATCGTGCTTGATCCCGGCTTTGGGAATCCACTCGTCTATCGATACGGTCTGGAAGTAGTTAAAATCAGTGGTTACCCACATCGGGTTAGTCTCTCCGCCGACCACAGCTAAGTTTATCCTCTCGGGACCTGCCATGGGTGACTGCAGGTTTCCGGCAATATATTTGCTCAACTCCAAAGGATCATCGTAGCCTTCGTCCTGTTTCAGGCTTTTCGCCACCAGGGGATCGAGCAGGAAGGTGTATGAACCGCCGAACGGCCCGCCCAGGCTTTTCGCCACTTCCATCATCCTCTGAGCAGGACCGATTCCCTGCGTAAGTACATTCCAGCCGCGGAAAAGACTCACTACACTCTCTTCCGGTTTGTAGCCTTTGCGTACATGGAACGGTTCCCAGACACTCATTTCCTCATTCTCGGCACAGCATATGTTATTGTAATTAATGGTTGTGCCGGTACTTGCGGTAAAGGTGGCACCGGGACGCACGTCACCAAGACAGATACTCATCAGCGTCCATGCCCGACCGATAACCGAGTTTGCATAATTAACCGGACTGAGTGCGCCGAGACCGCTGTTCATTCCTATCTCATTGCGGACAGGACCGTTGACTATCATCATGCTGGCAAACGAAGTGGTTGAGCTTGGCATCGATGGCCTACCTGACGCACCGAGAGCAAGGAGTACCGGGAAGTGTTCAGGTCGTGCTCCGGCCATCACGGCTATGACGGCTACCTTCTCCACGTCATATTTCAGTCTTTCCTCGTGGGTGGTCACCGACATCATGCCGACGTATTCATCAGGCTTGCGGTCGGTACCGGTCAGCATTTCCGCAACTCTCTCTTCAGTCGGCAGGATTATCGGCAGTCCGTCGGTCCAGCCACTTTCAAGGAACAGTCGATGCAGGTTATCTTCCATATCAGCTTCAAGAAGACGCGGTCTTTCCGGCCTTTTTTCCGCTTTAAAATTTCTCTCGAAATCGGACAGCGGACGGGTAAGAGCATCATCTATTTCCCGGGTGATAGGCACTCCGGTAATGGGATCATTTCCTTCAATGTAGCCACGGAGTGTTTCCCGTGATACCCATCCTACCGGATAGGGTGGATAGGTAAAACGGAGGGCCATTCCGTGGCTTAATTTATCTCTTTCCACGTAATCGGCAAACCTGGCGGTCACGACGGGCGCGGAAGGTATGCCGTAGTCATTTTCCATGGTTCGTGAGAACTCGGCGACACTCGCCGAACAGCCGTCTCAGCCGCCGACCCCGAAAATAACGGCGTCCCCGTTTTTCTTGATCTCTCTCCAGAGTTCCGGTTCGTCGGTAGCCCAGCCAAGTTTCTTATCGCGTAACTCTGTCTTTACTCCGGGCCGGTTTTTAGCAAACCAGTCCTGGAGTTCTTCCATGAATTCACGACCTCCGGCAAACATGGTGTTGACCAGGTAGACTGTCTTGCCTTCGAGCGTGTCGAGGCGCTCTGCCATTTTCAGCGTTCCCAGGTTTTCGGAGGTATCCCTTGGTTGAAAGGTGGGATCGTGTATAGCTGACATCGGCGAATCTTCGTCGAGACGCCGACCGAATATACCACTCGGCTGGCCGATAGGGTCCAGTACCTGAATTTTATTACTCATAATTATCCTCCTGTAGCAGCAGCTACTTCTTTGATAGTAATCGTGAGGGTATACTAATACAATTCAGGCAAGGTATCAAGACTGAAAAGATGAGTGCTGCTGAGAGTTCTCAGCAGCACCGTGCTATCATGTCTGTTCATCCTTCGACAGGCTCAGGATGAACGGTTGTATAAGGCCCAGGACATTACTCGTCGTACTCTATCATCTCGTCGGGGACGCCGCAGGAACCGTCGGCGCATTCGTCGAGACTGTCCAGCGAACGCCACCGGTCTACCGACTGACTGCCGGAATACCCGAAGTCGGAAGCGTACCATAAAGGACTCGTCTCGCCACCGATAACGACAATGCTTATTTTATCGGGATCGCAGTAGGGGTTGATAAGGGCATCATCGGGAAGCTTTTTCCAGGACGCGAAGGGTTCTTTTCCTTCATTCGCTATCGGGGTTATCATCCAGTCGACGTGATCGTATCCCCAGTACTGGCCGGCCGGTATTTTGATATTATCGGAAAGCCATTTGCTGAAGTCCTGCTTTTTGGCAAAACCGTCGGTCTCTTTCAGAGTCCTGGCTACCAGCGGGTCCATTATCACTGTTCCCTGTGTGTATGAAGCAGGAATCGCCGCCATCTGGAGGGCTACTTCCTCGCCGATGGACCGGTTCGCTGCTGCCCCGGCGCTGTTGGAGATAATCCATCCTCTGAACACGCTGATTACGCTCTCTTCAGCCTTGAATCCATGCTGGACATGAAACGACTCCCAGGCACTGGCTTCCTCGTTCTCTCCGGCGCACATGTTGTTATAGGTAATGTTGCTGCCAAGGGAACTCCAGAGGTTTTTCCTGGGTTTCATGTATCCCCAGCAGGTTGACATCAGCGTC
The DNA here is from genome assembly GCA_016932435.1 of Dehalococcoidales bacterium. The sequence continues at coordinate 1,250 of JAFGCW010000042.1, read as the reverse complement.
CAGGCCCTTCCGATAACGGAGTTGGCCAGCGTCACCGGGGAAAAGGCGCCGATACCGCAGTTGATATCTATCTCATTACGGATCGGGCCGTTGATAAGCAGCATCGGCGAGAAGTTGGTGGTCGAGGGCATTATCGCCTGCTGACCGGTAGCGGCTGTGGCAAGGATAACGGGGAAGTGTTCCGGCCTTGCCCCGGCCATGACGGCAATTATCGCGACATTCCTGACGGTGAATTTCACCATTCCCTTGATATCGAACCGGTAATATTGACCGACCACTTCATCGGGCTCGGCGCTTGTTCCTGCCAGCATCGCGTTTACTCGTTCCTCGGTAGGTATGATTATCGGAAGCCCGTCCGTCCAGCCTCTTTCGTAAAAGGTCCGCTGGAGGTTGTCTTCGGTATCGGCTTCCAGGAAAAGTTCGAGTTCGCCCGAACTGGCGGTATCGATAGCGCTCTCAGGTTTATGACCGTTTACCGGCCTGGTAAGAGTATCGACTATTTCGTCGATCACCTTGTTACCGGTAGACGGGTCCTCACCGACCAGGTAGCCGTATAGCACATCATCGGACATACTGATGACCGGGTGAGGTGTATAGACGAAAGGCAGTTCACGGGCGCTCTTTTCATCTCCGGCAACTTCGGCAAATTCGTACGTCGAAAGCGGTACGGTGGGAATACCGTAGGTCCTTTCGAGTGTGTTGCTGCAGGCAGCGACCGCCGCGATGCAGCCCGGTCAGCCGGCGACCCCGATCAATGCGGCATTGCCCTTTTCCTTTATCTCGTCCCAGAGATCGGTAGTGTCGTCCATAAAGGCGTTTCCGGTCTTTCTGCGGCGGATGGTGGTAACGGAAGGCATGTTCTCCTTGAACCAGTTCTGCACCTGCTGCATGAATTTATGACCGCCGCCGAAACCGATATCCACCAGGTATATCGTCTTGCCGTCGAGTGAGTCGAGTCTTCCGGCCAGCGGGTTCTCGGACTGCTTGGTGGCGAACATACCGGTGACGGTCCCGCCCTGGTATTCCGCTTCGGGATTCATTGCTTCTAATAGTATTTTCATTTTTACTCCATATAGTTCAGCTCTACTTCCATTATAATCCAATGATTGCAGATATGGTCAAATTATTAAGCTTCCAAACTGTCATTGCGAGACTCGGCGTCAACAGACGAGACGTAGCAATCTCTATAAATCAGTCGTAGCGTGGGTGCCAACCCACCATTATCATCAATTCACTTCACCAGGCTTTTC
>JAFGCW010000041.1 GCA_016932435.1 Dehalococcoidales bacterium | reverse complement strand
TATCGCCGGAACCCTGGCTCTCTTTTACCGGAACGGTGGCTCTCAAACTCCGGAACTGTGGCTCAATTTAGTCCGGAATACTCACTTCCTGCACTACTTCAATAAGAGAGTTAGCCGACATGTCTTTCTGTAGCTTCCAGGCCAGGATATAACGGGAATAGTCATCCATCACGGTCACCAGGTAATAATAACCCCAACCGGCTATACGGAAATAAGAAGCGTCGGTAGCCCACAGCTGATGCGGCCTGGTGGTCTTGGTATGGTATTCCTTAGCGGCCAAGAGTTGCGTCTCCTGGCGTTTCACCAAACCTTCCCTTCGCAGAATACGGTACACCGTCGACTCGGATATAGCAAAGCCGGCGTTATCTGTAATCCAGACAGACAATTGCCGACTGCTGAGCTCAGGAGACTCCATGGCCGCTGCCAGTATCCTGTCTTCTTCATCAGGAGTTATCCGGTTCCATGGTCTTCTCCGATGCTCCGAATCGGTTTGCCCCTGGCGCCACCGATAGTAACTGCTCTTAGGTACACCGAGTATGGATAGCGCCTGCCGTTTACGCCTGGACATGGTTTCAACCATTTTCAGGATATCAGCTTTCTCCTCAGTACTCATTTGCTTACGCCGTTGCGGTCTTCGAGTAGAGGAATAGCCGTTTTTTTGAGGCGGTAAACCTCCAGGGACAGGTCCGCCACCAACTGCTTGAGATCGCTGCTCTCCCGCTTTAACTCATTGATCTCCTGTCGCGTGGCATCCCTGACGGCATCACGTGTCAGCCGCTCCTTCCCTGTCTCCATGAATTCCTTAGTCCACCAATAGTAAGCTCCCGGCTTGATGCCTTCGCGGCGACAGAGTTCGTTGACCGTCACTTCCCGCCGAAACCCTTCCAGCACGATACGGATCTTCTCCTCCGGGGTATACTTCCGCTTGGATGCTGCTCTAACCTGCCGTATGAAACCTTGAGTTTGTTTGGTTCTGTCTTCAGCGGCATCAGCTTTGTCTTTGTTTTCCTGGGACATATTTCGCTCCTCTCAATGATTAGTTAGTCTACTACCTATCAGGAGCTTGTGCCATCTATATAAAGTGTACGGTTTTTATGACCCCTTTGTGTCCCATTTTAGCTGACGGTCTACAGTCCACAATCTCGGTTAAGAAACAGGCTATTACATTCATTAGAATCAGGTCTTAGGTTAATATACTGCATCAATGCTCTGGTTGTTCGGTCACCAAAAGGTACTATCCTTTCCTTTTGACCTTTCCCAAGCACTTTTAAACACCGATCTTTAAGAAAGAGGTCTTCCATTTTTATTCCAACTAATTCCGCACAACGTAATCCGGTGTCCAACAGCAAGAGTATAATCGCCTTATTCCGAAATTCAAGGAGTGATTCTTTCCCAATACATGATAATAACCTTATGATTTCGTTTTCCGACAGAGTTACCATGATCTTTCTTGTGGCTTTTGGTGGTTTAAGCCTAGCGAGAATATTTTCCCTGGTATATTCCTCTTCCCAGAGCCAAGTAGCAAAACCTTTTAACACCACTGCATGGCCTTTTATGGTTACACTAGAGAGACCAGAGTCCTGCATTGGACTAAAGGGATGATGTTCGTATTTCTTTACTTGTTGTAATTCGCCTATATAAGCCCGAACTGATTGGAGCGTGAAATCGTTGAGAGCACCATCCAACCATCGGCAATACCTTCCAAGCTTTTCTTGGTATCCACGAAGTGTTTTGGGACTCTTGTTTTCTGTCCGGCATACCAGTATATACTCTTCAACAAGTTTTTCTAGGCGTATTTGAGATTTATCCACTTGATCCCACGCCAAATTTATTGATTCCATCGTAGCCAAACCTCCTCATCGGGTCAAAAAACCTTGATCCGAAATTGATATTAACTTGACTCCTCATTGATGTGGGGAAGACACGCAGATTATTTTGGGCATAAAAAACTGCGTGTCCTACATCTTGTGCAAGCTACGCAGTATAACACTATATATAGTGTGGTACCCCTGGTGCGACTCGAACGCACGACACACGGTTTAGGAAACCGTTGCTCTATCCTCTGAGCTACAGGGGCATTTTCAAGCTTTTTACGAATATTTGGTTGTAAACAGGCTTTGACTTGCTCTTGTAACCTGTTACGTTTCCTGGCTCGTTTCATGCCTATTACGGATATTCGGCTATTAATGTAAACCTATTTACTCTTGAGACTAATCCAATAATTTGTCTCGGCTTCCGAGAATAATTCTAACAATAATTCACTTTTCACGCAATAAATAACGAGATGTCTTACTACTCAATCCTGGTTGATGTCACCCTTGCGAAAGCAGGCGACCCTCCCAGCAGTGAGATAGATTCCCGCTTTAGCGGGAATGACAAGGTTTGTTACCAGCAAAGATAAAGTATAAATACAGGGTCTCCATATCTGCATCGCAGGTGTGTTATAATCGGGAAAATTATATAAAGATGATTAAAGGAGGAGACCATGACGACGATGAAATATTCGAAGTACATTGTCACAGAACCGAAGCCCATCCCGCCCGAAATCAAGGCCAAAATGGAAGCCGAAAGACCGAAGAGGAAGTCCACCATCGAGTCTACCCATATCATGCAGGTCGACAACGAAGTCATACCGGACATGTTTTACGCGGATGCGGTCTGGCTCTGGAAAGGTGCTTCCGAAGATAAGGTGGAAGAACCGCACGTTCATGAATTTCCTGAGGTAATCGCCTTTATCGGCTCGGATCAGGCGAATCCCCAGGACCTCGGCGGTGAGATAACAATCTGGCTCGACGGAAAAGAACAGAAAATAACCCAGACCTGCCTGATATTCGTTCCTGCCGGCGCCGCCCATTGCCCTATCATTTTCAACCGGATAGATAAACCGATATTCTTCGGTACGATATCACCATCGACCGTGTATACGCGTAAAGCAATTACTGAAGAGGAAGCAGCGGGCCTTGAACCGAAATGTGAGGTTATCACTGAGGTTGTCGAATTCGGTCCGGGCGGCGGTACTCCGCCACAGCGCCCACCTGATTCGGATCTTGAAGGCGCCCGTGTCATGCACCTTGAGGATAACGTGGCGGAAGGCTCTTTTTACGTCGATTTCGTCTGGATATACAAGGGCACTGGCCAGGCTCCGGCGCAGGTTCACAATCACGAGTGGGAGGAACTGATCGCCATGGCAGTGTGTGACCAGGATAACCCGTATGATATGGGAAGCGGGAAAATGAGCATCGTTCTCGGTGAAGAAACGCATGACATCAACGGCAGCGCGATGGTATGTATTCCGAAGAATCTGAACCATTGCCCGTGGAAATTTCACGCGGTTGAGAAACCTACGCTTGTCTTTACTGCCGGCCCTACCGGAACGTACACCGGCTCGCACAGACAGTAAATATTATATGCAGGGAGTGAGATAACGAATGAATATAGCGGTTGCTATATTTCTCATCCTGCATGGCCTGGTACACCTTCTGTACCTGGGCCAGAGTATGAAATGGTACGAACTCGGTAAAGGAATGACCTGGCCGGAGAACTCCTGGGCGTTTTCCAGGATGTTCGGAAACAGGGCAACCCGGGTGATTGCCAGTGTTTCCTGTGTAGTTGCGGCTCTGGTCTTTGTTGTTGGTGGAGGTTTGCTATTTGCGAAACAGCCGGTCTGGCTGTGGATCACCGTAAGCATGGCGACTTTTTCATCACTCCTCATGATCCTTATGTGGGACGGTAAAATGAAAGAGCTACCCAACAAGGGGTTGTTCGCTATACTTATTAACGCGGCAATTATCATACTGCTACTGGTCGTGGGCTGGCCTGATTTCGGGTTTTAGGCTGGTAATTTGAGAAGAGAAAAAGCCTGCTGACTAATCAGCAGGCTTTTGTGGTCGTATCGTTAAGTTATATTAACGCCAGTTATCAATGCTGTGGACAGCTTCCATACCAGGGCTTCGACCGCCGATCCAGTGAGTGCTTTCCTCACCGGCGCCGCAGACGATGATGCAGTTCTGCCAGGGATCGGAAACCATCGGCACCATGTAGTCTTCGGGAAGCTCTTTCCATGGTTTGCCGGAGGTTGCCTCGACACCGGTCCACGAAGCGGTGTTCACGTCCGCCCACGACTGGGTACGATAGTCCTTTACCGATATATAGCTGTTCTTCTGTATCCACTCGTAGACTTCGTCTTTACTCTTGAATCCGGCTTCATAGAGATGCTGCGCCATCTGGGGAAGCATCCAGAAGGTAATGCCGCCCGAACTGCCGGGCCAGAATTCGGGGAGAATATACGGGATCCAGTTCTTGGGTCCGGGAACTCCTTTTACACCGAGACGACGGGCGAGACCGCCGTGGCCACTCTTCTGGAAGGCACGGTAGCCGCCGGGAGAGAAGGTGGTACGGCCTATTGAAACACCTCCGCCGGTGCCTATCTGCATACAGAAGATAATGCTCTCGTCTTTCTTATAGTCGTATTCTTCGTTCAGACCCTTCCATCCGGGAGGAAGCGCGTCCAGGTTCTCAGGAAAGACGTTAAAGAGAGGTGTTCCAACGATCCCGCAGTTCGTTACCTGCGGAATATTATTGCCAAGGTTACGCCACATCAGCTCGGAAGCGTGGGCGAGACTCCGGTTGGCATAGTTACCCGGGCCGAACATGCCGGTCTTGAAATTCATTTCGATTTCCCTGGAGATAGGTCCGCTGACGCAGATCGCCATGCCGCCGCGCCCGTCGTAGCTGCCGCCACCTTCAGCTTCGGCGATAGCCAGGACTACCGGGAAATACTCGGGTTTGCATCCGGCCATTACCGCATTCACTGCTACCTGTTCAACTGTTGCCGTACGTTTGACAGGTTTGAAGGTAACAGGAGAACCTTTCCCTTCAACCGGACGGTTGGCATTGTTCTGGAACAGGAAAGCCGAATGCTCCTTGTGATGGATGATAAACTCGTCCGGTTTATGGCTGGTGCCCTTCAACATTGCCGCTACCCGTTCTTCGGTGGGAATCACGATAGGCAGCCCGGTAGTGTATTTCGCTATCGGGGCTCCCAGTATATCAAAATATTCTGTCTGGGCGTAAAATTCCTCAGCGTCCTCTAGAGTCCCTTCGAAGAGTATCCTGTCCTGGTTTATGGAGTGGACATATCCCTTTCCTTCTTCATCGGTTAACGGTTTGGTAAGAGCGTCGAATACCATAGGTAAAAATCTTTCGACATCTTCCGGGCCCTGCATGGAGCGTGATACATGGACACGCCGCATATTAGGTGAACCGCTCATCAGGCCTGCCTGTGTGAAGCATTCGGTCTGGTCGCCGTATATCAGAGAGACCGTGGGGATACCCGACTGTTCTACATCTGCCACCTGGAACAACTGTTCCCAGATGGCGCCATGTCACCAGATTACCCCGGCAATGAGGGCGTCGGCGTCCTTTTTCTCCTCTTCGGAAAGTTCTGCGCTGAAGCCGAATTTTCTCTTTATTACCCAGTTTACGTTCGGATAGTCCGCCGGTAGTTTTTTCAAAAGCGGGATGGTAATATCCTGGTCGCCGCCGGCATTGATGCAGACATAGATAGTCTTGCCTTCGATGGTATCGAGTCGCGGTGCCAGCGGTTTCACTTCGATCGGTTCCTGTATACCGACAGGATTCAGACACTTGTAGGTAGTAGCCATAATTCCTCCTTTTATAACTTTACTCATGGATTATTCTAAAAATCCGTTACGGATACACGCGTGATAATACTATTTCATTAAAGAGTCAGAGGTCAAATGAGAGATAATCACCGGTAACACAGTTTATTGTTAGTAAAAGCAGCATAAAAAGTTGTATGGATTGAAATCATCGAGGCAGGTCGGGTAGTGGAATTAATGTCTTTATATTCAGCGTGACTTCCGGTAAAGTTTGACATTCTTATAGTCACGCTGGACATCGAAGGCTGTCCGGAGTACCTCCAGGTAAGGGCTGCGCGTTGCTTTCTCGTCGTTGATTGTGTCAATCGTTATCCCCTGTAAAGGCTGAAATTGTCGGGTCAGCATATGACGCAGATGACCGAGGTATTCGGGCAGATGCGGATCATCCGGGTCGATAGTGAATATAAGGTCACGTCCGTTCCGCCTGGATACTGCTACCAGGCTGGTACCACAATAGACAAGATGAGTGCCGGCGACTCGTTTCGGCAGGGAACCTCTCATAGAATCGAGTTTGATTCCGCACATGGATGCCGGGTCAACGGCGTTTACCCAGTAGACGGTGTTGTCCGGTAGTTTTCGCTGGAGGCGGCGAAATGCCTGGTGGGAGATAAACTGGAGCCCGGGAATGCCATGGAAGAAGTATCCGGCCAGGACTTCTCCGGAGAGTTCCATCAGCCGCAGGGCGCGGAAAACGTTTCTCCACTGGAATGAAGGCGACTCTCTTTCCAGCAGTTCTCTGAAGAGAATGCCGTACCGGTCAAGCAGCAGTCTTACCCGGTCTTTCATTCGTTCCTCTATCTCAAGCAGGTCTTCATCCGGTTCGGGACCGGGAAGAAGAAACCAGTTGCCGGCATACGGCAGTGTATTCTTCCAGCGTGTGAAACCGCGTCGACCGCCCGAAGTCCGCCTGCCGCGAAAACGCCGACCTGTCGTCGGCCCGCTGACGTCCGGTGGCTTGAAACGGTTCAATATACCACGGCGGAGTGCGGTGATGGTGTCGTTGCTAACCTTTCCCTGCCACACCGCATCCCAGAGGCGGTCGGAAAGTACCCCGGGGCGGTATCCGGACTGAGTGAGCAAGGTAGAAAAATCATATTTGCCCAATGTACCGGGGAACACATCGGCAAGTTCAGCGTCATCACCGGCAGATTCTTCCGTATCTTCTTCGATAGAAGTATTTTCCTGTAACAGGTCCAGATCGGACTCGAAGCAGAAGGTTATGCGCTGTTTTTCACTGCCTACCCATCGAAGGTTGCTTTCGCCTACGGCGCTGTCCAGCCACGAAGTTGAATATTGTCGGAGCCTGGCAGGTAAAATCTCCGATTCCCAGAGTGCCGCCGGTAACGGCAGACAAAGCAGCTGTTCAATACGCCGGAATAACTCTTCGACAAAGAACACCAGTTCATCACCGGTATCGGTCAGACCCTGATACTGTGCCAGGAAAAGGGGCAGCCACTCAATATCCAGCGGCTCGAAGACAGGTACGGCACTTACCCGCGCCAGCCTGAGTAGAATCTCATAATTCTCGCTGTCACAGATATACTCATCGGTGCTTTCCTTTACCAGCGACCCCATGATTACCTTTTGAGAGTCGATGATGTCTTCCAGCACCAGGGATAAACGCTCCTTCTCAATGCCGAGTGTGGTATGGATAAAGTCGTATGTTACCGGGCCGTAATACCGGAGCCACTCTGTCAGTACGTCACCTACGATTTCATCACTGTCTTCCGCATTATCAGCGTTATCATCGCTGTCGTACGATATACTCTGAGTACCTGTCAGTGATTGTACAGTAATGTCCTGTTCTCTGTAGAATGCCCGGGTAATTCGAGGTAGTGTTTCCACTGCAACTACCAGTGGTTCAGATATCGCCGGCGTATTTAGCAGAGCGAGTTTCTCCGCAAGAGATTCACGTAATTTTTTAATATCGGTTTTATGGTCGTTTTTCATAGCCTGCATCAGGTGTTCCCATTCCGGTACCGGGATAAGCAGTCGTTCTTTCACCCAGTCCACCAGTTCCCGTGGAGTCTCGGGTGAATAGCCGGGAGAAAGTCGCTGCTGCTTCAGTTCGAACTGATCCACCAGTTCACGGTCGACAGGAGGTCGGATTCCGGGAGTGAACACAATATGATTGAGAAGGTCACCTCGTAACTGGGAAGTAGTACCCGTTTTCAACTCGTCAGAGCGATATAGATAATCATTTATCTGCCGCCAGGAAACACTCTGTGCCATCGGACTGGGATAGTCGCTATGAGTCACCGACCACCTGATTACGCCCGTTTCAAGTTCGGTCAGTACCTGTTTCAAGCCTTCCGTGTCGAATTCGTCCTGCAGGCAGGTACGCCATGCTTCCAGGAGAATGGGAAAGTCTTCATACTGCATCACGGATGCGAGAAGTTTCTGCGAACGCATACGGTTCATCCAGAGCGGCATCCTCTGGCCGATCTTGTTACGGGTCAGGAGCAGTGAACGACCGGCGCACTCACGGAACCGGGCTCCGAAGAATCCAGAGCCCTCCAGCCGCTTCCTGAGAAGTTGTTCAACGGTCGCACTCGTAACCAGGGAAAGCACCTCATCGGCTTCGGTATCGTGCGGTAATTGTATGACTATGCAATCGTTACCGGTGTATATCTCAAGTCGCTGACCGTAATTCTCTTCCCATGAGGCATCCAGCGCCATGGCGAAAGGACGATTAACCCGGCCGCCCCAGGTCGTGTGTAATATCAGCTGGTTCCCGGGAACTCCGCCGGGGCCGGTGCTGAGGTACTCCACAACGATGTGGCGCCGGTGAGGAAGATCGCAGCCGGTCATTTCCTTCTGGTGATCCAGAAAGTCGAAAAGTTGTTCGGCTGCTTCGGCATCCATGTGATAGTTGTTCTGTAGCCTATCGAGAAAGTCGGGATTATCCAGGCTGTCGTTGGCGATTTCCAGGAACCTGCCGATACGCTCCGAGAAATGGAAGTTGCGGTAGTTTTCCTCGCCTATCCAGAACGGCGCTGCCATTATCCTGGGATTTCCGGGACTCACGAAGACATCGTTATGGGTAACTCGCTCTATTTTCCAGTTCTGCGACCCCAGGGCAAATGTCTGGCCCATCGATGCCTCCCAGACGAATTCCTCATCAAGCTCGCCGATAAGAGAACCGGTCTCCTGGTGGCGGAGGTGGAAGTATCCGCGGTCAGGTATCATGCCACCCGAGGTATACAGGGCAAGCAGTGCTCCTTTGACGGCAGCAACCGTATTATCCAGCCGGTCGATCGAGATACGCTGCTTCAAGTCGCGAACCCGGGCTTCGGCATATCGTCCGGCAAGCATATTCAGTACCAGGTCGAACTGTTCTCTTTTCAAATGCCGGTAGGAGAAGCTGGCGGTAATTTGTGTGAATAGTCTGTCGATATCCCATTTCTCAACACCTGTCATGGAGATAATGATCTGAGCCAGTACATCGAGCGGACACAGGACAGGCCGGGTGCTTTCCATGTCATGTTCCGTAATAGCGGTGGCCAGCACCGCAGCTTCCAGGAGGTCCTGTGAGTGGGTGGGGAATATCTCGCCCCGGCAAGTTTCTCCTACCTGGTGTCCGGCCCGGCCGACACGCTGGATTGCCGATGATACCGAATGAGGCGACTGCACCAGTATTACCTCGTTCAATGAGCCGATATCGATGCCCAGTTCCAGCGAATTAGTAGCTACCACCGCTCTTAACTCGCCTTCTCTCAACTTACGCTCTACTTCGGTGCGTACCTCCCGAGAAAGAGAACCATGATGCACGTAAGCCACAGGCGCTTCTTCACCATCATTAAGTCTAAGCGCCAGTCTTTCGCACAACCTCCTGTTATTGGCAAAAAACAGCGTCGAGTCATTTCTTCGGATAATTTCTCTGAACGACATGGTCAGAGCATCCCAGATTGAATCCTGTTCTTCTGTTTTTTCGGGAGACCGCACTGAGATATCGTATTGCTTGGTTGTATCTGAGTGCACAATCGAGACAGACCGTGGTGCGTACACCGGAGAGTGTTCATCGCCTTCGACCATGAAACCTCCGATAAATTCTGCTACGGTTTCCAGAGGGCGAATGGTTGCCGACAAGGAGATGCGCTGGAATTCACCGGACAACAGAGTGAGACGTTCCACCGCTGTCATCAGGTGTACCCCACGCTTGTTTCCGAACACTCCATGAACTTCATCGAGAATTACTGTCGAAAGACTGCCTAAGATTGACCGTCCGCCGTTTGAACTGAGCATCAGATTCAGACTTTCCGGTGTGGTGATTAGAATCTCCGGCGGATGGCGCTGCATCCGGTGACGTTCGGCCTGCGGCGTATCTCCACTCCGGGTCAGAACGCGTATTTCCGGGAAATCCATCCCTGATTTTCGGAAGGTATCTCTGAGTTCTTTAAGCGGGTCAAGAAGGTTTCGCTGAACGTCGTTGTTCAGCGCTTTCAGGGGAGAGATATACAGTATGCTTGTGTGCCCTGTGGGAAACCGGCCGGTCACCAGCTGATTGATCTCCCAGAGGAAAGCAGCCAGCGTCTTGCCGCTGCCGGTCGGTGCCGTAATCAGGACATGTTCGCCATCAGAAATTCTCTGCCAGCTTTCTTCCTGTACTTCGGTCGGTTGCCCGATCTTTTCCAGGAACCATTGAGCTATGTTCGGATGGAAACGAGACAGGACACTCATGTCTTTCTCCGTGACCGGAGTCCGATATGATAGTAGCCTTCTGCTGACAGATATCGCATCGTGCTACTATTCTACTATTGCTGTCGGTAAATATAAACTGTTTTGCGGAATTAGGTGTGCCCAGATTCAAGAAGCACGAAAATCTAAAAACCGTATCACTTTTGGCAATGAATACGGGGAAAACGGTTCTGTCTGATGTTAAGATTGGTGGAGCTGAGGTATCAATAGGTAGGATTAGTAGAGAATTCGCTCTTACATCCAACCTTGTACTCCGATTCCCTTTGCCCCGCTAATGGGTAGTCGTTAATTTACTCTGGTTATCGTTGTTTTTCTATGTATTTTCACCTCTAATTATAAAAAATCCAAAAATGACTTGATTGGTTAGTTTAATTAATGCTATCATACTTGCGAAATCACGATAATATGATAATAAACAATAATCCAAAGATAGAAACCGAAAAACCAGACATATTCGAACTTCACGCAAATTTCTGTAGATGCTTGTCGAACCCTACACGGCTCGTTATATTAGATGCGCTTGCTAAAGGCGAAAAAAGTGTCGGCGAACTGGCTGAGGCCAGTGGAGTAACATTAGCGAATATCAGCCAACATCTCACTGTCCTGCGGAGTCACAACATCGTTAAAAGGAGAAAAGCGGGACAGACTGTTTATTACAGTATCATCGATAACCGTATTATTGATGCCTGTAACCTTATCCGCTCTGTATTGTTGGATGCGATGAAACGCCAGGGTATAATCGCCAGCGGAATGGAGGTGTCAAACCTGGAGACTAAGGCCTGATATTCTCACATATAAAAACGATTTTTATCTTCAAAATTTTATTATCAACTGGAGGGATAAACGTGAATGCTGAAGAGTTAAAGAATGTCACGGTGGATAAACAAGTTGATGCCAGAGGAACTGCCTGTCCCGGGCCGTTACTTGAGGCTAAGCGTGGTATAGCATCAGTGCCTGTCGGTGGGATAATCGAAGTGCTCTCCTCCGATGAAGGCACTACTCAGGATGTCCCTCTATGGTCTGATAAGGTTGGTCATGACTTCCTGGGTTTCGTTCCGGATGCCGGCTACTGGAGAATTTACGTAAAAAGAGGGAAATAGTGGTCCAGGCGGAAAACACCAAAGCCCCAACGCTGAGGATATTAGTTTTCTCAACCAATAACATATCGGATCCTGGAATCGACCTTGCCGGTAGTTCTCACATGGATTACCCATCTTCAGTTCTGGTCATACCGGTACCGTGTTCAAGCGGTATAAATCCTGAGTGGGTACTCTATGCCATTGAAAGCGGCTTTGACGGTGTGTTTATCGCCGCCGATGGAACCGATTGTGATTATCTTGCCGATTGCACCAGCCGTACCGCCAGGATTGTACAAAAAGCGCAAGATTTGATGATAGAACAAGGTTATGACCCGAAAAGGCTGAAGATGGCTGCTATCTGTTCGGTTTGTTCCGAGGCGTTTGTTTCCCACATGGAGAATTTCTACGCATCACTATGCGAGCTTGATGCCTGATATATGGTTTAAGAAGATAGACGAGGAGCTACACTCAAATATGGACTATGATGTCCTGATAATCGGGGGTGGTATTGCCGGTATAGAGTCAGCACTGACTCTGGGAGATATGGGATTCAGCGTACTGCTGGTAGAAAAAGAAGCGAGTATAGGCGGTAAAATGGTCCTGCTGAGCAAGGTTTTCCCTACTCTTGACTGTGCCAGTTGTATTTCAACTCCTAAGATGGCCGCCGTAGCCAACCATCCCAATGTCAGAGTACTCACCTATTCCGAGATCAGAAATATTAGTAAAAGAGAAGATGGAAGCTTCCTAGTTACTCTCTATAATAAACCTACTTATGTTGATCCATCGAAGTGCACCGGTTGCGCCCAATGCGAACAAGTCTGCACTGTAGCAATGCCGGACCGATTTAATAATGATTTAGTTGCCCGTCGGGCAGCATATATTGCTTTCCCTCAAGCAGTTCCCAAGAAGGCTGTAATTGACCGAAAGGGTACTTCACCTTGTTCCTTTTCCTGCCCTGCCGGAGTAAAAGCTCATGGATATGTATCCCTTGTCCGTGCCGGGAAATATGACGAGGCTTTTCACCTGCATATGGTAGACGCTCCTCTCCCAGGCTGTTTGAGCCGGGTTTGTTATGCCCCCTGTGAGGACGAGTGCACCAGAGGTTACCTGGAAGGGGCGGTATCAATAAGAGGGATAAAGCGTTTTATTGTAGACCGATACTATGCCAGCCATTCCGAACCGGAGTACGATCCTCCGGAAAAGATATATGATAAAAAAGTGGCGGTAGTAGGTTCAGGACCATCGGGTTTATCAACTGCCTATTTTTTAGCGCGTACAGGATATCAGGTTACTATATTCGAATCTGATCTGGAGCCAGGCGGTATTATGCGTTCCGGAATACCATCCACCCGTCTGCCCAGAGGTATTATAGATCGTGATATCAAGAACATTACCGCCTTAGGTGTAGAAATCATCACTCACACCATGATCAGGTCAATAAAGTCACTTAAAGAACGTGGGTTCGATGCTGTATTCCTGGGAGTGGGTATAAAGAGTAGCAGCAAGCAATCCATTCCCGGTGAGGAACTCCAGGGCGTGTATGATTCGACCGAGTTTCTTGATAGCTTTGACACAGACAGCCCTGTAGACGTGAAAGATAAAACGGTGGTTGTAATAAGTGGTGGTAATGCTGCCGTAAACCCGGTACAGGCTGCACGGGTAGCCTTGAGTGCCGGAGCCGGAAAAGTTTATTTCCTGTACCGCCAGGCCCGTAAGGAAATACCCGCTCATGATGGTGAAGTGGAAGCCGCTATGCAGGAAGGTATAGACTTTCATCTCCTGAGAACCCCGGTTAAGTTCATTGGTGATAATGGTAAACTGAACGCTCTGGAATACGCCGCTATGGAGCTTGGTGAACCGGATAAAAACGGAAGAAGATTACTCATTCCATGTAAAGATTCAGATAAGACAATGGATATTGATGTAGCGATCTTAACCATAGGTCTTTTACCCAATACCACTCCATTTGCGGCAGAACTGGAGCTAAACAAGAACAGAACCGTAAATGTGAATGAAGAGACGCTGGCAACTTCAATACCTTTCGTGTTTGCCGGTGGGGATGCCATAAGCGGGCCAGCCACGGTTGCGCAGGCAGTCGGCCAGGGTAAACGAGCCGCCTTTTACATTGATCGTTACCTGCAGGGAAAACCACTCGAGGCCACTCACTTTGATGAAAAATTACCTTTGGTTGACCGTGAGGTAATAATTTCACAGGCTGAAGGAAGCATATCGTTTAGAAAGCCGGTAGAGATGGGGCGAAGGCCTGTTGATAAGAACGCGAATTCCTCCGAAGAGGTTGAGATCACTATGAGTGAGGAAGAGGTCCGGTATAGTGCCAACAGGTGCCTCGACTGCGGTGGGTGTTCTCAATGCCTGCAATGCGTATCTACCTGCCCTGCAGAAGCTATATGCTTAAACATGAGAAGCGAAGAACAACAGCTGGATATTAGATCAGTGGTAATTGCTACAGGCTTCGACTTGTTTGATGCCGGAAAGAAGCCGGCACTAGGCTATGGACGGTTCCCTAATGTTATAAATGCAATGCAGATGGACCGAATACTATCTCCTATAAGGCCATACAACGCAGTAATTCGCCCTTCGGATGGGAAAGCTCCCAGTAATATCGCTATCATACTGTGCACCGGTTCCCGGGATTTTAAGATTAATAATCTTCTATGCTCAAGAGTATGTTGTATGTATTCTCTGAAGCAAGCTCAACTTTTGATGGGGGCTCTGCCGCTGGCAGACATTACCATCTATTACATAGATATTCGAGCTTTCGGAAAAGGGTATGACGAATTCTATGTTCAGGCCAGGGATATGGGCGTATGTTTCACCAGGGGCAAGGTTGCAAGAATAGAAGAAATAGATAATCAGGACTTGAAGGTATATTACGAAGATATTGAAGGTAATGGTGGAATGAAGCAGGAGGAACATGATCTTGTCGTTCTTTCCACAGGTATGCTCCCGAATATGGATGCTCTGAACATGTTTGAGAACGACCAGCTTGAGGTTGATCCTTTCTCCTATGTCAGAGAGATAGACGAGGACCTGGAGCCATGTAAAACAAGCATCGACGGCGTATTTGTAGCCGGGGCAGCATCCGCTTCACGTGATATTCCCGACAGCATTCTCCATTCGGGTGCAGCAGCAGCCCAGGTAGCTGCCTATCTTAAGAGAGGCGCATATAATTCATGGTACAGAGAAGATTAGGGGTATTTATTTGCTACTGCGGCGGGAATATCTCAGACTATGTGGATGTAGAAAAGGTACGCGATGCAGTTGAGAATGAACCCTCGGTGGTAATAGCCGAGACAAATATGTTCACCTGTTCTGACGCCGCCCAGCAGGAGATAATAAATGAAATTAGGAATCAGAAGCTGGATGGTATAGTCATTGCCTCGTGTTCACCCAAGCTTCATTTGAATACATTCAGAGCGATGGTAGAAAGAGCCGGTCTCAATCCATACCAGTATACACAGGTAAATATACGCGAGCAATGTTCATGGACTCATACTCATAACAGGGACGCAGCTACAGAAAAGGCAATAAGACTCGTACGTTCCGGCATTGCTACGACAGGCCTGTCAAAACCTCTGCAAAAGCTGCGTATTGAGACTACACCGGAGACTTTAGTTATTGGTGCCGGGGTAGCTGGTCTTCGTGCTGCCATCGCATTGTCCGATTTGGGAATCACTGTACATATTATTGAAAGGACGCAACAGACTGGAGGTACGATTGGTAAACTGGGCAAAATGTTCCCTGATAATAAAGATGGCAGCGATATAATTAAATCACTGATGGATGAGATCAGACACCGCGAGAATATTTCTATTTTCACAAACGCTGAAATTATAGAAAAAAGCGGTAACGTCGGAAGCTTTACAGTAAAGGTACGGGTAAATAACACTAATATCCTTTCCTTGAACGTAGGCAGCATTATCGTGGCCACTGGCTTTGAATCATATACCCCGGTAGAAGGCGAATTCGGATTTGGATTGGATGGAGTTATAACCCTGACCGAATATAAAGAATTACTCAGTCGGTCTCCCGACGGGCTGAAGTATAAGGGACGAGACATTAATACGGTTACTTATATTTACTGTGTAGGGTCACGGGAGCAATCCAAGCAGGAGAATCCTAACCTGTACTGTTCCCGCTATTGTTGCAGTGCTGCCGTTCATGCGGCTCTATGTACGGATGAGCTGGATGCCGGAATTCACCAGTTTCATCTTTTTCGCGATATACGTACCTACGGTAAATACGAAACGATGTATATCCAGGCGTTAAACCAAAATTCAGTATTCCTTCGTTATGATGAGGTTGAACCTCCCCGGGTAATTGCTGATGATGGCAAACTTGAAGTGAGGATATATGACCACCTCACGGGTGGTGAAGAGATCGAGATAGACTCTGACCTTGTGGTGCTGGCTACCGGCATGATTCCCAGGGAAAACACCGAGTTAATTAACGTACTCAAGTTGCCCGTTGGTAAGGACGGTTTTTTCAACGAGATTCATCCCAAGCTCAGACCGGTGGAGACAGTAATAGACGGCATATTTATAGCCGGGGCAGCACAAAGTCCCAAGACCCTGGCAGAGAGTGTGGCTAGTTCGATGGCTGCTGTCTCAAAAAGCGCTGCTCTACTCTTAAAAGGATATGTTGATCTTGAACCGCTGGTAGCAAAAGTCAATCCTGAATTATGTATCTGGTGCGGGGAATGTATGGAGACATGCCCTTATGGGGCTGTGCAACGCACTAAAGCTGACGGTAAGGAAATAGCCGAAGTTAATGCCATATTGTGTAAGGGAGAAGGAGCATGTGTTCCGGTATGCCCGCAGCAGGCGATTGATATTGAGGGATATACCAACCAGCAGATTAGGTCGATGATAGATGCTCTTGTTAACGAGGTTGCATGATGGAAAAAAGGACAACTCGTGCTCTGGACGAAATAATGCGGGATGAGATGTACATGCAGGACAAAATAACCATGTTGTTGCAGTCGGGCCCAAAAACGATTTTGGAAATCGCCACGGAACTGGGTTACCCCTCAAATGAAGTGATGATATGGGTAATGAGTATGAGAAGGTACGGAGTTATAGCAGAGATGCCAAAAGACAGAGCAAATGATTACTATCAGTATAAGCTTCCTAGTGAGGGAGAGTAATGATAAAGGTTAATTCCGAATTTCTGAATAGTATCAAATGGTCGGATGAGTTCAACGCCTCTGCCTGTATCAACTGCGGTTCCTGTACCGCCCTTTGCCCTGTAGGTATTAACCTGCTGCCCCGGCTGCTCTTTCGATACGTCCTGATAGGAGCACTGGACAAGGTACTTGAAAATACAGAAAACATCTATTCGTGCCTCCTGTGCAAGATGTGCGAGGAAAATTGCCCCGCAAATGTGAGTATTGCCGAAAATATCAGGACTCTTCGTGTTTACATTAATCGCAATATTTTCGAAATCTCAAGGAGTTAGATTATGCCGCTGCCTACATCGAAAGTCCTAAGAATTCTTGCTGATAATCTTGAGAGACGAAAAGGAGTGATTCCGCTTTCCCAAAAGAAAGCCACAGCCTGGTCTGAAGGTCTGGATATTCCCAGAGCCGGAGAAACGGTGATATATACCGGGCAGATGTACCAGCTTATACCCTCTATTAATTCTATGACAAATTGGATGGCGAAGTTCGAAGACTATAAACTCACCAGTCTATTCGACGCAGGCCGCACTTTAAACAGGGCAGTAGACCTTTCCTGGTTTATGGCATTAGGTAGCTGGCGCGAACAGAAAACTTATAATAGTCTGCTTCGAAACATTGCTAATTTACTGAAGAGAGCAGGCGTGGAGTTCGGATATTTATACGAAAAAGAACTCTATTCCGGAGCGCTACTTTTTGATGAAGGGGTGGATGAAATATTCACTCAGCAGGCGTATCGAGTATATAAAACATTAAAAAATAACGGGGTAAAACGAGTCATCACCATCGATCCGCACACAACCAATATGCTAAGGAGCATATATCCTAAAATTATCAGCGGTTATGACATCGAGGTAAAAAATTATCTTGAATTACTGGCTGAAAGTAACTCTAGCCCTGTTAAACCTCTTAACATTGATATCGTAATTCATGATCCGTGCGTCTATGCGAGGTTTGAGAGCATAATTGACGAACCTCGTCATCTTCTTAAGAATGCCGGGGTAAGTATTCGAGAACCGGAATTGTCCGGTAAATTGACGTATTGCTGTGGAGGTCCGCTGGAATCACTTTTCCCTGGTAAGGCTCATTCCATTGCTGAAATACGTATCGAACAACTGGAAAGTTGCTGTAATCGGATAGTAACGATGTGCCCTATTTGCCTTGCCATTTTAAAGCGTGCTGCAGGAGAGGAGTTGGAGATTAAAGATATCTCAGAATATCTAATACAGGCTTACGGCGCATAAGAGTGTATAAATTCATAAGCATTGGTGTTATTGGACTTTACAGGCTGGATTTATCAGCGGATTACTAAATCAATAATATGAGTGAGGTAATAATGGAAGAAAGCAAACCTGAAAAAATCGTGGTAATTATCACGCATGGTGTCGATGATCCGGAAAAGGCTACCCTGGCCTTCGTCCATGCCAACGCAGCACTGGCGATAGATGTTGAAGTAGTTGTCGTTCTCCAGGGTATAGCAGTATTCCTGGCTAAGAAAGGCTGCTACGAACATCTCTTCTGGCCTGGCTTTGATCCAGTCAAAAACTTATTACACTATTGCCTGGAATTCGGCGGTAAGGTTTTCGTTTGTACGCCATGTATTAAGGAGCGACAAATAACCACAGACATGCTGGTTGATCAAGTCGAGCCGATAAAATCTGGTAGTGTTATACAGCATATCCTCGAAGCTAAAGCTGTACTCAGCTATTAACATCGTACTCTCTGGTAGTGAGCTACGGTGATACTAGTCTACAGACGATTCGCTTATCTTAACAAACTCGAACAAACCTCACCGGGCTCACAATCTATGGGGATGAAAAATTAACACTCCGAACAAAGCCATGCGTGATTTCTTTTCTGACGACGTCCGGGACAGTTGAAATCAAAAGGGAAATGAATTATATAAAATTTAAGCTTTCCCGCCCTGAAAGGCTGGTGGAGCTGAGGGGACTCGAACCCCTTACCTTCGCATTGCGAACGCGACGCTCTCCCGGATGAGCTACAGCCCCACACGTACACATGAGATTATATCATACTTTCTTGTCAGCCAGTATCATAATTGTTATACTGAAATGGTTTCAGGTACGAATTTAATGGAATACGAGACAATTATCGGGCTGGAAGTACACGCCCAGCTCTTAACAAAAAGTAAAATGTTCTGCCGGTGCAGCGCGGAGTATGCGGATACGCCTCCTAATTCTCATGTCTGCCCGGTCTGCATGGGAATGCCGGGAGTCCTCCCCGTCATAAACAGCCAGGCTGTAGATTATACCATTATGACGGCTCTTGCCCTGAACTGTCCTGTATCTGATTTTTCCAGGTTTGACCGTAAGAATTATCCTTATCCTGACCTGGTAAAAGGTTACCAGATCTCCCAGAGTGGCTCGCCGATCAGCGGCAGCGGCTGGCTGTCGATAGAGGTAGACGGAGTCACCAGGAAAATCGGAATCAATCATATTCACCTCGAAGAAGATACCTCTAAATTATTGCATCGATCTGCCCCGAATGGAGAAGATTACAGCCTTGTGGATATCAACCGTTCCGGTGTGCCGTTAATGGAAATCGTCAGCGAACCGGATCTTCGTTCACCGGAAGAGGCCCGTCAATATCTGATGAAGTTGCGCACCATACTACGGTACGTCGGTGTTTCTACCGGGAATATGGAAGAAGGCAGCTTCAGGTGTGATGCCAATATCAGCATAAGGCCTTTCGGTACCGAAGAACTCGGTCCGAAGGTGGAAGTAAAGAACCTGAACAGCTTCAGAGCTGTGTTTATGGCTATGGAATACGAGGAAAAACGGCAGAGAAAAGCCGTTGAAAAGGAAGAAAAACTAGTCCAGGAAACACGGGGCTGGGTCGAAGACAGGGGTGTTACCGTTTCCCAGCGCAGCAAGGAATACGCACATGATTACCGCTACTTCCCCGAGCCGGACTTACCCCCAATGACACTAAGCAGTGAGAAAGTGGAAGCAATCAGAGCACAATTGCCGGAGCTGCCCGATGCCAGGCGTGCCCGTTTCATGGATGAATACGAACTCACGCTTTACGATGCCGATCTTTTAACCGGTTCAAGAGAAATGGCTGATTACGAGGAGGAGTTCATAAAAGCAGGTGAATCCGGCGGAATGTCCGTTCCGGAAAGAGCAAAACTCGGCAGTAACTGGATTTTGGGTGAAGTCAGTCGTATAATGAATGCTAACAGCATAGATATTACCGGATTCGGAGAAAAGGTGAGTGCCGTCGATCTGGTAAGGTTGGCAGAGTTAAATTCAGAGGGAACAATATCAGCAGCAACCGCGAAATCTATGCTGGAAGAAATGTATAATACCGGTAAGAATGCCGATATCCTGCTTGAAGAAGGAGATCGTGGCCAGATAAGTGATGCCGACCAGCTTCAAGAAGCCATATCACAGGCTATAGCTGCAAACGAACAGGCGGTCGCAGATTATAGAGCAGGTAAAGAAGCTGCAGTAAAATTCCTTGTCGGACAGGTAATGAAAGTGACCAGGGGAAGGGCTAATCCTCAACTGGTTAATGAATTAATAAAGAAGAAGCTAGAGGAAGTAATAAGTTGAATACTTACCTGAGTATTGCGCAGATAGTACTTTCCGTAGCTCTCATCCTGGCCATTATGCTCCAGGTAAAGGGTGGCGGAATGGGTGGTATATTCGGCCAGGCAGACAGTGTATATCGTACCAGGCGTGGAATCGAAAGAACTCTTTTCCAGCTTACCATAGTCCTGGCGGTTATCTTTATCATCATTTCTATCGTAGCCCTTAGAGTCTAGAAGCAACTCGAAAAGGGGCGGATATGCAAAGCCGAAATCCTTCGCAGACCGATGAAAAGGCCATTAAGCTGGACTACAGCGGTATGATGTCCGAATCTATCGGTTCTCAAAGTGGCATCACACCTGAAGAACTGGATGAATTAGTCCCTGCTGCACAAGCTGCAGATAAAAGGGTCGTCGAGAAACGGGATTCCGGCGAGTACGGATTCTACCGACTTCCTTATGATTCTGAAAATATCGATACAGTTCTCCGCATGGCTGAAACTTATCACGGAACGTTTGATGATTTCGTAGTTCTTGGAATCGGCGGTTCAGCGCTTGGAGCTAAAGCTCTTTTTCTATCCCTGTGCAGCCCTCTCCACAACCTGCTTTCCCCGGAGGAAACAAACAGGATTCCCAGAATACACTTCCTTGATAATATCGATCCGGTAACCATTAAATCAATCCTGGATTATATAAATCCACAAAATACCTTATTCAACGTAATAACCAAATCCGGCACGACGGTAGAGACGATAAGTCAGTTCCTGATCGTGCGTAAAATACTCGAAGACAAACTGGGTAAAAATGCCGTAGCCGAACACCTGGTCATCACCACGGGCGATAGGGGCAGCAGTTTATATAAAATTGCCCGGGGAAACGAGTATCCTTTGCTGACCGTACCGGAAAATGTCGGTGGTCGTTTTTCAGTATTCAGTCCAGTAGGCCTCTTCCCTGCCGCGATGATGGGTATAGATATTACAGAGTTACTTGCAGGGGCAAGGTTTATGGATGAAAGGACCCGGACAGGCAACCTACGGGAGAATCCGGCCTATATGTCCGGAGCGCTGCACTATCTTACCGATACACGAAAAGGGCTGAACATTTCAGTAATGATGCCCTACAGTAATGCCCTGTATCAGGTAGCGTACTGGTTCCGGCAGTTATGGGCGGAGGGTCTGGGTAAAAAGATGACGGTCTCCGGTGAAATGGTAAATTCCGGCCAGACACCGGTCGCTGCCCTTGGTGCGACGGACCAGCATAGTCAACTACAGTTGTACACCGAAGGACCGTTCGATAAGATGATTACTTTTTTAAAGGTAAAGGATCATGGTATTAATATCGGAATACCTGAATCACCTGAAGATGAGTACTCATACCTTGCGGGTCACAGCATCGAGAAGCTAATTAACATAGAAATGGAGTCGACCAGGCTTGCCCTTACAGAAGCCGGCAGGAGTAACATGAGCTTAATACTCCCCGAAATTTCTCCATTTGTTATTGGTCAGCTTCTTTTCCTGCTGGAAGTACAGACCGTTTTTACCGCAGGATTATATGATGTGAACCCACTTGATCAGCCTGGTGTCGAAGCAAGTAAACGGTATATAAAGAAAATGCTGACCGAGGAAAAATCATTAGGTACAAAGGCAACTTCTGAAAAACAGAACACAGTAAAAAAGTATATCATCTGATTACTGTAACTTTAACGATCTGCACTCGTGCAGATTCTGGCGGGATATGGTAAAATTGTGGCGATGTGCCTGCCGCATATTCATATTGACAGTACGGTCTATTGCTATGTGGAGATTTGTGAAAAACTGATTCTGGAGGTTAGCTAATGAAATGTCCGGTTTGTAAAGCAGACGCCAGAGTGCATATTTTTTATTGTGCCGCGTGTGGAGTCTATGTTCATGAGAAATGCTGGAATGAGCACGAAAAGACTGCCCACCAGGATGATAAACGATGAACAGATGGTTAATGATTGTACGGGCTCCTTTTCTTCCTTTATCGATAGTACTGGCTTTCTTCGGGGCGGCGATAGCCTGGTATGACGGATCTTTCCATGTCTGGCACGCGTTACTCGCCGGCTTCGGTATACTGATGGCGCATATCAGTGTCGATGTACTTAATGAATACTTCGATTATAAAAGCGGTATCGACCTGCATACGGAGAAGACCATGTTTAACGGGGGAAGTGGCGCTCTTCCGCAGGGTCTTTTTTCGGCTAAACAAGCTTTATGGATCGGGTTGATCGCCTTTTTTATCATCATACCGATCGGTGCATATTATGTGTTTAGTATGGAAAACGGCCTGGCGTTACTGCCGCTGTTATTAGTGGCAGCTGTATGTATGCTCATATACAGTCCGATCATTCTTAAAATACCCTGGCCGGAATGGGCGCCGGGACTTGGTATGGGTGCTTTGCCTGTGCTGGGTGCATATTTTGTTCAGACCGGTCAGTTTACCTGGTCGGCTGTTATTGCTTCCGTACCGTCTTTTATCCTTGTGCATAACCTCCTGCTTCTTAACGAATTCCCTGATGTAAAAGCCGATGCCGGAGCCGGGCGAAAAACCACGCCTATTGCATGGGGAGAGAAGAACGCCGCCAGGTTCTATTCTGCAATGACGGTCCTGGTGTATTTGTGGATAATCGGAGCCGTGATCGCCCAGCAGATGCCGGTAATTACTTTAATCTGTCTCCTAACTTTACCGATGGCTGTAAAAGCGATCCGCGGTTCTATGAAATACGATGATAAATCTGCCCTGATCGGTGCGATGTCAGCCAATGTACAGGTTGTATTGATTACCCAGTTGCTCGTGGGTATAGGGTACATACTGTCGAAGGTATTCGGTCTGTAATGGCAACAGACCTGGTATTACTCCATGCTCCGAGTGTATATGACTTCAGGGAAAAGACTATTCTATACGGTCCGGTAAGTGACCTTGTTCCGCCATCCCCTGTTTTCGAGATGTATCCTATCGGCCTTGCCAGTATTGCCGAATACCTTGAAAAAGCCGGGTTCAGGGTAAGGATAGTAAACCTTGCAGTCCTGATGCTCCGGAACAGAAATTTCGATGCCGAAAAGATGATAAAGAAACTGAACTCTCCGGTGTTCGGGATCGACCTGCACTGGATGGTTCACAGTCACGGTTCCATCGAGATAGCCAGGCTGGTAAAGAAACATCACCCGAGCTCAAAGGTTGTATTCGGCGGTTTTTCATCGACCTACTTTCACGACCAATTAATCGAGTACCCCGAGATAGATTTCGTTATCAGGGGTGACTCCACCGAAGAGCCGTTCCGGCAATTGATGGACTGCATTATCAAGGGCAGAGATCCTGGTACGATACCCAACCTTGTATGGAAGGACTCCGGTGGTACCGTCATGAAAAATCCTTTTACCAACGTGCCAGACGATATCGATGATGTAATGGTCAACCATTACGGTGGAGTAATCAGGTCGGTGATCAGGTACCGTGACCTTATCGGTCACATACCGGTAAGTGACTGGCTGCGTTACCCGATTACAGGAGTTATCACCTGCCGCGGCTGTAATAATAACTGCGTGATATGCGGTGGCTCTAATGCTGCCTTCCGATGCTATCATAACCGGGAAAAACCTGCCTTCAGGTCTCCGGAAGCTGTCATACGCGACATCACCCAGATAGCGCGATTCAGTCGGGGTCCCATTTTCATACTTGGAGACCTGTACCAAAATGGTGAGGACTACGCAAACGAGGTATTAAATCGTTTGCGGGAAAAGAGAGTAAAGAATCAGTTAATGTTCGAGATATTTTCACCTATGTCCAGGAAAGCTCTTCAACAGATGAGTCTGGCAGCTCCTGGATTCTGCCTTGAAATTTCACCGGAATCGCATGATTACGGAGTCAGGAAAAAGTCGGGAAGGAATTATACAGACGAAGCCCTAGAAAACATGATTGTTGATGCCCTAGAAGCAGGCTGCGGTAGAATGGACGTGTTTTATATGGTCGGTATGCCCGGGCAGGATTCGAAATCGGTGATGGATACGGTCGATTACTGCGGTTACCTGATGGAAAAATTCAAGGGGACCGAACGTCTGGCGTTGTTCCTTTCTCCTCTCTCTCCATTTCTCGATCCGGGAAGTCTTGGCTACGAACAGCCTGAAAAACATGGGTACAAGATTCTGTTCAGAAATGTAGAAGAATACCGACGGGCTTTAGAATCACCAAGCTGGAAATACACATTGAACTATGAGACTGAGTGGATGACTCGCGATGAAATCGTGGAAAGTACTTATGAAGGTATTCTCAGGCTGGTACGTCTGAAAGCTAAATATGGCGTTATCAAGGATGATCTCGCAGAGGTCGGTATCAGGCGTATCAATGAAGCTCGTACGATGATGCACAAGATAGACGAAGTACTTGCCGGTGATAACGTTGAAGATAAGTTAGCCGGACTAAAACCGGATATTGACCGGATTAACGCGTTCCCAAACAGTGAGAAAATCCACCTTGAACTGTCGATGGGCAAGGAGAAATTACGCTACCTGAATTCGGTCTGGTCGCTTCTCACGGGAAAGTGAAGATAAGCTATTCGACGACCACGCCGGTACCGTAAGCCAGTATTTCGGAGGCATTCTGCATTACCATCGAGGTGGTAAACCTTAAGGCGATTACTGCATTGGCTCCCATTGCAACAGCTTCCTCTTCCATTCTCTGCAGAGCCTGTTCCCTGGATTCTGCCATCATCTTGGTGTATTCGGAAATTTCACCGCCTACAACTCCCCGGAGTCCTGCCATGATGTCCTTGCCGAGATGTCTTGCCCTGATGGTACTTCCTTTTGCCATGCCGATAGTCTTTACGATGGTTTTGCCTTCTATTTTCTCGGAAGTCGTGATAATCATTTATCCACTCCTTTAAAATCTTCGGTCTTGGCCTGTTTTATCCTGTCCCTGATAACAATAAGAAGCAGTGACACTCCACCGATGGCGACAATGCCCACGAGGATGCGGAAGATCAGCGGTATTTCGGTGGTAAAGAAGAATCCCTGGGCTATCCAACCGATCAATGTCAGAACTGCCAGGCCGACGATAATGAAAATCGCGTTTACCATACTTTTTACCTCCTGATGAAGAGAATGCACGGTAAATAGTAATATAATTCTGGCGGAGGGGGTGGGATTCGAACCCACGGTCACCTTGCGGCGACAGCGGTTTTCAAGACCGCCTCCTTAGGCCTCTCGGACACCCC
>JAFGCW010000040.1 GCA_016932435.1 Dehalococcoidales bacterium | reverse complement strand
GGTCCCCCGCCTACCACCACAACCTCAGCTTCCGTGAGTATTTTTACATCCTGAGCCTGTTCCGCGATATATCCATCTTTCATTGTCTCCTCCGTTGATTATAAATTACTTATATTTTGAATATTATATTGAAATTTTGATTTAACCTCTTAAGAAATCATTCATTAGATTAGGCTTTTTAATCGGAGCATCAAATATAGCCTAACAAACAAGCAAACGGTAACATAAATTATAGCTCTCATTGTTTATCAGGTGCCTGATCTATACGCTTCTTCACTAATTGATCTGAGTACATTTTCGCTATCACCGGTTACATTGAGTACGGACATATAAATTTAACGTTACTTCAAGCCTCCCTGTACCAATGGATAATTACACAATTCTAGGCAAAAGAAGATAAGAGTCATAACTACCACCGGTATGGATAATGTGATTTCCTTTATTTCGGGTTGCAGGGCCTGGTAGATTCGTGCCGCCGGGCGGACCCTGACGAAACCGACCTAACACATTATTTCCGGCTATAGTCAGTTGGAGTTTCTCACCTTTGTGCCAGCGCATTCCTATAGGCCGGATTTCAATATCTAAGGGAACCGGCTGGCCAGGCGTGAGAAGTTCCTCTGCATCGTGAGGGTGATACGGGAACCAGGGAGTCGATTGAGAAGTATCCAGTTTCCTGTGGGATGCCCGTAATCGTCCATCCGGACCAATGAAACCATATCCTCCCGGTACAGGTTTGTCATCAGCATCCAGCTTTTGAATAAGTACGAATATATCCGCATCATCGGCGACGTCCGTTTCAATCCATAAGTGAAGGCTGACATAGCCGGCAAACTCTGTGTCTTCATTGAACTCGAGAGTAAATGCTAACTCACTCTGATTATCATCGGCTTTATAGTGTGCTGCTTTCTCATTCGCTACCGGGCTGAGTGAAAGAGAACTCATAGATGCATCCAGGTAATACTTTTCATACTGCGTCCGGGATAACGGCCATTCTTTTTCAGGCCGGTTAACCTGATCGGTTCCTCCTGGATCCAGGATCGAAAGCCGTACTCCGGGAGTCTTCTCCCAGTCGTTGTTTATGCCTTTCAGGAAATGATCGAAAAAACGTCGCAGATTTTCCGTATACTCATAATAGTCGGGCCATTCACCGGTATTATGTACCCGTAACCACTTTTCCCTAGAAGAGATACGTCGGAATGCGTCTATGGTCTGGTGGCCTCCCCAGCTTGCCACAATATAGGAAGGAACGGATATTTTCTCAAGCTCAGGAACTTTATCTTTCCAGTACGCGTTCATCAACGGATATTTTTCTGCCATAGCGGCCATATCTTCGATACGGTTCAGGCCTATCTGGGTGCTTATGTTGAAATCATTGAACGCCGTATCACGAATTCCCCCCCGGAGAACGTCATAACGATACAGATCGATATGCCCTTCCCAAGGCGCTATTGCTGCCAGGTGCGGAGGATTTTGAACGGCGGCAAACCATTGGATGATACCAAGCCAGGAATTTCCCGACATGGCAACTTTACCGGTACACCATTCCTGTACGGCAGTCCATTCGATAAAATCAAAGCAATCTTCGGCAGACTGCGTACCCCACATGTAGATATCTCCTTCGGAGTAAAACGAGCCACGGGCATCCACATTGATAATCGCATATCCGTGATTGCACCAGTAGGCAGGGTCGGGTCCTTCAAATTTCTGTAGTCCGGAGACTGCGCCGGGATCTACGCCGGGAGGGGCTGGTTGAGGAACTGTTTTTCCATACGGACTCCAGCTTAAGATTGCGGGTACCTTTTCATTACCGGCAGGCAGGAAAATATCTGCATATATAGTCGTGCCGTCCCGCATCTTCACCCCTACATCACGATGCCATACAATATTACAGGGCAACGCGACGCCACCCTCGATAAAGGTAGTTCCTGTTTTAAGAACGGTCGTTCCGGGTTTGAATTCAATTTTTGAAGAGGTTTGCAGTTCGATACCCCGGTTTTTCGTATCGAGCGGCTGGGCTTTCCGGAAAGCGACTTCTATACTTTCTCTACCAAACTGAATTTTTTCATATGAAATTTCACTGGTCATTATTCATTCACTGTCCTGATGTATTCGAGAGCACTCCTTGCCGCGATACGACCGGTGCTTAAGGAAAATCCCATGGCGTTGCCGGGTAATATATTTGGATATATATCTTTATACAGGTTACAGACCATATCTCCTCCGGCAGCATAAAGTCCGGGAATCACTGTAAAATCATTGGTGAGAACTTCGGTTTTATAGTTAACCTTCACTCCCTCCGGCGTCCCTGTGCTGCCCATACTCCTGCTGGCATAGAATCTCGGGCGTTTTACCGGTCTGAGATATCGTGCTTTTTTATTGAAAAGAGTATCACGACCTGTTTCGCAGCACCGGTTATATTCGTCCAGAGTCTTTTTCAGGCCTTCTTTATCGATACCGGTCTTTTCTGCCAGTTCATCGATCGAGTCTGCTATTATTACCATGCCGGAACCTTTTTCCAGTATGCCTGTAATTTCGGCTTCAAACTCATCCCGGTTCACCATTGTTGATGGTGTTCCTGCCTGCGCAATGCCAAAACCCATGGGGAATTCCAGCCCGTTCTCGATAAAATAATCTTTCGTGTCTTCATCGAAGATACGAAACGCACGTTTATCTTTTTGAAGTGAAACAGCGTTTGCCCCAAAGGGAGTAGTAACCGTCACTTCCTCATTCACAAACCTCTCACCGGAAAGATTCACCATCAGGTGCGGATGACCGAAAGATGCTGTTACCGGATTCATCAGGTTGGCAGCCGAAGCACTGTGTTCACCGCCGAACGGTGGTGGCATTGTTCCTTCGGTAGCTTCTGCCCCAACCTCTTTTGCCATCCTGATCCCTTCTCCCACCAGACCCGGAATTCCAAATGGAGCACGGTGATGTCCCCCGAAGCCACCAGTGGCAAGAATGACTGCCTTGCAATTCACTCGAACGGTTTCTCCTTCATTGTCTTCGGCTTCGACTCCGATAATCCTGTCGTTTTCTTTAATCAGTTTTTTCGCCGGGGTCTTTAACAGTATCTGAACTCCAAGTTCTCTTGCTTTTTCTTCGAGTTTACGCATCATGACAGCGGCGCCACCAAGACCCGGCTGGGGAGGATCCGGCTTGACGATATGCGCCGTATAATACCCGCCCGGACCATGAGAGGTAAGGTCGATAAATTCTACTCCCATGTCCTCGAACCATTCCATGGTTTCCGTAGACATATCTATCAGTGTTTTGATAAGTCGGGCATCAACTGACCACTGCATGAAATCCATATATGCCCGGAACGCTTCTTCCTTGGTCAGTGAGTATTGCTTAATTCGTTGGAGTTTACTTTCAACGCAGAACAACTGGTTTGCCCTGAGAGCCGTACCCCCGGTATGATTCGTTTTTTCGAGGGCGATAACACTCGCACCGCCTTCAGCAGCCGTGACCGCTGCTGCCAGTCCGGCTGTTCCGGCAGAGAGTACTGCTATATCCGATTGATACTGCTTCATTTCGATCCTCCTTTTTTCTCAGGTTTCAGATATTTACCCCAGGCGTTATACTGTTTTATTTTCTCCTGAGTTTCCGGCATCTCGAGTTGAGGACCTTCTTCGGTACGGTGTCTCATAATCCACTCCATGTGGTGTTTTTGTTTAGGAGCTGAGAACCGCGGTTCTTTAATATCGTCTTCATTCCAGGCTACCTCGTACCGCTCACCTGTGTAAGACACCTTGCCATGAACCTGGCAGGTGGGACACATTATATCAGGAAGACCTTTCTCCAGATAGAAAACGTTGCAGTGGCAGACCGGACAGGAGATAGGAGAGTCATCTCCCACATATTTCACCTCCTCGAAAGGCAATGCCATTGCCTTGACAAGGTTATGTCCGAGTTGCCGGCTTCTCTCTATTGCCCACTCATTATCTGGTGTCAGGGCGGCGCCTTTATCAGCACAATGGTCTATCTGGACCTGGTCGACAAGAGTTGAAAAGTGCTGGATTAACAGATGGATGGTAGGGAGTCCAAGACTACTCCAGCCGTCATATCCTGAGCCACCAACCGATATAGCAGCAGACAGTTTTCTCCGTTCATGCACGATCGGGTTCCGCATGAAGAAGTGGTTAATTTTCTCACTCGCACAGATCAATGAACCCGGTGCCCTGAGATGATATACCGGGGCAGCCACGATCAGGGCAGACTCACCAAGCATGATATTTTCGAATAGCCAGTCGGTATCATCATGGGGACATGTCTGGTTGCTGAAACAGGCACCGCAGCTTGTACAGGGCAGTATTTTCATGTCCATGGACCGAATAATTTCCGTCTCTGCTCCATCTTCTTCAGCAGCCATCAGGGCGGCTTTTAAGAACGCTTCACAATTACTGTTTTTCCTTCCGAAAGATAGTCCTACGACCTTACCCATATTATTTCTCCTTACTCTTTTATCATACGTATCCTATGTTAGCTTTTTTTACTACATTTATCTCACAATATTAAGGTAATTCCACGCCCTGCGCAATAAGGCTCTTTTGCAATGCGGTAATATCAATATCCCGTGGCTGTACCTTGCTCTTGACAGCAAGAGCAGCAGCTGTCCCGGCAGCCTGTCCCATCTGGATGCAATGAGATATAACGTTGAACATCGAGTTGGCGGCCTGATCAGACGAGAAACATCGCCCGGCGGCAAGAAGACCATCCAGTTTCTCTGGAACCAGGCAGCGATAAGGCATTTCTACATTTTCGGGCGGTCTGTCTGCAGGCCAGCTGAGAGGTACACCTCGCGGAAAAATCAATACAGTATCATCGAATTTTTTACCTGCCTTTGCTTCCTCACCTGTCAATACGTGCGCACCAACAAGGCGGCGGCTGCCCCGCGTACCGATCTGCGAGGCACTATCATATAAATAACTGTTCTCAAAACCGGGAATGGCCTTTTTATAAAAAGAATATAACGGTATCATTATTTTGCGAACATTAACCTCGACCCAGTTAAGATCTTCTACTTTGAGACAGTTCTTACCACGTATAAAGTTATTAACCCAGAAGACATCCTGGCGCTGACCGGGTATAGGCGCTATGTGAAATCCTGCCAGTTCAAAGCCTTCTTCCCGTAATTTTACCCACTCCTGGGGCTGTGCCTTACGAAATTCGGCAAATTTATCAAAGTCGATTCCTCCAATACGGAAAACCATGGCCATCTCAGACGTACGGTATCCCTTATCCAGCGAAGCATCGAATTCCGCACCGGCAGAAGCATAAACATCACCATCTCCCGTGGCATCAATGATGACCTTGCCCATGACGGCTTGACGTCCCGACTTACTCTCGAAGATAATACCCTTTACCGTATTGTTATCCACAACCGCCGCTGAGCTCCAGGAATGAAGAAGCATTCTTACTCCGGCTTCAAGAGTCATATCATTCAGAATGCATTTAAGTAACTCGGGATCGACCATTTTGGTATGTCCCCACTCCGGCTCGCTGGTCCTGGAAAGATCATGAACGCCGTTAACCTTATTCAACCTGTCCATCCACTCCTGACCCTGGCCCGCAGACGGACTAAACATCAGTACCAGACCACCCGTAGCCATACCTCCAAGATGACCGTATCTATCCATTAATATAGTGTCAGCGCCTTCGCGGGCTGCAGCAGTAGCTGCAGTAACACCTGCCGGTCCGGCTCCTACCACCACGACATCTGCTTCAGCAAGAATGTTCGTTTCCCGCGGGCTTTCGTGAACCGTTTTTGCTGTAACCATATGAGATTCCTCTCTTTCTCCTTATACTATTGTTAGAAGCATTGTGATATACACTCAAATTAGCTGGTCTACGGCATCAAGCTTGTGTTTCCGGGAAGAGCAGAGCTTCCTTTATACTGGCTATGCACCCTT
The DNA here is from genome assembly GCA_016932435.1 of Dehalococcoidales bacterium. Next base: position 3,598 of record JAFGCW010000040.1, on the reverse strand, counting down.
GTAATCGGGTTTTCTTTTCTCAAGAAAAGCTGCCCGGCCTTCGGCATAGTCCTTTGTACTCATAGTTTTACTTGAAAAACCACTCTCCAGTTTAAGACCTTCGATAAGTGGTATATCATACCCCCGGTACACAGCTTCCTTGGCTGCCTGTATTGCCAGTGGAGCCGAATCGCATAACTGAACCGCCAGTTCCTTTGCTGTCTTCATGAGATCTTTCTGTGGCACAACTTTACTTACCAGGTTTAGATTCAATGCTTCATGTGCATTAATGCGTTCCCCGGTTAATATCATTTCTACGGCTTTTCCGAAAGGTATCAATTTTGCCAGTCTCTGTGTGCCACCCCAGCCTGGAATCAGTCCCAGGGTGACTTCAGGGAGACCGAACACTGCATTTTCGGATGCTATTCTTATATCACAGGCAAGAGCTATTTCAAAGCCTCCCCCTAAAGCGTACCCGTTGACAGCAGCAATGAGAGGTTTCCATATCTCTAAGCCGCGCACCAACGTGTTTTCAGGACGCGCGCCAGGATTGCCGAGACCATCCGGTTGTGTTTCTTTTACATCCATTCCGGTACAGAACGCCTTTTCACCGGCACTGGTTATAATACACGCCCGTAGTTTCATATCATCCCGGTATTTTACCAAATGATTGCTTATTTCGATAAGATTCTCAGCACTGAGTGCATTAAGGACTTCCGGACGATTAATGGTAATGATAGCTATTCTGTCTTCTGTACGATACTCAATTGGCATTATTAGACTCCTCTTGATGGAGTACCAGAATTATTTTTGTTTGTTAGGGTAAGACTTGTTAATTCTGTAGTTCCTTGAGATTCTTATACAGCTCAAGTGCATCCGGATTAGCTAAGGCATCGATATTCTGTACCGGTTTTCCGTGTATGATGTTTTTAACGGCTAACTCAACCTTTTTCCCGTTTACCGTATAAGGAATATCGGCTACCGGTATTATCTTTGCAGGAATATGACGCGGAGACGCGTTATTCCTGATAACATTTCTCACTTTCTGAACAAGAGTTTCGGTAAACTCGACGCCTTCGTTCAGCTTGACGAATAAGATGATGCGAACATCATTATCCCATTCCTGTCCGATCACAAGACTGTCCTGGACTTCTTCAACAGTTTCAACCTGACGGTATATTTCTGCTGTACCGATTCTTACCCCACCCGGCTTGAGGGTTGCATCAGAACGACCACTGATTACCAGTCCCCCGTTCTCTGTAATTCTGGCATTGTCTCCGTGACGCCAGACATTGGGGTATATCTCGAAATAGGTACTCCTGTATTTCTGGTTATTCTCGTCATTCCAGAATTTTAGGGGCATTGAAGGAAAAGGTTTAGTACAGACCAGTTCACCCTCCTGTTCCGTAATAGATTTACCTTCATCGTCGAACACATGTACATCCATGCCCAAGCCAAGTCCCTGCATCTCTCCGGCATAGATGGGACTGACAGGATTGCCAATACCAAAACAGGCGATAGCTTCAGTCCCACCGGAAATATTATTAAGGAACACATCCGGCTTGATATGCTGGTAGACGAATTGATAATTCTCAACGGAAAGTGGGGATCCGGTCGTAATAATCGACTTGAGAGTGTCCAGATTATGATTTCCGAGTGGATTTATTCCAGCCTTCTCAACTGTGGATAGGTATTTTGGGCTGGTACCCCAGATATTCACATTTTCATCCTGTACTAATTCGAAAAGAGTAGTATCATCCGGGAAGAAAGGCGAGCCATCGAAAAGAATTATTGAAGCGCCTTGAGAAAGTGAACTTACCATCCAGTTCCACATAACCCACCCGCAGGTTGTAAAGTAGAAAATAGTATCGTCTCGCTTCATATCGGTATTCAGCATTAATTCTTTCAGGTGCTGTATGAGAATACCTCCCGCTCTATGTACGACACACTTTGGTTTGTCTGTTGTGCCGGAGGAATAAACGATATAAATAGGGTGATCGAAGGGAAGTTGTTCGAAATGGATTTCTGACTCTGCCTGAACAGAAAGAAAGTCGTCAAAAAGAATCGAATTCTTGATCTTATTAATCGAAGGCGATTTTTCAGTGTAAGGTACAACAACAACCTTTTCGATTGAAGGGATTTCATCGAGAACAGAGTATATACGTTCCAGCGAATCATATGCTTTACCGTTATAGGAATATCCGTTGGCGGTAAAGAGTATTTTCGGTTCTATTTGCTGAAAACGGTCAAGGATCCCTTTAGTGCCGAAATCAGGTGAACAGGATGACCAGATGGCACCGAGACTTGTGGTGGCGAGCATCGCGACCACCGTTTCTATCATATTGGGCATGAATCCGGCGACCCGGTCTCCGACTTTTACGCCTGATCGTTTCAACGCTTCAACGAGATGAGTAACCTGGTCGTAAAGCTGGGCGTAGGTTATTCTGACCGCTCCCTGCCCTTCACCTTTGAATGTAAGTGCTGTACGATTGTCACGATACCTGAGCAGGTTCTCGGCAAAATTAAGCCTGGCACCGGGAAACCACTTAACGTCAAGCATATCATCAAGATTGGTAGCCACGCTTTCATAAGGTACTGATGCCTGAACCTCTCCGAATTCCCACATCAACGCCCAGAAATCTGCGATATTGTTTACAGACCATTTCTGTAGATCACCATACGTGTTCAGGTTTTGTCCATATCGCTCATTCACCAGATTGATAAACCTGGTCAGGTTGGCTGCTCGAATTCGTTCCATTGATGGTTCCCAGATAGGTTTATTCACAGGCACATTTATCCTTTACTCGAATCATCCCGAGCTTTAATCTATTGAGTTTATTTTCTACCGTCCTGCTCTAGTAACTGACAGCAACAAGCATAGTAACAGGCTTGTTAGTATTGTTTATTATCTCCCTGCCTTCGTACGGTGCCAGATAAAGGGAGTCCATCGGACCTAACTTAACTTCCTGATCCTTTGACTTAATGGTTATCTCACCATCCAGGACAAGATAAACCTTTTCAGTCGGTGAATCTTCATATGCCCATGCAGCGCCACCTTCGGGAAGGAAATATGAAAGACCCATCCAGAATTTCTGAATACCTGTTTCTTCTTTCCCTTGCAGTCGCATCGCCGACATATTAAAATGCAAATCCGCAGAGTAAGGTTTGACCTGTGATAGACTAACTTTTTTCATAAGATATAACTCTCCATAATCCTGTGAAATTACATCGTATCGTATTTGTATTCCCTGTCCGGTACATCATTCAGATCGTCTTCGTCGATTTCGGCGACACACCGGGCCATCGAGCCATCACCCAGATACCAGCGAAGCGGGAAGCAGTAGAACCTGAAACGCTTACCTGAGACTTTATCAAGATTACCACCAAGGTTTTCAACGCCGACAATACCATGCCCCAGCATCATCTTGTGGCAGGGCTCCCAGGTACCCCAGCAACCGATAGCTTCCAAATCGCCGAATTTCTTGTCATAAGCTTCTTTACCATGTATTTTGATATAGGTAAACTTGTCGAATTCGGCATAAGCTTCTTCGCCGAACTGCTGAGTATATTCCTCGGTGATGGGATAGCCGGAAGCTCCGATTAAGTTCATACGGGTCAT
>JAFGCW010000039.1 GCA_016932435.1 Dehalococcoidales bacterium | reverse complement strand
TCCTGGCTTTCATGAGTCCTCCTCGGTTGGTTTATTATAACCGAGAAACTCTAAGTCATGGTGTAGCTGTTTTCAGGGGGAAGGTCATTCTATCTCTATGTTACGCCGCCGGAAAGAACGACGGACTACGACCCGGAGCCTTCGAATACGGCTACCGAGTTTGACTGGTGGTACTTTCCGTAAAGAGGATGTCGGAAAACGAAAAAATGTCATCCTGAGTTCCCGACGGAGTCGGGACGAAGGATCTCATCCGATACGGTCAGGGGATTCTTCGATCGTTCCGATAAATCGTCACTCCTCAGAATGACAATTTTCGAATAGCCTTTGAATTTATTAATAATGATTGTTTATTACAATCAGATATTAGTGTTGGTCTGCCAGGTGTTGAATTTGGCTATTTAGCATCGTTTGGGTATATCATTAAGAAATTCAATAACATCAAGGAGAAAACCAGAATGACAAATGACATCGTCCCTGTAAAACTTCGAGAAAAAATTAACAGGTATAAAGATGAAATCGAACAGAAACACGGTATGTCTGTAGAACAGCTTCATGCCGAAAGGAAAAAACGTTTATATGACACCGTCTTGCTGAAAACACCGGATCGCATTCCCGTAGGTATACAAACCGGTGTCTTTGCCTGCCGGAATGCCGGTATACCGCTGTCAACCGAGTATTATGACCAATTCGCCTACTGGGAAGCCTGCATCGATACGGTCGTTGAATTCGATCCCGATATAAGCGGCATGATGCTCATGGGACATTCAGGAGTTATAAACGAACTCCTCGACACACGTACCCAGCGGTGGCCGGGCGGCAACCTTCCCGATGATGTGCCGTACCAGTTCGTCGAGGGTGAATATATGAAGCCGGAGGAATATGACCTCTTTCTCTCCGATCCCTCCGATTTTGCCGTCAGGCATTTTCTGCCGCGTTTATACGGTTCCCTGGAACCTCTCGAAAAACTTCCGCCGCTTCGGAACTTGATTCGCGGGGGCCTGGGAGGAATCCTGGGACTTCTGGCGAGTCCGGAATTCAGAGCGCTGGGCGAGAAGATTATCAAGGCTAATGACGAACAGGAAAAATCAATGAAGATGATGATGGGTATAGGTGCCATAGATACTCAACTAGGTTATCCGTCGCAGTTCGGATTCGGCAGGGGTACCGGCGGAGCTCCGTTCGATGTTATTTCGGATATGCTGAGAGGTATGCGCGGCGCCATGCTGGATATGTATCGTTGCCCTGATAAATTGCTTGAGTTGTGTGAAACAATCCAGGAATGGCAGTTCGCCGAGGCTGCACCGGCTGTGCCTGATGCAGACGGTAATCCTCCGCGACTTTTCATGGCACTCCACAGGGGCTCGGATGGTTTCATGTCGAAGGAACAGTTTGAAAAGTTCTACTGGCCCGGTCTCAAGAAGGCTATTATTAAAGCCGTTGAGCTTGGCTACATTGTGGCTCCTGTCTTCGAGGGTATCTGGGATGATCGCCTTGAATACCTTCTTGAACTTCCGAAGGGGAAAGTTACCTTCTGGACTGAAAACACTGACATTTACAGGGCTAAAGAAGTGCTGGGCGATCACCTGTGCATCCAGGGCGGCGTTCCTCCCACGTTACTCCAGGCAGGTTCGACCCAGGATATAGAGGAGCACTGCAAGAAGCTGATAAAAGATATAGGTAAAAACGGCGGTCTCGTCGCATTTCCTAATTCAGCAATGGATTACGCTAAACCGGAGAATGTCAAAGTGATGGTGGAGACGATTAAAAAGTACGGGGTTTATTAATAACGCTAGCAATAAATCAGAATAAGTAAGTTAGAGATGAATTCCAGTTTTTATAGTAGAAGACAGCGGTAGATTGATATCTTTAACCTTATTTGACCTTTCCCCAAAAAACAGCTATATCATGAGTTAGAGTTACCCGATCAAAAATACAAAGGAGGAAAAGGAGAAAATGAAAATAACCCAAATAGAATGTGTACCTCTTAGTCTACCCAGTAGCCGCGGCAGGAAAAACAGTATACTTCTGGTGAAGGTACATACCGACGAAGGTATCACCGGAATAGGCGATGGTGGCGGCGTGAACCAGGATATCGTTACTGACATGATAAAAACCTGGGCGCCATTCCTTATCGGCGCCAATCCCCTGGACAGGGGCGTGATCATGTCCAGGTTAAGCATGTTTATTCACTCGATATGGGGTCCTTCATACCCGGCTGCAGTCGCTACCCTTGACTTTGCGCTGTGGGACCTAGTTGGCAAAATATTGAACCAGCCGGTATACCAACTTCTGGGAGGTAAAGCTGTCGACAAACTCCGTTTTGAATACTATGTTGTTCCTGATTCTTCGCCCGATGGTGTAGAAAAAGCGCTGGCGCTATCGGAAGAACTGGTAGCCGGCGGCGTTACCTGTCTGGGCATAAAGTCAACAGGATTCGGAGGAAACCGCTCACTGGACGCAGATGTGGCTGTCATACAGGCGATAACGAAAAAATTCGGGGATAAAGCCGAGGTAGCTTATGACGCTAATGCCGGTCTGGATTACTATGAGGCGCTGCAGCTTGGTCGGGCAGTAGATGACTTCAACATGTTTAAGTATGAACAGCCGGTGGTCACATCGGACATCGAAGGTTTGGCAGCGCTGCGCAATGCTCTGAAGACACCGATCTGTTCCCATGAATCCAGCGTTCTTGTTACCGGACTGGTAGAGTGTATTAAAATGAAAGCTGTCGATATCCTGGGTACCAAACTGGTGTCGGCCGGCGGCATTACAGAAGGATTGAAGTGGGGAGCCATTGCCAAGGAATCTAATCTGGGGATATATTGCGGTGCCATGAACGGACCTTGGGAGGCAGCCGCCCAGGCACACTGGCTCTGCACGGATATCGCCTATAGCAAGCAGGCACACGCTAATTATTACCCCTTGATGATGTATGGTACCCTTGATACAACTAAACCTGTCGACGTTGACATCATCAAGAACCCGATGGTGTACAAAGACGGTTACTTCTACCCGCCTGATGGACCGGGACTTGGGTTGGAGTTAAACGAAGAAGCTGTACCCAAGTACCTGACCGAAGGTAAGAGTATCGTTACCGTAGAGTAGAAACCAAAGGGTACCAGTACCACAGTGACCCGATAATCGGTACACGGATAACGAACATAAGTACAACCTTTAAAGCGAAAATAATATTTTGGAGTAACCCGGGAAAAGAAAGAATTATCATCATTATAAGCCAAGTAAACGTCGTTGTGATGATACGCAAAGAACTCAAAGGGCAGAGCTTTATAAACTCTGCCCTTGACTTGTTAGTCGACAAGGCGAAAAAACTTTTCACAAGAAAACGATGACATCACTCAGTGAAGAAACAAAGTAAGAAACTCATAAAAGACATAGGGAAGAATGGCGGTCTCGTTATATTTCCTAATTCGGCTATGGATTATGCTAAGCCGGAGAATGTTAAAACCATGGTTGAGACGGTCAAAAAGTACGGCGTGTATTGATAATCTGTACATCGAATTAATTAGTAAAAGTGGGAGTATTATTACTCCCACTTTGATTTCACCTTCGATTATATTGTACAACATAAATCCATCCTCCATTCATTCTTCACAAACCTTTTCGAAATCCGAAACTATAATGTATAATGTAGAGTCATATTACATCAAAGGAGAAAGATGGAAAAAGCTGGTAAACATACCTTACTCATTACCATGCTGATAATAGTGTGTTTATCAGTTTCATCATTTCCTCTCCTTTCCTGCAGTTCATCATCGGACGATACCCTCGGATCTGATGGTATCGACCAAAGTAAAACAGCCCGGCTTGTCAGCGGCATTGTCCAGACTAATTCCATTGAAGAACGGGTTGAAGCGATCAATAAGATAGTAAATCAAGGTTATTCGCTTGGCCTGCTCGACGAAAAGGGCAACCAGCTGAATGATAATGTTGCTGAGGATGCTGTGAGTCTTACACCCGATGACATCACCGCGTTTGCCAGTTTTGTGGACGACGGTCGTTATAACACTGTTGGTAACGTAGTGGACTACCTGGCTGAAGTTGGGGTTGTGCTGGTCGAGACGGGTGAAATTATCACAACGGAAGACTTCCTGCCGGATCTCCAGACATACGTTGACTGGAGTTTTGCTCACTCTGACGATCCCGATAGCCAACTCGGTATTCTGCTGGCTTCCGGCCCGAGTATGGAACCTCCTGCATTACCTCCAGACATATCCACTGAGACACAGATAAGCCCTATGGCTGCTGTTCTCATGCTTGGTGATGTTCTCATCGGTAAACCGGAAGCGGATGCAATCGTCACTACTCCGTTCATGAAGAAAGCTTATGCGGCTGAAATCCAGCAGACCGCGGCTAATATTTTGGGGCTTATTACCAAAATCGAGTCTACCTTGTCATCAAAACCAGTCGCCAGTACAGCAGAATTCTTCGTGAATATTGGTAAAAAAATCGGGTGGGTGGAAAAGGACACGAAGAATCCTCTCAAGATAGAGATCCCGACCATGGTTAAAAAGATAATCAGTGCATTTGCATTCGGTAATCATTTTGCCGTTCGTATGCGTACGGCAACCACCTCAGCGAATCCACAAAATTTCCCGGTTGTAACCTCTGTGAAATTGAATGGCCTTGATGATTCGATCCCCATTAACATGGCATTGGTACTGGCACCTCCCGGTTATACACCCGGTGCCAAGTCGCAGGTTATAAATAATATACCGGTTGTTTATACCGCAAGATTGTTGAGTCCCAACGAAACCGGTGTCGGTCGGGATCTCTATCCCGATGCTAATGCCATCATGGTGCAGGCAACCGAGCTGGCTGCGACTTACGCTCAAGGACATATTATAGATATGGCTACAAGCGAAGGGCAACTGACCGGTTTTGAACTGAAAGCAACCAAACTTGATAACGATACACCGAGGGTCGCCATCCTTCACGGCTCAGCCAGCATCCTGACAGGCGACCTGGCTAGCCAGTTCGAAAAATACAAGGAACAATACAGTGGTGTCATTACTTCGCTTGGTCTGAAACCGGAAGAACTTGCCGATATGTTTCAGGTACTGAAAACGGCTATCAAGGTTTCGCCCTGGATGGCGGAAGTAATCCTGGGTAATGAACAGGTAACCATTTTACCGGCAGAATTTACCGGGAAACCCGGTGATACAGCCAGCTTTACGGCTCAAACTACAAACATGAAACCGGGTTATCACTGGGGTTGGGAAGTGTTAAAGAAAGAAACAATAGGCTATAAACCCATATATCAAACAACCGAGAGCGAAAAACTCAGTATTACGTTTCCAGAGGTCGGTACCTATCTAGTGACCGCTAGACTTTATGAAGGACAGGGCTCGCTGGCCAATCTTATCGGAGAGGATGAGGTTAAGGCTGTCATTACTGCGGAAAGCGTCCCACTGGAAATCGAGGTTAGGGGACCGGATATCACCGGCACCGGTCAGCCGCTGGTACAGGGACAGGAATATAGCTTTATCGCCAAAACTACCACGCCGGGCGGTTTGCCTGATAATCCTTTGTATGTTTGGGGTTTTGCTAATGAAGGCAGCCTGGAAATCCCCTTCACCAATGAGGCAGCCTGGGCTTTCTCAGATACGGGCAACTGGCTGGTCTGGGTCGACCTTTACGATACCGATACATCCGGTAAACCTATACAGTCCGCAAGTTTTGAAATCAGCGTCGTTGCCCCTGAAGAATCCGGTAAGAACTACTTGAACGACATCAACCAGATGAAGAAATTCCATATCTCCCTTTCCGTCAGCAGTATCCTTAAAGACGGGCGCTCTGTTATCAATACATTTTCTCCGCAGATCAAAGACGTTGAAGTTTTCTGGAATGGTGTTGACTTCCATATGGAATGGGACAGTTACGGGCATAAGGGCAGTGTGACCGGTCATGTTTCACCAGACGGCACCATCCTCGAACAACTTATAATACGGGATGAATTCGAAGCCGATGGTGGAGAAAACCAGTGGACGGAGATGGAGATTGCCGATCTTCCATTCTGGGAAGATCCGATGCCTGACCGCTTTGCTGTCGATATCTCCGATGAGAATGTTGGTGATTACGTGGTCAACTACAGTAATTACCGAACTGCAACGTATAGCTGGGATGACGAAGCCTACCTGCAAATCAGATTTACCAGAGAATAACCTTTACTTGTTTGATATGCAGGTCGCAACTGGTATCGTCTTTGGAAGTCAGGCGTTATCGCACCGACATAGTCAGTTCACCCTAACCCTCTCCCATCAAGCGAGAGGGAACTGGAAATATACCAAAAGCTACGATTATATGTTGATACTCTCATCAATAGGAGAAAATTCCGTATTACAGAATAACGCCCTGTTCTTTTAACTGTGCGATGTCGTTCCAGGTGTATCCCAGTTCAAGGATAATCTCTTCGTTGTGCTGGCCGAGTTCGGGGCAGGTAGCGCGTATAGAAGCTGGATTGTCGCTGAATTTTACCGGTGTTGAAAGCAGTTTGATAGGTCCGGCATTAGGGTGTTCGACATCGACATAGAAATCGTTTGCCTGAGCTTGCGGGTCGGCGATAACTTCCATGGGAGTCTGCACTCGCCCGTATATGCAGTTGTTCTCCCTGAATCGCTGTTCCCATTCAGCCATGGTCCTGGTAGCAAGGACTTCATCGATAATTTGTATCAGTGCTTCACAATTATCCTTGCGAGTCTCCATGTCGCAGAAACGCGGATCGTTTTCCAGTTCCGGTCTTTCTATTGCCTTGCAGAATCCGGGCCAGGCGGGATCAGGCTGAAGCATCGCCAGCCAGAACCACCGGTTGTCCTTTGTACGGTAGCTGTTCCATACCGGGTTCTGCGCTTTGGCGCGATCATGTTTGACAGGTTCATTGCCTCCGAGGGCACCCTGTATATCCACGGCAAGGCTCCATACGGCAGTATGATACAGGGAAACTTCTACTTCCTGGCCTTTACCCGTCTTTTCCCTGTTCAGGAGGGCAGCGCAGACACCGCTGACAATTTGAGCTCCGGCCATGCTGTCTATCATACCGACACGCTGAGGTGCCGGAGGAGTGCCCGGTTCACCTATCAGGTGCATCATCCCCGAACGGGCCCATCCTGCTGTGAAATCATAGCCTCTTTCATCTCTATCCGGTCCCATTGCTCCGTAACCGCTTACGAATGCGTAGATAAGCCCGGGATTTATCTTCCGAAGAGTATCATAGTCCAGTTTCAGGTTTTTTACCGAGCTACGTTTATAGTTGGACATGAAAACGTCCGTTTTCTCGATCAGTTTGTAGACTATCTCTCTAGCCGACTCCTTAGTCAGGTCTATTGCCATTGCTCGCTTATTGCGGTTCAACACCTGCATAACCCAGTTGATTTTACCGGTATCGATACTCTGGGCTCTTTTCAGTCCCCGGTGCATTTCGCCGGTTAGAGCTTCGAGTTTGATAACATCAGCTCCCCAGTCAGCCATGGTTGAACTTGCCGCCGGTATGGCTACAATCTGTCCCATGGACAGTACTTTTATACCTTCAAGGATGCCTGACATGTTCATCATCCTCCTTTGTTAAATTCTTCTTCGGCTATTATCGCCGCACCGTAGGCGTTTACAATCTGGGGCTGCGGAGGTACCAGTAAAGAGATCCCAAGACTTTCCTGGATCTTGCTTATCAGCCCGATATTCAGACCGCCGCCGCCACTGATAACACACTGTTCCTCCATGCCGACTCTGTCAACAAGGGATGATATCTTTTCAGCCAGCGCCTTGTGGATACCGGCCAGAATATCTTCCTTTAATGCACCTTCGGCCACTCTCGAGACAGCTTCCGATTCGCCGAAAACGGCGCATCCGGTGGTAAAGGCGACGGGACTTTCGGATTTGAGTGACAGGGGACCTACTTCATCGAGTTCTATCTGGAGGACATTTGCAACGATATCAAGAAAGCTGCCGCTTCCGGCTGCACATTTTTCACTGACCACGAAATTGACTACCTGGCCTTTTTCGCTGATTTTGATTATCTGGGTGAATTGTGCCTGGACATCAATAACCGTCCTCACTGCCGGGAAGATGCGGTTTATTCCTCTGGCACAGCAACGCATATCCGCTATCTGCCGGTCACCGAAAGGAATATCGTCACCGCCATGCCCTGTCGTTACCGTAGCGGTTATTTCCTCCTGTGTAAGGTTCGCCTTCTTCAGGAGTTCGTCCCTTAACGTTTGGGCTGCCTGCCTGTAGTTAATGCCGGATTGCAGAATATGATAAACAGAAAGTGTTCCGTTTTCAGTAATAACACCTTTACTGGTACACGAGCCTATATCGATGCCCATAAACGAGGTCATTTTACCTTCCCTCATAAAAAAAAGTGGCTTCTCCCAGTTGTCTCTTTCCAGTCCTGACAGGTTTACCTTCAGCCAGCGCTTTCACGGTTAAATCTTTAGCCAGTAGAGCCGCCCCCGCCGCACCGGTTAGTAACGGTTCTTCAGGAACGAAAACCTTATATCCCAGGTTTTCTTCCAGCGCCCTGACAACACCGGCGTTTTTCGCTACTCCCCCGGTGAATACTATATCCGGCTCTACCTTTAATTTTTGTACCATCCTGGATACTCGACCTGCCACCGCGTCATGGAGTCCGGCGACAATATCTTCTATCGGTGCTCCTGCGGATATATGTGCTATTACTTCCTGCCGGGCAAAAATTGTGCAGGTACTGCTGATGGAGACTTTATGAGTCGATTTTAAGGATATATCTCCCAGGTCTTCTATTTTGAGACCGAGGGTAGAAGAAAACACCTCCAGGAACCTGCCGGTACCTGCCGCGCACCTGTCATTCATCACAAAATCGGTCAGTTTTCCGTCTTTTATCTTTAAACCCTTGGAATCCTGTCCGCCGATATCGATAGCCAGTCTGACTGTTGGTAAAATATGCGATACACCCCTGGTGTGACAGGTAAGCTCCGTAATCTGACGGTCGGCAAAGGGGACATTGATCCTCCCGTAACCTGTTGCTATCACGTATGTTATTTCATCGATAGCCAGCCCGGCCTGCTCGAGTGCGTCCTCCATTACCTGGTTGGCTAAGCGCCGGTGCTCAGCCCCGGTATGACGTATTACGCTGGCACGGATCTTCTCTTCTTCATCAATAACCACTAATTTGGTCATGGTAGAACCTAAGTCGATCCCGGCAAAATAGTGAATAACTCTCCCTCTCTTCCGGCTCTAGCCAATAATCTCGGTAAAGGCCTGAATTCTGGTCATTAAGGGACCGAGAGCGGCCTTGCTGTAATCATGCTCAATGTATATATTCGGTAATCCTATACTATCAAGATAATCCTTAATCTGGGGTACTTCGTAGCCATGGCTGTCACAATATCGTAAAGCCTGGAGGATCACTCCGTTGACATTCCATTCTCCGGCAAAATCGCCGATATAGCCGAATCTTGTTTCCAGGTCGGCGTTATAGCCTATCGTAGTACCGTTCACATTTGAGTCGCGCAATGTACGGGGACATTTAAGGTTCTCCAGGTAGTGATATGCCAGTCCGTCCAGAGGATCATCAGTGAGGGGAACATCGGGAAAGAAGACCCGACTGCCCACACAGGTATCATCCATGACTACACTGGCATCAAGGCTTTCTATCATCTCGATAAAAGCCACATCGTCGATCACCGGACCCCAGACCAGCAGCCTGGCTGGTTTCTCCGGTACTGGATTTTTGCGTTTTCTTATCTCGGTCAATACTTCCTGCAATAAAGCGTTTCCTTCATCAACGGGAAGACTCATCAATGCCTTCATTACCTGGAGAGTCTCCGTACCTGATATCAGGGGTGGATCCGGCTTTTTCAGGTTGTACAGTTCCCGCACCAGTTTTCGCTGCTCATTATGTTTTTCTATGGATTCTCTCAGTTTATCAACGGACATTTCCCTTCCGGTAAAGGATTCGAGGGATTGTTGAAAATCAACCAGCAATTCCTTAAGTCGCTCCTGTGAATTTTCACGGTTGGTATGAGGTATGTCAATGAAGTGGGAATACGGCGTCTTTACAGCGACATCCCATAAATGAGCTGTCCTGGCGCCGACATCACAGATATGTGCCATTACTACTCCATCCAGAAAATCATATCTGCCTTTCAGTCCCAGGTCCAGGATACTGCGAAGAAAGGGGCACACGATTGCAGGCATATAATCATCCGCATCGGTAATCGGTTCATCCATATCCCCGAATATCCGGTAAGGGATCATATCGAAGGCTGTTATCATCTCCAGGACCGGATAAATACAGAGATATCCGATTACCGGTTTTCCTTCTTCCTTCAGTTCTTTTACTCTTTGAGACCTGTTCAGGCAGATCTCTTTAACTCTACTCAATCCTGTGTCTGTTACTCGGGCCATTGAACACTCCCTTTAATTATCTCCGGTTTTCTACCATTCCAGCCCCTCTTTTTTCCTGACTTCTTTATAATAGTCCATGATTTCCTCGAACGCTTCTGCCTTCTTAAGACCCGCGACAGGATCGAAGAGAGTCAGGTCGACGATATCTCCTTCAAGGATGAGTGAAGGTACCTTGTACACGTCCATTATTTGTTTCTGGTAAAGGAAGAGAGGTGCGGTAAAGGCACGACAGGTAAGCATCGGGTGGAGAAAAGCGCCGTCACACCGGAACTCTCTGACGTTCTTCGCCGCCAGGCGGTGTGAATAGCCATGCTGTATTATCTCTGCTTTTATTTCGGCTGCTTCCTCCGGTTCGAAATCGCGATCTATGATTGACGCCAGGCTTCTTGAATTTGATCGTACGTAACGCTCCATAGGATCGTTGATTTGACTCACATCGATATCCACCGGCCTGGCAGGATGATAGCTGCTTTCGTGTACAAAATTCCAGCCCCTGTCCGCTAACTGGTCGAAAAATCCCAGGCTGTGCCAGGGCGGGAGTCCCTGGAATGTCAGCCTGTATTTTTCTTCCCTGTTAATCCCGGCAATCTTCCTGTCTACCCTGTCCTTTACCTCTTCATACATTTTCTTGTATAAAATGGTCATTTCATCGGTATCTCCGGCTTTGTAAAGAACGCCTGACATTGAACTCCAGAAGTCCCTGGAATTCATAGGACACGGTCGTTCCCTGCGAAGCTGGTTGATATCCCACCAAACCTTGTCCAGTTCCTGGGTGCTCTGAGTCTCACCTATCTTATCCCAGTCCATTTTCTTTCCGAGGAATTTTTCAAGAAAGGCAACAAATTGCTTATATTCCTCGATAAGAAACTGTACGGTACGTTCGTAGGCACCTTCCTTCAAAGACTCTCTTTGCCCGGCTGCAGGAGCTTCTATTATATATACGGGAACATCCAGGTAACGCCCGAGAGCCTGGAAGAACTTGTACCGTGCGTCACAGACTGCTCCCGAACCTACCAGTAACGTAGGTTTACTCATTCCGCCTCCGGGCGCTTCCGGTGGTATTTTCCCATCCAGGTCTGCCATTCTGGCAGCATAGCCGAGTCCATTGCGGCAGTAGCCGCACATATGACTCGGAAAACCTTCGGACTCGGCACGGTCTAGAAATGGTGCGGCAGCCCCCGCCGATGCGCATATAGTGCCGTAATTCTCCGGAAAAACAGCCTCGATACCCATTGCGGTCAGTATTTGCGTGGGAATGGAAAGCATGCACCAGGCTACCGGTCTTCCTTCGTCTTCAGCTTCCCGTCCGCCTTCATACATCGAATCGACATATGCCCGTAATTCATACATTGTCTTGAGTCTGTTCAGAGGTCTTTCGGCACTTGGTCCTATAACATTTTTTTCAGTTGTCACCGGATGAATACTCCCATTGAGATTATTTAGCTCTACCGTGCTGACATTACGTCAGATTGTATTTTGCAAGATTGATTATACCATGTTTAGTTTTAAGGATAACAATACTTTAAGTTTAATCGAGGGATTGAATTTTTACTCGCTTTAACATGTTGAAAAATCTATCAATGAAACTAAAATCCCTCTCATTGATTACTTATAAGGCACTATTTTAGCCATCTCCCTTTGTAAAGGGAGAATAAAGAGGGATTTGTAATCTGCCTGCCTGATATTTTCACGATTTCTCAATGATCCGTTTACGCCAATGCTTCGGTGGATTAACCTGGTATATTTTATGCAATACCATAAAGCTGATAAATACCTGTGAAAGTGGTACAATAACGACTCACAAAACAAAAAACAGGAGGTAATCAAATGCAATCAGACTGGAAATTCGGTCACGTTTGCCTTGTAGTCAAGGACATGGATAAAGCGATAAAACACTTCGAGTCTCTAGGAGTCGGGCCTTTCCCGCCTATGATTGGCGGCCCTGAAGGAATGCCGTTAACAGAACGAACCGTCCATGGTGAAGCTTCCGACTACGACATGGACCTGAGAATGTGCAGGGGGGGAATGGGCGGACTGGATATAGAATTAATACAACCTTTAAAGGGCAGATCGATATACGATGAGTTCCTCGAAGAAAAAGGCGAAGGGATTCATCACGTGTGCTATAACGTTGAAGACATCGATAAGGAAATCGCAGAGATGGAGCAGGCTGGCTTCAACGTCATACAGACCGGGGGCATCGAAGGGGTTAAGTGGGCATACTTCGATACTGATAAAGTTGGTGGTATGATTACCGAACTCGGTGGGAGAAAGAAGTAATTCGATTATTTCTTAAGCATTTACACTACTCTTATCATAAGGAGTAACAATGACAACGAAGGACAGGATATACAAATGTTTGAACCCGGTCGGAATCCAGGACCCGGTCGACCTGTATCCGCTGGCGCCCCGCCTTGACCGGCTTGATGGAAAAACAATCATGTTCAATATGATGGTCAATGTCGAACAGGAATTTCTCACACCCCTGGAGAAGATACTGAGGGATAATTACCCCAAGGTTACCTGGATCTTCAGGGAGTCAGGCCCACCGATACCTGATGAGGAATTCAATGCTTCCGATGCTCTGATACAGGGAGTGGCCTTCTGACACGGTGCGATAAAAGGGCAGTTGCCCTTTGCGGAGAGATTTGAAAAAGCAGGAAAACCGACTGTCGTTATTGTATTCGAAGACCAGAATGAATGCCTTAAGCAGGGAGCTCTGCTTCTCGGTATCCCCCACGTTCGAACAGTATACTGCTCGCGTATAGCGAACGGAGTTGAAGACGCGACCCAGATCATTAAACCGTTGATGGATGCCCTGGTAAGACCACCGACGGCGGAAGAACAGGAAGGCGGCAGGTGGGAGGTACCTGATAAGAGAGTCCTTTTTGAGGGAACTCTGGATGAAGCCGAAGTATTCTATGAACGCGCAGTAAGCGTCCCCGTACTCGGGGATGCCTGGATTTCTCTTTATACGGACGGCATGGCGATAAGGATACCTACCGAGGAGAGGGTGAAGGCAATGCTGAAGGGCACCAGCCATAAGCCGGATGAAGTGATAACGCTTCAGTCCGACCATACACCGAGAGAGATGGGAGTAGGAGGTAAGAAAGGTACACCGGTTCGCTTCGAACCTATGAAACGCACCGCTACCGTTGAAAAGGTAGCAATCAACGGTGTA
This sequence comes from Dehalococcoidales bacterium, assembly GCA_016932435.1. The sequence continues at coordinate 24,517 of JAFGCW010000039.1, read as the reverse complement.
ATGGCGGGGTGCAGACCGGAATATATGCCGGTACTGCTGGCGATTGCCGAAGCAGGAGGTGGTGGAGGTGACGGGCGCGGCAGCCTGGGATTCTGTGTGAGTGGCCCTATCGCCAAAGAGATAGGAATGAACTTCGATGTCGGCATGCTGGGACCGGGCAATCAAGCCAACCGGAGTATCGGTCGCGCTGCCGAACTTATGTGGATAAACCTGGGAGGGAATATCCCGAAGGTTACCAGCTGCGGTATCATGGGTAATCCTCTTTTTAACTGCTTTCCGGAGAATATCGATGCTCTCCCGCCGGGATGGAAAGGTGTGAATGAAGAGTACGATTTCAAGAAGGATGAAAGCATTGTGTATGTACTGGGTATGAGGGGAGGACCTCCCGGTTCATTAACCTTCAGCAGCACCGAGTTCAGTCCCGGCAGGTACCGGACGCTTCAAAAAAGCGGCAGCGGCGGTATGGCAAAACGCCTTGGTGTAGAAGGGATTCCCGGCGGACATAACTGGCTGGAGTACCAGGTACCGTCTTTATGGGCAGGCAAGGAAGGTGGTTACAATTTCATTATTCTCCCCGAGATGGCGCAGCACCTCTATGAAGCCGGTTTCAAGTCCAAGGATGAGGTTTATCAGTGGCTTTATAAGTCCAGTTTCATGCCGTTCAGCGAGTACAGGAAACACGCCTCGCCCGATTTCCGGACGGGCGGCTGGCGGGGAGTAGAAAAACTGTCCGGCAAGCCCTGGAAAGAGTTGCCGGATGATTACATGGTGCCGGCTGTAGACGATCCATATCAGAACTGCATAATCGTTTCCGGCGGCGGTGAAGAGACATCGCACTGGGTCAATGGCCGGACTCCCAATGCGGATCCTGCATATGGCGTAGATGTCTGGCGTTGATTCTTATTTACCTGTGTTTTTTCGATATATTTGATCCATATTTTTAGGATTTGGAATGAAACTTCAACGATCTTTAGATATTAAAGCAACAGCCGAGAAAATCTGGCCATTTTTAGTTGAACCTGAAAACATAGTGAAATGGTGTACGCCTATTAATACAATTAGATATACCGGTCTGCAGCGCGGCGGGCTACAGACCACTTTCTACTTTGAAGAAAAGGCTGTCGGTCAGATAATGAAATTACACTTTGTTGTAACTGAATGGGTGCCGAACAGGAGTGTAGCTTTTAAATTGACTTCAGGTAATTTGGTTAAGAGCTACACTCAGAGATATACCATAGAGACTATCCCATCGGGAAGCTGTATTACCTGTTTTGAGGAAGTCACACTTCCTTTTGGCTTTATTGGCAAATTTGCAGGACTAATCCGAAAAATTACCTCTAATCGTTTACTAGAAAAGATGCTATCAAACTTAAAACATGAAGTTGAGAAATGACTATCTGTTAATTAAACACACCATTGTTTCGGGTGTAGTTTATGAAGGAATTTACAATGGGAGATAAGTTGAAGGTTGTCATCCAGGCTGAACCGGAACCGATAGAGATAGACCTGCAAAGAACTGCTGTCCTGGTTATCGACATGCAAAACGCTTTCGTGAATAAAGGCGGCATGTTCGATCTTTCGGGTAAAGACATGGAATACATCGCTAAAACAATAGTACCAAACCGGAATATCATCAGGGTTGCGAGGGATAGAGGTATTAAAGTTATCTATGCTGTTCACAGGATTACCGCGGATATGAAAGAAATTGGACCCATGTCACGGTTCAGCTTAACTCCTGAAAGGTTGAAAAATCCTGAAGTCCGTAATGGTTCGATACTGGAGGGTACCTGGGGAACTGAGATCATCGATGAACTGAAGCCACGCGAAGACGAGATAGTAATAGTAAAACGCAGGTTTGGCGCCTTCTCCGGAACCGAACTGGACATGATGTTAAGGACTTATGATATAAGATATCTGATCTTTACCGGGGTAGCTACCAACATTTGCGTCGAGACTTCATTACGGGAAGCCAGTCAGCTTCAGTATCTGCCTGTCCTTGTTTCCGATGCATGCGCGGCTTCCGATCCTACCCGTCAGCAATCCAGTATAGATAACATTAAAGAAATCTTTGGTTGGGTAACGACCAGCGATCAAGTGCTAAAAGCCCTGAAGATCTGAAAATGGTTTACACCAAGCCTTCCGTAATAATCAGATCGGCAGTCCATCTGGCTCCTTTCCCTACTACTTCCAGACAGTGAATTTCATGAGCGCCGGCTTTTTCAAATTTTTCAAACTCGTCAGGATCAACAAGGTAGTAAGGTCTGCCGAATATTTTCGTCTGTATATTTCGACATATTACCGATCCGTACTCCCGGATAAACATTTCACGCAATTTATTCACCAGCTGAAAATTTACAAACACTTTACCTGAAGGGTCCTTGAAATCATCTCTTTCTCTGCCGCTAAGCATACTTAAAAACATAATCCCGCCCGAGTACGCTCCACAGTTACCATCGGTAGATGCACCGCAACCGGCAGCTAAACCTGTCGCTGCTTTGAAAACATCGTCGTTTGGCATGTTAAAAGCATCCTGCAAAGCCGCGACTACACATTGACTGCAGCCTTTATAAGTCTTTTCATATTCTTTCCCGAGGTTATAGGCTTTCTGTGCAATGTCACTGGACATGGGTTAACTCCTTCTTTTATCGATTAACCTGTTTATTTTACTACTATAAAGACCGTGCCTGATTCTTTCAACTCTTACCGTTGTGACACTTGAAGAGACTCAGGTATTCACAGGTTAATTTTACGCCACGGTTAGAAATAATGTATGCAGCGAGTATTTACCCATCTTTTTTGTGTATGATTCAGTAAAACATACCATCGTTTCAGACGGAGTCCGAGTCTAGTCCAAGTCACAATACCATGAACTCTCTAGCGTCAGAGATTACTAAATATAGAATCAAATATAAGGTAGTCATAGTAGTAAAGACCAGCTAAATAAATCAATATTAGTACACTAGTGATAACTTGCATAACTCTCCTTTAATTACTACAATACTTCCATATGTCTATTTTTATACTATTTGGCGGAGAAGGCTCGGTTGTCTGTTAGCCTGAAACATCATCGTTCCGTTAAAATCATTTTAATCTTCCCTTTATTATATATATTCCTTGTCGGTATAAAATTTATAAGTATTTCTTTCGGACTCTTTGGAAGTGGTTTTGCCGAACAACTCGTAAGTTTCTACTCAAATCCTTTTTGCGGTCTTTTTACAGGCATCCTGGTTACAAGTCTTGTTCAAAGCTCATCTGCGACTACTTCTCTCATTGTCGGACTGGCTGGCAGTGGCGTACTTCCTCTAGAATCAGCCATTCCCATGGTAATCGGTGCAAATATGGGTTCAACGATTACCAGTCTATTGGTATCGTTTACGTTTGTTACCAGGAAAGAAGACTTTAAGCGAGCTTTTACGGCTGCAACGATGCATGACTTTTTCAATGTGTTTACTATCCTTGTGTTTTTCCCTCTGGAAATTTTCTTTCATATTATCGAAAAATCAGCACTATTCCTGACGGAAATATTTCAAAACGTTGGAGGGATTGCTTTTACCAGCCCCGTAAAATTTATCATTGAACCGACAACGAAATTCTTCCAAAATCTTCTGCTGGATACGTTCGGGGTAGCAGATATTCCAGCCGGTATAATACTACTGATAATAGCCATACTGATCGTTGTTTTTTCCCTGGTATATCTTGTAAAAATAATGCGATCTCTTGTTGTGAATACGACAGAGAAAGTACTGGACAGATTCCTCTTCAGAAATACCTTTACAGCATTTACACTCGGTATGTTATTGACAGCTGCAGTCCAGAGTAGTGCGGTAACCGTTTCAATGGTGGTGGGAATGGTTGCAGCTGGTTTCCTTGATCTGAACCGGGCATACCCATTTACGCTGGGTGCCAATATAGGAACTACTATTACTGCTCTTCTGGCATCTCTCGTTACGCTAAGTGCTGACTCAGGAGTCGTGGTCGGTACTATCGGTCTGACTGTCGCTTTATCTCACCTTGTGTTCAATATATATGGTATAATAATATTTTTACCATTACGAAAAATACCTATCTATTGCGCAACGAAGTTCGGAGAACTCGCATCCGAGTCAAAAATTTTGGCGGTTATTTTTTGTATATGCGGGTTTTATCTGGTTCCGTTGGGACTGATATTTCTGACAAGATAACAACGAGTATCTGTAACAGTCTAGGGGTATGCTATGAATATAGGAATATTAAATATGTTTCAGGGTCCACCGCTTATAAATAAGTCTATCAACCTATTTCTCGATATGATAAGCACAGATGAATATCTATATAACGAAGCCTGGAGAGTCATTACTACAGAAGCGAATATCAATCAAATCCCGCAATATTTTTATAATAAGGATATAGAAGTAAATAATCAGGAGAAAGAAATTCGCAGGCTACTTTTCGAACATCTTTCTTTCCAATCCAGACGTGATATCTCCGGAAGTCTTGTGCTAATGAGTCTTATTAAAGATGCTGAGAGAATAGGAGATTATTCCAAGAATATATTTGAAGCCGGGATATTGTACAAGGGGACCATTAAAGATATCAAGTTCTATAACAGGCTTATTCCCACTCAGAAAAAGATTGGGGATAATTTCCCTGTATTGAGGAACGCCTTTAAAAATTCTGATGAAAAACTTGCCAATGAAATACTCAGGAAGTATACACCTATAAAACGCGACTGCGACAAGATATTGCATGAACTTTTTGAACAGGAAGTATCGGCAAATGAAGCGGTGGTAACTGCGATGCTGTCAAGGTACTTCAAACGGATCAATTCTCATATCAGTAATATCGCTTCGGGGATTATCTATCCTTTAAACGAGATAGACTTTGTCAGCGGCGACATACTTGAATAACAAACCAAGTTGAAATAACCTGAACCGAACCCACTTTTATATATATATTGGTTCTGTTTATACGTATTACTCAGTATAGTACAGCTTTGTTTCGGAGCGAGAGAAGATTCTTCATCACTTTCTCTAACTACAGATTTACCGTGATTTTGCTACTTGAGTAGAATTTGTTTACGTAAATACCCGAAAATGATAAGATGTGTCACCATTATTTTTTATGGAGGAGAAGAGAATGAAAATAACCAAGATCGAACTGATACCCGCTAGTCTCCCTCGTCCGGCTCCGAGTACCAGGCAGAATAATGTGGTCCTGATTAAGATGCATACGGATGAAGGTATAGTCGGGATAGCGGACGGAGGTGAATATCCCGGAGGTGGCGGTCAGGAACTGGTGATGTCTATCATCAAGACCTGGGAACCGATGCTTATCGGTGCCGATCCTTTTGATAAAGAGAAAATTCTTGCCAGGCTGGAGAGGTTTATTCATACCAATGTTGGTCTCTCCTACCCGGGTTGTGTAGCTCTGATCGACTTCGCTCTGTGGGACATAGTAGGGAAGGCACATAACCAGCCTATTTACCAGCTTCTTGGTGGTAAGCGTTCTGAGAAGTTACAGGTCGACTACGTAATTTCCGATGTCGGGAATCCTTCGGCTAAGGAAGTAGCCGCCGTAGCTGTAAAAGCCGTAGAAAATGGCTGCATGACGTTCTGCCTAAAAGTAGGCGGGAGCTGGGGAAGCAGTTTTTCCAAAGATATTGAAAACGTAAAAGAAACAAGGGCGGCAATCGGCGATAACGAAGATATTCATTTCTGTATCGATGCGAATGGTTCGCTGGACTATACGACGGCATTAGAGTATTGTCGCCGGTTGGAGAAATACAACCTGTATAAATTCGAGCAACCTCTTGTCTGGTGGGATATCGCGGGTATGGCCCGTCTTCGAAGTTCTCAATCGATACCCATTTGCGCCCATGAATCCAGTGTAAAAGTTCCCTTCCTCGTGGAGTGTATCAGGCAGGATGCCTGCGATATGGTAGGTACGAAGGTCGTCTGGGCCGGCGGTATCTCTGAAGCCGTAAAGTGGGGTTATATTGCCAAAGCCGCAAACCTGGGCGTGTACTGCGGATCCATGAACGGTCCTTTCGAAGCTGCCGCACAGGCACAGTGGCTGGCTTCGGATGAATGGTATGGAAGGCTGGCACATGCCAATCTTTTCCCGATGTTTTATCATGGTACCTTCGATACTACCGGCTCACTCGAAAGAGAGGATATCGTGGTAAAACCGCTGGGATATAAAGACGGATATTGCTATCCTCCCGACGGTCCGGGAATAGGGCTGGAACTTAATGAAAAAGCTGTTCCCAAATTCATCAGCAAGGGGCTTTCTCCGGTTACTATAGGAGGGTAAGGACATAAGTCTTGTCTTCAGTACCTGAATAAAAGGAGTGAATTATGGAAAAGAGACGTCTTGGCAAGACCGGACATATGAGCAGTGTTCTTACTCTAGGTGGTGCGGCACTGGGAACGGTTACCCAGGATGAAGCTGATGCCGCAATAACCATGGTAATGGAACATGGAATTAACCACATCGATGTCGCCCCGACCTATGGTGATGCCGAACTACGTATCGGCCCCTGGATGCCGAAACATCGAAATGATTTCTTCCTTGGGTGCAAGACAACAGAACGAGACAAGGCAGGAGCCTGGGAAAGCATAAAGCGATCCCTGGACAGGCTTCAAGTAAGCAGTTTCGACCTTTTTCAGTTCCACGGGGTCGATGACCTGGATACCCTTGACACGATACTGAATCCCGGGGGTGCCCTGGAAGCTGTGATAGAGGCTAAACAACAGGGCCTTCTCAAATATATCGGAATCACGGGGCATAGACCTAATGTGTACGTTGAAGCATTAAAACGCTTTGATTTCGATACAGTATTATTTCCCTTAAGTAGAGTACACGCCGCTCATTTTAATCCGGATATTGATTTCCGACCATTACTCGATCTGGCGAAAGAAAAAGATGTCGGGATGTTAGCAATTAAATCGATATCGAAGCGTGTATGGCCTTCAAAAGACCGACCTTACAGTACCTGGTACGAGCCATTTGATGTGCAGACAGATATCGACCGGAGTTTAGCCTACACTCTCAGTCAAGGCGTGACGACCTGCCCTATGTCGAGTGATGTAAAACTGTGGCCTATGCTGATTGAAGCAGCCGAACGATTCACAATGATGACAGTAGAAGAACAAACCGCTGCTGTGGATGAAGTAAAGCAATACCAACCAATCTCATCTCCGAGGGAAGCAATAGGCAGATAAAAAGGAGGAGGGAGGATGAATTATAAAAAAATCGGAAACACCGGTATAGAAGTACCGGCAGTAGGTATCGGCACCTGGGAAATCGGCGGTGGCCTTACACCGGATAAATCGAAAGACAGCGAAGGTATCCAGGCAATAAAAAAAGGTATCGAACTGGGTATGACGCTCATCGATACTGCTGAAAAGTATGCTGACGGTCATGCCGAAGAACTTGTTGGTGAAGCTATACGATCGTTTTCCCGTGAGAGTCTGTTCATTGTCTCCAAGGTATGGCCTGATCATTTACAGTATGACGAAGTTATCAAGGCTGCGGAAAGAAGTCTGGGAAGACTGGGTATTGATTGCCTTGATTTATACCTGGTTCATCATCCTAATCCAGATGTACCTTTAAAGGAAACAATGTCAGCGATGGAGTGGTTGGTCGGGCGCAGAATGGTAAAGTTCATCGGTGTCAGTAATTTTAATGTCGACCAGATGAAGGAAGCCATTAGCTGTCTCAAAGATAATAAAATAATCGTGAACCAGCTTCCTTATAGCCTGCTTGACCGAGATATAGAAAAAGAGACGCTACCTTACTGTGTAGAGAATAATGTAACGGTAATGGCTTATTGGCCTCTTTCCAGAGGGAAGCTGGTGAATGATGACTTTTTATTGAAAACAGGCGAAAAGTACGGTAAAACCGCCGCCCAGGTAGCAATCAACTGGCTTATTTCTTATGATAATGTGGTTGCCATTCCAAAGGCAGTCAATCCCAAACACCTGGAGCAGAACGCTGAGGCGACGAACTGGCGACTTTCAGAAGAAGATATTGAACTGATATCATCACATTTTCAATAGTGCTTCGGTCAATGAAATCTTCAGAATAACAAAGGGAATGAATTAACTACATAGAAACAAGAATTTCTCAGGTGGAGTCGTTAACCGGCTGTTCACTCCACGGAAGTTCTGATGAAGAGATATTCCTACGTTTTTTATCCTGACTCACCTTATGAGTTGCACTCAATTTCAGTCCATGGTATTCCATTTCATATTCTTCGATAAGTCCGCGGCCGGCAAAGCTGTAATACCGGTTATTCCCGATTATTATATGATCGAGCACCTTTACCTGGACGGTATTCGCCGCGTAAATAAGGTCGCGGGTTAGTTCTTTATCACTGTTACTCGGTTCGGGATTGCCGGAAGGGTGATTGTGGGCGAAAATGAGGGAAACAGCATTGTGTTTCAGAGTGCTCTCTACTACTTCACGCGGTGAAACAGCGCTGCTGTTGACGGTGCCGTGAAACAGGTCTTCGGTCTCGATTATCTGGTTCTGGCTGTTAAGGTAGACTACCTTGAACACCTCTTTCTTCAGATCACGCATCGAGTGGTATAGGTAGTCGAATACTTCATCAGCTGATGTGTATACCGGCTTCTCGATAAGTCTTTCCTTGAGAAACTCCCTGGCTACTTCCTGGACAAGCCTGATGCCAAAGGCATTATGAAATCCGATACCACTGATCTTTTGTAATTCCTCAGTCGGGGCTTCGAGGACTCCTCTCAGGGTCTTGAATTTCCTGATAGCTTCCTTGGCCTGCTGTTTGCAGTCGCGGCGCGGCGTTCCAAGGCTGAGCAGCAGTTCGATTATCTCGTAATCATGGAATCCGGCGATACCCGACTTTATGAATTTCTCCCGAAGTCTTTTCCTGTGCCCGGTCGTATTTGTTTTGCCGGTATTATCATTACTATCATTCATCACTGATGTATTCTAGCACGATAATAATGAAATGTCTTTAATATTGGTTAAAGTTGTATTGTGGGCATTTTGTTACCCCTGAAAGCGATAAAAATCCCTCCCAATATCAAAAAACCCCCGATGATTTCGGTGAGAGCCGGTGATTCATTTAGAAAAAAAATAGCCAGTATGGTCGCTATTATCGGTTCACCGAGTACGGCGATAGTTACCATAGTTGCCGGTATGAATCTGAGAGACCAGTTGAGAGAAGAATGCCCCAGTAGCTGTGGTATTATTGCCAGGAGAACGAACATCAGGTACGTATTTCCCGAATAGCCGGTCAGTTTATTCCCGGAGACAAGAGAAGTAATCAGTAGCAGAATTGCCGCCGAACTATAGGTAACGAACGAGTAACTCAGGAGTCCCGTTGTTCTTCGCAGCCTGCGACCGGTCAGCAGGTATCCTGCCATGGCAAGAGCTCCTGCCAGCGCCAGGCCTGCCCCAAGCAACGAACTTGTTCCGATACTCCAGTTGCCGTAGCCGATAAGCACTGAACCTCCGATAGAGATCACTATACCCAGGACTATCGTAACGGTAAGTTTCTCCTTGAACAAGAGGTACGAAGCGACGGCAACGAAGATAGGAGTAGCGGTGACAAGCACTACCGATGTGGCAACCGAGGTATGACTTAGTGATGCTATCCAGAGACCGAAATGAAGCGCCAGGAATCCTCCGGCAAGCAGCATCATCGCCAGGTTCTTGCCTGATATCCGGCGTATTTCATCGCCGGCAAGTTTTACCGCGAACGGTGCGAGAACCAGGGCGGCCAGGCACATACGATAGGCAGCAATAACCAGAAAAGGCGCATCGGCCAGCCGGATGAAAATTGCGGCGAACGATACGGAGATGACTCCGATCGCAAGGACTGAATACTGCCGTTTCATGATTGAGAATACTATACAACTTTAGTTGTGATGAATGCGAGGGTTATTTCGGAGATTTTCTTACCATCCCGTGCTTGACACGGGATCCAGAGGATTTCTGTTCAGGATGAATTTCCATGTATATACTTTGCTATTTAAGTTTTCTATTTTCCTCTCTCCCAGTTACGAGTAAACCCTCTCTCCAAATGGAAAGAGGGTTTCTCGGAAATAGAATTCGTAACAGGCAAGGATTAATTATTAAAGCCGTAGAACGGTTGTATGAGTGGGCAAGGGGTCGCGGGAAGGAAATTTAGGTTTAACGGCTATCAATGGTACACCTTTTTCTCATTACAAGGAGGATGCCTGCGGCGGAACGACGTGGTAATCCGTATCAAGGTAATGGATTACTTCGCGTTAACCGTAATGACCAGTAATTACTCACCGTCATTCCCGCGAAGGCGGGAATCCATACATTCAGCTATGCTATACTGATTTGAACAACACGTACTGCATCGACGAGGATAAAATGGGTAATTACGAACTGGCAGAGAGAATACGGTCTTTTCTGAAATCGATAGGGGCGGATGTTGTTGGTTTTGCTGACCTTCGGAGTCTCCCTGCTGGAGTGCGAAGTGATTTCCCGTACGGTATTTCTATTGCTGTTGCGTTAGATCCTGAAATTATCAGGAAAATAATCAACGGTCCTGACCGGGAATATCTAGAGGAATACCGGAGAGCTAATGAATTGCTGGGTTTACTGGGTGAAAAAGCAGCCGGTTTTCTCGAAGAAAAAGGATATAAAGCGGAATCGTTTTCCGCTACGAATACCGGAATAGACCGGGACACCCTCTCAACTCGGCTTCCTCATAAGACGATTGCTACCCGGGCCGGTCTTGGCTGGATAGGTAAATGCGCCCTGTTGATAACGTCCGAATATGGCTCAGCCGTCCGAATTACCAGCGTACTTACCGATGCCGAATTACCGGCAGGTACTCCGAAGAATGATTCTGATTGCGGAGACTGTCGTGCCTGTGTCGATATATGTCCCGGAAACGCTGTGACCGGTCTGGAGTGGGAAATTGGTACATCACGTGACCTGTTATACGATCCATTTAAATGCCGTGAAGTTGCACAGAGATGGCAGCGCAAGCGCGAAGGAATAACTGACAATATCTGCGGAATGTGCATCGCTGCCTGTCCATGGACTCAGAGGTATCTGGACAAGGTATAATAGCTGGCTAGTAAATTCAAGTAGGGTGGGTGAAATCCGCCTAAACGGACGTAACCCACAGATAGATTAAAGGTGGGTTACGCTTCGCTGCACCCACCCTACACTGATCATGGCTTTCGGGCGGTGATGCTGTTGCCGGCATGGACATGTCTGGGCCCGTCCGGGTGTTCGTGTTCGAATTTGTAGGTGTTTGTATCGATGATCTCCCAGTCTTCGTAATAAGTAAATAGTTCGCCTTCTTTGAAGAGTCCGATCATCATACCTCTCTGGTCTTCGGGTTCAGGTGCTTCATCGGTGAATACTCCGATATTGTGATATCCGCCTGACACTGTGTGTTCTTTCATACGGGAGATAACCTGCTTCCATTCTTCTTTCTTGATCAGGTGAAGGCATCCCTGGCAGACTATGAGATCGAAATCATGTGGAAATTCATATTCTCTCATATCACAGACTGACGAATCGACGTGCAGGTTCATTTCAGTGGCGACAGAATCCAGCTTTTCGATACCTGGTTCGGATATATCAGACGCCGACATGATAAAGCCGAGGCTTGCGAGATATAGTGCGTTCCGTCCTTCACCGCAGCCCAGGTCAAGTGCCCGCAGTCCCGGTTGCATTCCGGCGGCTACCGTTACTACTTCCTGGCTTGGCTTTCCGCCACCGAAGGTATCGAGTCTTCCCGGTCTCTTGTAACTCTCTTCCCAGAACGGCTTCTTTGTCAAGAATTAGTACCCCCGGTCTCCACTCTAACTCCTTCTTCACCAATTATTTCAGTCAACTGGCGGAATAATTCGTCGCAGTAACCGGTAGTGTGCTGGAGTCTTACCACATCTATCTTAGTACCGTTCTCGAGGCGAAGGATAACTTCGTCTTCACCTGAATAATCCTCAACGACTTCTCTGATCTTAAGCAGTTTAATGGTATCACTCTCGGTATCTTCTGTCGGTTTTATATCGATTATTACCTTGCAGGCGGCATTAATCGTCTCTTCTTCAGGTACTTCTTCGGTTTCCGGATTATTATCTTCAGTACTATCCGAATCGATTTTCTTCTTTTGAACCGGAGTCATCTGGAAGTAATCGGCACTATTTGCGCTGAGCTGTATTTCTTCGTCTCTTAGCCTGACCTTGACATCGATGCGGAGAAAGTTGCCTTCCTGCCACAGGTCACGGGTACTTTCGAAATCACGTGGCCATACCACTATTTCAACCCCGCCGCTGACATCATCTACCATGGCTTTTACGAACGGCTTCGAGTCTTTCCGGGTAATCAGGTGGGTTACACTGGCTACTTCTCCGATTATGATGATGTTTTCTCCGTCCATCTCGGTGTCTATCTCGGCGCAGTAGGTAGCATCGGGATCATACTCTTTGGGGTCTACCAGTTTCCTGGAGAAAGGCACTCCCATCAGTTCTTTTTCCCAGGCAGCCATTTCCCGGTCACTTACTCCGGCGGCCTCCATTTCAAGGTCCGGCAGCGGTATGGCTGTGGTATCGCCGAAAAGGTCGAACATGGTAGTCTGTCCGGTTTCCCGGAGACGCTGCTCTCGCTGAGCCAAAGACAGTATATCGTTGATATTGTGAAGTAGTGTTCCTCTCTCACCCAGTGAGTCGAAAGCTCCTGCCTTGATAAGACTTTCCATCGTCCTGCGGTTTATACCGTGAAGGTCGCAACGACGGCAGAACTCCTCGATCGACCTGAAAGGTCCGTTCTCTTCTCGCTCGGTAATTATTGATTCAATCGCGCCGAGCCCGACATTTTTTATACTTGTCAATCCGAATCTTATGAGTGGTTTACCTGCTTCATCCTTTTCGATTGAAAAGCGGTCTTTACTGTACTGAATATCGGGCGGCTTCAATTCGATCTTCAGCCTGCGGCATTCCGCTACTGCGTTGATGACTTTCTCTGTTTGACCGGCGTTTGATGTGAGGAAAGCGCAGATATATTCCACGGGATAGTTTGCTTTCAGGTAAGCGGTCTGGTAGGCGATAAGTGCATAGCTGAAAGCATGAGCTTTGTTAAAAGCATAACCGGAAAAGGGTTCTATGAGGGCGAATATGTCTTCGGCATCCTGCTCGGTGAAGCCTTTGTTTATAGCTCCTTCCATGAAATTCTTCTTTTCCTGCCGCATCTTTTCGGCGATCTTCTTACCCATAGCCTTGCGGAAAACATCGGCTTTCCCGAGAGTGTAATCGGCTATAGCCTGAACGATGAAGAGTACCTGTTCCTGGTAGACGAGGACTCCGTAAGTTTCCTTGAGTATTTCAGCAAGAGCCGGATGAGGATACCGGATTTTTTCCTTGCCGTTCTTTGCGTTGATATAGGTAGGGATATGAGCCATCGGTCCGGGTCGGAAGAGGGCGACTATCACGGCTATGTCACTGAAAGTGTTTGGCTTTAGTTGCATCCCTGTCTTTTTCATACCGGCACCTTCCAACTGGAATATACCGGCGGTCTCACCGGAAGCAATAAGCTCGAATGCTTTCGGATCATCCTTGGGGATATTGGGCAGGTCGATGTCGATATCCTGGCTTTCTTTTATGGTTTCTATTGCTTTACCCAGTATTGAAAGGTTAGCCAGTCCGAGGAAGTCCATTTTCAGAAGTCCTATCTGGGCGATCTCGTCCATACTGTACTGGGTCATAACCGTGGCATCATCTTCAGCCCTGGTGGCTCTCTGCAGGGGTACATATCCGGTCAAAGGTTCCCTGGATATAACAACACCGGCTGCATGAGTGCTGGCGTGACGCGCCGTGCCCTCGAGCCGCCGGGCGGAATCTATCAGTTCATGGACTATTTTATCCTGGTGGTAAATACTTTTCAGCTCCGGGTTCTCTTCCATCGCTTTCTGAAGCGTCATATGCGGGGCGAACGGAACGAGTTTGGCGACTCTGTCTACCTCGGCATACGGCATACCGAGTGCTCTGCCCACGTCTCTCAGAGCAGCCCGCGCTCCGAGGGTACCGAAGGTAATTATCTGGGCGACATGGTCCTGTCCGTATTTCCGGGTTACATAAGCAATAACCTCTTCGCGGCGGTCGTCCTGGAAATCAAGATCGATATCCGGCATTTCGATTCGTTCTTCGTTGAGGAATCGTTCGAATACCAATTCCATCTCGACGGGATCCAGTTCGGTAATACCAAGACAGCGGAGTACGATGCTTGAAGCGGCGCTGCCCCTGACGCCGAAGAGAATCCCATTTTCCCTGACAAAGGAGATGATATCCCATACAACGAGAATGTAATTGGCGAACCGGGTCTGCTCGATAACTTTCAATTCGTGGCTCAGCCGTTCCCGTATCTCTGGTGTGGGATTCGGATAGTACTGTTTCAGACCTTCCTCGCACAGGTCGGCCAGGTACTGGTCGGGAGTCTTTCCGTCCGGGATGGTAATTTCCGGGAGAAGAAGGCGATCGAATTCGAGTTTCAGATCGCACATATCAACGATTCGTTCTGTGTTTTCCAGAGCTTCCGGGAGATCCCTGTACATCTCAGCCATCTCTTCAGGACTTTTCAGGTACAGGAAATCACCTTCCATCTTCATTCTTTTTTCATCATGGATGGTCGTGTTGGTACCGATGCACAGCAGGATGTCGTGCGCCGAAGCGTCTTCCTGGTTGATGTAATGGACGTCATTGGTAGCTACCAGCGGAATATCAAGTTCTTTGCCGATGGCGATCAATTCCTGGTTAACGCGTTCGAGTTCGGCAATCGGCTGTCGCTGTATCTCAAGGTAGAAATTCTCAAGGTTATCCTTATACCAACGGGCTGACTGCCGGGCTTCCTCCAGCCGGTTCTGTGCTATCAGGGAAGGAAGTTCGCCGCCAAGGCAAGCCGAGAGACCGATAAGTCCTTCGCTGTGTTTTGCCAGAAGTTCCTTGTCGATGCGGGGCCGGTAATAGAATCCTTCGAGGTTGGCTTTCGTAATAAGCTGAATAAGATTGCGATAACCGGTAAGGTTTTTAGCCAGCAACACGAGGTGGTAGCTCTGCTTATCTGCGCTGGTGCGGCTGGTCCGGCTTCCCAGAGCGACGTACGTTTCACAGCCGATAATCGGTTTGATGCCTGCTGCCACGGCTGCGTTATAGAACTGTACGGCACCGTACATCACGCCATGGTCTGTGATTGCCAGGCTGTCCATACCCATTTCTTTCGCGCGTTTGACAAGCTGGTCAATCTGACACATCCCGTCAAGCAGACTGTATTCGGTATGAACATGGAGATGGCTAAACATAGTTCTTCGCGGCGAGAATTTGCATGGGATAATTATAACAGCGACCCGGAAAAATGTCATACAGATAGAGGTTGGAAAACGGCTATTTTAAGAGGGAACATATTCGTTAGATATCATCCATACTGTTGATTCCGGACATTTTTACCCCTGGTAATGCTTGAGGTATTTAAATACGTGGTAGGCTTATCATGAAACCGGTCGTCCGGGCTCAACGCTTACTATCCGAAACTTTAAATGATTGTAAGGTTCACATATTTAACTTAATACTGTAAAATTGTGGCATGAATTCGAGACTTACTTGAATTGAGTGACGGGAAAGTGGAAGGTCCTGAAACAGGTCTGGCTCGTAGACTCGGGCTGATTTCGGCTACCCTGGTAGGAACAGGAGTGATCCTTGGTGCCGGTATATATGTCCTGGTTGGAGTCGCGTCAAAACAGGCTGGAAACGCCGCATGGCTTTCCTTTCTAATCTCGGCAGTAGTAGCCGGTTTCACCGGATTATCCTACGCGAGGCTTTGTCGTCTTCGACCAAAGAACGCTCCCGAATTCCAATTTCTGAATCTGGCATTCGGACGAATGCCGGGGTTCCTGGCAGGATGGCTTGTTCTCTGGGCTACTATCATTTCATCTGCCGCAGTGGCGCTTGGATTTGCGGGGTACTTAGAATATATCTTTCAAATTCCCTATCTACCCGGGGCGATCGGATTAGTCGTTATATGCTCGATCATCGTGTTCGTAGGAGTCGGGGAATCAGCGATTCTTGCAGGGATTCTCACCCTTGTTGAAGCAGCCGGGCTTATAATAATCATCGCCATCGGTATTCCATCATTGGGTAATGTGGACATCCTGGAAATGCCTCTTGGAATAACCGGCGTTTTTGGAGCGGCTTCGCTGGTATTTTTTGCCTATCTTGGTTTTGAAGGGATGGCAAATTTATCCGAAGAAATGAGAAATCCTGAACGTGATCTGCCCAAAGCTATGATGCTGTCGCTTGGTATCAGCACAGTTTTCTACATGCTTGTTGCCATATCGGCGGTGAGTGTCCTGGGGTGGAATGATCTCAGTCAATCCGGAGCTCCGCTGGCTGAGGTAGCCTCGGTAGCGCTGGGCGAAAAGGCGGACATATTGTTGACTTACATTGCGCTGGCATCAACGGCAAACACGGTTTTATTACTGCTGTTTGCCGCTTCACGGGCTATGTGGGGGATGGGCTGTGCAGGCGTATTACCGATGAAATTGTGCACTATCGGTAAACACCGTCGTACTCCCTGGATAACGATAATTATTGTTGGGATTTTTGCTGCCATTTTTACCTTGATCAGAAATATCCAGGATGTAGCTGAATTTACCAATTTCGCCACGCTGCTGGCATTTATCGGGGTTAATGCCAGTGCGGTGAAAATTTTCGCAAACGAACATGCTGAAAGTAAGTTCAAACATATTACGCGCGACATAGTGTTGCCCCTGGTCGGGTGTATTGCTTCAGCCTGGCTGGCCATCGGACTCGGCTGGCGTGCAGCAGTATTCGGTGTGTCGCTACTTGTTGTCAGTGTTATTGTCCACTATCTTTTGAAACGCTTTTCATCCGGTACAGGATAGTGAAGACAAAAACACCATGATATTTCTCGACTTTTGACTCTTTGTGTTTACTTAACTTTTCAGATATTCTACGATCTGGGCTGCCATTATTTCAGCGCTCAGCGGCTGTTCGAATCTGACAAGGCGGCAGGGCAGTGTTTTCATCCATTCTTCGTGAAGGGCCCTGCTTCTCATTTCCATTCCGGCGGTATCATACTGCGCCGCCCATTCGATAAAGCCGGTGTGGTTTTCATGAAACCAGCCGCCGGGTGCCAGTGCTTCCTGACCGAAACGTTCTACTTCCCTTTGTTTCAACCGTGATAGCCGCAGTTCTTCAGGTATCCAGAGGAATACCGCGAAGCTGAACATCGGAATGGCAAAATCACCCCATCCGCAGAGAGAGCCGGACAGTACCCACTCCGGGTATTTCTCAAGATCGGTTTTCAACAGTCCGATACGCTTTTCCAGTTGCCGGATTTCAGTGTGAGGGATATCCGTTTTTTCCCAGAAATAATCGTCGGTATCCAGGTGAGGAATATCCATACGTTCGGACAGACATTTCGCCAGCGTTGTCGTTCCCGAACCCGAAGCTCCGAATATGTGTATCCTCTTATTGTTTGCCATAGATAGATTCGTAAAGCAGGTGAGTAGGTTCTTCTTTTATCAGCCGGTCCAGGAGATTCAATTCGCTACCTATTTCATAGAGTTGCTTTTCACACTGTCTTGCCTCTTCTTCGGTGGATGCTATCTTCTCGATCTCTACCATCAGCGGATATTTGAGCTGAGAGCAGGACATAAGTTTTACCCCAATATCCAGAGGTCCGTATCGACCGAGGGTATTTTTACCGGAAAAAGACATGAATTCTTTGTATCCCAGTCTGTTCAGCTCATCGATGATACCATCCGAAGTCAGGTATGTCTGGTCGCCGCCTATTTTCGCCAGTACGACGCTGTTTTCAACGCCATCGGTGACATCTTCATCGATTTCGCTGCGGATGTTGGCAAAATCGCCGATATCCGGACCTTTCCATCCCAGGTAACGCTTTGTATGGTTATCCTCGTATACCAGATCGCCTATTCTCAACATATGGTCTGTATTGAAAAGGTCGAGTCCGTACATACCGGTATCCCACCAGTCTACCGTTTGCAGAGATTCTTCGAGGAAGGGTAACTTCTCACAGGCTTGAATATGACTATCAAAATGGAATCGGATTTCTACTTCATATGATAGTTGCGGATTGGCCATTGCATTTCCTTTTCTGTTTGCTCATTATACAACAATCTTCATTGGAAAAACTGTTAATTCCGCTTCGGACGGTGTAAAATCCCGGATAAGATGAAGCTTAAGATTGCGACTATCGTGACCAGGGCGATATTCATACTCTGCATACCTTTTCTGCTTCTTACGGCTGCCATAGGAATCGCGTTCAATTCGGTATCACTGTACGAATATGGTTTCGATAAGTACGACGTTATTTCGACTACCGGTCTTGCCCGGACTGAACTGGTGAAATCGGCCGAAACTCTTATCTCGTATTTCAACTCGGGAGAGGAATATATCGATCTGACTGTAGAAAAAGACGGTGTTGAGTTCGAATTGTTTACCCGCGAGGAATCCATCCATATGAAGGACGTCAAAGGTCTTGTCAGGCTGGATTACGGGGTGTTAGCGGGAACACTTTCCTATGTACTCGTATACGTCGGCGCGTGCCTGTATAAGAAGAGGGGTGGGGGACTGATCGTACAAAACCTGTTGATCGGCAGCGGTGTTACCCTGGTGCTAATACTGGCATTATGGCTGGGTTCGCTGTGGAATTTCGATACGCTTTTTCACCAGTTCCACCTGATAGCTTTTACCAACGATTTCTGGTCGGCAGAGGGGTATATGCTGAAACTCTTCCCGGGGGATTTCTGGTATGACGCTACACTTTTCTGTGTGCTGGGGATAGCAGTCGCGGCAGTGCTTCTTGGAGTGGTAACCGGAAGTTACTTATATTTCACCAAAAAGGGCTTGCATTTTCACGGGTAAGTGTCATAATACAAGTAATCGTTCGGCAATATTCTGCCGTACAGGAGAAAATCATGAAAAAGGGCCTGATTTCGGTTATTTTAGTCCTGACTCTGGCTGCTGTCCCGGTGTTACCGGGATGTAATGGGACGATCGGTTCCGGTGAAGTTATTACCGAGAAGAAAGATTTCACGAATTTCACTTCTGTGGATATAAGCAGTGCCTTTGAAGTTGACATAATACAGTCCAGCACGTACAGCGTTGTTATCAGCGCCGATGAGGATCTTTTCGATTATATAGAAGTTTCGCAAATAGGATCAAAACTCAAAATAATTTTAAGTCCTCGACATATATTTACCGATTTCACGCTGGGTAAGAGAGTGTTGAAAGCCGAGATATCCATGGCTTCCCTGCACGGGCTGGAAATATCAGGCGCAAGCAAGGGAACGGTAACAGGATTTCGGTCGGCATCCCCACTCAGGTTGGATGTGTCCGGTGCGACAACCCTGAAATTATCTAATATTGTTGCAGGCGATACTAATATTGATGTTTCCGGAGCCAGTAAGCTATCAGGAAACCTGACCGCCGGGAAAGCAGATTTTACAATATCCGGTGCCAGCAGCATGGAATTATCCGGTGTGGCGAATGATATGGAAATCGAGGTGTCCGGCGCCAGCAGGGCAAGTCTCGAGAAATTCCGAGTAGGAAACGTCGATGTTACTCTAAGCGGTGCCAGCGAGGCTACGGTATACGTGAATAAGATGCTCGATATTGAGGTCAGCGGCGCATCAAGGCTATATTTCGTTGGGAATCCAACCCTGGGGGACACCGAGATTTCCGGCGCTTCTACCATAAAACATAAAGACTGATACCGGAGAACCTCGCAGTTATCAAATTATCGTTACTACGATAACAGAGTGCTGTGTCATTCTGAGAGAGTGCCGATGAGCGTAGAGAATCGGGATGACCGAAGAATCCCGTCTGATTAAGAAAGGAGATTCTTCGCTATGCTCAGAATGACAGCTTGTTGTTCGTCGTGCCCAGGATAACAGCTGATCCGGTGTTTACTACATTCTCTGACGGAACGCCCAGTGCATGACGAGTGCGGCGGCAACGGACGCATTGAGAGAACTGATTTCTCCCTTCATCGGGATACGGGCTAAAATATCACAGTGTTTCCTGACAAGCGGGGACAGTCCCTTCCCTTCACTGCCGATAACGATAGCCGAAGGCAACGTGAAGTCGACACTCGCGTAATCAACCTCGCCGGTCATTTCAATACCGGTAACCCAGATGCCTTTCTTTTTCAGTGTTTCTATTGCCTGTGAAATGTTCGCTACCCTCACGACGGGTACGTACTCGATCGCTCCCGCCGATGTTCGGCCAACGGCTGAGGTTAGTCCCGCGGCGCGGCGTGACCTGACAATAATGCCGTGAACTCCCGTTGCCCCGGCTGTTCTCAGGATGGCACCCAGGTTTACCGGATCCTCGATCCCGTCCAGCAGGCAGAACAGTGCCGGTTCACCGGTCTTTCCCGGTATCTCCAGCAGTTCATCCAGGGTTGCATACTCATGCGAAGCAGTAAAAGCAATAATTCCACGGCTGCTGCCCTTTACACTTTGCCGGTCGAGAATATGTCGTTCGGCATACTCAACCGGTATCTTTTTGTTCCTGGCTATGTCCAGGATTTCAGATACAGCGGAATCACTTTTAAGGCCTTTGGCCAGCATGATTTTATTGACCGGGCGACCCGCTCTCAAGGCTTCCAGTACCGGATTCTTGCCTTCTATTATCTCAGCCATTTCCTTCTCTTATCAGCCTGCCAAGTCTGTTTTCGGCGTTTCTTTTCTCGCCCGGCGCAATCTTACTTTTACTTATCGCTTTTCTCAGCAGTTCGATCGACCTGTCGTATGTCTCGCGGTCGACCGGATAGGGTATGCCGTCCTTTCCGCCGTGGGCAAAGCTGTACCGGGCGGGGTCGCGGTAACTTGGAGCTACGCCATGTACAAGCTCGGATATCAGGCTCAGGGCGCGGATCGTCTTCGCTCCTACCCCGGGCAGGCCTAGTAACTCTTTAAAATTACCCGGCTGACGCTCGTAAGTACTCAGAATTATCTTTTTCAGACTGTCCGGGTGCAGGTCTTCCGTCCGGATATCGTGCCGTGCCGGAAGACTCAACGTCTTTATTTTTTTCAAGTCCAGCAGTATTTCCTCAGGTTTCTGGTTCGATACTACTTCGGCGATGGTACTTCTGGCAGGACTGCTTTCGCTTGCGACCAGGTTCAGGGCTTTGCCCCTGCTTTCCGAGAGTATTGCGGAATGGGGTTCGTTGACGAAATCGGTTACTTCTTTGCCCAGCCAGTGATAGCGTCGGGCATAGCGTGCCGACTCATTCATTCCCTGCTGGACGACAGCCCAGGAGCCGTTTTTGGTGAATATGAATGAGTGATGGTATATCTGGTATCCGTCCTGTACGGCGGCACTGTCGACCTTGGCAGACATACGGCTGGCGTAGATAAGAGGATTGGGATTAATGGAAATAATATCACCCCAATTCATCAATTCTGATGGAGTCTTTCGTGAGGTGGCGCCTTTACCTCCGGCGACAAATAATCCCAGGTCGCGTTCCATTCCCCGGATTCCTTCCTTGAGGGCGCCACACAGGGTTGTGGTAACACCACTCGAATGCCAGTCGAAACCAAGAATACAGCCGAAGGCCTGGAACCAGTAGGGATGTGATAAACGGTTGAGCATTTCTTCGGGGCCGTAATCGGTGACAATGGCGATAGTAATCTCGTGGGCAAGCTTGACCATGCGCTGGAAAAGCCACTTCGGCGCTTTACCCCCGTGGAGAGGGAGGTTGGCGATTCCTGTTCTCGCGGGACCGGGCATCAGTTGACTCAGGCTAACTGGCGCAGGTGGCGCAGTTCCCGGAAGCGCAGCTGGCGCAGGAACTTCCTCCACCGGCTACGGCCGTAGTCATTCCGCTTTCATCGGATGAGAAGCAGGCGAAGGTGGACAGTGCCCGTTCGGCTTTATGGTTGCAGTGAGGGCATTCGGCACTATCGTTCGCTTTACTCATCGAGCGGATCTTTTCGAACTTCGTGTCGCAGCTTGAGCATACATACTCGTAAATCGGCATCTTTTCTCTCCTGAGAATAGTGTACGCATTAGCGACGGTTAAGTCAAGATGAAGCGTAGAGTCCTGAATCCTAATCACTAAATACTAAACAAGATTGAATAGTTAATCTCAAAATATAAAAGTATCTCACTTTTGTGGATATTACGCTTTCAGTATATCATTCCGTCTTAAAGCCCTCTCCAAGGAAGGCTGCATCTTCATCTCGCGGAATTCTTTGATGGCGAAGTCGAGATGTTCGAGGGCTTCGAACTTTTCATCTGGATAGTGATCTAATAAAAGTTCGGCTAATCCAAGTCCTGATAACGCTAAATCAGGACGAAATCTCATTTCGGTGCAGACTCTGATTGCTTCTTTGTAGTGTTCTTTAGCTTCGTCGTATCTTTCAAGAAGAACCGCCGCTTCTCCCATAAGTCGAAAAATGCACATGGGTGATGCATATCCGGTTGTACAAACGCCTGTACCTCTAAATCTGTTTAGAAGAATTTCTGCAGATTGCCTGTGTCCGACTAGTAACGCTGATTCCAGGTTCATAGCGTCGGTCCATATATTAGTCATATCTTCATCGGTGCCAATATATGGACGATTCACCACACTAAAGGCAAGCATTTCCTTCACTTCATCAGCATCCCCTTTATGAGCCAGCATATTGGCGAGAATATGATTACCTGCAGGCATTCTTGGTCGTACAGTTGCTATAACACTTTCGAAGTTTACAGGCAGACTACCTAGATAATAGTGAGTTCTATACATTGGGTATGCATAATTCGTATATGCTAACGCAGCCAACCCGGTTTCTTCGCCTAGTGCCTGTAATTGATCAACACCATTTAATGTCTCTTCAAAACGACCGTCGATACAGAGTAGACTGAGTTTTAACCCGGTTGATGCTATTTCCCAAATTATATTCTCTGTGCGTTCAGAAATTTCATCTAGTTCATTCCAAACTTCCTCTGCTTTTTCCCGTTGCCCCATGGTAAGGAAAACATTACCCAACCAGAAAAAGGCTGATAAAAGAATATTCTGCATTAATCCAGTACGAGTGCTTGACCATATTTCCTCTGCCAGTTGTATGATTTCACTGGAATATTGTGGCGCTGCACTACTAGATAGAAAACTTCCTGCAGCATACCAAAGTGCATTATTATCACCAATTTTCTTAGCTATATCAACGGCTCCTAAAAGGAGTTTCTGTCCTTCTCGCTGAATAAGTAGATCGGATGAATTCATCTTTGAAATAGCTATAATTGTATCAGCGTAGACGCGTTCAGGAGTGTCAGGTTTAGCATATTTATTTGCTCGGTTTCCCCACTCTGTAATTTGAGGATCTAAATTATTGCCATCTCTCACGAAAACAGATAATAGAGTCCACACGCATACACTGACGGCTCTTGCTTCGTCTTTCAGTTCTTCTGCAAGGGAAAACGTAGCCGGAGCTATAGTATCGATAACACGATTTACATCACCGGTCCGGAAAACAGCTTCTAGCAGATCTAGTAGCAACTCACATTTCTTTGCTTTATCATCCGGGTCAAGGATTTCCTGGACCTTGGTTGCCTGTTCCAGTAGTCGTACCGCTTCTCCGTAGGCGTAAACGTCAGATGCTCTTCTTGCCGCCATCTGCCCGTATCTCACGGCTTTTTCCAGATCACCTTTATCTGAGGTGTGGGAGAAATGCTCAGCTAATTCGGCAGCATGTTCTGCAAGACGATTAGCATATATCTCCTCGAGTACTCTTGCCACCTGCTGGTGAAGTCGTATACGGCGGGGAGCGATCATCTCTTCGTAAAGTGTCTGGCGGAAGAAGGCGTGAGTGAAGCGGTAGGTCACCACTGCACCTAGTCCTGAACGCTCCTCCACCACTGCCGCCTTTTTGGCTTCTTCAAGACTGTTAATAAATTCATCCTCAGTAATTCCTGCTACTTTTTGAAGGAGTTCAAGGCGGAATTCCCTCCCGATAACAGCCGCGGTTGAAAGCAAATGATTGCACTCATTACCTAATAATGTTAGTCGTTTTCCGATTACATCCCTCAATCCTTCAGGAATACTCCTCTCCAGCGTTGTATCCTCGATAAGCAGTCGTTGATCTTCCTTCTTAATAAAGAGATCCTCTTCAATTAGGTAACGTATCACCTCCTGGACAAAGAGGGGTGCCGTGGTCTAATAGAACGGACACCGAAAGAAGAGATAGAATAAACGAATCTGGAGGTGTCATGGGAGAAAGGAAACGAAGGAAGTATACAGCCGAGTTCAAGGTAGAAGCAGTCGAACTGGTAGAAAAGCAAGGATACAAGATAGCCAAGGCAGCGCGGAGTTTAGGGATACGACCGGCATTGTTAAGTCGGTGGAGACAAGAGTATCAGGCAGATAGAGAGAACGCGTTTCCGGGGACAGGTCATCAGGAAACAGAGAAAGAAGAACTGAAACGGCTTCGGGAAGAGAACCGGCAATTGAAAATGGAGAAGGAGATACTAAAAAAAGCGGCAGCATA
>JAFGCW010000038.1 GCA_016932435.1 Dehalococcoidales bacterium | reverse complement strand
TCAGGCCGAAAGACCACTTGTCGGCCAACTCGTAGCAGAAAGGTGTAGCTTCCGAAGGAAAATCGCCGGGCCCCACCCTGTCTACAACGATAACCACAACTTTGCCTACATAAGGTTGACTGTTTTCAGCGAAACAGGGAGTGGCAAGGGTCAAGGACATAAAAGCCGCCAGGATGAGAACGAATATCGGCGCCGTCTTCCCGATTATCCTCGATTGCTTCCCGGACCTCCTGTTATGTTCTATTTTCATGGCGTTAATTATACAGACATAACCGCCTATTGGTCTTTTCATCTCTGGTATCCCGGCTTCGCCCTGCCGCCATCGGCGCATTTTGAACATAAATTGATGATAGACCCCGGTTTTGTTAGGGTCTCATGGCTTATCGTATTTTCGTGCTGATAATGAGTTTTGCATATAGTTAAATCCCATATGGAAAAGGCATCTTTGGCTTAAATTCTGTGTAAAGGTTAGAATCTTATCAAAAGCAACACGGTCACAAACAGAGAGGCAATGGAAACAAAAGACTACAAAGCTCTTCTGTCTGAATACAGATACATTATGGAAAAATACACTGAAGGTGCAGGCTTTATGGATTGGCGCTCGGATGTCTATGTTTCCGGGATAAGAAAATGCCTCGAGATCGTAGAAGAGTGGCTGCCCAAGTCTTCGAGTGTGATTGATTACGGCTGCGGGATGGGCTTATTCTCTGTTTTCCTGAAAATATCCGGGTATGAGACAACAGGTATGGACATCAATATTGGCGGCATCGAAGAGGAAACCGGCAAAGAGCTCTACGGTGGGGCTTGGGGGTCGACGGAAGACGAAATCGAGAAGCCCGAACTGCTGAAAGAAGTGTGGAATAGGCTCCATGATGAGTTCGGCACGGTCTTCTATTCGTTCGCCGGAGAGAAAATACCTGAAGAAAACGGCTCTTTTGACGCGCTGGTCGCACATGCGGTATTTGAGCATATCCATCCGTCGCTTCTTGATAACTCAATAAGAGAGATCCACCGTGTATTAAAACCGGGAGGGTTTTTTTTCATTTTCAGAACTCCGCGAAAAACAGCCTACCTGGAGAAACTGGCCCACGCTTTGAATATCCCCGCCCATGAACTCATCTATTCGGAAACGGAAGTTATTGACATTGTTGAAGCGGCGGGTTTTTTAGAAGTGGGAGACTCGGTAACTGATATGGTGCCTTCCTTCCCTCCGTTCAGCCTGGATCTCTACAACAAATTCACTCCTTGTCTCACTGTAATCGACGAACTGCTGCTCAAGACACCTCTGCGCAAATACGCGCATCACATGGCGCTGGTATTCAAGAAGTGACGGCGACAACTATCATATTTCCCGGTCAGAGCCTGCCTTTATAAAAGATTTTCCGGGGGAATATTCGGTGTTTAATCCGGTGCCGTGTATTGAGTATTGAGTTTTAACTATACTTCTTTATTATCAGGCTTACCGTCGAATAATGAAGACCAAGATAGCCAGCAATTTCCCGCATTGTATACCCATATTTCATATTTGCATCATAGACTTTATCATTCCTTGTACATTTATCCGTCACGTTCCGGAATATCTCTTCAAGGGACGGTCTGATTACATAAAGCTGTATTTTCGATATGTCTCTCAGATTTTCTTCCCCGGATATCATGGTCTCTATCTTGTTCTTGTACTCCTCACTTCCAAATACTTCTCCAGGCTCTACTTCATATTCTTAAGGGTATCCTTCACCATCAGTAATGAACCTGCTGAAAAGCTTTCTCGCTCTTATCTTGTCCCCAGAGAAAAGCGACAGGGTAAATTCTTCATGGAGAAAAGAAACGTTGCCGCTTCCTTGTTTAATATCCGCGCAACTGCTGTACTTCCACAGAAGCGGATCTTGGGCCAGGCGGGCATCGACGGGGTTACGTGCTGTATATCGCGATACAGTGAGAAAGTGTTCATCTTTCTCAATCAACCGCGAGAAGTATCTTCCCTGGCAAACATGTCCACGCCGAGAGTATTTCCTGTTCACCTTCTTAATCACGGGACTATATTCGGCACTTGTCAGATAATTGCATTAAGTCTGGTTTTTAAATCAGGAATTTCGTCAATTACCACTTTCCAGGTTAACTTGAGGTCAATTCCAAAATACTCGTGGACAATGATATCTCGCATCCCCGCGATTTTCTTCCATTGTATTTCAGGGTGATCGCTCCTGAATTCCAATGGCAGCTTCTTGGCTGCTTCACCGATTATCTCTATCCTTCTTATTACTGAATCCTGTAGTTGTACAGATGATATGAAATCCTCGAGAGTTTTATCCTTGGTATAATCTTCAATCAGCTCTATGCATTCAAGCATATGCTGAATAAGAACAAGGGGGTCTTTTTTCAAATTAATACCTTTTGTTCTTCAAGTATCCTGTCT
The DNA here is from genome assembly GCA_016932435.1 of Dehalococcoidales bacterium. The sequence goes on along the minus strand of JAFGCW010000038.1, from coordinate 2,674 downwards.
CTAATTAATGGATTCAGGGAGTCATAGGTTAGCACGTCAACTTTTATCCCAAGTATTTCTTCGAGTTCTATTTTGAGACCGGAAAGGTCAAGCAGACTCTTTTCGCCTTTGAATTCAACAAGAAGATCGATATCGCTTCTCGATGTGTTTTCATCGCGGGCAACCGAACCGAATACTGCGGCTTTAGATACATCGTATTTCTTAAGAATTGGGATTATTGTTTTCCGCAAGTCATTTACCGTCATTTTGCCCTCACAGTCGAGTATATTTATCCAACTGTAATTATACCAATCCTTACGCAAACCGGGGTTGATGCCACGTGATACATTGCAAAGGGAAACTCAATCCTTAGTTGCCTCGACACAATAATATTATCTAAGCAGAACTAGCTGAATTCAAGATAGATAGACTTATATTTTTCACATGAGGGAATGATTTTTGAATTGATCGGATCGTCTTCAGCGAAATTCACAATTCACGTCACGGTACTTAATACAATCCCAGACCCCATTTATGATGGGCTTCTTACACCACTTGACGGGACGGGACCTAAGACTCTTTTTCTTGTTCCCAATACTTATTTAGAGAATCTGTCGATCTCTGAACATCCTCTTCAATTTGTTGGTCGAATATTGATAGGACTTCTTGTTCTGATAGCTCTTGGTCACCTTTGAAATAATGATAGTTTCCTTCTGGATCACATTCTATTTGAACAGATCTGGGTGCAGATGGTTTTTCGTCTGAATAAAAAGCATGCTCTACGAATCGAAATAAATCCGAGACCAGATTGCTTGCATTATTATGCCAGCTTAATGCTTCATTTACATCATCATTTTGAAACTCTTCTTTAATTTCTTCACTCGAAGAAAAAAGCAGGTTCGATACAAGAGTGAAAGATCTATCTTCCCGACGTAATAAATCCAAGTCTTCTTCACTTAATTGCCCACTAGAGTAAGAATTGAACAAATTAATGAGTTTATTTTTGAAACCGATCAAAGCAAAATTCTCATATGTTATCTGTCGTATCGGAAGTTTATTAAAGACTTCTGATTCACTAACATTGTCAACGGTTAATATCTTCTTAACATCTTTTGTTTCACTAGAACTTGAACATCCTGCTCCAATGACGCTGAGAAGTAATACAAATATTAAAACAATGACTATGGTTCCAATTGCCGAAAATTCTTTCTTTGACTTCACGACATCCCCCTTTCTCACTATAATACCTGTTCCTCCTCACACAAGTCCTGTCTTTGGGGTTCTTTGGGGTCTACCATTTGATTTATTGCCAATATTACTCTTTGCATATGGTGCGGTAAATGCTTGATGATGAACCATATGACGGAGAGAGGCCGTAGGCCGAGCGGAATCATATGGAGGCGACCCGGTGCCGGGCACATTAGATCTATCCTTCAAATCAAAGAACATTAAACCGAAACAATATACAATAAGAACTGGTGGGGGTGTGGCTATCGGGGTCAGCAGCCTAGGCTGCTCGACGTGAAATGCCGCCCCCGCTTTTATTTTTTGTCCGAAGACGCCCTCATGGGATGGTGCCGGCCTAAGGTAAGACAGTGGCTCTGTTTGTAGACGTGACGTGTGCGGATGAAAACCCCTGTTCATTAATTCAACGGCAAGGAGGTAATTATGGGTGATGCGTGCTTGAAGGTGGGAATTGATGTCGGAACAAAGAAACACCAGGTGGGGGTACTCTCTCCAGACGGAGAACTGGAGGAGTTCGAGATAACCCATAACCGGCAAGGCTTTGCCGAGTTTTTCTCCCGGATAGAGTCTCACAGAAATGAAAATGACCTTCCGGTTAAAGTAGCTGCTGAAGGCTGCAACGGACACATACGTCCGCTAGACCAGAAGGTCATCAACAAAGGTTATGAGTTATTTAACGTCAATAACCTGAAACTAGCAAGATTTAAAGAGATATTCCCCGGTGCGGCAAAGACCGACGAGATAGACACAAGAAAGATCCTGGAGCTTTTCTCCCTCCAGGAGAGGCTTCCCATGGCAAAGGAGGTGATAACAAGGGTTCATGAGGTGCCGGAGGTAAACCGGAAGCTCAAGAGGCTCTCCAGACGCAGAAAGCAGCTGACAGATGACAAGAAAAGGGTCCAGCACCGCATGATCACTGATCTTAACGCGGTATGCCCGGGGCCCCTTTCCATAACCGGCTCGGCAGACAATATCTGGTTCTTGAATTTACTCACCTTCCGGGATGACCTTACAAAGCTCTCCCGCATATCCGGGAGAAGCATTCAACAGATCAGTGGCGTGGGAAAGAAGTTTGCACGTAAGATAATGGAATGGCAAAAAGAAGCTGAGTTCTCTTCTGATGTCGAGTACACGGGAGAGATGATAATAGAGGATGCAAGGAGAATATTGGAGCTGAGAAGACAGATCGAAAAGCTCGATAAAGTCATAGAACCTCTCGTTGACCAGTCGGATCTCGCCCGCACCGTTAACAGTATTCCCGGGTTTGGCATTACAGGCTCTGCTGAACTGGCAGGAGAGATAGGAAACATGGAAAGGTTCGAGTCAGAAGACTCCCTGGCCCTTTACCTTGGTATGTGTCCCCTGGACAACAGCTCCGGAGAAAAAACGGGAACTAAATCTCCCAGGCATGTAAACAAGAGAGCAAAATCAGCAATGATGACTTCAACCG
>JAFGCW010000001.1 GCA_016932435.1 Dehalococcoidales bacterium | reverse complement strand
ATCAGCGAATCTATCTTCTTTCGTCCAGGCCGGATTTCCTATAGCCTTACAAAAGTTTATCCATTCTTCTTCTGTTTTAACAGCGATTGAGATCCATTTATCGTCTCCCTTACAGCGATAGTTATTATGGGGAGCCATACCGGGGTGGTTATTTCCCTGCGGTTCGGCGACGCGGCCGTTCATAGTATAATCCATGATTGTCTCTCCAAGGACACTAGATCCTACCTCCGTTTCAGCAAGGTCAATGTATTTTAAGTACCAGATGACTTATATCTCAGATATCTAATAATATTGATTATTTACTAATCTATCTCGTGTATAATTGGTTTATTCTGATGTAGAATCTTCAAAACGAGACAAGTGTGTCCAATAATATTGGGTATATGTGCTAACGGCGGCATCTCAATTTAGTAACCTGAATCTTTTACTTGTTGTGACCACGATTAATTTAACAACATTAATCTACATTTTCACTTGACAAATTAAAAACGTAAATCATATAATCCCGTATCATGTACGATATCTTCTATGCTATCGTATACGATGGTGCACTACATCCACTAAGTATAATACTTCAAAAAAAGATCGTCAATAAGCTCGAAGAACCAGAAGAAATGATATCCAAGGGTATTGGTTATACTCAAGCTCATGTCATCACTATACGAACTAAACTGAAGGGCAGGAATACCACACACTTTCTTGTATCCATGCCACTCATAGGTTGCCCAGCTCATCCATTCGTTGCATTGACCGGAGCCGCTGGGTATGTCTATGTCACTAGACTGCCAGGTCAAAGCACAATTCACAGGGCAAGCGTAACATCCACCCCACTTCAACTTTAAGATGCCTTTATTAATGGCATCATTCATTAGGCAGATTGGGTCATCCAGACCCATGTTTTTAAAATATGTTTCATCATCCTGAGGCCCTTCCGGGTGCCCCGGGCAAAAACGTATATGCACGCCATGGTTTAAGCCATCGCATAACGACCTGTGCATGCTCGGGTATTCATTTTCTTCCGGTTTACGGGTCACCAGCCGGGAGAAGTGCCACCATAAATCTATTAGGACGTGTTCACACTAAATAGGGTATCGGTGATAAGGGCGAAGTAGATAAAAAACATAAACACCACGTCGAGTTTATCGAATCGCGAGAAGATTCTATGATAACCTTTCAGTCTTCTGAAAAGCCGCTCTACCTCATTTCGCTTCTTGTACATCTCCCGATCATATTCCCATGCAAAAATCCGGTTTGTTTTGGGAGGTACCAATCGTATCAATGAGCTTTAGGGGACTGATTGCTGCCACCTGAAAGTCGCCTGCTGGGGATGGTATTACCTGGAGTCTGTGATGGACGACTTCAGTCGGTTCATTTTGGGGTGGGACTTAAAGACAGACATGACAGGGGGATCTCTGCAGGATGTTGTGCAGCAAGCGGTAGATTTCACCGGCATGACGGATGTGCCGATAGAAGACTGTACGGTGCTATTATCGGACAACGGTGCCGGCTATCTATCCCAACAAATTACCCAATATCTGCGCTTGGTGGGGATCAGGCACATTACCACCTCTCCCTTCCATCCCCAGACCAACGGTAAGATTGAGAGATACCATCGTACGCTCAAAGGAGAAATTAACCAAGTGCCCTACGATATGCCTGGTGAATTGAAGGAAGCCATCATGGAATTTATCGAATACTACAACTACAGGCGTTACCACGAAGGGTTAGGCAATGTCACACCTTACGACGTTTACATCGGCAGACATCTTGAAATCATTCAGAAGAGAAAGGAGGTTAAAAGCAAGACACTAAAGGAGAGAAGGGACCATAATAGAGCTGCCAGGGAGTAGGACAATACCCGGTAAGTGTCTATTAATTCAACTGGCTATACTGTCCCACTTTCGCGGACTACATACAGTTATTACTGCCTGTTCAGGAACTATATACGTTATAGTATATGTTCAGAACGTATGGTTCTCTGCTCCATTCCGTGAGTTGTTGCATTGTTTCGGCGGGTAATGAATTCCGGAAAGCTTCATAATCTTCTACACTTTCCCATATCGTTGTCGAGCCGTATTCTTCCTTTTCTTTATCAACATAGTATATAGCGCTTATACACCCTTTTATATTATTGACAATATTTGGGCCATTTATGGCTATTGCGACCATCTCATCGTAATGCCCTGGTTTCATCCTGTATAACGACACTGCTGCGATCATAATTCTATCTCCTTTATTCACCCGATTTTCTTGACCATCATTGTTTTGAATACTTCCAGCTGTCTCTTAAACTCCTCGTGATCATAAGAGCGAGGGTCGAAATCATCTCTTTCCTGTAACAGTACGGGGATCCCCAGTTCCTTTGTAATAGCATCCTTGATAATCAGAGCGTCACCGCAGGTTGTTCGGCATCCTACATGATATCTGTCCAATACACCGTCGATATTCGAGTTTTTACATTCTTCTATAATCGCGAGAACCCTTTTCGAAAGGCAATTATCCAGTGGACCTTGTAAGTTCGCCATCTGCATTCTCTCAAAAATGTCTCCCTCAAGCTCAACAGGGCGTCCGCCAAAAGTTTCACCCGATACCAGAGCTATTCCGAGTTCGCTTGCCAGAAAATCAGCTCTCGGATCAGAAAAATGCGAGGGAAGAAGTGCCGATATTCTTAGCGCACCTTTCTCTACGACCCCCGTCTCCTTGTCGACTCTTTCCTTCAGTTCTCCATATAGTGTGTTTATCGCGTCAGTCGCCTCCGGCAGACCATCTATACTTAACGATAACGCGTCCAGATTTCCCCATACGTGAGAATGATTCGCACTTATCACAAGCGGATCACTGTTTGATATCAAGTTCATTAAATTAGCAATAGAATGAGCAAGAGTACGCCTGGCATCCGTAACCTCTGTCAACAGGTCATCCGTTATCTCAACACCCGCTACTTCCTGCAGTCTATCCCTGAAACTTCTCAAGCTTTTCGCTCCAAGTCTGGCAACCCGTTCTGTTGCCGCCTGGTATTCCTTGAATTCCCTGTCCGCACATATGTCATAGGTGCATGCAGGTATGTTATAAATCTCCTGCAGTAAATTGGTTGTCTTAGGTGCAGAGTCGCACAACGAACCGCAGCACACCAGGAGATCAGGGCGAGGAATCAGGTCCAAAGCAAACAGCCCTGCCATCGCTTTAATGTTACCGCAATGAGCGACCAGTCCGGCTTTTAACCATCTCTCTTCTGCCGCTTCCAGTACCGGGACGATTTTATCGAAGACACAGCCAAGTATGAAGTGAAAAATATGAAGTCCCGCTGCATGTACCTCGCTGGATTTCGATACTAACGCGGTGCTGAACACACTAAAGCCCGGTGACATGAATCCGAAGATTATCTTTTTTCTACCCTCCTCTCTTGCCAGCACTGAGTTAACGACATCTTTTATGATCAGCCGCATAATTTTCCGCACGCCTTTTAGTTCCATATCATAATATTTGATTAGTCTTTGTGTGCCCCGCTCAATATCTTCATCGGTTATTCCCAGTTTATTGAACGCTTTATTTATTCTGGATAACTCCGATTCTATCTCTTTCGGTTCGAAACCACATAACTTAAGAAACTCGACCATTGTTCTATACTCCTTTTACTATTTCGATAAAAGCTTGTACTCGAGTTCTGAGTTGACCTTCGTTTGCTATACCATACTCTGATTCCAGAACAAGTATCGGTATTTTCAACTCCTCGAACTGCCGGGTAAAGTAGTATGATTCAGAATCGTAGGTTTCACAGTTGGCCAGTTCATACCATATTACCCCTGACACGTCGAATTCCTTAACCAGTTCGATTGCAGACCCCAGCCTTTTCTTCGTTGAGTTTCTCATAAAAGCCGCAGGGAGCCTATCTGCTAAGTAACCTTTAGCCAAAGACTGATATAGATCACCTTTATTTTCAATGACCTGCCAGTAATACCTAATGCCTTCATATATCTCTTCGATAACAATCTGACCACCAGCCGCTTCAACTAATTCCAGAACCTTGTAATCACCATTACTCATATTTGGCCCGATCAACAATAGCCTCGGGGCGCCATCCTGAATCGTTTTTTGCTTTCCAACCAGATCTTGGTAGACAGATTCCAATACATCTACAGTAAAAGCCGGGTCGGCATAGAAAGAGGCATGGTTCAATCTGATGAAGTCTAAGGCACTAAGTGGCGGGTTAACGGCACAACGCGTCATACTTATCTTCCTTAGGAGTTCTCTCAATTTATTGTAAAGTTCAATCGCCTTGCTGACTTTCTCACGTGTGATATTGTTTCCGGTGAATGCTTGTAGCCTGTCGGTTAGGGCTCTCAACCTGTCAGTATAATAATCCAACTCAAAGTCACCATCATATCGATGAGGGATTCCTAGTTTAAATATTTCCAAGTCACCGTAGTATTCCCATATCTCGACCACCTTCCTTAGATGCTGGCATGTGATTGGTGCTATAATCATATCAACCAGGGCATAATATGGATTCGTCTTTGCTGACATTTCCCCAAGTTGAGTTCGCGCGAAGGGGCAAATGACGCTTGGTACTACTGATAGTGCAGCATCAGCCGGGATTGAATTTCCACCATCGACAAGACATAACGGCACTGCTCCGGAAGCGTAAATTAATTCCTCAGGCACGTAGTTTCCCGGGAAATAGCCTATTATCTTGATCCCGTTCTGCTTTGCTTTTCTCAATTCCTCATTTCTATTTCTCAGATGGATATCTAGGCTTTCAATCTGCATATCATCACCTCCATCAGTGTTATTTACCGATCAGTCATGATTCAGTGTTATACTTGTCGTTATCATTAGCTTTACATATTGTCAACTTTATATTGTGTATTGTAAAAAAGGATTGAAAACGATCTTTAAGTGACACATTTCTCCGATAAGGAATAACTGAATTATCTATCAGCGATGAGAAATACAACATCGCCATGTGCTATATAATCTTTACCCCGAAGAGAATCGTATATTATATTGTCGTCCCGTGTTACTTCTATGTTGAAGTGTCCATAAATAATGCCGATTGCATCGAATCGTAACTTTGCTGCGCTGTAGATGTTACTTGACCCTTCATAAAATTATCTTTTCCGGCGAGTCAAATATATTATCGACCAGATTTCGTTAAAGTAGCTCCTTTTATCAGCTTCGTTTGATGCGCCGTACGCATGTAACGCATTGAGAAAGAATATCCCGGTATAGTACCTGATACGACGATATGAATGTCGTCGGGGTTCATTACCGGAACCTTTCCACCAGGCTTTAGGGATTCTTTAAGCGTGGCTGAAAAGTTTTCAGGGAGTGCATCCTGGGGGTAATATAAACCACCGGGTTTAAGATTTATCCTGTCTTTAATGCCCTTAAGCTCCTGCTCAGTAAGGTCTTCATAAGGTACTTTTGTAGTTTCGTAGAAATGGTCTCGCAGACTCCGCTTTGTCTTAAATCCGTGGCGTTCCAGCATGATTGCCAGCTCCGGATGGATCACCAGTACAATTTTCGGGAGGTGGGCTGCAGGATTAGCTACACCGACTTTGTATTGACCGAATACTCTGCGGGTACCGGCTATATCTCTAACCATAGCATCGAGGACCGGCTCTACATTCCAGGGTGCTACCACTCCCCCGGCATAAATTTGTGTAGCACCTCCAACTGTGGACACGGTCACGTAACTATCTTCCGGTTTATATCCCAGACCCTCATTGAACGATTCCCAGGGACTTTCATCCAGGTTTTCAGCAAACGTATAATAAGTATGAGAATTGGGACGGCCTACCAAGGCCATATCGATCTGACCGGGCCATACATCGCCCAGATTGATGATGCATAGTTCCACAGCACGCCCGATGCTATTATTGGCTTGGTTGCAATGAGCAACTAAGCCTACGCCGCAGTTCATATCTATCTCTTTACCTATGGGACCGCTTACCATTATCATCATATCTATAGAACCTTCCGAACTCATCATATGAGAGAATGCACTTATTGAATATTCAGGTATGGAGTGCTGTTCATCGACAAGGCCTTCTATGGCAGCGATTATTACAGGCAGGTACTCAGGTTTGGCTCCTGCCATTACTGCATTGACAGCCACATTTTTAATTGTAGCGATGCCGTATCTGAAAGGAACCCGCCCGATTACTTCGTCGGGAGTACGACTGGTCCCTGTTAGCATCTTTTTAACGGCTTCTTCAGTGGGAGGTACTAAGGGCAACCCGTCACCCCAGTGATTTTCAAGATAAAGCTGATTGAACTTTTCAAAAGCAGAATCGTAACTCTCCGCTCTAATTTCAATAAATGGTGGAGTTTCTTTTTCTGATTCTACTTTCGGGTTTTTCTCTTCTTCCGTGAGGGGTTTCGTCAGTCCTTCGATAATATCCTCTATAACTGATTCTGCAACCGGTCTCACCTGTTCCACGCTCGCCCGATTGGGGAAATAATCTATATTGGGTACTCTGATGATACGTACTACCGGTATTCCGTGGTCCTTCGCCGAGATTTCAGCATTCCAGTAGGCGACATCTGCTATCACAAATACACCGGGTATACCGAGTTTTTCCTGTGCTATTACCTGCTGTGCCCAAATCCATCCCGCTGCTCCTGAATCTGCAATAGCAAGGATAAACGTATCCATTTCTTTCTTGACCCGCTCTGCCGATGCTACATCATTCCACTCAGCTCGCATGGTTGTTGTATCTGGAAGTTTCTTGTTCAGAAGTTCTTCAACAGCGGCGCAGAAATTGTTCCCACCCGCCTTACCGTCCCAGAAAATTCCGACTTTCTTCCCCTCAAGGCTGTCAATTCTAGGGGTGAGTCCGGATGGTTTCATTGTCTTAAATACTCCATGAGGATTAAAGCACTTTAGCGTAATTTCATCTTTCATCGTTATTACCTCTACTTATTTTTCTAATGTTTTTTCGGCTGCATGTTAAACCAAACTGTTGTTATTGTCAACGTAACGTGCCTATAAGTTTACGTAATATATCAGGCGAATCAATTTTTTATTTTGTTCGACATGAAACGGAATCAATGAGACCGATTCATGCCTTGAAAAAATTTTACCGATTACATGAAAAACAAACGAACTTAAAGTAAAATACCTCCAGGAGGTAATGCAATGACTATGAAACGAATTCTTTATGTTCAACCGAGTGCGACTGACAAATATAACGATATGGTTCAGGATTCTCTTGACAGGTATACCGATTCGGGATTTAAAGCGGTTGTCAGAGATATTGGATATGGTGGGGGTGTTCCTAGTTGCAAGTACTATGCCTGCGTATCTATACCCTACATGATAGAGGAAATTTTGAAAGGTGAAAAGGAAGGATATTCCGGAGTTATCATAGGTTGCTTTGGCGATCCCGGTATAGATGAAGCCAGAGAAGTAGTGAATATCCCTGTCGTCGGTATTGGTGCAGCAGCTTGCCATATCGCCTGTCTTCTTGGCGACGAAATATCGATAATAACGACGGGAGGTAGTATTCAACATAAAAATTTTAAACTCAACGAAAAGTACCACCATCAGTTTTACAAAGAGATACGTCGGAAACTGCAGTTGCAGGGATTACTCGACAGAGTTGTATCGATAAGAACATACATGTCTTCGGTTGACGAAGATGCTGCACCTTCGGACGAAGGAATCGCAGACGTAAATGCGTTACTCGAGCAGGGCAGAAAGGCTATTGAAGAGGATGGGGCCGATGTGCTGGTATTAGGGTGTGCTTTTATGATTGGAGTCGCAGATAAATTACAGGAAATTCTCGGTGTACCTGTAGTCGATTCCACCTTAGCGGCCGTGAAAGTTACCGAAATGTTGATATCCATGAACCTGAAACACAGTGTACTTGCCTATCCTTTTAATAATGTGGGGGCAGAAAATACGGCTATTCTATATCCACCCACGTTAAAGGGCTATCACGGATATCATGTCTAGATAGTTGCAGGTAGTGATCTCGGTGAATACAATATCCCAGTTTCCGGTAGCTTAATTGTACTACTTTTATTGACGATAAACGTAAAGTGGTATGATTACCCATGTCTTCATCAGGTCGGGTTGCTGTGGGAAAGCATTTCTCGCACCATGGATAGCTCTTGACATCCGGTAGATTGCGGTATATAATCCCGCCATTAACACGTATACGATATCGTATACGTTTATCGTTTGGTTTTCGTAGTCGTAGTACCTGGTTATAGTTCATTACTAGAAGGTGGCTATGCTAGCTTGAAATACTATGGTTGGATCTGTCATACGAAACCAGGGAGTCGCGGCAAGAAACTTCAACTTGCTACTTAATTACTCATCGTATATCAGCATTCCGCGACGGGAGACCTGGGTGGTCGGAGTTAACAGCAGAGTTGGCCGAACAGGAGGTGATAGGTTTAGTAAAATAATTAAATAGTCGAAAGCCAGGTGTAACTGATTTTACCAGACCTAATAAGGAGGTAAAACGAGAATGCTTAAGAAAGTAATCTGGATACTGATTAGTTGCTTAATGGTGCTATCTCTGGTGATGGCATCCTGCAGTACGAATGAAAATACCGGTGGAAAGGTAGTTGAAGAGGATACCGGTCAGACGGTAACGGTGGGTGCGGAGGAAGAAGAGCCAACATCAATACTGGATGACCAAGAAGAGGAAGTAGCGACGTCTCCGGGTACCGGAAACTGGTGGGATAAGCTTGGGGTTCCCGAGTACGGTGGAACGTTAACTATTACGGGCACGATTCCCAGCAGTTTTGATCCGGCTGGTACTTCGGCTTCGGGCGTGTCGGGATTTTTCGATATGCTGTTTATCTGGGACTGGACGATAAACCCGGAGACACAATATGCATTCAAGACATTTGTCGTACCTGTAAAATACATCAGGGGCATGCTGGCAGACACTTGGGAGTGGGTTGATGCGCAAACTCTCATTCTTAATATACGTCAGGACGTTTACTTCCAGGACAAGCCACCGGCAAACGGACGGAAGCTTACGGCTCATGACATAGTGTATCACTATGACCGGGCGATGGGAACAGGTAGTGGTTTTACAGAGCCAAACTTCTCTATATCTTTCTTTCTCACCGCTATTGAAAAAATGACAGCTCTGGATGACTATACGGTAGAAGTAAAGTATGTATTTCCGAGTCTTTTAAATAACTGGCTGGCTCTCGCGACCCCGGGTGTACATAACGAAATAGAGAATCGCGAAACAGTAGAACAAGTCGGGGGGGTAATTACGGATTGGAGGTATGCTGTCGGCTCCGGACCATTCATACTGGCAGACTATCTTCCCGGCAGCGTGATGACGCTTGTACCGAATCCCAATTACTGGGGTCATGATGAGCGTTACCCTCAGAACCAGCTTCCCTATATAAGTAAGCTCAAAGTAATGGAAATAGTAGATGTTTCTACACGGATAGCAGCAATGCGAACTGGAAAGGTGGATATATTAACAGGAGCATCCTGGGAGCAGGCTAATGAACTTGAAAGGACAACACCTGACCTGCTGAAGTCAGAGATGCCGGTGAATGCCTATTCATTTGAATTAAGAGTTGATAACCCACCCTTCGATAATATCTTAGTAAGAAAAGCATTAAATTTGGCCTTAGACCGTAAGACTATAGCCGAGACCTATTATGGCGGCGTGGTAGACGGGAATCCATGCAGCATGTTTTCACCATACACTAAAGGATACGCCTACGACTACGCAGATTGGCCTCAAGAACTCAAAGACGAATATACCTATAATCCGGAAAAGGCAAAAGAACTTCTAGCTGAAGCCGGCTATCCCAACGGCTTTTCGACACATGTCGTCGCAGCTTCTGGAGGAGAAGGCGAGGACCTCCTGCAAATACTTAAAGCCTATTTCAACGACATTAATGTTGATATGGAGTTGCGGTTGATGGAGGCGGGTGCTTTTATGAATTTTGTAACTACTGGACAGCAAGATCAGATGGTTTTCCGGAACTGGTGGGGTATGTTCGCACCAGTGGATTTCCCTTTGGGAACTTTTAGAACTCCGGATCCAGGCCGCCCTATTACCCGGGGAATCAGCGATCCTATTTATGATGCCTTGTATCAGGAGTTTAGGGCTGCCGCTGACGAGGATGAAGCTATGCAGATAGTAAGGGATGCTCAGAAACGGGTTATGGAACAACACTGGGTAACAGCTATGTTCCCTCTCATAAACTATAATGTCTGGCAACCGTACCTCAAAGGATACAGCGGACAGCTTATTTTCATATTCCAGCAGTACTGGATGTGGTCACGATTCTGGACGGACGAAGCTCAAAAGAGATCCTTAGGATACTAAACACCGTCTATTTGTTAAATTAATATCTTCTAGACAAAGGGAGCTCATAGATACTGCTTAACCGGGAGTAACGGTGGTATGCTGAGGTAGTCAAATAGGCTACCTCAGCATGTTAAAGTTGTAACTATTAACCCAATGAAGATCAAAGAGGTGCAGCAGTAATAACTCAATATTCGTGTTGTTACTGCAACCGATTATCTCTATCGTGATATGAGATTATGTTTTAAACTCTAGTGGAGAAAAAGGCATGTTCAATGACGAATGAGGATTTAGGACATGTCCGAAAAATTGAATTCCATCCATACCAATACCGTTAATCAGGAATCTTAGGTTTTTGGCGATCCCATTGAAAAGGCAGGTAGATTTCTCTCTACGACAATTACGTTGTGACTACTGCCAGTTTCCGTGAATCTCCAGACTAAGGATAATCTTATGACAGGTAAGTAAGAAGGAGGTTAAGTAATAATTAAATGACAGGTCAAAAAATAACGGTTTTAAATCCGAGAGGCATAGCGCCTCCGATACAACTGATTCCTATGGCACCCAGGCTTGATACCCTGGAGGGTAAAACAATATATCTAGCCGGTATAAATTTTCGACCGTTGCATCAAGGTCTCGTAGAAATCCATAGAGTGCTCACCGAAAGATATCCTAAGACCACCTTTATACTCAAAGTCAAAGAAGGTTCCTACTTTGTCAATGACCAGAAGCTGTGGGATGAAATCAAGGAAAAAGGCGATGGAGTGATAATCGGTGTCGGACAGCTTGACACCAATGCCCCGGCGGTCGTTATCTTCTCCTCGATACTGGAAAAAATGGGAGTACCGACAGTACCTGTCGTCACCGCGGGATTTCCGGGTCTCACAAAAAGCTTCGCTTACAAGAAGGGAATTCCTGAGCTACGATTGACTTTTATTCCTCATCCTTTCTCAGCCAGACCGGTCGAGTTACAACGGAAATATATCGAGGGCAACGATCCGATAAGCGGCAGGCCGATCATAGAGCAAATAGTCGACGCATTGACGAAATCGACAACAGCCGAGGAAACGAAAACAGGTGTAATAGAAAGACCGAGGCAAAGAATACTGGGGCCTGACACTCCCGAAAACCTGGAACAGATGTTCCTTGAAGAAGGATGGACCGACGGTATGCCGATAATCCTTCCTACGGAAGAACGGGTAGCCGAGATGCTTAAAGGAACCAGTCATAAACCGGATGAGATAATCGGCATGATGCAACCTACTCCTCCTAACGATGCCTGGGAAACAACTTCGAGTCAACTCGGCGGCGGCAGCGCACCGGCAAGAGGAGCCAAAAAACAGCACACCCCTGTCACCATGCAGCCCTCCCCCCCTTATGAGTCCTGGGAATATACCGTGGAGCACGTCGCTATCAATGCTGTGATGGCGGGAGCCAGGAAAGAGCACTTACCCGTAATACTGGCTATAGCTTCTACGGGTGTAACCTCGCTGTTCAGTTCCTGTTCCTCATTCGCCAGGATGGTTGTCACAAACGGGCCAATCCGTAAAGAGATAAATATGAATTCCGGACTTGCCGCACTGGGCCCTTTCAATCATGCCAATTCTGTCATCGGAAGGACATGGACACTTATTTCCAAGAACCTGGGCGGCTCTATACCGGGCGAAACATTTCTGGGGGATCTGGGTAATGCCCTCACCTACAATAATTTATGTTTTGCTGAGAATGAAGAGGCGCTGCCCAAAGGATGGAACCCCCTGCATGTGCAGAAGGGCTATAAAGCAGAAGAAAGCGTTGTCAGTATATTGAGCGGGTGGAGCCTGATTAATTTCGGTGCTTTCAAGCCGTACCCGGTTCACGAGGTTGTCAAGCAGCTATTGAAGAGCTTTGAAACCAGTGGAGCCGGTATGGGCAGACCTACTTTATTGCTGAGCCCGGTAACGGCGGATGATGTCAGGAATGACGGCTTTGAAACCAAGGAGCAGTTAAGCGACTGGCTTAAGGAAAACAGCTATATGACCCTCTGGAATTACTGGGCGATGAGACCCGGTGATTTAGAGTCGGCAAAAGCAGGTGTCGAGCCATTCGCATCTATGTTAAAGCAGCCACCGGGAGCGGACTCACCGCAAAAATCTATCATACCCGGCACCCAGGTTGAAATACTGGTAGTCGGTGGTGGTACCGAGGTTTCCTGGCAGGCAGGAGACTTCGGATACGTGGCATCGGCATCGGTGGATGAGTGGAAGTAGAACAGCCGGGAGAGACGAGTGTCGTCTTCCGCACCGGAAAACAGTAACAATGTAAGTATTTTTCTGAAAGGCGAATACTAAAAGGCGAACAGGATGATATATATACTAGAAGGAGAATAGAACCGTGAAAGAGACAGTATTGCTAAAGTGTCTGAATCCTCAGGGAATATTCGAGATTGAGGAACCCGCAGTTCCCGCACCTCGGGTCGACACCCTCGAGGGAAAGACAATCGGAGTATTCTGGGACGGCAAGGCAGGCGGAGACAACTTCTGTGCCGCCGTCGAGCAGCTTCTGAACAAGAGATTTCCTACCGCAAAGACGATACGCCTTGGCTTGAGTGACATAGAGTCGGCGGAAAAAGCCAAGGAAGAAGTAGACACCTTTATCTGTGCAATAGCTGATTCAGGTGCGGCGGGATGGATCTGGGCACAGGAAGTGCTGGCCCTGGAAAAGCGCGGCAAGCCAGGTGTTTTCGTGATAACAGGCGTCGCGGGATGGAATGCCAAAATCTCGGCGCAGGACAACGGGATGCCCACGCTACGTATTGTCAACATACCATCCATCAGATATTTCCCGAACCGGAGAAACGTGGAAGAGGTTATACCTGCTGCAGAATTTGCCATCGATGCTATCATAGAAGCGCTGACGAAGCCCCTGACGGAGGAAGAGAAAAATCCGAAACGGGAAGTCGAACAAGCCTTACCCCCCACGGTTGAGGTTACAGGCGAAAGCTATAATGACGCCGTAAAAAAATTCAACCAGCTCTACCTCGATAATAAATGTGGTGACGGTCTCCCCCTGATTCCTCCCACCGAAGAGGCAGTTAACAAGATGCTGACCGGGACCAGTCGCTCTCCCGACGAAGTGATAGGTCCGGTACCCTTCCGGAGAGGCGTTGCTACCATAAGAAACATAGCTATTAACGCGGTAATGGCGGGGGCCAAACCTGAATACCTGCCGGTGATTATTGCCGCCGTAGAAGGCCTCGCCGACCAGCAGTACTCAGTACCCCATTATAAAATAGATGCTTTCTCTCACATGGTGAGTTCGGAAGGCGGTTTCAACCTGATGATAATGGTAAGCGGACCCATCGGCGCGGAAATAGAGATGAACCATGGTGTGGGTTTGCTGGCACATTGCCACCGGCCCAACAATACCATCGGACGTGCCGTACAGCTTTGCATCATCAATATCGGCCATACCTGGCCAGGTGAGGTCGATATGGCGCTTATAGGCAGGTCTTCTTCCCACATTTACTATACATTTGCCGAAAACCTGGAGGAGAGCCCCTGGGAATCATTCAATGAAGGCATGGGATTTAAAAAGGAAGACAGCTACGTAACGGTTGCTACAGTAGGAGGCATGTCGTCGCTCTACGGTGGTGGAGTAGTCGCGCCCTGGAGAATTGAACCGATCCTCGAGTCCATAGTTGCAGATGTAGCCAGGGGGCGTCACGTATTTGCCGGTTTCAAAGTCGGCCAGATTTCGGCTCATCTCCCGCAACGGGTGATAGTGCTTCACCCGGAAATGGTAATATTCCTGAAACGTATCGGATTTGAAACGAAGCAAAGTCTGAAGGACTACCTCTACGAAAAAACCAAGGTGCCTTATGAAGACCTTACCAATGAAGAAATGCAGGGTATACGGGACAGGCTGGAAATGATACCGGGCGGTCTTTACTATCACAAGAATGCTTTCCCTGATAACTTTAAACCCATAATCAAGAAATCCTTGAAACCGGGCGGAAAGGTTCCTGTAATTAATCCCGACGATATCCATATTTTCGTTTCGGGAACCGTACCGGGTTATTCGATCGGATGGACGTATTCGCGGGAGGCTCATCACACAAAACTGGTGAAAGGAGCCACGTTAACCAAATCAGGTCGATAATATTAAGAGCTCTCGTAGCTCGTGATGGAGGGAATAACGATGAAAGAATCAGTTTCACTAAAATGTTTTAATCCTCAGGGAGTTTTTAAGATTAAAGAACCCGCCGGATTAGCCCCCAGGGTAGATACCCTCGAAGGAAAGACCATAGGAGTCTTCTGGGACGGCAAGGCAGGCGGAGACAAATTCTGTAAAGCGGTCGAACAGCTTCTGAACAAGAGGTTTCCCACGGCAAAGACAATACAGCTTGGCTGGAATGATGTCCCTGAAATCGAACAGGCTAAGGAAGAAGTAGATATGTTCATCGAAGCTGTCGGAGACTCCGGAGCAGCGGGATGGATATGGGCTACCCAGGTAATAGCTATGGAAAAGCGCGGAAAGCCCGGCGTTTTTGTTCTGGCGGACGTTGCTCTGTGGAACGTTAAAATATCGGCAAACGAACACGGTATGCCCCCGATTCGTATCGTCAGAATACCTGACATCGAATATTTCCCGAACCGGTCCAGCGTGGAAGAGGTAATGCCTGTCGCGGAAGCTTATCTGGACGATATTATCGATGCGCTGACAAGACCTCTGACCGAGGAAGAGAAAAATCCGGTAGCGGAAAAAGAACAGGAAGCCCGTTCGTTCGTCGAGGTTACGGGTGAGAGCTATGAAGATACCGTTGAAAAGTTCAACCAGCTCTATCTCGATAATAAATGGGGCGACGGCCTGCCCCTGATACCTCCCACCGAAGAGGCCGTCAAGGAAATGCTGACGGGTACCAGCCGCGCTCCCGACGAAGTAGTAGGACTGGTACCGTTCCGGAAAGGCGCCGCTACCATAGAAAAGGTAGCTATTAACGCAGTAATGGCGGGTGCCAAACCTGAATACCTGCCGGTGATTATTGCCGCTATAGAAGCTCTCACCGACACCACGTACGCGTTACCCGATTACTCGATAACTCCTTTCTCTCACATGTTGAGCTCGGAAGGTTCGTTCAATCTGATGATAATGGTAAGCGGACCCATCGGTAAAGAAATAAAAATGAACAGCGGTGTAGGGTTGCTAGCCCATTGCCATCAGGCCAATAATACCATCGGGCGTGCCGTAGAGCTGTGCGTCATCAACCTGGGTTACACCCGGCCGGGTGAAATCGATATGGCCCTGGTAGGCCGGGCTTCTTCCCACACCTTTTATACGTTCGCTGAAAACCTGGACGAGAGTCCCTGGGAATCATTTAACGAAGGCCTGGGGTATAAAAAGGAAGACAGTTACGTAACGCTTTCCACGGTCGCGGGTATGACCCTCTATGCCGGTGGAACGGTAGGACCCTGGAGCGTTCAGTATGCCCTCGACAACATGGTTAAAGACGTAAACAGCAGCCGCATGGGTATGTCGAAACACGTAATGGTGATTTGTCCGGAGCTCGCCATCGTATTGAAACGGAATGGATTCGATACGAAAGATAGCCTGCGGAACTATATTTACGAAAACACGAAAGTACCGTATGAGAAACTCACTAACGGCGAAATGCAGCGTATCCAGCAAAGCATAGATATCGTACCGGGCGGTCTGTATTACTACGAACGCGCCGCCGCTAAAGACTTCGTACCCCGGATTGAAGAAGCCTTAAAGCCGGGCGGTATGGTTCCCATGGTAAATCCCAATGACATTCATCTCGTCGTAGCCGGCAGTGTACCGGGGTATTCTTTCGGGATGAGATACTTCCATACGGCTCATCAGATGAAGCAGATAAAAGGAGCTACCTTGACCAAATCAGGCCGCTAAAATACTTCACGACTTCGTTTTGGCGGTAGGTGGGTGTCGAAAACGAAGAAAGGAGAGAATCATGTCTGAAGAAAAGAAAATCATGGCGATAACCGGTGGCAGATTGATCGATGGTACCGGCGCCGACCCTGTTGAAAACGCGACGGTCATTATTGAGGGATCAACAATCAAGGAAGTGGGAAAGGGGCTAAATGTACCCAGGAGTGCGACAGTCCTTGATATCGCCGGGAAAACGGTAATGCCGGGTCTGATAAATGCACACCTGCACCTGGCGGGAGGCAGTAACCCAACGGGACCATCCCCGTACCGTCCCAGGGAAGTCTCTATGTTCCAATCGGCGAAAGATGCCCAGAACTGCTTGGCATCGGGAATTACGACAGTGAAGGACTGCGCCGGGAGAAACGCCCCGTTCTTGAAGCAGGCGGTTAGAGAGGGCGTCCTGACAGGGCTGCCTCGCATCGTGGCTGCCTGTTGTGCATTGACCCGTACAGGTGGTCCGCTCGATGGTATGCCCGGTGGTGGGTCTCGCGATGCGCGGGTGAATAACGAGGCGGAAGCTCTCGTTTGCGATGGCGTGGACGAGTGTATTAAAGCGACTCGCTACTCTATGCGCCTGGGCGCGGACTTTATCAAGGTCTTTGCAAGCCTTAATTTCTTCCACCCCGGCGCCACTACTCTTGCCGGTGTCGTCTTCACCTTGGAAGAGCTGGAGACTATAGTAAAAACTGCCGGCAAGGTCGGCAAGTATGTCAGCGTACATTCTCAGAACCGTGTCAGTTCAAAGGATTGCGTACTTGCCGGTATAAAGACCATAGACCACGGCAGCAGATCGGATGAGGAAATCGTAACACTGGGAAAGGAGCACGGTACTATTTTCACATCGACGCTCGCTTATCTCAGGGTGATGCTCGATGCAAGACCTCCCGGAGCTGCGGCAATGATAGAGGAAGAGTGGGACCGCTCAGTCGAATCATACACTATGATGCACGATATGGGAGCCGTTGTGGCAGCCGGCACAGACAGCTTCGGTGACGCAGGAGAATGCGCGCTGGAAATCGAACTGCTGAACAAGTACTGCAACTTCACCCCGATGGAAGCGATAGTTGCCTCGACCAAACGCGGAGCCGAAGCCTGCTTTATCGGTGATAATACCGGAACGGTAGAGGCAGGCAAACTCGCCGATATCATCGTTGTAGATGGCGACCCGCTGGCGGATGTCAAGATACTTCAGGACGTCGACAAGATTAAAATAGTGATGCTGGAAGGCAATGTCTGCATAGACCGCGGGCTATAATTTCATAAACCGGTACAATTTTCTCAGTTAAGGTGGGGACACGTTAATTCAGAATGGATTTTCAGTCCCCACCTCAAGTCTGCCGGTAACAAGCAGGACCAATCTGACCCTCTGACCACCCCCAAGCTGAGCCAGACCTCAGTTTAAATAATTACGGCTTAGAGTAAAGCCTGAATATATTATTTTATGTTAAGTATATGTTCTTCGTGCACATCATAGCGCGGTAACATTATTTTCTAACTTATTCCGGTAATTCTACCCCGTACTTATTCTCCAGCTCGTCTGCGATTTTCTTTAAGCCCTGTTTCTCCAGCGTCGACCTCCGCGGTATCCCTGTAGCCGGGTCCCAGCCCCTCAACTTGTAGTACTCTTCCATAGCCTCGATGAATGCTTCCTTGCTAGTGTGCGCCCATCCTGGCGACTCGTATGTGGCATCGTTATATAAGTCGTCTTCTTTCCTGCGCCCTTCTCTCACATGAATACATCGTTCTATATTGGCTACAGGATTCATTGCCTCCATCATCTCATCATGGTTCATGTTTATCCCGGTAACGGCTGAAAATACCTTTGCACCGACAGCCTGGTCTCCTGAACCGTCAGGCGTATACTTGGAGGAAGCCGGAGGCACGCCTGCCCAGGAGCAGTAGGTTATGGAATCCGAGTTTAAATCTAGGTTATGGCGGAGGATAGTGGTAGCCATATTGTCTTTCAACGAAGGGGGTACTCTTGGCCCATCTCCCCTCTCGGCATCTCTTCGGGGCGGAGCCCCGGCACCCATCATAACCAGGAGACTCGGACGAAATGCCCATGTTCTTGGTTCTATTGAATGAATTATCGAATTGGGTGACGGCATGTTGAATCCACCCCCGAGTATCTCCCAGTGCACGTGGTATCCGGGGTGGTTTACGACTCTTTCATAGATTGGTTTAACGGCAGGATACTGTCCGCTTAAACTCTTTAAAAACCTTTCATGACCCTCGGCAGCTTTGTCGAAAATACCTTTTCTATAGGTGAAATTCTCCAGAACCCCCCTGATGAACTCTTCTGTCCAGGGCTTATCGAGTGGTACCCCTGTGTTCTCCTCGGTAAAGATGCCAAGTTTGACAAGCTCGAAGAACCAGAAGAAATGATATCCGAGAGTATTGGTTACACTCAGCCCCATATCATCCATATAAGAACTGAACTGAAGGGCGGGAATTCCGCACACTTTCCTGTATCCCTGCCACTCATAGGTTGCCCAGCTCATCCATTCGTTGCATTGACCTGAGCCGCTGGGTATGTCTATGTCGCTGGACTGCCAGGTTAGCGCGCAATTCACAGGACAACCGTAACATCCACCCCACTTCAACTTTAAGGTGCCATTATTAACAGCCTCAGTCATCAGACAGATGGGGTCATCCAGGCCCATGTTTTTAAAGTATGTTTCATCATCCTGAGGCCGTTCCGGGTGTCCGGGCGAAAAACGCATATGCGCGCCATGGTATAAGCCGTCGGATAATGACCTGTGCGTGCTTGGGTACTCTTCCTCGCCCGGTTTACGGGTCACCAGCCGGGAGAAATACCACCATAAATCTATTAGTTCCTGGGGTCTGGCAACCTTTACAGCTCCTGTTCCGTTAACTGCTATGGCTTTCAGGTTTTTAGATCCCATAACAGCACCAGCGCCACCCAGTCCTGTAGCGTGCTCGTGATCGGATATAATAACAGCTTCCCTGCAGAGGTTCTCTCCAGCCGGGCCGATTCCCAGTATTCTGGTTTTCGGACCGTGCTGTTTATAAAGCTGCAACATTAGATTGGTCAAAGTCATCCCCCAGAGGTATCGTGCGCTGCGAATCTCTACCTGTCCGTCATTAATATACAGGTAGACAGGTTCGGATGCTTTTCCCTTCACGACGATACCATCATATCCGGCGAATTTTAACTCTGGACCCCAATGCCCGCTCGGGAGGCTCATACAATAAAATTCCTTCACCGGTACCGGTGTTTTAAAACTTACGCAGAACCTGCCGGCTGATGGGGCTAACGTTCCCGTAGCCGGTCCGGTCATAAAAATGAGGGCATTTTCCGGGTCAAAGGCTTTACACTCCGGCGGAACTTCTTCCCAGTAAAGCATGGCTCCTATGCCCCTGCCGCCGATTAAATCCGGAGCATAATCGGATGTTGGTAGTGTAGTGATAGTTCTGTCGGTTAAGTCAACCTTAAGGATTTTCCCAATCCAGCCGTATTTTAGTTCATCCATTTCTTATATCTCCCTCTTTACAAAGCTTAGAGCACCCTCAGGGCAGAACTTCACGCATAGCGGATTTCCGCCGCAAAGGTCGCACTTTACGCAGATGTTTCTTTCAGGATCGTACATTATGGGTGGTGAATCAGGATATTTAGGACATGCCTGCATGCAGAGCTTACAACCTACACATCTCTCTGAATCTATGCACCGAGCACCTGTTTTCTCGTTTATGTACAGGGCTCCTGTCGGGCACGCATACAAACACTCCGGTCCCCTGCACTGCAGACAGGTATAACCCTCAATCCGACGGCCTTCCAAGATGTAATCCGTTATTCCTGTTCGAGCTAGCCTTGGGCTAACTACACCTTCGTGACTCAATGAGCATACAGCTTCACAAGTACGGCAACCAGAGCAGATTTCAAGATTACGCTTAATATACCCTATTGCCTGCTGAAGCTCAGCCGATAGGGTTATTTTACTGTTCGAATTGATCCTCTTCTCGACATTTTCTTTTTGGGTGACTTCTTGCTCCACTCACTTACCCCCTTTTTCCGTGTTGTTTCGATTTAATATAGCGTAGAAAAGATAATAAACCCACATTTATCCTTAGTAAGAATACCATTTGGTGGTTTCTATCCGCCATTTGTTTAATAAATCCAGGTTCGAGATAGTCATTACCTGAGTAAAGATATCTTACTTCTTCTTGAAATAAGTATTACCCACCCCTTACAAAGAAATAGACTCCGAGCTGATGATACTACAGCAGGTCAGAGGATTTTGTTACTACACAGGCGTTGAGTTCTCGTTTTAGTCCTTTTTTCGTAATTTCTTTTTTACTTCAAATATAACTGGCTGATAACGCACTGTTACGCGTCCGGTAACTCAAGAAATATACTCTGCCCCACTACATCAAATTTCATCATTCGGTTAGCTTGTGCACCAGGTCTACTCCTCACCAATGCCCAAAAAATAAACCCGCCTTTGTATCCCATATTCAGCGTGTAGAACGGACTCCGATAAGATAATACGTACTGTCCGGTACGAGGATTTTGAAACTGCGATAATACTATCAGAATAGATCATATACTGTGACAAATTTAAGTGTGCATGCATGTCTGTACGGAAACTTTAAAAAGCTACTAATACCGGATGGGCTATCGGTTTCTCCTTTCTCTCCTGGCTAGCCCTGCCGCTATCCCCGATTACCCCCAGGGCTCCGGACACGGGAGGGGTATGGTTGTTAATTAAGCTGATGCCAGCTGCCAATGCTCAGCACCCTGGTTTCCCCCGACAGGGCTAGCCATCACATTTTAATCCACTATAAATCACCAGCAATAAACGCATACGATATCGTATACGTATAGATGGCGAGATTATATACTTCGTTCTAACAGATGTCAAGAATTATCCATCGTATAGGTACTTATTCATTTCATGAACACAACAAGCACTATTAACAATAGTACAATCGAAGGTCATTCCGGGGGACCTCCTCATTGATTATTTTTATCGATTATTTTAACATCCCATCCCCCGGGATTACCGACATAACTATGCATGAACGGCTACTCACAACCCATGAGTGAAAACCTTTGCCCCGCCCAGTTTATTCGTGGCATTCTATCCTTTGATTAAGTCAAAGGAGTCAGTCATGGCAAAAAAAGAAAGAGAAGTAGCTTATGTTGGTCTGGAGGCTGTGCTGGGATACTGCTGCGGGTTGGATGTTCATAAGAGGAGAATAACCGCCTGCTTGTTAGTTGGTCCGATTGATGAACCACCGAAAGAAGTACTCTCAAATTTCACGACTACCACTCGAGGATTGAAGGAGCTTCGCGACTGGTTAATCAGTTATGGTTGCACGCATGTTGCGATGGAGAGTACCGGAATCTTCTGGCAGCCGGTGTTCAACATACTGGAGGGTAGTGTAACCATTTTGTTAGCCAATGCCCGTCACATGAAGCAGTTACCAGGAAGAAAGACCGATATCAACGATTCACAATGGATAGCACGACTATTGCGTTGGGGATTGCTTAAGCCCAGCCTGATTCCATCCAAACCGATCAGAGAAATTAGAGAAATGTGTCGTTATCGTAAGAAGCTTACGCAAGAGGTTGCGGCGGAAAAGAATCGGATACATAAAACTTTGGAGGACGCGAATATAAAGATTGCTTCAGTAGCCACCGAGATATTTGGAGTTTCTGGATTAGCCATGATGGATGCATTGATCACCGGTAATCTGAATCCAAAGGAGACTGCAGAACTTGCACGAGGAAGAATGAGGTCGAAAATACCTGAGCTTGCTGAAGCTTTAGAGGGGAATGT
>JAFGCW010000037.1 GCA_016932435.1 Dehalococcoidales bacterium | reverse complement strand
GATACCGAAGATCCATCGATTTACATAAAGTTTAAAGTCGTGCAATCATCGCTTGGAGAAAGCAGGCTTGCCGAATTACTTGGATCGACAGATAAGCCGGCCTATTTCCTTGCCTGGACGACTACTCCCTGGACGCTGCCGGGTAATGTAGCCCTGGTGGTAGCTCCTGACGCGGAGTATGCCGTAGCTGAACTGGAAAACGAATACCTTATCATGGCTTCTTCATTACTGGGAGTATCGGTTAACGATGAGTATAAGATCGTAGAGAAATTGCAGGGTGAAGAACTGGTAGGGATACATTACACACCGTTATTCGAGATAAATATCCAGTATGCCCCGGATGATGTGAAGGCTTATCGTATCGTTGCCGGCGATTTCGTATCGATGGATGACGGTACCGGAATCGTTCATATCGCACCTGCATACGGAGAAATCGACTATGAGGTAGGTGAGAAAGAGAACCTCCCCCTGGTAAATACGGTAAACCTGGATGGAACGATTACTACCGGTATGGTAATCAGTTCGACGCCGAGTGCCAGGGAATACGCACAGAAAAGCAGAGGTGGAACAACTCCGGTCTCGCTTATGCCGTCCATGTCGATGACAGACATCCCGGGCGGAGGTAAGTTCGTCAAGGAAGCCGATCCGCTAATTCTGGAATACCTTAAAAAGAAAGGGCTTGTCTACCGGGTGGAAACGATCAAACATACTTATCCATTTTGCTGGAGATGCGATTCACCTCTACTTTACTATGCCAAACAGACGTGGTACATAAAAACCACTGAAGTAAAAGAAAGTCTGATATCAGGCAATAAAGAGATCAAATGGTATCCGGATTATATACAATTCGGTCGATTTGGGGACTGGCTTGAAAACAATGTCGATTGGGCTCTGTCGAGAGAACGGTACTGGGGAACGCCGTTGCCGGTCTGGAAGTGTACTCACCCTTCCTGCAATGCAATGGAGTGTATCGGTGGTGTCGAGGACCTGAAGAATCGTCCCGGAGTAAACGAATTCGAAGAACCGCTTGATATGCACCGGCCCTTCGTAGATGAAATCACGTTCAGCTGTCCGGAATGCGGCGGTACCATGAAACGGGTGCCGGAAGTAATCGATTGCTGGTTCGATTCAGGCGCCATGCCTATTGCACAGTCGCATTACCCTTTCGAGAACCAGACGTTACTTGAAGACGGCGGATTTCCGGCTGATTTTATCTGTGAAGCAATTGACCAGACTCGTGGCTGGTTCTACAGCCTTCACGCCATATCGACGCTGCTTTTCGATCAGCCTTCATACAGAAACGTAATATGCCACGGTCATATACAGGATCCCAAAGGCCAGAAAATGAGTAAGACCAAGGGTAACGTGGTCAGTCTCCAGGACATGCTGGACAAGTATGGTGCTGATGCACTTAGGTGGTATATTTACACAGCAGTTCCGATGGGAAGTTCGATGCGTTTCGATGAAAAGGCGATAGCCGAAATATCTCGACGTGTTTTTATGACTCTCTGGAATGTATATTCATTTTTCGTTACCTATGCCAATATCGATGAGTATGTTCCCGGTCAGAAGGAAACAGGAGAAACTCAATCTGAACTCGACAGGTGGATACTGTCGGGACTGAACCAGCTGATCCTGGATGTTGATAATGCCCTGGAAAACTATGATCCACGTACCGGAGCCTGGCAGATAGCGGAATTTATCGATGAGCTCTCAAACTGGTATGTCCGCAGAAGCAGGAGAAGGTTCTGGAAGAGTGAGAATGATACCGATAAACTATCGGCGTACAATACTCTTTATGAATGTCTCATAACACTGACCAAGCTTATGGCTCCGTTTACTCCTTTCCTTGCCGAAGAGTTATACCGGAACCTGGCAGGTTCACCTGGAGGAGATAACCCTGAAAGCGTTCACCTGGCTGATTTCCCTGTGGCCGATGAGAGCAAGATAGATGCTCAGCTTTCGGAAGCTAACAAACTGGCAATGAAGGTCTCCAGCCTTGGTCGGGCAGCCAGAAGCAAAGCTGGTATCAAGGTCAGACAGCCACTGTCGGTCAATTATGTAGGTGTAGGAACCGATCGAGAAAAACGTGCTCTTGAGAGTGAATCTATAATGCAGATGGTCCTCGATGAGTTGAACGTGAAGTCGGTGGAAGTAAGATCCTTCAAGGAAATAGAAGAACTCGAAGGTCGGGAGAATTATATCGTTGTAGCCGAAGGAAATGTTAATTCAGCAATATATACAGAATTAACACCGGAACTTGAAGCAGAGGGAATGGCCCGTGAAATCGTTCATCGATTGCAGACTATGCGTCGATCGGCCGGATTCGATATTGCCGATCATATTGAAACATACTATGACGCCGATGAATATGTCCGTGGGGTAATGACTGCAGATACGACCGCAGGCTACATTAAACAGGAAACGCTTTCACAACAATTGACAGAAGGCTTGCCTGACGGAGTCGATTACCAGGAAACATTCAAGTTGAGTGGCCATGAAGTGTTACTCGGTGTGAAGAAAGTCGATTAAGGCAAAGTCGGTCTTTTTATAAGTGTGGCGGTGGTAGTATTTTCTTTATCGTTACGCCAGTAAATGATCTCTACTTCTTCGCCGATTTCGGCGGAGCGAATACCGATAACAAGGTCGTCCATTGTCTCTATTTCCTGGCCGTTAAAACGCAGTATCACGTCCTCCGGTTGGAGTCCTGCTTCATCTGCCGGGCTGTTATCTCCAACGGTTACTACAAACACTCCGTGATCGATCGTCAGGCCGAAGTTTGATATTACGTACTGGTCGACCGGATAAAGACTGACGCCGAGATACGGATGGGAAGCTTCTCCGTAGTTGATCAGTTGCTCGATAATCGGGACAGCTTCCTCAGTGCTGATCGCGTAGCCGACGCCTTCAACCTCAACCTGGACCTGCTTGACACTGTTAATACCGATGACTTCCCCCGCCAGGTTTACCAGCGGACCGCCGCTGTTGCCGGGATTGATAGCTGCGTCTGTCTCGACCAGGCCGTATAATACCTGGTTAGCGTCTATCTGGAGAGAAACGTCTGTCCTGCTGATTATTCCCTGGGTAGCCCTGATCCCCAGTCCCAGTGAATTACCGATCGCTACTACCCAGTCACCGATTCTCAGTCGCGATGAATCACCTACCTGCGCGGCAGGTAAGTTTTCAGCATTTATCTTGATAACGGCAAGATCGGATAGGGGATCGGTGCCTACTATTTCAGCATCAAATACCCGACCGTCGTCGAGTACAACGGTGATAGTCTCAGCGTCTGCGACAACATGGTTATTGGTGACGATAAAACCGTCTTCGGATATTATCCAGCCGGAGCCGGCTGCTTCCTGGGTGCTTTGACGGTCGAAGAAATCCGTTATCGTAATTTCGGTGTTGATTGCGACAACTGATGGCTTAACGAGGGCTACGACATCAGCAATACTTGGTAGTGCCTGCAGTTGTGATGAAGTAGGGATAACTACCGGTTCGGTTTTGGCACCGGTGGTGTTTTCGGTGGATGAGGTTTCTTCCTCTGCAACCTCGCTTGCTATAATCGAGCAACCGGTACCCAAGACCAGTGATAAAAGAAGCAACTGAGTTATTATTAAATATGCAATTCTTTTCATCTTCTTCTATTTTATCATACTAAATGTTAAGTTAATATTAATCGAGTTTTTATTTGCACGGATGGTTTCTGCTTTTTATAAAGATTATAAACGGGAAAATAAACAGGGGCTGGCGATACACCAGCCCCCATATGATTACTTTACGTTTGCTTTATTGCCCGGGTATCTCGGGTAAGGTTAACAGGGCTTCTTTCACTTTCTCTTCGGGATAAGCATAATCCGTGAGTTTTCCTCCGAGATACGCTTCATAGGCCGCCATATCGAAATGACCATGACCGCTGTGAGCCAGGAGAATTACTTTTGACTCACCGGTTTCTTTGCATTTCAGGGCTTCGTCGATAGTAACCCTTATCGCGTGGTTGGTTTCCGGCGCGCTTATGATACCCTCGGTCCTGGCGAACTGTATACCGGCTTCGAAGGTCGCTATCTGAGGAACGGCAGTTGCTTCAACATATCCAAGTTTATGAAGGTGACAGATAAGCGGGGCCATACCATGATATCTCAGACCTCCGGCATGTACCGGCGGCGGCATGAAGGTGTGGCCGAGAGTGAACATCTTCGCGATAGGCGCCATTCCGGCAACATCACCAAAGTCATAAGCGTAAAGTCCCTTTGTAAGGGTAGGACAGCTTTCCGGTTCGACATTAATGATACGCAGGTCAGGTTTGCTGCCTTTGATTTTGTCTTTAACGAATGGCAGGAACATACCGGCGAAGTTCGAACCGCCGCCTACGCAACCGATGATGATATCCGGGTAGTATCCGGCCATCTCCATTTGCTTCATTGCTTCCTGACCGATTACGGTCTGGTGCAGCAGAACATGGCTGACTACGCTGCCAAGTGAATAGTGAGTATCATCTCTCATCATGCAGTCTTCGACAGCTTCGCTGATGGCCAGTCCGAGACTGCCGGGGCAGTCCGGGTCCTGGGCAAGCATATCACGTCCGGCTTTTGTATCCGGGCTGGGGCTGGGGACGCAGGTAGCGCCCCAGGTCTCCATCATCATTCTGCGGTAGGGTTTCTGGTTATAACTAACTTTGACCATGTAAACTTTGAGTTCAAGGTCGAAGAGCTTGCAGCCGAATGACAGGGAACTTCCCCACTGTCCGGCTCCTGTCTCGGTGGTAAGGCGTTTGATGCCCTCTTTCTTGTTATAATATGCCTGGGCTACGGCTGTATTCGGTTTATGACTGCCTGCCTGGCTTGTTCCCTCGTATTTATAAAAAATCTTGGCCGGTGTATCCAGCGCCTTTTC
Source organism: Dehalococcoidales bacterium (assembly GCA_016932435.1). The sequence continues at coordinate 7,822 of JAFGCW010000037.1, read as the reverse complement.
AAGGTTGTAGGCACGGTGGAGTACGGTCGGTCTCCATGTGGCTAAGATATCCTGGACTTCTTCCGGAATATCTATGTAGCGTTCCTGGCTGACTTCCTGCATGATAAGTTCCATCGGGAAGAGGGGTGCCAGGTCAGGTGGGGTCAGGGGCTCCTTTGTCATCGGATGCAGCATCGGCGGCAGCGGTTCAGGCAGGTCAGCCTGGACGTTATACCACTGTGTAGGCATATCCTTCTGTTCAAGGAAAAACCTTCTTGTGTCCATATTTCCTCCTTATCGTTTTAGCGTGTCTTCTTTTATATAAGACCTAAGGCTGGTATTAGAATATTTACCATCCCTAAAAATAGTAATCCCCGCCCTTAAAGGGGCGGGGATATATTTTCCGCGGTGCCACCCTTCTTAGCCTGTTCTGTATATGAACCGACTATCTTTTACAGGTACTGATAATGGCCTAAGTTTAGTAACTCAATACCCTGGGATCTGATAACGCTTCCCCTGCGGCAAAGCCTACTAAAACCGGATTACCCGGGCGTTCGGTTTGCGGCTCCCAAGCCCATTCACCTGCTGCGCTGACATCGGTTCGCACCTCGAGTATTCATTGTATTGAATACTGCTTTCCGACTCTCTGAGACTCGCTTCGAAGGTTACTAGTCTTGTTCACGGCCTATGGTTTTATTTGATTGTCATTGATTCTACTTCAATACCAGGATTATTGTCAATAGATGGTATGTTTCGAGGTTAACCATTGTTTCCGGTTGACTTCAAATATACAAAGTTTTATACTAATTTCGGTTGGCAGGCTGTTATTTTGTATTCTGGCGAGATATTCAGGCCGTATAAAGCAGGTTACATAAAGTAAAAAATCCGACCAGTTTTACATATCATTACTTGTGGGTACGGGATAGAAAAATCCGGCTAATCGTTGCTGGTTAATATTTACAGTTAAATAACTATCACTGATCTCGGGATGATGTCTGTTATAAGTATATGGACTTAAATAATATCAGCATGAAGGTAAAACCTCAACAGTAGTTAGTAATGAAGCTCATATTCTGAGCGGGATGTGTGTCCTAAGGCTGAAAGCAGGTATTATGGCTGGACTGTACGCTACCAATTCCAGATTCACGACGAATGATATTCGTATTGGTATAATTGGGAATGTTTGGAAATCAGACCTGTAAACTTGTAGTAAATACAACATATTACCGAATTGAAAAGGGTATGGTGCCCCAATATTCAGGATTGAACCAGGAGTTTTTTCTAAGTAATCATGAAGATTGTCCTGAATGCACTTTGTTAATAAATGCCGGGAAACCTATTTCCGACATTTCACAAGTCTTAAGGTAGGAGAATTTTAGTTGGATAATACAATCAAACTGACTATCGATGGAGAAGAGATTGAAGCAACGGAAGGGATGACCGTGCTTGAGGTAGCGGAAGAGAATGGCTTTTTTATACCTACGCTGTGTTCCGATCCTGACCTGAAACCATACGGAGCTTGCCGCCTTTGTGTCGTACAAATTGAGGGAACTCGCGGCTTTCCTACTTCCTGTACTACACCGGCTACCGAGGGTATGGTAGTGCACACGGATTCTCCGGAAATTAATGATATACGCCGTACTGCTATCCAGTTGATAAGAAGTGACCATCCAACTGATTGTGATGCCTGTCCCAAGAATCAGCAGTGTGAACTTCAGATGATGGAGGCTCTTCTCGATGCTGCCAAGGCACGTTTTCAGACCATGACCAAAGACCTGCCGATCGATAAAAGTAATCCTTTTTTCAATATCGACCGAAATTATTGCATTCTCTGTGGTAAGTGCGTTCGTGCGTGCGATGAGATCCGCGGTGTCAATGCAGTTAATTTAACCAATCGTGGTTATCAAGCCAGGGTCAGCGCTGGAATGGACGGTCTATTAATAGAATCGAACTGTGAATCGTGCGGTGAATGTCTGGACCATTGTCCGGTATATACTCTCCATCCTAAAGAGACCAGAAAAGCAGGGAGAGAAGTCGAGTCGGTATGTCCTTATTGCGGAGTAGGTTGCAGTATAAATCTAGGCATTCGCCAGACTGAAGTGGTCACTGCCCATGGTAAAAAAGAGGATTCGGTAAATAACGGAAGTCTTTGTGTAAAAGGCCGATTCGGCATTCCGGGATTTCTCCATAACATTGAACGGCTGACTTCCCCCCTGATAAAGAAAGATGGGGAAATGGATAAAGCAAGCTGGGATGAAGTGATCGACCTTGTCGCCGGTAAATTCAGCAGTTATAAACCGGATGAGATAGCAGTGATTGCTTCAGCTAAATGCACGAATGAAGATACGTATGTTACCCAGAAATTCGCCAGAGTCGCACTGGGTACCAATAATATCGATAATTCAGCCCGTTTATCATTATTGCCCAGCTTTGAAGGTCTCGCTAACAGCTTTGGCATCGGGGCGATGACTAATTCGATAGAAGAGATTAGCAAAGCAAGCGGCATTTTAGTTCTTGATATCGACCTGACAGTAACTCATCCCATAATCGGTCTTAAGGTGAAAAATGCGGTACGTAATGGAGCAAAACTTATCGTTGTCAGCCCACGAGACATCGACCTGAATCGTTTTGCCGGCTTATGGCTGCAAATCGAGCCGGGGACAGAAGTAGCATTACTCATAGGAATGATGAAGGCTATCGTTGATGAAGGGCTTCTCGATTCAGATTACATTGAGAAGCAGTGTAAAGACTTCGACACTTTTAAGAAATCACTCGAAGTCATTTCTCTGAATGACATCGAAGAAATTACCGGTGTGTCCGTGGAAAAAATATCTGAAGCAGCTACAATATACGCTACAAGCAGTCCTGCTACTATTCTCTATGGAACGGACTTTGTCAGGAGTGGGAATGGTACTGATGGAGTAAGTGCTGTCGCTAACCTGGCAATGCTTACCGGTAATATTGGAAAGGTTTCATCCGGTATATGTCCTCTGGTTGCTCAGAATAACGCTCAGGGTGCGTGTGATATGGGAGCATTGCCTGACTATTATCCCGGTTACCAATCCGTAAGTGATGCTTCGGTAAAAGAAAAATTCGAATCCACCTGGGGATGTTCTCTTAATTCCTCGCAAGGATTGAATTTTACCGAGATACTCGATGCTGCAAGCAAGAAAGAGATCAAAGCATTATATATCATCGGAAGCAATCCGGTGCTGGGCGAACTGGATACTGACAGGATAAAAAAATCATTGGGAGCTCTGGAATTTCTGGTAGTCCAGGACGTCTTCCTGACAGAAACAGCCGAATTGGCTCATGTTGTACTGCCGGCAACAACCTTCGCTGAAAAAGAAGGTACCTTTACCAATACCGAGCGCAGGATACAGAGGGTAAGAAAAGCCGTCGATTCTGCCGGTGACTCCTGGCATGACTGGAAAATCATCTGTCAACTTGCTCAGAAGATGGGTAAAGAAGGTTTCGCATTTAATACTCCTTCCAATATTATGACGGAGGTTGCCAGTCTTACACCGATATACGGTGGTATTTCATACGATCGCCTGGAAGATGCCGGTTTACAGTGGCCCTGCCCTGACAAACAAAGCGAAGGTACACCGGTCTTGTATAGTGAAGCATTCGGTGAAGGAAAGGGACGGTTTATCCCTCTGGAGTATAAGCCATCCGGGAAACCGTCAGATGACAATTACCCACTGGCTCTCATCCTGGGACGGAGTTTGTTTTACTCCCAGACCGGGACACTGGCGAGGAAAGTTGATGGTCTCGTCATGCTTCGGGGTGAGGAAACAGTGGAGATAAATCCTGAGGATGCCAGCTTGCTGCAAATCGAAGAGGGTGAGAGTGTAAAGATTATTTCCCAGCATGGTGAGGTAGCAGCGAAGGCAAAGATAACCGAAGGTCTGCCAAAGGGCACTGCCTTCATGGTATTCCCGCTGGTCAATACTCAGACTGGTTTACTAAATGATCCGGATATTGATCCTGTTTTCAAACTGCCGAAATATACTCCGTGCAGTATTAGAATTGAAAAAAATAATACGTAACATACATGACCGGCTGATTAGAATTTGTAATGTCTGTTATCGATAGTGAATTTATAGCCATATTATTACAGCTTGGGATGGAGAAAAACAAATGACATGTGAATGTGAGATCAAAGATACCATGGAAAAGGTTCTTGCGAACCATACTGCGGCTCAGAGAGATGATCTGATACCTATTCTACAGGAAACACAGGAAGCACTGGGGTACCTACCTCCTGAAGCAATGCAGAAGATAGCCAGTTTTCTTGGCATCTCTCCGGGAGTAGTACTCGGAGTAGCTACGTTTTACGCCCAGTTCAAGCGTGTACCTTCAGGTAGAACGACCGTTTCGGTTTGCCGGGGGACGGCCTGCCACGTCCGGGGTGGAACAAGGATACTGAAAGAAGTCGAACGGCAACTCGGGATTAAACCTGGAGAAACCACCGAAGATATGGAGTATTCTCTGGAGACCGTTGCCTGTATTGGCGCTTGCGCATTAGCTCCTAATCTTACGATTAATATCGATGTGCACGGGCAAATGACCACAAAAAAAGTTGGGGAGATTTTCAGTGATAGAAAAAGAGAAAGCACCGAATAGCCGTCTGACTATAAAATTCTGCCATGGTACCGGTTGCGTTTCGGGTAAAGCCTTCGAAATACGGGAGGCTATGGAGAAAAAAGTAGCCGAACTCGGATTAACGGATGTAGATGTCGATTTCACCGGATGTCATGGTTTCTGCCAGCAAGGACCGATTGCGGTTGTTGAGCCCGAGGGAGTATTCTACACCCACGTTACAGTAGAAGACGTTGAAGAAATTGCTGAATCACACCTCAGGGACGGCAAACCGGTTTCACGGTTATTCTACAAGGACCCGGTTACCGGTGAAGGAATCCAGTATTACGAGGATGTGAACTTCTATAAGAAACAGCAGCGTTTAATACTCAGGAACTGTGGTCATATCAATCCTGAAAGAATTGAAGATTATATAGCCGCCGATGGCTTTGAAGCTTTGAAAATATGCCTGTTCGAGATGACACCGGACGAGGTGATAGATGAGGTGAAACAATCAGGATTGCGTGGTCGGGGTGGTGCCGGTTTTTCTACAGGTACGAAATGGCAGCTATGCCGTCAATCGGAGGGCGACCAGAAATACATGATATGCAATGCCGATGAGGGTGATCCCGGTGCGTTCATGGACCGCAGCATCATGGAAGGGGATCCTTACACCGTTATCGAGGGTATGACTATCGCCGCCTATGCAATAGGCGCTTCGGAAGGGTATATTTACATCCGGGCCGAATATCCGCTGGCTGTCAAACGAGTACGCATTGCCGTTAAGCAGGCTGAAGAAAAAGGGCTACTCGGTGATAACCTGATGGGCTCTGATTTCAGTTTTAAAATACACATTAAAGAAGGAGCTGGCGCTTTCGTTTGCGGAGAAGAAACCGCTTTAATGGCATCTATAGAGGGCAGGCGGGGTATGCCAAGGCCACGTCCTCCATTCCCGGCTCAATCAGGTCTCTGGGGCAAGCCTAGCAATATCAACAACGTCAAGTCTCTTGCTTCAATTCCGGTTATCATCTCTAAAGGTGCTGACTGGTACTCTCAAATCGGTACCGAAAAGAGTAAAGGCACTACCGTTTTTGCTTTGACCGGGAAGATAGCCAACAGCGGACTGGTTGAAATCCCCATGGGGACTCAACTGTATGACATAATTTATGACATTGGCGGTGGAATTCCGGACGGTAAAAAGTTCAAGGCAGTACAGACCGGCGGCCCGTCCGGTGGTTGTCTTCCCGTAACACATCTTAATCTTCCTGTCGATTATGAAACACTGGTACAAGCCGGGGCTATCGTTGGTTCCGGCGGTATGGTGGTCATGGATGAAGACATCTGTATGGTAGAGATTGCCCGATATTTCCTGTCGTTCACTCAGGATGAATCATGTGGCAAATGCGTAATGTGCCGCCTGGGAACGAAACAAATGCTTACCATACTGGAGAATATCTGTGCCGGCAGAGGTAAGATGGAAGATATAGAGATTCTGAGAGATCTTTGTCTGCAGGTCAAGGCCGGTTCGCTGTGTCAATTAGGTCAGACAGCCCCCAATCCTGTGCTGACTACCTTACAGTACTTTCTTAATGAATATGAAGACCACATTAAATGGCATCACTGTGAAGCAGCTGTTTGCCAGAGTATTGTCAGCTCTCCCTGCAGCCACACCTGCCCGGCTGGTATTGATGTACCACGCTACATTCGTTTTATAGCCGATGGTAATTTCGATGCATCACTGGCGGTGATTAGAGAGAAGATACCATTCCCGTCTGTCTGCGGTCTGGTTTGCTTCCATCCCTGTGAGTCGAAGTGCCGCCGCGGTCAACTTGATGAGGCTATAGCTATTAGAATGCTGAAACGGTATGCGAGCGAAAACGGCGGTGATATGTGGAAACAGAACCTTACCATAGCGCCGTCATCAGGTAAGAGTGTTGCAGTGATAGGTTCCGGTCCGAGTGGACTTACAGCCGCGTATTTCCTGAAGGTACTGGGTCATAACGTCACAGTGTTCGAAGCTCTACCGGAAGCCGGAGGAATGATGAGGGTTGGTATCCCGGATTATAGATTACCAAAGGATATTCTCAAAAATGAGATTAAAGAAATTGAAGACCTTGGTGTCACTATAAAAACCGATACTACGGTTACCTCTCCCGAGAGTTTGCTGGAGGAGGGATTCGATGCTGTATTCGTAGCTATCGGTACTCACCAGGGAACCAAATTGGGAATCGAAGGTGAAGATAACCCCGGAGTTGAGGATTGTGTCACGTTCCTCCGTGATATCAGTCTTGGTAAGTCGAAAAATATAGGTAAAAGGGTGGCTGTATGCGGCGGTGGTAACGCCGCTATAGACTCTGCCCGTTCTGCACTGCGACTCGGTGCTGAAGAAGTAACGATTCTTTACAGGAGAACGGCAGAAGAAATGCCGGCCAGCTTTGAGGAGGTTGTCCAGACTATTGACGAAGGGATTAAAATCGAATACCTGGTTAATCCTGTCCGGATATCGAAGGCAGACGATACACTGGAAGTCGAATGTATCCGTATGCAATTGGGTACTATAGACTCCAGCGGTCGTAGACGACCTGAACCGATAGAGGGAAGTGAATTCAAGATGATTTTCGATAATATCATCGAGGCTATTGGTCAGCAGCCGGAGATCCCGGAACAGTTCGATCTGCCGGTCGGTCAGGGGAATACTGTTGTTGTCGATGAGTACACATTGGCTACTGGTAAAAAAGGCATTTACGCCGGCGGTGATGTCGTTAGCGGACCGGCTTCCGTTATCGAAGCGATTGCCCATGGAAGACAGGCGGCAGTCTCGATTGACAAATATCTCGGTGGGAATGGAGAGATCGATCAGACACTCACTCCGCCGGAAAAGGAACTGCCGCTACTTGAAGAAGCAGAGGAGCAACGCCGCCCGGATATTACCATATTGCCTGTTTCCCAACGGATTAAAAGCTTTGCTGAAGTCGAAGCCTGCTATTCGAGAGAGGATGCTATAGAAGAGGCGAACCGATGCCTCCGCTGCGATAAAGAAGAAAGAGACGAGGATTAGAGTGTAACGTTTGAAAGGGTCTTTCTTACGTTAACGCTTTAACCAAATAATTCTCTAAAAAGTTTAGGAGGAATGTTAGTTCAACATTCCTCCTGATCAGTTCCAGATTATTGTAATATTTTTTAACTTGATGTACTAGAGGTCTTTCCAGTCTCCTACCTGACCTATCTTCTCTGCGCTTTCGTAAATCACGCACTTGAG
>JAFGCW010000036.1 GCA_016932435.1 Dehalococcoidales bacterium | reverse complement strand
TCCTTGGGATATAGACCACCAGCACCCGAGGCTAAAATGCCGGCTGCACTAACTTTATAACTGGTAACCCTTTTGGGGGCAGGCCAACCATACCTCCCGGAACTGCCCATAGGCCATCATCGTGACGTTTTATCAGGAGTAGATGTGAATTACGAAATACCGCTGATTCAACTCCTACTAGGGGAGTAAAATATTCATAATTATCGCTGAACACTGCCTCAATATAAGATATGGACCTGCCATCCATTAAACTCACTAGCTGAGCTGCTGCGGATAAGATTCGACGATATCTTTCTTTCTCATAATCATTCCTGGAATAATGCAGCCCGAGGTTTGAGATTGATCTCAATTCATCGGCTATAGAATATATCTTAGAGACAATGTCGTTGTTATCATTTTTATCCATGCTATCGACTCAGATGAGGAATTTACTTGAAACATATCACAAATGACGTATAATGCGCAATTCGCCCGATTGTAAAGTTGATAGTTTATCTACTATCTTTCACTCCACGGTTTCTACCCACGATTACACCTCAAGGCGTAGTTCCCGTTGAAACTGTTTATTGAATGATATAAGAAACCCGTGTCGCTTCTCAGCCATCGTTTTAGCTGTTTCAGTATGGAAGGAATTCGGAAGAAGTTTTTCTTTGTTATTTAATAATCTCTCTGGTACGGATTCGATACCAAGATGCCTATCAAATGCACTAGTCCGCTGAAATGCCCTGGCTACCCACGTAGCTCCAAGCATTTCAAGTTTGTCAGCGTCGTTAACGATTCGCGATTCGAGAGTTGTCTGATCCATCCATTTTGTATGTTCGCTGATTATTTGTTTCACGTGCCGTCTCTTTGCATTCGGATAATCCAGTTGTTCCAGGAACCGTTCCGCAATTAGTGCCCCTACTTCTCCGTGGTCAGCAGAGGGTAGTGCATAAAGCCCCAGAAACTCCTGAAAATCATCGTAATCTGCCCCTGACGCATGTCTGCTCCACGCTAATGGTACAACACCGATATCATGGAGAAGGGCTGCAATTTCGATGATCTTGCAGTCAGCTTTCTCAATTGTTCCTATTGTTACAGCAATTTTCGCTACCCGTCGAACATGATCGGCACCATGACAGTAACTAAGATCAGATTGATACTTGTCCAGTAAGGTATTGATTTTTTCAATTATCTGAGTGTGATTTGACAAATTTTCCATGTTCTTCACCTTTCATTTATAAAACTTTTTGGTGATGTTCGACTTTTTTCCTCCTGCAAATCTCTACGTATTGGATCCCGTAATAATCGCGTGTCGATTCTCCATCCATACGCAATCAACATACTGAAAACCGGCTTGCCTTAATCCTTCTTGCATATCGCGGAGAGTTCCCGGCTTGTCGCCCTGCTCTTCAGCCAATTGTAAATGCCTTTGTTTTACCTGATTAAATGTCCTTTCTATCCCAAGTTTACTTTTAGCCTGGTCGACTATCCATATGATTAAATTATTCAATTCCCATTCGCTAATACTTGGTGATTCTCCGATAAATATATCTCCGTTAATAAACAGTCCGCCGTCACACAAAACATGTTTAATTTGAGTGTATAATCCTATCCTGTTCTCGTAATCTACGTGATGCAATGCAAAACACGAAGTGACGGCATCAAACTTCTTTGACAACAAAATGTCCGGAATACCTTTGTTGAGATCATGTGTAATTATCTCGATGTTCCTATTATTTTGAAAACGGTCACGTACCATTTGTATCATTCCTTCAGAAAAATCTACCATGTAAATTAAAGCATCTGGTCTTATCCTGATAATTTCTGCGGCAACGTCGCCACTGCCACACCCAAGGTCCAGAATCTTGGGCTGATGAGAGACAAAAACTGTCGCTAAATCCGCTATCTTTGAAAGGATATCTCTGCGACCAGGTATGGTAATATCGGCCGTTCGCTGATAATGCCTAATAGTCTTTTCAGATTTCCACCCTTCTTTTTCAGTCATCAGTGACCTCCCTTAGAGTATTTTGTTAGTTTATGTTGAACACCACCTATATAAAAAGCCCAAGAGTTATAACTCTTGGGCTTGGTCTAAACGCTGATCGTTCTTTAGGCTTAAATAAGGGTTAACTCCGAACCGGCGACATGCCAAGCCCTCCGAAAAACAATAATCGGAAGGACAACACGCAGATTAACAATTATATTCCGGTTCGATCTTATCATTCTTCACTCAAAACAAGTTTAAATATATATGAATTATATGAGAGTAACCGAATTATGTCAATACTGGTGAGATAATGTATGTTATTCTACATTCTGCCCAAATGTAGTATCGAAGTATAACAAATCCCAGAAACGAAATATATACTATTATTTTAACAGATTCAAGCGAATGAAATGTTTAGAACGAACGAAGTTTTTCATGATATCGCTGATAAATCGGTTCAGATTGTGGACGGTTGACCTGATGCCGGGAGTTGGCTTTATCGACTTCTTCGATGGGCTTCGCTGTCATTTCTACCCAGGCCGGCCTGAACCCGCTCTTTATGGCATTTCTCACTGAACCAAGGTTTGACCATGCAGTGCAGTAAAAGGGAACCTTGCCCCGGTTGATGATCTCCAGAGCCAGACGGCTTGTCAAAGCCGACGCTATTCCCTGTCTCCTGTATGAAGGAAGAACGTCGACGCCTATCTGCCACATCGTTTCGCAATCAGCCGAACATCCGGCTAATCCTGTCAGTCTTTTTCCGTCGTATGCACCCACTGCGAGGACATCATGTTCTTTCCGCTTCTCTTCCAGTGCGTTGCTCCATTCCGGTTTATAAAGGGCGGCAAAGTCCTGCGGTGATAAAACACTTATTTTACAGGTACAACCGAGTTCTTTCAGCATGGTCGTGTCCGGCAGGAAATACTCAGCCATATTGCTAACCCTTTTACCTTTTTTCTCGAGTTCATCATTCAGTACATACATATTCGGTGCTTCGAAGCAGTGTTCGACGTGATACCTGTCGATATATTCTTTGACGGTTTCCGCGATCTCCCTGTTTACGGAGGCGATGATGTTATTACCGTAGGAAATCAGGTTACAGTAGAGGGGAAGTATGAGGTATATCCTCGCTTTCGGGTTGGGTGCGGAGAACACGACCTTGTTTTCTTTTGACAGGAAATCATCCGGTTTGCAGTTAGCCTCCAGTGCCGACTGTTTCAACGCTGTTTCCAGGATTTGGTTGTTGTTCAATCAAACTCCTCCGAAACCGTGCTATCCATCTTGTGAACCGATGGTCCAGATATGATAATGGCGCATTGGTTACTTCTTCCTTACGACAATCATTATGTGATTGCTAGCTCCTGTTGATTATCAAACTGGATTCTGATTAATTGAGATATTATACCCAGAATAGTCTGTAAGTCACAAACTCTACTCTGTTAAGTATTCCGCATTTTTGATATAATGCTCTTACTCCTTTTTTCATATACTTACTTTATCTGGATGATTCCGTACGATGAGCGAAGATTTCGTTAATATTAACGGAGTGAAGATTTGGACCACCACACAAGGAGATGGTGTGCCTGTTTTATTGTGCCTGGGTGGCCCTGGTTGTTCTGACTATCTGGAACCAGTTGCTGACATGATAAGTGGAGTATCCCGGGCAATCCGGTATGAGCAGCGTGGCTGTGGAAGATCAGACCGGATACCTCCATATGATATTGCCACTGAGCTTAAAGATATGGAGGCTATTCGTGATTACTACAGAATCGACAGGTGGATTGTGGGTGGACACTCATGGGGAGCCAATCTGGCGCTTGCCTATACACTGGCTCATCGGGAAAAAGTGCTGGGGCTGATTTATATATCAGGACCCGGTATCCAGCATGATATTGACTGGAGAGCGGCAAAAGAGAAAGGTCGGCAGGAGAGAGGTGAAAAGCGACCAGCCGCCTCTCTGGAGGGGGATGAAGAGGTCCAAATGCAATTAATGGCATCATGGAATGACTTCATCAAAACTCCTGACCTGTGGAAAAACATATCTCAACTGGATGTTCCGGCACTATTCGTTTATGGCAAGCATGACATCCGACCAGTTTGGCCGGTATTACAACTCGCTAATTTAATGCCGAACGTGCAGTTAAGAATCATGGATGGCGAACATTTCATGTGGCTCACTCAGGCAGAAGAACTGAAGAGCTTTCTTCATGTATTTATTCAAGGTATACAAGTGGAATAGCACATCAGTGTTCTTTCGGGAGTAAAGCAATCATGAATAAAAATGGATGCCTAGTAGTCTGTCAACTCTTAATCTACGAAAAAAGTCTTTTTAAGTTTATGTGGGCTGAACTGGTTAAAAACAGCCAATCAACGCATTTTAAGTTTTGCTTCTATCTATCTCAAGACGCTGATTCCTGATATAGTTTTAGAATTGACAACGTACTAGAGAAAGATGGGAGAAACTGATAAAAGGGGAAGGCGATTATGTCTATCCCACGCCTATGAGCCTCTTCGATATGGCAGGAAGTTTCTGCCAGGTTCCGCTCTATCTCTCCTTTTTGCGAGAACATCTGGACAAGAGCTATTGCAAGATGTGATTCAATTTTTTCACTCCAATTCGTCTGATGCTATATCAGGAAATTTGTAGCATTAATACTTTTCAATCACAAAAGTCCCGTAGCCTTCGTAATCTCTCCGAAACCCAAAATATGTCTCATACCATTTTTTACACCATTCGAAAAGACCCGGATCATCAGGATTGTTTTTGCAGGTAGCCATGTGTCTGCGGGCACTCCACATGATGTACCCTTCCCATTCGTTTTGCGTGTCGGTTGCCATTGAAGTGATAAAATATCCGTTTGTGTAAAAAATATCATAAATCCTTTTCATCGGTAGCGTTTCTCCCTCAAATTCGATTAGCTCTGCCGGTGGATTTTCAACCCTAGAATAACGAGTGCCGATAATCAGCTTACCATCAGGTTTAACGTATTTTTCAAGCAGACGAATCGTTCCTTCAATACCTCCGAATTCTTCACCGTTTAAACAGGCAAAATCGTATTTTTTATCTGTCACCCAATCAAGTACATCCGCGCAGATCAGAGTAATGTCTTTGATTCCCGCTTCTTTAAGACGTTTGTTCCCTTCATTAATAAATTCTTCGGATATGTCTACCCCGGTACCTTTTATACCGAATGCTTCATTCCAGATTTTCAGCATTTCACCGTAGCCGCAGCAAAGATCGAGAACACTCGTATTCGAATTCATTCCTGCCGTGTACCCGATTTCGACGATCTTTTCAACAGGCGTCATACTGATGAGATGCTGACTGCTTTCGATTTCATTGATTATCGCTTTGTAGTCCATTTTGTTTACTCCTTTGAACCGGTAAAAATCTTGTCATCGACCCTTCGAACAACACTATGTATATAGGGAGTAAAATACTTCAACCAGAAACCATACGCGGTTGGATTGAAACTTTCGAAATCAACCCCCAGATGGGAATAGCCCTCGTTATTAAACTTTTCCATGCAGCAATTTAAAAGATTTTGAAACACATCTTTACCTCTATGTTCCGGAATACAGAAAGCTCCGCATATGTTCTGTACACTGTTTTCATCACCAACGAAGTCTTCACCACTGGCAGTAATTTCCAGCCAGGCAACGATCCTGTTTTCATGGAGTGCCACGAAGTAGCGTGGTTTACGCCTTTCGTATTCTTTCTCCAGATCAGAGTCATCCATGAATGGACGTCGCATGAACATCGGGCTATCGCTTAGATGAGTTATCAACAGATTTTTCAATCCCAGTGTTTCTACTTTTCTCGGCGATTCCAGTTCCAGGAAAGAATACCCGGGAGCGCTCATACATTGGACTTTTTCTACAGGTCTTATTGCATCGATTACCCGTAAGCCGAACCCGTTCACAAAGAAGCTGTTGGTCGCCTGCCTGTCATGGGCATACAAGGCGATCGCATGGCTCCTGATGCCATCTTTGACCCATTTCTCAGCAGCCGCCTGGTACAGACGCTTGTATATCCTTTCTCTATTCTCACGTATAACCGCGTGTACATGAACGGGCGAAAATATGCCTTTAATTCCAGTCGTTCTGAAGGAATCTTCGAACGGTTTGTAACAACATAAGAATCCCAGCATTTTGCTGTCTTCGAATGCAGTCACTCCGAGTTTGTTACCGGCGAAATGGTTTAGGCTGGGAAAGGCAGTTACGGGTGGAAGGACCGGTAATTGCCGGCGTTCCTCCTCATAATTTTCTATTACAAGAGTCAGAGCCTGTTCGATATGGTCCTCAGTAAAATCTACAATATACATTTCTTCAACACCTCATTATTTATACAGGTTTGATATCCCCAAGCATATCCGAATCGATTCTTCTCGTCATCATGTAGGAGTAGTTAGTAAAATACTTATCCCAGAATCCCCGAGCTGTGGGATTAATTGTTCCATGGGTCACGAAAAGCCTTTTGATACCGTCTTTTTTCAGTTCATCATTAGCGTACTTTAGTAATGTGGCAGCCAGACCGGATTCCCGATATTCCGGTGCTATAAATATGTCGCCCAGGCTGAGTGCTTCGGAATCGCCCGCAGCGAATCCATAGTTTACCGGTTCGGCATCAACCATGCCGATCAGCCTGTCACCATCAAACAGAGCGAAAACACGCATCGTATCATCAAGAAAGTCCTGGAAACGATTTTCAACGGGCAGGTACTCCCGGCAATGGTAGAACACCGGACTGACCCGCAGATGGTTTATCAGACCGCGGTATAATTCGATGATTTCGCTCTTGTGGAACACGAGTTCATCTTTACTTACTTCTTTAAGCACATAGCTGCCCGGAACGTCCGTCTCGATCGGTAATGCCGTCTCTCTTACAACTCCCGTCATATCCATGGCGAAAGAACTCATCAGGTATGTCCACAGCACCTCGGTGTCATGAGCATAGACCAGAACCCTAAGGCTCTGGGCATAATTCCTGCAAAGCTCGGTAGCTGCATCCTGGAACAGCCTGCCAATAATCTCACCCCTCTTATCGTGCCTTATTCCATAGCCCCACAATGGTGAAGTAGCTGCCTTAACACCCGGTCTGACCTGGGACATCTCTCCGAAAGCAAGGAAGCCGATGGGCAAATCATTTTCGAAAGCCATTCTACCCGTTCCCTTTGACATCAGTCTCTTAAGTTCCGTTCTAAAATAACGTTCATTGGCTCTTTCAGATAATCCGTTTGCCGAAGCTTTCTCTTTCAAATAGTTTTCTATCGCCATTTCAACGACGGTATTTAAATCGCGGATGTTTAATTGCCGGATTTTAATCTCTGTGTTCACTGTTTTAACCCTTCGTTATCTTCTATTTATTGATTGTCTTATTACACCCGTTTCCAGTACCGGTAGATATCTCCTCCGAGCTTCGAAGAATAGTGGGAATAGTCGAACTCGAGTTCTATCAACGGTTGCGACGGACCGTCCGAACGTTTCCGGTCGTCTTCTCCCGGACAGTCGATGATATACCCGCCTGGCTTGGTAACACGCGTCATTTCACGTAATTCGCTGTCATAGTCATCACCAAAGGTATGGCCTGACATGACAATATCGAAAAAATCGTCATGGAAAGGAATCGACTGTATAGTTCCGTCTATGACAAAGACATTACCGATATTTTCGTGACTGATTTTTTCTCTCATGTATTCTCTGAGCCGGTCGACCGGTTCGCTGGCATATACTACCTTTGCGACCGTAGCAGCGGCGAAAGCCAACCTGCCTGTACCGCTTCCGATATCAAGTACCGTTTTCGCTTCGAAGTCTGCCATGGACAGCAACCTATCCGGTTTCCATTCCGCTATATATGGTAGTTTCTCCATTATTTCCGGGTAAACGTAGACGACTGCCCAGTCGAGTTCATCTAGCACCTTTATCTCGGCTTCCCGTACCTGTTCTTTCGAGAAGGTTCCGGACACGTTTTTTACCAGTGAATCATAGTAGTGCTTCTTTTCAGGGCATTTATTGACAATGTACCAGTAGACAGCCTCATTGCCGGTTATAACTGTCGCGAGATTATTCATTAATTCGGGATTCGGGTTTTCCGCTATGACACGAAAAATCCACCTGTCCATCAGTAAAAGAGTGTGTATTGAAAATTTTGCTGCATCTATCCATCCGAATGACATATATACTCTCCGTTTATGTATTAGTTTTATATAAAAATGCCGCGAACGTCACACGCACGCGGCTTATCGAGAAAAAATGAAAATTAAGGTTGAGAGGAATAAACAAAGCCGCTCCCGGAGGAGCGGCTATATATGTAGATTTAGAACCTTGTTCGCTTTAGCCGTAGACCTGCCGGGGTGTGACTGCCGGATAAAAAGATAACACTTTTGCCATTTCACACCTCCTTCAGAATCACTTTCCAGATAGTATCACCTTTCCGATTACCAGTCAAGATGATTATGAGTCACACACTGGACGATTATTAGTCCTAAATAGTCGGTACCTATAACGTAGTCTAACCAAGACCAGGGGATACTTTATTAGCGTATACCTCAACCCAAACCGGGCGGTATCCCACCGCCAGTGCCAGCCTTCTGGAACCAATATTATTCGCCCATGTTGAATAATACGGAACCTTCCCCATATCTAGAACGGATTCGGTCAACCGACTGACCAGGAAACTCCCGATTCCCTTGTTACGGTAGCCTGGTATCACATCGATTCCAAGCTGATACATCTCGGGGGCATCAGCACTCACTCCAGCGATACCTACTATTTCATCACCAGATACCGCTGTTACGGCCATTACAGTCGGGCGTTCCGGATTGTAGACGTGACCGAGTGCATGTCCAAAACCTGTATGTGCATATAGAGCCTTAATTTCATCGCCTTCAACCAATTTGATTTCTATATCTCGAGGTGGTTCGAGTATTCGGAAGGTATCATGCCCGCAAACGTACTTCAGGTCCGGGCCGATTATTGTTTGACCGTCGCGAGAGACATGTTCTTCCATTAGCGAGATGACCGGTGCGCTGAAAACGTCATCCCGCGTACGCCCGTCCAGATTGTCCTTGACCCATTGTAAACGGTTCGAACTGCAACTGAACACTACTCCTTGCCCAAAAGTAGCAGCGTTAAGCGAGTTCTCGCGAAGGGGAAACCGCCGCGCCCCTTCAACCTCTCTTGCAGTATAAACGTGAATACCGTCCCGGTCGAAGTCACCTTCCTCACAGGCCAGATCAGCCGTTAACACTTTCTTCGCTATTTGAATTGCTGATGCAATGTCCATATCATCTCCAGAACCGATTTATTATCGTCAATTATGTTTTCTGCTAAATTAAGGTAAAAAAACGCCCGATTTTATTAATACTAGTATCAAGATGATAATCCCCTTTTTCAATCCTTCCGTGCAAAGATGAGCGGATGGCGTTCAACTTTCGTATTTTTCTCGTCATAACCATGTTCAAGTATACTGGTTTCCAGAATTGAAAACCCACTGCTGGTAATAATGTCTTGATATTCTACCAGACTGTAATTACTCCAATACATGGTGACACCAAAAAAATCGTCTTCGGTGTAGTCAGCTTCATTGTCTAATGCTACTGAAGCTAAAAGATATCCTCCTGGCATAAGCCATCGGTGGATCTTACGGAATAATTCAGGATGTTCTTCACGTGGAATATGAAAGACAGTATAATAAGAGACCACCGCATGAAAATGTGACGGTGGTAACTCAACAGACATGATATCACCAAGAATAAACTGGGCCTTGGGAACATTTACTTGTGCCCGTTTTAACATTTCCTCAGATATGTCTACCCCTGTAACTTCGAACTTGGTAGTAAGTACCTGAGTCACAGGCATACCGGAACCGCATCCGATGTCCAGGATCCTGGAGTTCTCTTCAAGACGATCAATCAGATTGAGAAGTTGGGAGGTAACTTCCCTTTTTCGTGCTTGAGAATACGCGGAAGCGCAATCATTGTATCCCTTCCTGACTAAATCCTTGTAATCGGTTTCAGGATCATTCACTGGTTTCATTTCTTTTATTACCCCGGTTAGAAAGTAGTGTACGAAAATCAGCTGGATGTCGCAGTGAGTTACAGAATGCCCGTTATTGGTTGATGCTCTTATGACATCAACTATAAAACACTTTTCTTACATCCAATACGATTTCCGAAATAAGTTTAGGGTCTCTGGCAGAGTAGACTCGGGCACACTCGATCTGAATAGCCGAATCAAGCAAACCTTGAGCTTTCTTTGCCTGTAATCCAAGCAGCATACCGACATTTCTTCCCGTGTAGAGATAGTTTGTGGATATGACTGGGACGTCCACCTGTACCAGATTTATTAAAGCCTGTCTGAATTCGTCGACACTATGCTTTATGATTTCCTGTCCATAAAACCTTAGCCCCTTCTCATATAAACGAATGGCAAAGGCATCATCTGCAGAAAGAACCTCCAGTTGTTCCGGGTTAAGAGTTTTGTGTTGATCTTGGATATTTTCGATGTAGACAAGAGTCTTGTTCCGGAAGTCTTCTATAAACTCATCGGCTAATATCTGAACCCTTTCATGATATTTTGATTCGACTGCTTTCGTTACCATTTCCATCTTATTTGCGTCTGCTACGCCTAAATCGCCCAGGTTCAGCACTGCACCTAAAAAACCTGTTGCATGTACAGCTACCATGATCCGCTTTGCAGCAACATTTTTGTCGTTGAAAGCGCATAAAGCCGCTACCCCCGCTGTACCGGTATCCGTCATTACGTGGGGATCCAGTAGCGAATTATCAGGGCTTTTAGCTACCGACCCCGAATGAGGTGCAACCCACACAGTCTTTGGAGTTGCATCAAAGATGCATGAATAGAAAGATTCCCAGACATAAGCTTTCTTCTTATATTCTTCTTCATTGAAGGCAGCAAAGGCGATGTTAGACATCCACATTGAGCCTTGATTTAATGAAGCCCCGTAGGCAATAGCTTCATCAAGCTCAGGTTTAGCTCTGTTGAAATCTATTCCAAATCTGCCAACTGAAATATCTTCATCATCTGCTATACGAGACGCTTTCACAGCAATGAATCTTCGGCTACCATCGTTGGAATCGAAAACATCGAAGTTTGGATTGGATTCGATAATCTCGAATTCTCGGAGAAATGCCGGGGTTACTCCGATATAGGCACCATGTGTATTTTCACTGAACAATGCCATAGGCAGATTATACTCGGTAATCTGAATGCCAACAAGAATGCACAGGCTATTTGTCTGAGTCGTAAAACGCTCGTTGTTACTCTGGTGAAGAGGAAGAGGAATTGCTATTGTCTTCAAATAGATCTGCCGCTTTCTGATTTTCTAAATCCATCACGTTACCGAAATAAAAGCCGATTAAAACGGTTACAAGGATTACTATCCCTGCAATATGGTAGATCATGTGGATACCTATAGCATCCGCCACCGGCCCGAACACAAGTAGACCTAGTGGAATCGCCGCCGAGCTTGAAGAACCTATGAGAGAAAACACTCTTCCCTGCATGTCTTTCGGGACCACTGATTGCAATATCGCTCCGATTGGAGCGTTGCCGAATGCATTTGCCACACCTGCCAGAAACCACATGGACAGTCCCAGGAAGAAAAGACTTTCCGAGGTATAACCGAATATGAATACCACGATGCTGTACATGATAAAACTCATAAATATGGTAGCAATCCGTTTCTTAAATCCTCCCCAGGCACTGAGAATCAGACCGCCGGCGATAACGCCACTCCCGAAGGCTGTCCCTAACCACCCGAGTTTCAAGACATCGCCACCCAGACGTACCTTTACTAACATCGGCAGCAACATCTCTCCCGGTACAGCGACAAAATTTATTATTGCGCCAATAACAAACAGGACCAGGAGAGCTTTCCATGATGCTACGTAGCGGAATCCCTGCACCATATCGCCTATAACATTCAGCTTTTCTGTTAACGTGGTGTGTATCGGCTGCGGTATTCTCAACAGGAGTAAAATACCTATAGCCAGCAGTGCGGTGATGATATCTACTGACAGCACCCATTGGATGGGTAATGTTTCCATGAGAAAGGCTCCGGATGGCGGTCCGACCAGGTTGATCAGGCCGAAGAGTGTAAGGTTAAGCCCGTTCGCTCTCACCAGGTGTTTTTCCTCCACAATCATAGGAACTGTAGAGTTAAATGCGGGCATCTGGAATGCTCCACCTACAGCCCTGAAAAACAGTACAACATATATGTGCCACAATTGAATAACATCATAGTAAAATAAGATTACAAGCACCACTGTCAGAAGCATGGTAATAAGGTCTGAAAAGATCATTATCTTTTTCCGGTTCCAGCGGTCGACAAGTGGTCCGATGAATGGCCCCAGAAAAACCCAGGGAAGGACATTCATCATCATGGCTGTAGAGAGAATCGTGGCAGAGCCTGTCTCATCTGCAACATACCAAGCCATAGCAAACCCTACTACAGAACTTCCAAACATCGAAGCCGCCTGGCTGGACCACAGGACAAAGAATTTTTTCACTGAAGTATCTTCTCCGAGACAATAGAATAGTCTAGTAGTTAAAGCATTTCAGGTTTTGCCAGTATATAGGTTCATAAATGTACCGTCAAGGATCCAGCGGATTTTCAATCTCAATAATAAATCTGGTATTTGCAGTGCCTATCCTGGTTCTAGGACTTGCCTTCATCGATGGTGGAATCATATAATTCCGACACTTGTGTGACTCTATTGCCATATCAAAGGCTTGCTGTTGTTCAGACATGGCGTTGTGTGTATAATCACCTTACCTAAAAGCCGACTATTTAAAGAAAATCTGGTAAACAAAAAGGATCTCAATGGAAACCACTTCTCATGAATCGATAATAAAAATTCCTTTTTACCACAATGACCGTAAAGGACTTGCTATGGTCTCCTATGGGAGAAATGAAGATCCTGTGCAGGCTGGCTTCGATAATCTAGCTGAGCTGAGCAACGATAGTCTGACTGCTTTGGGTTTCGATATCAATCTCACTATCGGATATCCTACAATGCAGGCATGGATAGAAAACTATGAAGGAACCGGGTATCGAACGATCTTAGGTTGGATACAGGTGGTAACGGACAAGTATTGCGATTCATACGGTAGCGAGAACGATCCAGTAGAACTAGAAGTATCTGTGGATCGTCTACAGCCTTTTCAGAATCTCGAACTTCCTTTCTTTGCGTACGGTAATCTGCCACAAGCTTTTGATGCTCCATGTCTGAATCTAACCCAACACACTCAACTAAAGTGGATTGCAGATACGTTTCTGACTACTGTACCAGTAAGATCAAGAGACGAGGAAATTTCCTGGCTGCTTGGATTTAGATGGGGTTATATAGAATACGACACTCAGGAGGAAAGACCTGTAGTCTTGCTACCTCTCGAAATTACACACGAGGGAGATTGGAACGCACATCTTCCTCTCTTAAGAGATCAATTCCCCAACTGGCGATTCGGAAAGGCTGGGTCAAGTTAGTAGAACGATGTTTTGCCTTTATTCATTCTTGGAATACTAATAAATCCGTAAGTCAGTCTATGGCATTTGTTTTAAGACCTAAATCCTACTGAGTTTCGATAAACTGCTCTCAGCAATTGCAATTGTCTACAAACCTCATTTTCATTCCTACACCAATTTGGTGAATGATCGATTCGATAATAGTGAAAAATCGCGAAATAAACCGAAAATGAACGCATAGAAGACTTGTGGTGGTTCAATCATTCTAGTTAGAAAACTGGAACTACTATCTATTCTACTCTTTAGGACAAGGAAGATCCGTCAGTGAGACGGATCTTCCTTGTTTTACTATTGTTGACAATACATTAGAACGTATGTTTCAATAAAAATAGTAAGAATTTTTTTAATAACTTATGACTTAAGTAATTGACAATTTATAAAAGAAAGATGATACTCTTATTGCTGTAGGTGTTTTGTTATAGGTGTTAAGTATGAGTGAAGTGGATATAAATACACAAAATAAACTTGATTATCTACTTGCTGCATTCTATTTGTTTTCAAACCTAGGTAGGAATGAGGTAAGCATTTCGGAATTTCAAGAAAGTATTAGGGAATTTCAGCGAGCATTCCCATTAGGCTATTCTTTTTCAGACAGATTTCTCCTTTCTACAGACTTACTTTATGATATAAAGATTTTAGACAATAAAGGATACATCCGAGACTATCATTATAGGCTTGATGGTCTGTTACCTAAAAGATTCTTAGCATTGACAATACTGGGGCGGGGTGCAGGTAAGAAAGCCTTAGAAATACTCTCGACTGAAATTACGGAAAACCTGACAGAAGCCGTAGAGCGTGCCATAAGTAACTACAAAAAGAGATGGCGACTCTGGGTTAGGTAAGTTGCTTAACTATATAGGTAATCGCAGCTGCAAGTATTCCTGCACCAACGGTGCTAAAAACAGTTATCAAAGTAATAATAAGAGTCCTTGTCCATCTAGTTTGCTCAACAGATTGAGCCTCTAGCCTGTCAAATGCTGTAGTTATTGCCGCAGTTGTAGCCAAATCCACTATATCTGCAGTTACTTCAGTTTCTATAAATGCACCAAGTTCTTTCTTGGTGAGTTCAAACATCCCTCTAACGACGTCCCATGGCCAACCATATAAATCGACTACCGTCTCGATATCTTCTTTCGAGACATTATCAGGGAGTAATAACTTCTGCGGTTTAGCATGTGCAAACCTTATAGTGCCGATTGTTTCTCGACCTAAGGATTTATGAACATCTTTACTAAGCGCTTTTTCTATCCGAGTACTCTCCATAAAATAACTTGTGCAAAAATCCTCACCATAGTCAAGGGCTACAGGATTTTTTGCTATATTTGTAACGCCGATGAGTAATTTACCATACCACGTCGGGTCGATTCGAGTGGTAGATAGTAAGATACCTTCAAATATCCAAGCTGCTCTTGGCACTATCATTGCTAGGA
Source organism: Dehalococcoidales bacterium (assembly GCA_016932435.1). The sequence continues at coordinate 95,550 of JAFGCW010000036.1, read as the reverse complement.
CGTTTCGAGGTAGACAAACATACTCCCGAGTTAGAATAAGTACAGTTTCACTGGGTCCTATACTAATGTGTTGCCCTTTCTTGAGTTGGTGGGAATTATATGGATCTCTCAGGGATACATATTCATCACCTACAGATAGACTATAACAACAAGGGCCTAAGAAAAGGTCTTGAAATGGGTCGATTACCATCTTGTCCGCTATCTTGTCCCAATCTCCTTGTTGCCAGTATTCTATCGCTGACGCAATTTCTTGTGGGTCTTGAACAATGCGGTTTTTCAAATCCTTATCTGATAGAATCATGATTTGACCTCCACATCTTGTATCTTTAAGGTTTATTGTAACACGCATTATAGATGCACTTATGAGCATGGTCAAGTAAAGTGAGTATTCCGGACTAAATTGAGCCATGGTTCCGGAGTATGAGAGCCACTATTCCGGCGAAAAGAGAGCCACGGTTCCGGTGATGGAGAGCCACCCTTCCGGAGCGCAGAATCACCCAAGTTTCGACTTTCCTTAGAATGTGTTTGTGCTTTATGGCACAAATATTTTTTAAGGAGGGTCAGTAGATGACCAACTATCGGGAGATTCTCCGGCTCCACAGCAGGGGAATCAGTCAGCGCGGGATTGCCGCAAGCTGCCAGTACTCACGGAATACGGTAAAGAAGGTACTGGAGCGAGCAAAGGAAACAAGTATCGGGTGGCCATTGAAAGATGGTCTGACAGACAACGACCTGGAGAAATTACTTTTTCCTGATTCGCCGCCAGGATCTGTTCCGCGCAGGTAGCCGAACCTGGAGTACCTTCACAAAGAGATGGCCAAATCCGGAGTTACCCTCAGGTGGAGGCAACGCTCTAAAAGTGCGCCAAACACCGTTTTAAAAGTGAGCCACTCCGGCGTTTAGTATAATGGCTCTTTGGATAATAATCAATCACACCTCTACCAGCTTATAGATTATTGGGATACGGAAGGAGTTTCTTCACCAGCTGTCGCCTGGCCAACGAGCAGCCACTGATGTATTCCCAGTTCTGCTACCACTACCAGTACCTGAGGGTCAATTTACTTGTACTGGACGAATGGATGCTGGTCTCCTTAAAAGAAAGCGAGGCTAGAGATCTGCTCGAAATCATCCACAGCAGGCACAAGAAAGCATCCACCATTTTCTGTTCCCAGTTTGCTCCGGCAGGCTGGTACGCAAAGATCGATGAAGCTACGCTGGCGGATGCTATCCTCGAAAGAATAGTGTATGATTCCTATATAATCGAGATTTTCATTGCGATAGTGACGAACCGTCAATGAGAGAGGTCTACGGTATTAAGGAATAATTACCCGATAATATCAAGTGGCTTCCACTACCGGAACGGTGGCTCCGCAGTGACCGGAACACTGGCTTACCCATCACCGGAACTGCGGCTCTGCCGCACCGGAATATCCAGTAAAGTTGTGAATATTTGGGAAATTCCATTTATTTTTATTACCGCCCACCATACCGGACAAAGGGTAAAACCTTCATTAATGTATTTCCACTGGTGTTATAATCCAAGCATGCATGTCTTGTAACGGGGGAATATTGGACAAGAGGCAGAACTCGGACGTTTGAGTTGGCTTTCAGATAATCGCCAAATGATAAGTTTAATTTTCCTTAGCTGGAATTTAGTGTATTAGCGCATATCAAGCCAGAGTGGAAGACAAATAATCAACTCGAGCTACTACATAAGACGACCCTATTCATTAATTTCTGATATATGAATTGTCCAATTACTTACAGGCGGCGCCCACTCGACGTGTAGATATGTAGTTTGCGTGGGGTACTTCCATGTAAATATGTACTCATTTTTCATGCCTGCAACCACGCTTTTAGGAAAGTCCACCCATGATTTAGTATTCCGATGGAAAAGGACTTTATTATCGATACTTTTCCAAGCTATAGAAATATCACCATCCCAGGAGGTAATAAAAGTAAGTTTATACTTCTTTGAATTTTCTAACAAAACTGGAGTTGTATTTACCTCACCTTCACCTGAAAAAGCACAAGGCAGCGATAAAACTAAGGCAGGTTCCTCTACAACCCATACTGTCCACTCTCCTATTCCGGATGAAATGGTAGTCATTCCATCAGCTGGACCAATTACTATAGAATCACCAGTGAGAGAGTAAATGTAAGTTTGATATAATCTACCTGCAGTTACATTCAAGTGAATGTTGTGCTCTGTCCCAAATACTCGAATCCAATCATTGACTTTTAAGGTTTCACTCGCCCATATTATGACACGACCATCGAATTCTGGTTTAAAATATAGTGTCCATGGTGAAGAATTGATGCTGAATGATGGAGATATCCCATTTCCATGATATTGGAAAATTATACCCTCCGTTGGCAACTTTGCTCTCTGTGCTGGTTGTTTCTGTAAAAGCAACTCACCAGCAATGATTTTTTGTAAGATGCTTTCTATGAAACCTTTAATACCTTCTACATCAATAGCAAAACCTACGCCTTCACTTTCCGATAATTTCAAAGTGTTTATACCAATAACTTCTCCGCGAGTATTTATCAAAGGTCCACCGCTATTACCTGGATTTAACGAGGCATCTGTCTGTATGTACTTGAGTCCGTCAATAGTCCGAAGAGCCGAAACTACACCCTTTGATAATGATGGCGAATCTCCCAACACTGAAGAAAAAGGAAAGCCAATAGCTATAACGTCTTCACCTAGTGCTGGTTGGATTGTACTCCCAAGCGTTATTGCTGGATAGTTGCCATTGGGACATTTAAGGATTGCTAAGTCTTTATCTGGATCCCGAAAAACTATTTCTGCATTGATTGCCTTGTCTCGGAAATAAATTGATGCAGAATAGCCTTTCTCTACTACATGATTATTCGTAATTATGTAGCCATTATTATCAATGATTATTCCTGTTCCTGAAGCACACCACGTTCCAAAAGCAGCTTTAATATAAACTACGCAATGACTAACTTGTGCAATTGCATCTGCAACCGTTATAACTTCACTAGTATTTGCTGAAGGTACAGGTGTATCAGTTTGGGTATTTTCTTTTCCATTTTGCGTGTTACTACCGTCAGACTGTCCCGTACAGCTAGATATTGTTAGGATAAGTAATAATAGTATTATGGCTATTGTATTTTTCATCTGGAGTCATTATACAATAATAACTCCAGACTCTTATACGGTAAAAACGTAACCAACTTTACGAACAGAATGATTAGTCTGTCAACAGGTAGCAAATTGGTTTTCAGAGTAATTCCATCACTCCCTGAATTTTCATTTTTAGGTGCCACCATCATGAGAGAAGATGAAATGTGACCCGAGTCACCTTCTGTTTTTTTACCCAGCACCGCCTTCATGTCCTCCCCAAGTAGACTGCAGCCTCAATCTTTAGTCCAGGGTGATAACCGATTTACACTAAACATACAACAGAATATAATTGTAAACGGAATCTATGAAGTAACATCGTACGAAATAATTAACCGAAGGAGCAGGCAGTGGGGCAGAGACAGCGTGAGCCTTCTCGCGGGTTGTTGGAGAGGGTTAAAACCGTGGCAGACGCCAAATCTGTACTTCCGGTAAGAGATAGGTCTTACTTGAACATATGGGGTGTTTATTGTCGCGTAAATCATCTCCCAGGTGGTGGGCACCTATACCAGGCAGGCGGGAAGTTCATTACTAAGGTCAGGTTCGTAGTCGAGACCAATGGCTCGATAGTGGTCCGTAAATATAAGCCGGGTGACTGGGAGAGCGCTCTGGAAGCTACTTACAACCATGCAAGGCTCTGGCGAACCAGGGCAGAGGCGATGCAGGAATTCGCGGACCTGTTGCCAAATGGCCAGACCATTGAGGGCAGGGTTTTGTTCGTTGAGAAATTGGTGAGCGAGAGACCTGATTGGACATGGCCGTTTTTAGGCCTCGTATATTCTATAGCTGGCAGGTTCAAGGATGCGGAGAAGGTGTATATTGGGGGCATCAAAATGTGGCCGGACACGTCTACGCCTCATGACTATTTGGCAGAGTTCTACTTGTGTGCCCTTGCAAACGCCGGGCTTCTGTCACCGCCAGATAACTTCTCCCATCCCGAATGGGCAAAGATGTCTCTCCATAATTTAGGATACACTATTGAGGAAGTCATTCGCTTGGCGGAGAAACACGTGAAAGAGGCTCTCAGGTTGGCACCGCCGAAAAACACAGCTTCACGGAGGCCTTTGCAGAAGAAGCTATCTATACTGAGGCGTCTTCCTGAAGCATTGTCGACACTGGGAACTGATGAGCTAGAGTTGCGACAAACCCAACAGATGCTTGAGAATAATCCTGATGAAGCTGTGTACAGGATTGAACAAATAGTTTCTCGAAACCCAGATTCAGCGCCAAGCTGGGAGGGCTTGGGTCTCGGATACATGAAAACTGGTAGAGCCAGGGATGCAGAACGTGCTCTACTCAAGGCGATAAGCTTATCTCCGAGGGACCCCGGTCCTCATCTGAACATGAGCACCCTATACAAGGTTGCCATAGGCGCTTCGAAAGGTGTGACAGCGCCGCCAGGTTATGGCGATATATTTGGTGATATAACGCTAGAAGCACTGGGGTGTAGCTATGAGTACGCTCGCAAGATGGTTAAGGAACATGCCAATGAAGTGCTTAAACTTACCGGCGACAAGGAATACAGAAGGACTGCTAAGAACAGCCTGGAAGAGATTAAAATGCTTGATAATATCTGAAAAGTATAGCCATATTTATCAGGTCACGCAGTCTTGGAAAGAAATAGTAGCAATGGGGGCTCACAATGCGAATATTCTTTACGGGGCATGAGACGGGCAAGTTTCCAGATGGTCGTGTGGAACTACAAATTAGGTTTGGTGACAAAAAAGTAAAACCATATACGAATAATGCAGGAAAATATACATGGACCCCAGCTTGGGAAGACCTGCAACTCATATTTCTTCTATCTTACACAGTTGAACGGCTGAACCGAGGACACCATTTCGAATCCCTCGTTCGGGTTGCAGAAGAGGTTTACACCCATTACAAGGAATATATAGAAAACCCCAAAGCCGGTTACGATAAATGGGGATTTAAAGCGTGATCCTAGCAATGCGACAACTTCCAACATTAATCGGGCTGGCAATCCTGATTCTGGTTTCAGGGTTATGGATAGGGTGCAGTCAAAGCCCGGAATCCAGTGATGCCATACCAAAGGATAATCCCAACTGGAGTGAAGCGCAGGTTATAGAATACCTCTACGCCTATGTGATCAAGAAAGCCGAGCAGTTCGGGGGATATGAAGGTGTAGTTTTAACAATGAGATTGGATTATCATTTCATTAATGCGGTGCATGTTGCTAATATTGAGACAATTCGAGAGGCAACCAGACTTCCGTTGGAGAAGACTTCCTTGGAATTCTGCAGTTTAGTGTATGTTGACTCACTCAAACGATTGGCGGCCTATACTGGTGGTGGCTACTGGATGATTACGACGGAAGACTCGAAATGGTTGATTAATGAGAGAACAGGAGAAGTAAAGGGCGAAAACGAAGCAGCTAAACAGATTCTGCGAGATATTGCTCGTAACTCATATTATGACGTAATCCATAAATATGATATTGTTTTCCCGGCTGGCTGGAAAGTTGTAAGACTGGGGGAGGACAAAGTTGCCTTCTTTGATTATGAATCTTCCGAGCTAACGGGCATAAGCATAGCAGCGAAAGTCTATAAACTGAAAGCGGGGGAGACCCTTGGACAATATGCTTCAGTTATAGCTTCACTCACTGGCCTGGGTGGTGTAGCAGTCAAAGACTACCAGTTAAACAGCCTGATAAAGCTGGAGAACGGCGATTATCAGGCGGACTATGAATATGAGGGCGAGGGGATTCAAATAAGGGGAAGCGAATACTTCAAGCTTCATAACAGGTGGGTTTATATGATTTCTTACCGAGCTCCAAAGTCGATGTATGAATATTGGTTGCCTGAATTCAACTACAGTTATAAAAGTTTTAGCTTTCGTCCAATCACTGAATGAGATAAACACGTGTATTGGTCAGTAGTTTTCGGACAAATCGACTACGGTAAAATGCTACACCCTCCTCAGTTCCTCTCCATACGTCTCCCTTTACGTTATCTGTCTCATTAAACTTTTTGAGAGTGTTGAAAAAGTATATTTTCCCTTAAAATTTCACCGTTTTACAAGTTATTTGCGAATGATTTGAGATCAACAAATTTCCAACATTCGCCTTATATAAAAAGAACCGGGACTTTTTCGGCACTCTCTTGTTGACGAATTGTTAGCATAGTAGAAAATCTTCAATAATCACTGGGATCAATCAATCAAGAACCTGTATGGTAGAGGTGGGGAAAAACAGGTCTTATGGTAGCGTATAATTTATTAGAAAATATGCTCCATCGGTATTAGCTCGAGCTATCGTTTGAGTATTCTTATTAGAATACCTGAAACAATGTTTATTTCACCATTCAGGACTTTCGCACTATGCTGATTAAATAAATAGGTTTAAAATTGATGTCAAAGATTACTCGAAATATTTACCTTGAACTTACCTCCACTTCTTAACTTGGTTTGACCAAGCTCTTCCAGCAAAAAATCCTACTGTCAATTTTATTTGATTATTCTTGAAATCGAACGGAAAAATGTAATTCTTCTGTAATAATTCCTTTATCCGCTTTACAACTATTTCATCCCATGTTTGTTAGACTGACATATTAGTTGTATAGTTGCTTATCCACTTAAAAGCCATAATTGTGGCGAATATAGAATTCATCCTATTTTCCAGAAATATATAAAGTACAAATGACATTCAACAGCAAAGAAACCTATAAAATACGAAACCGGTATGATCGTATCGCCGGCATCTACGATCATATGGAAGCGATGATGGAACGATCCAGATTTACCGGGTGGAGGAAGCTACTTTGGAGTAAGGTGAAAGGTGAAAACATCCTGGAAATCGGTGTGGGAACCGGAAAAAACTTTCCATACTATCCAAGTAATGCAAAAATATCCGCCATTGATTTCAGTGAAAAAATGCTGAATCGTGCTCGCCGGAAAGCAGCCAGAGAAAATATTAAAGTAGATATACAACAAATGGATGTTCAAAACATGAAATTCGAAGATAATACCTTTGGTACGGTGGTTGGGTCTTTTGTTTTTTGCTCGGTTCCTGACCCAATTCAAGGACTCGAGGAGGTCAGACGGGTCGTTAAACCAGGTGGTAAAGTGGTCCTTTTAGAGCATGTTCTAAGCGCAAACCGAATCATCGCTGGTATGATGAACCTGATGAATCCACTGGTAGTGCACATTATGGGGCCAAATATCAATCGTCGAACTGTAGAAAACGTTGTTCGCAGTGGTCTGGTTGTTGAACGGGTTACAGACCTTTCTGTAGGCATATTCAAACTGATAGAAGCGAAGAAGGTCTCGTCATAGAGTCCAGTAGCTGAGGTGAATATGGGTAACGAAAACACAGGACACAAGGATGATCATATGGATAATATGAATATGGAAGGCATGTCTGACCACGAGCATATGCACACGGGGCATAATACAGGAGACGTGTCAAAAAACGAGCATACTCACATGGAGCATGATAATGGGAACATGTCTGGACATCAAGCTATGGAACATGACATGGGGTCCATGCATGCTGGGCATGATAACATGGCTGACCATAGCGGTCACGGAAGTCATCACGCCATGATGGTAGCAGATTTCAGGCGTCGTTTTTGGATATCACTCATTATTACTATCCCCATCCTCATCCTTTCACCACTAATTCAAAAATTCCTCGGTATTGAAGGGAAGATCAGTTTTACTGGTGAATCTTATGTTCTTTTTGTTTTATCTTCGGCCATCTTTTTCTACGGCGGATGGCCTTTTCTTAAAGGTATATACAGTGAGTTGAAATCGAAATCTCCTGGTATGATGACACTCATCGCTTTGGCCATAACGGTTGCCTACGTGTACAGCAGTGCTGTTGTCTTCGGGTTAAGCGGAAGCGTCTTTTTCTGGGAACTGGCTACCCTTATTGATGTTATGCTACTGGGACACTGGCTTGAGATGAGATCAATTATGTCTGCTTCTTCAGCCCTCGAAGAACTTGCCAGGCTAATGCCCTCAGAAGCACATAAAGTAATGCCTGATGGAAACATCAAAGAAGTACCTTTAGATGAGCTGAAGATAGATGACACAGTACTGGTGAAGCCCGGAGAGAAAATACCAGCCGATGGTATAGTAATCGATGGCGAGACATCGGTAAACGAATCAATGCTTACCGGTGAATCTGTTCCCGTACACAAATTAAACGAAGCTACTGTCATAGGTGGATCTGTAAACGGTGAGGGTTCTATCACCATAGAGGTTAAAAAGACGGGTGAAGATTCGTATCTCTCCCAGATGACAGAACTCGTCCGCCAGGCACAAGAAAGTAAGTCTAGAACGCAAAATTTAGCTAATCGAGCGGCTCTCTGGCTAACCATAATTGCCATCAGTGCTGGACTCATTACTCTAGTTGTATGGCTGGGAGTAGCTCAAAGTACATTCGTCTTCGCTCTTTCCAGAATGGTAACAGTGATGGTGATCACCTGTCCCCATGCCCTCGGTCTAGCCATACCCCTTGTGGTGTCCGTTTCGACGTCAGTTTCTGCTAAAGCTGGTCTGCTGATAAAGAACCGCGACGGTTTTGAACAAGCCAGAAACGTACAGGCAATACTGTTTGATAAAACCGGAACTCTTACCCGAGGAGAATTCGGAGTAACCGATATAATTGCATTGAACGGGAAAATTAATGAAAAAGAGATCCTGAAATATGCGGCATCGGTAGAAGCTCATTCCGAACACCCGATTGCCAGAGGTATCGTTATCTCGGCTGATGATACGTTTCCGGTTGAAGAGTTCACGTCTATTCCAGGGAAGGGTGCCCAAGGCAAGGTTAATGGTAAAGAAGTGAAAACGGTCAGTCCCGGCTATCTAATAGAAAACGGTATAAATGTCGATGATAACAGAATCGAAAATCTTTCTTCCCAGGGTAAGACGGTAATTTTTGTGATGATCAATGGCGAACTTATGGGAGCTATCGCTCTTGCCGATATAATCCGCGGAGAGTCCAAAGAAGCTATTGCTCAACTCAAGGGAATGGGGATTCAGTGCATGATGATCACCGGCGATAATGAGCTCGTAGCCAAATGGGTAGCCGAAGAGACAGGATTGGATGAGTATTTTGCTGGAGTTCTACCAGACAAGAAAGCCGAAAAGGTTAAAGAAGTCCAGGATCGTGGGTTGATCGTCGCGATGACCGGTGATGGAGTTAATGATGCGCCAGCACTTGCACAGGCTGATATCGGTATTGCCATAGGAGCTGGTACCGATGTTGCCGTGGCAAGCGCCGATATAGTCCTGGTAAGAAGCAATCCCCGGGACGTAACATCTATCATCAACCTATCGAAAGCAACGTATAAAAAAATGCTGCAGAATTTAGCCTGGGCAACCGGATACAACGTAATAGCTATTCCACTGGCTGCGGGAGTTGCGTATGGGGTTGGGTTCATAATGGATCCTGCTGTCGGAGCAGCACTAATGGCTTTAAGTACTATAATCGTTGCTATTAACGCTAGATTTCTAAGGGTTGAGAAAGGCAGGTAATAACAATGAATGAGAAAATTGTAAAGAAACAACGAAGGAATATCTGGATCATTATCGCCATATTGATACTCGGTATTGGATTAATCTCGGCATGCAGTCGATCTTATGCTTCAAACGGCGAAAGGATCTATTTCACCGCTACCAGCGAATCAGGGGATTCCATTTCTTACAGCGGAAGCATCACGATGATGCATTCGATCACCTGCGCAAACTGTCATGGTGCTGATGGTAAAGGCGGGAGAGTCAACATGATGATGTGGAGTTTTGAAACGCCTGATATTACCTGGGAACGTCTTACGTCTGCAGATCATCATGAAGAGGGAAATGGTGAAGAGGAACATGAAGAACATCCACCTTACACAGAGGACACAATCAGGCAAGCTATAACAAAAGGGGTAAATCCTGCAGGAGAACCACTCGATGAGGAAATGCCCAGGTGGAGAATGAGCCAGCAAGATTTAAATGATCTGATTGATTTTCTGAAAATACTGGAATAACAAACCATTAATTCAAATACTCCCATTAGACCAAGGTTGAAGTAATGCTTTATTGCTTTTAGATTTAGATACTCCGATATTACACCAAGTATTCTACTTGGAATGCTTGAAATCTGCCGCAAGATCACAGGAGGATATTCAACTTAAATCTACTCATGGCTATACCAATCTTAGACGATTGTGTATTGTTCACATATAGTGGAAGTTGTATAATCGGCATATATATTATCTTTATTATTTCGTTTCAATGATGTACGAAAGTGAACGCCAAACCAGGAAAAAACGTATAGATCCGTTGATTCAGAAAGCCGGCTGGAAGATAGTGCCTTATAATTCGAGCGATAGCCTTGCGAAATATAATAAATGTGCCATTGAAGAATACCCCACCGATGCAGGCCCAGCCGATTATGCCCTTTGTCTTGATGGACAGATACTTGGTGTCGTTGAAGCGAAAAAGGTCAGTCTAGGACCGCAGAATGTCCTCACTCAGGCGGAACGTTACTCAAAGGGCTTAACGAACAATCCGGTAAACTACCATGGGTATCATGTTCCCTTTCTCTATTCCACCAATGGAGAAATTATCTGGTATGATGATGTTCGCTACCCTCAGCACCGCTCTCGGAAGATCGCGGCTTTTCATACTCCTGAAGCTCTCAACGAACAATTATCGTATGATTTCGATTCAACCTGTTCCAACCTCCTGGAAACCCCGAATGCTCATCCTCGATTACGTCCCTACCAAATAGAAGCTAATAACGCTGTTGAGCAAGCTATCTCGGAACGAAAACATCAGATGCTTGTCGCCATGGCTACCGGTACAGGAAAAACCTTCACCATGGTTAACCAGGTTTACCGACTGATGAAATCAGGCGTAGCAAAACGTATCCTATTTCTCGTCGACCGTCGTGCTCTCGCTGCACAGGCAGTCCGTGCCTTTGCGTCTTTTGAACCGGAGCATAATAAAAAATTCAATCAAATTTACGAGGTATATAGTCAGCGGTTTTACCGTGAAGATTTCGAAGAAGATTTCAAATACGATCCATTGATATTACCCAACTCGTACTTAACAAATCCCAAACCAGGTGACGCCTTTGTGTACGTAAGTACTATCCAGCGCATGACTATCAACCTCTTCGGTAGAAATATTATACCTTCACTGGGTGACGAACAGGTTGAAGAAGATGCCGATATACTGGATATCCCCATCCACGCTTTTGACCTGATTATTGCTGATGAGTGCCACCGTGGCTACACCTCATCCGAATCAGCTATCTGGCTGAAAACACTGCAATACTTCGATGCCATCAAGATAGGTCTTACCGCTACACCAGCAGCTCATACTACCGCTTTTTTCAACAATATCGTATATAAGTATGACTACGAACGGGCAGTAAAAGAAGGATTCCTGGTTGATTACGACCTGGTCACCGTAAAGTCGAACGTTCGCATGAACGGCGTTTTTCTCAACGAAGGTGAAGAAGTAGGAGTAATCGATCCAGAGACTGGCCAGGAGAAGATGGACCAACTTGAGGATGAACGCCAGTTCGATACAACCGAAATTGAAGAAAAGGTCACCGCTCCGGATTCGAACCGGAAGATTCTCGAAGAACTGAAAACCTATGCTATTGACCACCAGGAAAAATACGGCAGATTCCCCAAAACACTGATATTTGCCGTGAACGACCTACACCATACTTCCCATGCTGACCAGCTTGTCGATTCCGCCCGTGATATCTTCGGTCAGGGAGATTCTTTCGTGCAGAAAATTACCGGTAGAGTCGATCGTCCTCTCCAGCGAATCCGTGAATTCAGGAACCGACCGCTGCCGGGGATTGTCGTGACAGTGGACATGCTCTCTACCGGTGTGGATATCCCTGACCTTGAATACATTGTTTTCCTCCGTCCGGTGAAATCACGCATTTTATTCGAACAGATGATGGGACGCGGTACGCGTCGCGGCGAGCACTTCCCTGAAAAGTCTCACTTCACAGTCTTTGACTGCTTCGACGGAACACTCATGGAGTACTTCAAACATACGACAGCTATCACCACCGAACCACCCCAGAAAGAAAGCAGGAGCATTCTCGATATAATCGATGATATCTGGGAGAACCGTGACCGGGAGTATAACACCCGCTGCCTAGTGAAACGTCTCCAGCGAATTGATAAAGAGATGTCGTCCGAAGCTCGATCAGCTTTCTCTACCTACCTACCGGATGGAGATGTTGCCAGATACTCACGGGGACTACCCGAACTGCTCCGTCATGATTTCACCACAACCATGTCTCTGCTGAGGAATCCGGATTTCCAGGACTTACTCATCCACTACAAGCGGAAACCCCGGAGCTTCCTCGTTGCTTATGATACAGAGGATACTGTATCAAGTGAATTGCGTATCCGTGATGGTCGCGGACATGAGTATAAACCGGAGGATTACCTCATCGCTTTCTCAACCTTCGTGAAGGAACACGCCGATGAAATAGAATCTATTCAGATATTGCTTGACCGTCCGAAAGACTGGGGTACAGACGTGCTGAACGAACTTCGCACGAAGCTAGCTGCTGCTCCGCAACATTTCACTGTACAGAATCTCCAGAAGGTCCATGCCATTCGCTATGACAAAGCGCTAGCAGATATAATATCTATGGTCAAGCACGCCGCCCGGGAGCAGGAACCTCTCTATACCGCCGAAGAACGGGTGAACCTGGCATTCAGGAAAGTGACCTACGGAAAAACGTTTACTTCCGAGCAGCAGCAATGGCTTGATCGCATAAAAAATCACTTGATCGAGAACCTGTCCATAGACCGGACAGATTTCGATAGCATGCCGGTCTTTAACCGTGCCGGTGGATGGACACGGGCAGACACTGTCTTTAACAAGCAGCTTGAAGAGCTGCTGGAAAATTTCAATGAGGCTATTGCAGTATGACCGATATTTCCCAGAAACTGTGGGGATTTTGCCACACTCTCAGGCATGACGGCATCGATTACGGTGACTATATTGAGCAGATAACCTATCTCCTCTTTATCAAGATGGCGGATGAACGAGGAGTAACGCTACCCTCTGAATGTAACTGGTCGGCTATCATTGCTAAATCCGGTACCGCTCTTGCCAATGGTTATATCGAGATACTCCGGACGTTAAGTCATCAGCCGGGACTGCTTGGTGATATCTTCACCGATGCTCAGTCACGTTTCAACAATCCGGTCAATTTGAAAAAACTGACCGGGCTTATCGATGAAACGGAATGGACATATCTTGATATCGATGTTAAGGCGGAAACCTTCGAACACCTGCTGGAGCAAGCCGCCAGCGAAGGGAAGAAAGGTGCTGGACAATACTTCACTCCCCGGCTGCTTATCCAGTCGATTGTCAGGTGTATGAAACCGGATCCGCGTGGTCATAAGGAGTTTACTATCTGCGATCCTGCCTGCGGCACCGGTGGGTTCCTGGTATGTTCCTATGAGTGGCTTATGGATGTAACCAGAGGTGGAGCTATGGACCGGGAGCTTGCTCAACGGGTTCGAACAGCAACCTATTACGGAGCGGACCTTGTGCCACGGCCACGCCGTCTGGCTCTGATGAATCTGTTTCTCCACGGCCTTCAGCCTGATATAAGGCTGAAAGACTCAATCTATGAAATAACAGACGGAAACCTCTATGATGTAATCCTGACCAATCCGCCATTCGGTACCAAGGGCGCCAACCAGGTGCCGGACCGTGATGATTTTACCATTTCCACTAGTAACAAGCAGCTTAACTTCATCCAGCATGTCGTAGCCACCCTCAAACCGGGAGGAAGGGCGGCGATAGTGGTACCGGATAATTGCTTGTTTGCCGACCAGGCAGGAGAGGTATTCGAGATACTTACCCAGGACTGTAATCTGCATACTATTCTCCGCCTCCCCAACGGTACCTTCAGCCCCTACAGCCCTGGCACCAAGACAAACGTAGTTTTCTTCACGAAAGGCTACTCCACCGAGATCACCTGGATATACGACGGGCGCACCAATGTACCGAGAATTACCAAGAAAGAACGACCGTTGACTGCCAGGCATTTCACTGAATTCGAAACATGCTATGGTTCTGATCCGAACGGTCGAAGCCCGAGGAAACAAAACGATTCAGCGGAAGATCGCTGGCATTCCTTTCATATCACTGAGGTTATAAACCGGAAATACAACTTCGACGGCTTGAAATGGCTGAGGGATGAATCACTCGATGATAGCGAAGACCTGCCGGAACCGGACGAACTGGTTACTGATGCTATTTCCGAACTCGAAAATGCGATGAACGAACTAGCAACAATATCATCGTTGCTTGAAAACGGGAGTTCAAACAACGCATGAATAACGAACTACCAGAAGGTTGGAGTACGACTAAGCTGGATGAAAACATCATTACGGATTTTCAGCCTGGTTTCGCATGTGGTGAAAATAATCAACTAGGTCAAGGTATCCCTCAGATGAGACCAATGAATGTTTCAGAATCAGGATTACTTAGACTCGAAACTATTAAATATGTAGCTAAAAAAAATATCAGTAATGATAACTATTATCTTAAAAAAGACGACGTTTTATTTAATAATACGAATAGCCCCGAGCTTGTAGGAAAAACCGCTATATATACACTACCTGAATCCTATGTATTTTCAAACCACATGACAAGATTAAGGTGTAATTATTATGTAATATATCCAAAATATTGTGCAACAGTATTACACCAACTTTGGAGAGAAGGTTATTTTTTCAACCGTTGTAATCATCATGTATCACAAGCAAGTATAAGTACCAAAGTATTAAAAGATACGGCTATACAACTTCCTCCCCTTGCCGAACAAAAACGCATCGTTGCCATGATAGAAGAACTGCTTCCTCAGGTTGATGCGGTCAACCAGCGACTTGACAGAGTCTCCCAGATCATGAAGCGCTTTCGCCGATCCGTTCTCGATGCTGCTTGTTCCGGGAAACTCACAGAGAATTGGGGAGAACGAAATACTGTTTCGAATGTCCATGAAGAATCTACGGATTATTACCAACTAACCACCACAGAATTACCTGAAATACCAGGTGAATGGATTTATGTTTCTTTAGGTAGCAGGACTAATAGAAGTCAATATGGAACATCAGTTAAAGCTACCGACCAACAACAAGGCAATATCCCAATACTAAGAATGGGGAATATTCAGGACGGTCTGATCGACTATTCTGAGTTGAAATATATAACAGTAAACGACACTAATGAATCCTTTTTACTTAATAAGGGTGATCTCCTTTTTAATCGAACAAATAGTCCCGAGTTAGTCGGAAAATCGGCTGTATTTGACTCGGACATCCAATGTACATTCGCTTCGTATCTAATACGACTGCAATTCGATCAAGTTATAATCAATCCTATTTACGTATGTTATTGGCTAAATTCAAGTATCGGTCGATCCTGGGCAAATGAGGTTAAAACAGACGGAGTCAGTCAGTCGAATATTAATGCTAGGAAGCTTCAGTCGATGCCTTTCCCTCTACCTTCAAAACCAGAACAAGATGAAATCGTTCGACGGGTAGAATCCCTCTTCAAGCTGGCTAGCACAATAGAGCAACGAGTAGAAGCCGCCAAGCTAAAGGTTAAAAAACTTACCCAGTCGATACTGAACAAAGCCTTTCGGGGAGAACTCGTTCCAACCGAAGCCGAACTTGCCCGGCAGGAAGGTCGTTCCTATGAACCGGCTTCCGTTTTACTGGAGAGGATAAAAAGCAGGGAGAGAAAGTAATCTGGCTGGAGGAAGATAGTGCGTACGAAAAAACAATTCAAAGGAGATGCTGGAGAAGCTTTCACCCGACTAAGCTTTATCTTACAAAACTACAACTGTACACTTGAAAAACAAAACAATAAAGGATTCGATTTTATCGCGAAAAAGAAATATCTGGATGGTCATAAGGAACGGATATTTGTTGAAGTAAAAGCCGGATTTCATGATATTTCACCAGCTCAACGAAAAAAGAAAAAAGAAGTAGAAAAAAACGGCGAAAAATATCAAGTCGTTAGGATCTATGTTCCGCCTATATATTACAGCGAAGTCATGAGAATGCTTTGGCCTAAAGGTTTCAGAAAATTATATTTTGGTAAATGATGAATATTCTTAGAAATTAAGATCAAGAATTCCCAAATGATAGTGGATTGCCTTCATCAACTTTTATCATAACTCCAACTCGAATATAAGTTTTATCACCGTTTAATATATACACAACCTGTGAACAAAAATTTATGTTCATATAAGTCGGGTTTAAAAAATGCGTATTGTGTCATTTTGAATCTGAACACTTTGAATTTGACAAAACATGGTTTACAGGATATATGATAATATCCGAAAATAGCTGGTGGCACGGCAACCCTATTCAGCCTACCTAATTAGGAGTAGACCGACGGTGGCGCTTCACCGTCACCGTTTTGCCACCGGCTTTCCTCTTATGAGGATCGACAGGGACAATTTTCTTACCCTGTTGTGTCTTGGCCAAACAAATCACCCCCTTTCTTGGCAAGTTGCCCAAGTTGTCAAAGCGACTCGCCTTTAAGCTGGTGCTGTTGGTCAAGATTAGGGTGGGTTACCGTGCCGATGGAATATTACAACAGTTACGATACGATTTCAATAAGTGAATCGAACTATTTCTTCAATAGTCCAAACTCGCTTAAGCATTTGTCAGGCATTTACTCTCATCATTTTGCTTGGTTTTCTTTTATGATTCTTTCGGCTTCATCAACCAAATCATAGCTTTGTGGTTTGATAAAGTACTGATAGATGTCATTTTCTGATAGGCGAAGTAACGCACTTAGTTCGGCGATTTCATATTCCAAATCAAATTGGTATGCATCAACAATCTCTTGATATAAACTCGGTATTTCTAAAGGTATATCTAGTTCCTTAGGTTCCCGTTGCTTGAATTTACTCAATTGTACCCATAAAGCCTTTGCTCGTGAAGATGTAATAGTGCCTATAGTCTGCGCCCGTTTAAGTAATGCTGCCATAGAGACTCGCCATTGGATTTTTAAAGAAGCAAGCTTTTCAAAAGTCAGATCGTCTAAATAAGGAGCAATATCACGTTCCGGCATAAGGAATTCTGCGGCAAATCTATTGGCTTCATCCTCCCTGCTTTCTCTTATTGTCCCCTGGTGCATAATTATATGTCCTAACTCATGGCAAAGTGTAAAACGTAGTCTATCTCCGAAAGCAGCGCTATTTACAAAAAATAGGGGCGTCGCCTTCGGTAAGCAGAAACTTGTTGCATCAATACGTTTAGTTCCGAAATCAAAAGGGATTACTATTGCTTTCGCATTTTCTATAAGTTTTGTGACATTCTGGACTGGACCACGAGGGACCCCCCAATTAGAACGCATTATTTGTGCAATTGTTTCTATTGAACCAGTATATTCTTCTAGGTCAACAGATTCCATTGAAATACCTTCAATCTCTATTCCCTCAAGAAGTCTTTCGAGAGCTGTACTAATAACGGTCAATTGACCATTGACTTTATTTATAACTTTTTCAGGGACAGCTGTTTTCCTGTGAAATATATCTGTACGCCCTGCCAAATAAGGAGGATCTGGTTGACAAAAAAACGAAACGGGGTAATCAAGTAATTTAGATACTTCTTCTAATTTTTCCTCTGAGATGTTCCTAAGACCACTTTCGATTCGAGATAACCATCCTTGATTAACTGATAGAGATTGCGCCAACTCTTTTTGAGTTAAACCTCTAGATTGACGTGCTATAACCAGCCAAGCAGGATTAAAAGTGTTTGCTTCCATATTGCCCCACTTTTTATTTAGATTTTTTGGCTTTGTTATTTTTTATTCTGATCCGATGTTTAATTCCAGAACTCGGCTCTTGGATATGTATAATTGGGCGTTGTTCAGCCCCTATTGGAGTTTCATCATCAGTAATCTGAATAGCCCATTTCACAATGGGCTTAATGCTTTGAATACCACCATTATTAATATTTGACACCTTATCTGCGTGTATAAGAAATACCTTATCATATCTGGTCTTTGTTTTATTCATTGTGAAACCAAGTATTAGAGGTATAGGCGCAGGCATGTTGTTAAATCTCTGTTGTTGGTTTGATAATTTTTGATAAAAATCAAATTGAGCTTGTGTAGCTATATTGTTCGGATTTAAATCCTGGTTAACTTTTTTTACTCTCATGCATACGGAACCTGCCAACCATACACGTCTTTGCCCACGTTTACTTTCCCACTGTGGTTTTAATATATCAGGTAATTTTTCTCGAAGGTATTTCACAACTAAATCGTTGATATAAGAAGCCTTTGTCCGGCTATGAATCGCGCCTAGTTCATCGCGGTTGATTTCATAAAACCTATCAAATGCATCGTTTAAACAGGATAAAATAACAATTCGATGCGGTTTAAATAGTTTTTCAACTTCGTCTCGTTCAGTTGGCATAATTATTCTCTATTTTTAGTAAATTATAAAATAATTCTAGATGTTTGTCAAGAAAAATATGCCAAATAATATGCCAACTTTAAAACAAAGGGGAACTTATGATATTTACCCCACCTAGCCTTTGCTGCTTTCCTAGCATTGGTACTTCGTTTTTTGGAGTAAGTTTCTCTGTTCTAACCTTACCACACTTCAAACCAATCTTACGACCTAAAGCTGCATAGTCAGGTTTTTCTTTTTCAATCTTCGAATTCTTCGTCGTCTTCCTTAATAGCAGTCATTTGTTTGCGGATCTTTAGCTTATCCAGGACCCTCCAGGGTAGCCGGTTTTCTCTTACCCTGATATTAATCCAAAGCTTTACGGTTCTCCGGAGCAGGATATTGCTCTCCCTTTTAATCCCTGCATAGATAACGGGGTCATTGTTTTTCTGTAGTATCCTGGATAGTTCTACCAGGCGACGGAGGCTTTTCACTACAGGGTCAGCGTTGTATACGATTTTCAAGATTCGTCTCCTATATATGCGTTTTTTCGGTATTCTTACAGGAATGCTTGAACTTTCATTAGGTGCTTCGATGGTTGAGGGTCAGAAACAGTTGGAAAAAATAGCTCCCACCGACCGGGGGGAAGCGGGAGATTCAGCCCAAAACCCCCCGGGACGGTGAGAGCACGCTATTTTACCATGTTACGGCGACTTTACGCATTAGTTTTCGGTAACCGGTCCCTGTCTACGTGCGTGGCATACAGGGCAGATGCGGGTGTGCTCGTCACTGCTGGCATAGCCGGCAACGGCGATCTGAGCACTCCTCACCCTGTTCGGGTTTTCAAGCAGGTGACTGGTTGCGTTTGTTATCAGGTTCATCATGTCGTAGGAGTTCTGAGGCGGATTTTCGAGGGCAAGGGCTCGAATGGCATTGGCATCTGAGCCGGATATCCTGGCTTCCTTGAGCATTGCTTCAAGAACGGAAGCTCTGTGCTCCGGTGGGATCTCCTCCTCGATCATGACGCGGTACCGGTTAACTATGTGATTAAGGGAGTTATAGGCTTCCTTCGCTGATTCCCTGAACCACCCGAAGATATCGTCACCATCGTTGTCACCACCACCTCCGCCGTAGGTGAATTCACGGAGTACCTGGTTATGTACGGCGCCGTTGGTACAGGCAAGTCTGAGGGCGAAGCTGCTGACTGACGGATTCACGGTACCGATAGGGGAGAAGGTAACATTGGCTCCAGCCTGTACCAGGTCTCCCCTGACCACCGGCTCTCGTTTCTCCCCGATAAGCTCAAGGGATACCACGTAGTTGTCGAGGATGAGTACTCTATGGTAATCGATACCTCGTATCCCTCTTTCTATGGCCGCGAGTACACGGGTCGGATTGAGTCCGCGGTATTCGTTCGGGTTGGCAATGCCCGTTACATAACCGTCTTTTACCATCAGGGTGTACTGGCCCTTCTTGTAAAGAAGCTCTGTGGCCACCGCACCGAACGTCTGAGGTCTCAGCTTCCTGGTAACATTATCGGGCAACCCGATGTATTTCGAAAGGCTGGTTATTCCCTCTTTGGAGAGGGTGAGAGCATGCTGCCGGTTACCTGGTCTTATCTCGATCATCTCCGGAGTGACGTTGATTCGGGTTTGAGGACTGTGCTCAATAGTCCTCACCTGGGTTTTCATGACAGGTTCGAGTTTTTGTAGTACATCGTCTCTATTCATTTCTTCTCCTTTTGATTTATTTTTTACGATGTGAGAATATTCAGTTGTTTTTCTTTAAAACCACCTCCTATACTGGCTAATCTATTGAGGCTGATTTTTCGTGACAGCCTAGTAACCTGGTATTTTGTTATTACTGTTGATATCGATGTCCTTGAATATTCTGGACAGGTCTTCACTCCACCATGGCGGGAGTTTGTTATTGAGCTGATAGAAGATGAAGCTTTTCATGTCCAGAATGAGGGTGGCTTTCTTTCGGGCGACTTCTCCGTTGATTCCCTTGAAGAAGTCGAACGCTTTCATGGTGAAATCGGCCATTTCACCTCTTTCCCACATGGTGTGCGCATACGTTGGCTGCTTCCAGATGATGGTATGCACGGAAGTGCAAACGTTAAGGTCAAGCTTACGGGAGTAGTGGCTGATAAAGAGTATCAGTTGTTCTCGTTGACCGGCGATGGCAAGGCAATCGTCCAGGTCAAGAGCGTCCTCTGTCTGACTCCGGCGTGCGTGAGCGGACTGGGCTGCTTCGTCATAGATTATCACGGCACGCTGCGGCCACTCTTTACGCTTTGTTGTAACTGCCATCCAGTCCGGTACAAGAGCCTGAACACGCTTCTTATCATTTGTCCGTACGTTCGGCAGGTGGATAGCTGCTTTGAAACCGTACCGCCTGTGCATCTCACAGGCAATCTCATGAGCAAGGCCGGTTTTACCGTTCCGGATGTCACCCATTATCAGCGCTACGCCCGGGAAAGGGATCACTTTCAGCAGGCTGCTTGCCTTTACCGGTGAGGACAGGATTGCCCGGGCGTAATCTTCCGTCTTCTTGTCCCGAAGCTTCTTTAGTTTTTCCGCTTGAGTTTTTGTCATAGGCATTCTCCTTCCTTGTTTTTTCTTTCTACATAGGCTAATCCGATGACGTTGAATTAAATGGACAATTATTTTTTAAAGTTTTGGCTACATTGCCGGTATTTGTTTCCAGTAATGTTCGACCTTGTCAGGTGTACCCTCTGATTCGTATTCGGTCAGGCTGCCGTGTAATGTATAACCGTTTTCAAAGTTGGTAATCTGTACCTCTTCGTCAGCGTCATTACAGTCTTCGTCAAACACGATATAGTCCATTGCCTTATCGGTAATGACTTCGTCGATAAGTCCACGATGAACGAAGATAACCATTTTCGGCTTCTCCGGTTCGGAGTTAAAAGGTTCACTATGCTTGTCGTACCACCGGCTGTTAACGAATCCGTCATCACCGATTTCGTCTACCAGGAAGCAGTCGATGTCATCCGCGTACTCGCCGACATCTGGGATGGATAATAAGCTATGCAAATCCAGAATAGCTTCCGCCTTTTTAGTAGCTTCAACCTGGTTTTCGGCTTCTACATCATCGACTACGACCCTGACGACCGGATACAGGTGTACCCGAAACTTACCCATATCTTCCCCCTTATTCAGTTGTATTCAGGCTGATAATCCTGCTCGTGCACTATTCCATGAAATAATCCACGAGCAGAGATATTAACCCCGCTCCACGATGCCGGTGAGCTGATATATGTCAGTCCATTCTTTGTCACAGTCGAGGCAATATACTCTCTGGGTTGTATAACCACCGTCAACTTCAAGTGATGAACCGTCGATACTGGCACTGCCGCAGTAAGGGCAGTGAATTCCGCCATCCTGAATGTACTGCTGCCTGGCTTCCTCTGTTAGCATACTTATCTCCTTATTCAGTTGTATTCGAGGCTGACCGCCTCGTTAGCAGGCTATTTCAACCCTGCCATCGAGGAATTACGTTCCTTCCGGAGTTGCTACCTCTGCCATCGGGTTTTTCTGAAATAGCCTGCTTGCCAACCGGTCAGCTGACTATAGGTACTTTTTCGGTTTGATGACTGCCGTGACCTGTTGCTTTCCTCTCCTGGCTTGCGGAATCCATGCGTCTGCCAGTATCCGGAAAGACTGGATACGTCTTGGCTTTCGGAACTCGGTACGCTTGTGTTTACCGACCGTCCTGATGTACCGCTCGATATTCTCGAACTCCAGATGGCCATTTGCGCTGATAAGCAGTTCCTGATTGGGAAACTCCATCAGCTTGATGATGTCGCCGAGAGTCCTGGCACCTACCCTGATGCTTCCCATCTCGACGATGTCGGCTTCCTTGATGGTCTTGAGAAATTCATCCGGCTGGATTATCCAACCGTATCTCCCCCGTTTGCGACCCCAGGGACGCCTAGTCTGCCGGTCTTTCACCTTTGCCATAGGCACTCCTTATTCAATTGTATTGAGACTGACCGCCTCGTTAACGGGCACTTCCGGAGAAGTGCCCGTTTGCCAGCCGGTTAGTGTCCTTCGCCGGAGAGTCCCATCTCCAGACAATCATCAAATGCCTGGATTGCCTTCTCAAGGACTTCAGCCATTTCACCGTCCGGTTTCCAGTTGTTAAGATACTCAACCAATTTTCCCTTAGCTTCTTTGTATTCCATGACTTCTCCTTATTCGGTTGTATTGAGGCTAAAAGCCCCACAAGCAGGCTAAAGGATTTTAGCCTGCTAACCGGTCTTTCAGTCTGTGTCTGGACGAGGAATCGGGTATTGGTCTATACGGTTGCTCCGGATTTCGCTGACGATGTCGGCAAGCTCGAACTTTCGCAGGCTCTCGACTCCTAAGTACCGGTAATCGCCTGGCAGCTCTATCGTGTCCTCTCTTCCGTCTACGAGGAATCCCTTGTAAGAGATTGCTTCTTCCCCGTTGTTGTAATTGAAGACGAGAAACTGCATGGCAAGCTCGAAAGCCTCTTCTATTGATTCGGCTTCAACGTACTGGGTATTTCCGTACTCCGCTTCGCCGTCCGTTACCACTTCTTGGTACCGGTACAGCTTGGCGACATCGATACCAAGTAAGGCTGCCGCCAGCTTTCCGGCATCCCCGTTAAGCAAGGAAAGCATGATAGGCGGCGTGTGTCCTTTCCTGTTGCTCTCCACCAATATCGACTTGCTATCATCATAATTGATGACATCGATATTGACCGGCTTGAAGCTGCCGTTCCGGCCTCTCGCATAGACCTCTTCACCCTTCTGTACGGTGATACAGGTCACGCTACTTGTCATTACCCTCTCCTTATTCAATTGTATTCGGGGCTTGTCACCCCGCTGGGAAGTATTTCCTGAGAAATACCCCCCGACCGGACGACAAGGCTGATTTATCTCTTACACCGGACGTACTTCTCTCGAAGAGAGATACTGTCGTGGAATCTGGCCTTGTTTTTGTTTCGAGTGCGCATTTGCCACTGTCTCTGTGTGAGAGTATGCCAGGTAAGCCACTGCCGGCGTTTTGCCATGATAATACTCACGGCCACCGGCTTAGATACTCCAACCCGTTCGGCATACATGAGGGCTGCGAGACAGCAATGACGGTCTGTGATATGATTCGTTGGCTGTGCAATCCGGTCAATCATGTAATGAGTGAACGGAGTACCGTCTGCAAGTGTAATCTCCAAACCTACCCCCTTATTCAGTTTTCGAGTTAAAACACGGCGGTTACAGGCAAGGAAAGCGAGGAAACCTTGCCTGTAGCGACCGTACTTCAACCGGAGATTATTTCTTGCCGTTTTTCTTGGCTTCCGGCTTGCTGCCGACACGGATAGCTAAAACCTGTACCTGATACTTCTGACCGTCATGGATAACTTTCCCCTGACCTCTGTAGCCATCAGAGCCGGTCTTGAAGTTGGTGGGTTTCAGTTCTATCGTGGCGGCGGCCTTGTTCAGTATGTCCTGCAAGGCACACCCCCTACTGATTATTAGGACTGATTAGTCCCTGTATACCCTGAAGTGACTTCAAGGTATACAGGGGTTAACCTAACCCCTGAAACCGCCGAGAGTAAGACATGCGGCTTTGAATGACTTAATCTGCGCCCTGTCAAAACCATCGCAGTATTCGTTCAGATTGATGGTTTTGTACTTTGGAATCCGGTTGTCTGATATGCGGAGAAGTCTACCCCGAAGCTTGCCCGTTCCAGACTTGAAAAGTCCGACTACGATGCCCCGATAGGTAAGGTACTTTTCGGGTTTTTCGGGTTTACTCCGGTTAGAAACCGCCGTTATCTTGTCATGACAGACACGGCAGCGACCCCTGACCGTCATCGGACGCACTCCGCACACGACACACTTCGTTCGTGTGACCATCAGTGACCCCCTTATTTAATTTTCAGGTTTTAGAAGCTATCAAAGCCAACCACCGAAGCAGTTGACTTTCATAGCATCTAAAAGATACTATGTCCCCCTTACCAACAAAGGGGAGCCTGCCTTGCGGTCTTACTCACAATGGGAGTCCTGCCGGACAGGGATACGACAACCCCAACTCGGGACTTTTGCGAGCGGAATTCTCCCGTGCTCGGTTACAGCCTATAGGGGCTTGCTACCGCCCTCGATAGTCTCATAGGCACAAGCCCAGCTTGCCACCGGAGCCTCTACATAAGGACGGCGGAAGGGTATTCGTGCCCGATTACTATCCGCACTGCGTACTCTTGATATCTGGGGGAAGAGACACCACAGCCGTTGCACGGGCTTCGGTTGTCGGACTGCGTACAGGTTAAGCAGTCGGTCAGAAGAGTCACTTTAACGCCCTGACCAGGCGGGTACATTTTCGCCGTACCGGGTTAGGCAGATTTAGGACTGCCATTCCTCGCAGATTCCAGCCGGAGCTGCCATCACTGCGACCAGGGCAAGGACTTTATCCCGTGTTCAGGGGTTGCGTTTCCACCGTAGACCGCTACGCCTTGCTTCGCGGCGCAGATCCCCCGGTTCCCCCTGATCCAGGAAGAGGGTTAGCATGAAGAGGCAAGGCTCCCGCCATCCCGACATAGTCGGGACTAACCAGCCCGAAGGGGTGCGGGCTTGCCACCGTTTTCCCCCCTTACCGTTCAACAGGGTTCAGGATATATGAAAGTGGCAATAAAAAACCGCTTTCAGGGTAAAAACCCCGAAAGCGGTTATCGTTACCGCTCTCAATTATAGCTAATCGCTTGACAATGATTTATTGTGACAGTTTTTTCAAGTTTTTTCTATTCTGCTAAATCCATTATTAACTTGTATCCGTGTGCTTTTAACCATCTATTCAGGCAAGCTGTTTCAGATTCACCTTCCATCCGGTTAGCGTCTGGTAGTATCTGATATGCCTGTTTCCGTAACCATCTGCTATATGCTTTTCGATGCTTTCCAATTAAAGGTTGTGTTACTTTAGGTCTTCCACGCTTACGCTTGCCTGATGTTAACGCTTTACCAGATAGCTTTTTAAGGATAATCGGTTTAATATCCTCAGGTATCTTACTCCAGATAGTTTCCGCTTCTATTTTTCCATCGTAGCGTGTCTCATATTCTACGTATCCGATTATCATGTCTGCCAGATTATCAGGGCTGCTATCATCACTCTCGGTTATCGATTCTAAAGTCATATGCTGTTTTATCTTGTATGACTTCCAGAAGTCTTGCCAGTCACATCGTGCTATTGAATAGGCAAACTTCTCATTTTCAGGTTTAACCTTCCAGATTGCCAGAAATAGCGATTGATACAAGTCTTCACGCTCTTCTCTAGGTGCTTTCGAAGCGAAAATATAAGCGCATTTTAAGGCCGTTTTAGCTTCGTTTGGTAATGACTTTATGATGTCTATGTACTCATTCACTTTGAGTCCAAAATCATCATTTTCTACTGGTAACGCTTTTACCAGCATTTTAGCTATGTCTCTATATTCAGTTTTAATGTATGTTTTTACCATTGTTTTGAATCTCCCGCTTTTTTATTAGCGACATAGCCATAACTGAAAGCAGTTTCATATTCAATTGTTAAAGTACTATGTATATATTGTTGAACATTAGGAACAGGTGTGCATCAACAGAACGAACCTATGTTTTCATTATTGTTTTGGAAACTGCCATAATCGTGATTTATCAGGTTCAAGGCTAGAGTGCACAATCTCTAACTTGTCAGATAGCGTCCTATCACCTCTTTCGACGTTATAGCGTCTCTCACAACATAACGGATTGCACAATTCGTTAGCAGAGTGAGGTTATTGTGTGATAGTCGGTTTGGTTGAATAACAGGTGTCAAAAAGGTAAAGAGAGGGCTGAAAATAGATTCTGTGGCTTGTTATTACGGACTGTGGTTCTTGGCTGGGCTAGTAGCCGTAGAGGACTTTATGAGGGTTTGCCCACTGGCTGTCAGGAGCTGCCTTACCTTTTTCGGTAAGGTGGAAATAAACACGGGGCTGCCCTTCAGAGTATTTACCTTGAAAATGAGAATTTTCTATTTCACCGGTCGGTTTTACCCATAATAGTTTCTGAATCATCGAGAAATAGGTTATAAAGGAATGGTAGCGGCAGCCATGTGCTTTGTAGGGCATTCGAGAGTAGAATTCTTTGATGAGTTTATCAATATTATCGGGATCGATTCGGCGGCTTTCTCTTCTGGCTATACTCTCCTCGGTTCGGATCGCCTGGTCTTCGGAGCTAGTTCTCATCAAAACCAATTTGTATTGTTTGAATATGAATGACTGGTAAGTACCGGTATTGGGGTCCACCCTGGGTGAACCATAAGGCTCTAAACCGAGTAGAAAATCCCGGATAAACAAGCCGCAGGAGACAACACGTAAAAATCCTCCGCGTTTTGGTCTGAGTGGAAAGGTCACGATTCTTCCTCCGAATATTACTTATACTTACGACCTCTGCGTACAGGTGTCCTATGTATTTTCGGCAAATGTCGCCTATCTTTATTGGCGCTTTTCTTGATCATGGTAGTAGTGGTGGCGTCTCTTAATATTTTCGGGGAAATGTTATGTGTTTTCCCTGTCTCAGGATTAGTGAACTTGGGAAGCCTAGCCCGCTCAGCACACTCTTTAATTATCTGCCAGGCACGGTGCCGGTTAATACCGAAAATTAGCCTCCGACCATCCTTAAGAACCGGACCTCCTTGTTCAACATATTCCTGTAATAATTCGAGAGTTATTTTGTCGATAGGTATGATTTGTTGATGATGATATTCATCTTTTCGGATCGAAGGCTTAGTAATTTTATCCCCGCACTTGGAACAAAAGATATCACTTTTTCTCAGAGTAGCTTCACATTTAGGACACAAGAATTTGATTCTGGTCTCTTGATGATGCACCGTTACCGTTCCTCGTGCGAAGTCGATATCATCTACAGCAATACGCAAGGCTTTACTAATCTGGCAGTCGAGAATGGGAAGCGTTCGAACGAGCAGTTGATCGCGGAGGTTTGTGGTTGCGTCTTCAAGCTGTTCTATTTCATCTGAGTTTAAATAAGTTCTCTGCATAGTGTTGATGATTAGTTGCCATTGTAATAGCGAGCTTGTCCTAAGTATTTGATTTTATATTTTATATTCTCTATGATTATGACAGTTCAGTATACATCTCAAGATAATTTGAAGTGTGCAAAAAATGACAACTGACTATCGATCAAGTAGAAGTAGTGAAGAATAATGAAGGTGGAAACGAAGTCATGATTCCCCAATGTCCTAAATGTCGCAGTGACTGTATAGCGTATTTAAAAGATGGCAATTATTGTTGCCTGGACTGCCTGCACGCGTGGGGAAATGACCCTAATATCTCGGGATACGCGACTATAGACGAAATTATTACCAGTGGTTATATACATAGCCGTCGAACAGCCTTCAGTCGAATTACCCAACACGACATAAAGACAAAGAAGGTAGGGAATCGAACATATATCCCTATAAATGAAGCATTTAAAATGGAACGAAACTACCTGTCGATTTATTTCGACGAAAGTGACGGCACAGTTAAAGTGACTAGCACTCTGGCAGCTCAACTGACCGGTTATACCCGCGAAGGTGTCAATAAAGCTATTCGTGAAGAAAAGGTTTCAGGTTTTATAATGTCAGGGCGATGGTGGGCGGATTGGGAATCCTTCGCTAATCATCAAGCAAATTAACAGTCTCTGCAAGATGGCGTCCTGAAACGTCGAGATAGATTGAGGTCGTTTCCAGAGATTCATGCCCCATAAGTTCTTGAATATCCCGTAAACTTGCGCCTTTCTCAACCAATGCCGTTCCAAAATAATGTCGTAGCATGTGTGGGTGTATGTGCCCGATACCAGCTTTCTTCCCCAGGTTACGAACGATTTTATAGATATGACCCTCTGAAAGGTTAAAAACCTTTTCGTCTTTCGTTTTGTCTTGACATAATTCTCTCAAAGGTTCAATTATTCTTTTCGCCATGGGAATCGGTCGATCTTTCTGTCCTTTGCCATCCCTGACCATAATAACGTTTCTTTCGAAATCTATCTCATCAACCCGTAGTTTTGCCACTTCTTCGCGTCTCATGCCAGTGTAGGCAAATGTAAGTATCATAGTTGTATTACGTTTTTTCATAGTCTCCGTATGATTGTGTAATCCTTCTTGAGCCGCCAGAATAAGCTTTTCAACCTTGTCTTTACCTGTATATTGTGGTAAAGATTTCGGTTTCCGTAACTTCAGATTTAACGGCTGGTTCATGAAATTGAACAAGTCGCGCAAGGCATGATAGTAAAGCAGAATACTTCTTTGGGCATATCCTTTACCGCGAAGGTAGGATAAATACTCTGTTACCATGATGGCATTAGGTTGCCGATTACGCAGCCATTCTTTGAAAGACCTGGCGATAGTCCAGTATCTTTCTATTGTTTTATAGTCTCGGTCTGTTTGTACTAAGTAGTTATGATAGAATTCGAATAGATCTGCCATATTGTCATTATCATAACTTTTTTCGGTTGGCAGACCGTGCAAAAATCGAGAACGCTCAGCCTCAATTTGAGGCTGAGCAGGGTTAAGTTCACCTATAAGCCGAGTTCTGTATTCGCCAAGGCGAACGGTGACCATCTATCTAGCCCCAGAGTTACCCCCGGGGTCAAGCGACCAACCCGGGGACTGGGCCGGACATCCCATATGCCCCCCTATTTGGTCTTGCTCCGGATGGGGTTTGCCCAGCCGACCGGTCGCCCGGCCGCTGGTGAGCTCTTACCTCACCATTTCACCCTTATCCGCCTGAGGCGGACGGTATGTTTCTGTGGCACTGTCCGTAGGGTCGCCCCTCCTGGGTGTTACCCAGCATCCTGTCCGGTAGAGCTCGGACTTTCCTCTCGCCAGAGGCGAGCGGTCACCCGGTTTACTTAACCCGGTTCCACTGTAGTGCAGAAATCCGTATTAGTCAATGACAAGCTATCGATTTATAAAGATTACCACGGTTCGCCTATTGACGGCGAAACTCGTAATGACAGAATGAAGTGCGGATTGTATCATCCATCAGGGTGGATTATACATTTACTATAAAAATGAATTTCGTTAATTACTTCTACTGGATGGTTTGTTTTGCTGAAGAAATGAGTATCGGTGATTTGTCTGCTTTGTCATAAAGAGAACCGAATGTATCTACCAGTTCTTTATCGTCATCGGTCAGCAGGTCCTGGACGAACCGGTACGATATCGTCTGGTACAGCAGTTCTACCTTGATGGTATACGGTCCTGATTTTCCACCGGTATCTATCCTGTATTCTACCCGGTCGGAACCTGCCATGAAGTTGCTGTCATTTGTGGCCTTCCCGTAGATCGCGATATTAGCGATTGCATTTTCGATATCGAATCCGGGGGGCAAAAGGCGGTTATCTTTTGCGTAGGCGGCACCTTTGAGCAGGGTATAGGTAACGTTGCCTTCGAAGTCCTGCATTACTGACTCATAAATCTGTACCTGGTCATCCTGTGAGATTATATCGTAATGGGGTTCGTAAGCGGCAGCATTATAATCGGCATCGCATCCGATTATCTTTCCTTCGTTATCAGAATTACCTGATTCGAAAATCATGCTGCCGTTCTTATCGGTCACGGTCAGGTGAATCCAGGCACGGCGTGAAGGGAAACCGGTCGGGAATTTGTGGCCGACGATCTGGTCTACGTTTACCTTAACCGTTATCTGATCACCACTGGCTTCCGCTTCCTGGATAGAGATTTGAGCTGTTTCATTCTGCAGGAGGTCCAGGAGATTGGTAATAGTTTCCTGGAAGTGCGCGTCGGACGCGGTTACACCGAGTTCTTCGCTGTTTTCATTCAGAATATCGAGTATTATCTTATTCCCACCGACGAAATAGTGCTGCACGAAGGGTTCCCGAGGCGGTAAATTCCGGGGCAGGGTAGATATTATTACCGGAGTACTCGCTTCGGGCATGTGGCAGGTCTGGCATTCGACACCCTGCTCAATGAAGACGCTGTTTTGATGCTCAAGACATGGTGTCTGCTCCGGGAAGGTTCCTAGTACGTTGCCCTCGTTACCAACGTACGGGGTAGTCACTCAGTGACATGTTCCACATAACGTGGACTCCAAAGTCTGTTCACCGAATACAGGCGTAAATCCGCTGGATGTTCTCATCGCCATTTTTTGCGGGTTTGTGAAAGGACCATAGTTTATCCGGTCGGGCGGGTCTGTACTTGTGTCAATCGTATAAGTGCCCAATACGGGATCGACGATCTGATGGCAGAGAGTACATGAATTTCCGTCCATAGCCAGGTCGTGCAGGGCGTTCGCGGGATTTAGAAATCCGTCATCCAGTATCAACGCGGATGTACCGTCGACGTTTGCCTGCGTATATGCCATCGGCATATGGCAGGTCGTACATTTATCCTCTATAACCTCTTTCAGTCCCGGCGTGCGTGACACTTCCGAGGCTACTTTCGCCTGCCAGATCGGGTCTTTGGCCGCATTTGCCATCATCGTCGAACGCCAGTGAGAACCAATGGATACATCATTTCCTGCAGAATCAGTCAGATCTGTATGGCAGTTGGCGCAGTTACCTGAGCCAGTAAAATCATCGGTGGATACTCTTGTAAGAGGAAGTTCCGTTTTTGCTGTATCTGCCGGTTCTTCAGGTGAGTCTGATATCTCAATCGTTTCTTCTGACGTGCAAGAAACGACTGAAGCAATGCTGAAGAGAGATACAATGATGAATAACGATATTAGTGTGTATTTTCGTCCGGTCATCTATTCCGCTATCCCTTCCCCTTTAGTATCAGTCCCCCTAATAATCGGAGGATAGTTCAATTGCTTAGATATATTATCTTGTTACAAGGTATCGATTGTCAACAGATGAGCTCCTTTTCTATATTGACAAAGGGAATCTTACTCGTACATAATTTATCCTGATTTACGGCTTGTTTAGTGTATTTTTCCCGTATCTTACATGATATTTTTTCCGATTATAATTCTGTTCACGAAAACATACAGGAGGTGTGAATGAAGTGAAAGCAGCAGTATTACTCGAACCATATAAACTTGAAGTACGTGATATGCCCGAACCGGAAATGGCTTCCGACCAGATAAAGGTGAAGATCGCCTATGCCGGAATCTGCGGTACCGATCCCGAGATCGTCGAGGGAAGGTTCAGTCCACCCGAGTGGGCTCCGGGGCCGAATGTCCTGGGACATGAGGCGGCAGGCACCATCGCCGCTATCGGCTCAGACATTAAAGGTGATTTCAAGGTCGGGCAAAAGGTAGCGATGAACTTCAGGAGTTCCTGCGGCGCCTGCTACTACTGCAATAATATGATGGAACATTTCTGCGAACGGTTCTCTCCAAGCTCCGGCGCCATGGCGGAATATGCCGTATACAAGGAAAACTGTGTCTTTCCTCTCCCGGATGATACCCCACTCGATATAGGTGCCTTCGTCGAACCGGTAGCGGTTGGTGTCCATATGCTGGATATCGCCGATATGAAGATAGGCGATACTGTGATGATTACCGGCGGCGGTACGATCGGTCAGCTTCTGCTCCAGTTCGCTATCAGGTCCGGTGCATCCAGGATATTGCTTTCCGAACCTGTTGCCGGGAAACGCAGGATCGCTAAAGAAATGGGCGCTGACGTGGTGGTCGATCCTCTGAACGAAGATCTGAAGGAAGCGTGCATGAAATTGACCGACGGCAGGGGTTTTAATATCTGCCTTGAAGCCAGTGGTATTCCCGCAGTAGCTAAGGAAATGATTCGCCTGGCTGACAGTTGCGGCACAATCGTCTGGTGCGCGGTATATCCTGCCGACATGGAGATCGGAGTACCGGCATTTTACATGTACCAGAAAGAACTGACGATTAAGTCGGTACTGGTTTCACCATATTCATTCATCAGAGCGGCAAATATGCTGCCGAAACTGGACCTTCAACCTTTGATGACTACCTATCCGATTGAAGATGTCGTTCAGGCATTTGCCGACCATAAGGCCGGCAAGGCTGTAAAAGTGATACTGAAAATGTAACCGGAAAAAGGAGGTTTTTATGACCGAGACAATCAAATGCAGTAATTGTGATATGCTGCTCTACTTCGGCGAAGAGATAGACAGACGACTGTACATGAGAGCTATTCCTTCCGAGGAAACCGTGCTGGGTTTCTACGACAACACCTGTCCGAAATGCGGTAGCAAGGTATCGGTCGATACCGTGAAAATCGAGAAGAAAGGACGGAAAATATGGCAGCAAACGAAAAGCTAATCCAGAAACTCCAGGACAAATATGTGACCGTTCTGAAGAATATGTTCGAACTCCTCGACTACAGTATGTCGGGGCATACCGGCGGCTCTATGTCGATGCTTGACATAATTATCGCCCTCTACTTCCATCATCTTAAACTTAATCCTCCCGATTATGACTGGCCCGAAAGAGACAGGGTCGTCCTTTCGAAAGCCCATTGCTGCGAGGCCATCTACTCGGTGCTGGTAGAGATCGGTTACGTATCGCGGGAATCATTGAAGGGATACAACGAATATGCTGAGACTTTCCAGGGTCACGCTGATCGTTGGGCTACTCCCGGAATGGACTATTCCGGCGGCTCACTCGGCCAGGGGCTTTCTTTCGCTTGCGGCCTGGCAATGGCAGAAAAGCTGAAGACGGAAATGAATCCGCCGGTGTCCGAGATACCCCAGTTTCTGCCGAGGTTAAAGACCAAGCATAATCCGGCGTACCGGACCTTCTGCGTTCTCGGCGATGGGGAATGCAACGAGGGTCAGGTCTGGGAAGCTGCGATGTTCGCCAACAAATACAAACTCGATAACCTTATCGCGATTGTCGATTACAATAAATTCAGCCTGGACGGTCCGACCGAGGAAATAATGCCGATGGCGCCGTTTGCCGAGAAATGGGCATCGTTCGGCTGGTGGGTCAAGGAGATAAACGGTCATGATATGGCTGAAATTATCAATACCCTGGAACTGGCCAACAACCTCTACGGCGACGGCAAGCCGAAATGCATCATCGCCCATACCGTGAAGGGACACGGAATCCCATCCTGGGAAGAGACTCATGTTCACCTGGCAAGAGGCGTGGGTGTTGAAGTGGGCGTCTCAGAAGGGAGAATGATCTATGGGTAAATACAATCAGTACGTTCAGATAGGCGAACCGGAAGCGCCCAACGCGGGTTTCGATCCTGCAATGATAGAGATGGCCGAGAAAAATGAAAAAGTCCTTCTTGTGCTGGAAGACATGGGCGGTCCGGGCCTGAAATGGTTTACCGAGAACGCACCGAACAGGATAATCGAATGCGGTGTTGCCGAAGCAAACGCGGCAGTGATATGCGGCGCCCTGGCGTCCGAAGGTTTTGTTCCGGTCGTCCATAGTTTTGATTTCGCTCTTCTGGCCCGTGCCTACAACCAGATACGGCAGAGTATACTGGTCGATCGCTTCAACGTGAAGCTGGTCGGACGCGGCGGAGCCTGGGGTGATACGGGTATCTCTCATAATTACGTGGAGACCTTAGGTTTTATGCGTTGCCTGCCGAATCTGATAATCCTTTCGGTGGCTGATGCGGTCGAAGCGAAGAAAGCATTCATCGCAATGATGCAGTATATAGGTCCTGTTCTAATACGACAGGAAGCCGGTCCGGTTCCTCCCAGGATATATACCGAAGACTATCCATTCCAGCTGGGTAAAGCCTACTCAATCAAGGACGGAAAGGACGCGACCATCATAGCAACAGGCCTGATGGTCGGTACGGCGATCAAGGCCGAAGAAATTCTGGAGAAGGAAGGACTGAATGTCGGCATCCTCGACATATCGACCCTGAAACCACTGGATGAAGAAGCGATTATCAAGGCTTCGGTCGAGACCGGCGCTATTGTCACCGCCGAAAACGGCATCACTATAGGCGGACTTGGCGAAGGCGTGGCGGCGGTACTCTGTGAGAATGCTCCCTGTCCGATGGTACAGTTCGGTGTCCAGGATGAATTCAGCCAGTCGGGCAAGGATTCCGATGACCGGGGAAAACTGGCTGTTCACTTCGCTCTTACTCCCGAAGACCTGGCTGTTTCGGTCCGGGAAGCAATAGCTAAGAAGAAGTAGAATAAAAGCGTCATTGCGAGGGCGAAGCCCGTCGCAATCTATATAAATTTATAGAGATTACCACGGTTCGCCTGTTGACGGCGAAACTCGTAATGACATTCATTTTGTGTCGTACCAAATACCCTCTCTTCATTCCCGCGGAGGCGGGAATCTAGGGGAGTTACCACTAATGATAGTCTGACGAAAAAACCAAGCGTGAATCTTCACGCTTGGTTTTTAATTTGGTATTAGTTAATACAACCTGTTACTTTAACGGATCCATTCCCGCTTCAAGCCGGGCATCGTTAATGTGTATCTTAATGGCATCTTCGAGCGGTATGCAGGAGAAGCCGAAGTCTTCGATAGCCCGTGCCATGCTGACTTTCCATGGCAGTCCGCCGCCACCTCTACCCATCATCGGCGGTTCGGCTGTGCCCATTTCTATTTGTGCGTCAGGGATATATTTCTTGACCATATCGACTGCGTCCTGGACGCTGGTAGGCGGTCCGCCGACGTTATAGACCGGGTGTGGCGATGAAGGCGCTTTGATAAGTATCTTGGTAAGCTCACCGAGATCATCGGCTGCCACCAGTGAGGTAAGACCAGCCATCTTGTACTCGAACTTATAGGGCTTGCCAACCGCAGCAGCTGAGGGCATATCCGACCAGTACTGCGCCGGTGATCTTCCGCCGTGACCGTAGCCGATGGTCGGGCGGACGCCGGTAAAGTTCATTCCGTACTGCTGGCCGTACTGGTCTGCCAGTATTTCAGCAAACCTCTTACAAACAGCGTACGAATGGCTGGGTACCAGGATGTCATCTTCAACTACATCTCTATCGCCGTAGAAATCCTGCGGACCGTATACGGTCTCGGAACTGGCGTAGACGACCCGTTTTACTCCCATCAGTCGGGCGGCTTCGAAGGCGTTGCACATCCCCAGAGCGTTTACCTTTGTACTGAGACGTGGATCGGTGTTCACCTCCATCCCCATGACGAATGCCCAGTTTACCAGGCCGTCGGCGGGATGAAGCGCCAGCGCGTTCAGGATATCCTCGAGTTCTGAAACATTTCCACGAACATAGTTGAATTTATCCTTATATTTCTCAATGGTTTTCATAAACCATTCCGTCGGTGGTGCCAGGTCGACCGATGTGACTCCCGTGACCTCCGGATCTTCGAGAAGGTGGGCGATGGTCTTGCGTCCGAAGAGTCCGCTTCCTCCGATTACCATTACGTTCATTTTTTCCTCCTTATATCAAGCAGCTTTATTTCGACGGGTATATATTATACTGATAAGTGGAAAGATACAAACAAACCTTGAAGTTCTAATATCTAAGCACGAAATTCTAGATAAATACCAAAATTCAAATGTTTTAAAATTTGGGATTTTGAATTCGATATTGTTTAGAGCTTAGAAATCAGGATTTAGTATTTAAGGCAAAGGTATAACCATCGGGCCCTCCGGAATGACAGCTATTGAAGCATCTTTGCCAAGTCTGTGGAAGGCATCTTCGAGTGCTTCTTCAAAGGTCGAGAATGGAGTCATCATCATATCCCGGATGATTGCTTCATCCATGTCGGATACCACGTAGATGTCGTTTTTACACTGGATATTCGCCAGTATCTGGTTCTGCCACTGTACGCCGGTGGGGTGTTCATCGCTGATGCTGTCGAGTACTTCCTGAGGAGAATGTGCTGTTCGGTGCATATCGATGAATTCTTCCGGTCCGGCGCCGTCATAACAGGCTGAGCAGATGATAATGATCCCGCCGTTACGCGTGAAGTGAGAAGCGGTCTCCATGCCCTTGACCGACTGATAGAGATCGAGATCCAGCGGAGCGCCGCTGTTGGTGGTGATGGTGATATCAACCTTCCTGTCTAACCTCGCTCCTGAAATCTCCTTCGCTGTCTCGCATCCCTTTTCATGAGCCTTTACCATGTCTCCTGCAACAACGTGGGTTATCTCTCCCTTCTTATTCAGCAGGACATTGATTATAAAGTTGAGTTTTGCAGCATGCGCTATCTCTATCATATCTTCGTGGACGGGGTTACCTTTAAGAACACCTGTCTTTGCCAGGGGGTGCTCCAGCATGCTGCGGCTGTGGTTTATATATGCCGACCGGACGGAAAATACTCCGGGGGCGATACTCTTCCTTCCGCCGGAAAATCCGGCAAAGAAATGCGGTTCGATAAATCCGGTGCTTATACGGAAATCGGCTTCGACTACTCTTCGGTTGATGTCTATGGGAGTGCCATGCGACGTGGTACCGATATTTATACAGTCATTAACGTCGTGATTGAGAACATAGTACTTATCGATTATGTCTTTTCCGAGTTTTTTCTCCATCTGTGCCCTGTTCAGCGGTGGATGAAGGCCGAGAGCGAAGATTATGGTGATATTATCGGACGATATTTTGTTTTCCAGTTCTTCGAGTAGAGGTGGCAGTATCCTGTCCTCGGGGCAGGCACGGGTATTATCGGTGACGATAATTACTACCCGGTCATTCTCATTGATACGATCGATCAGCGAAACGCTGCCTGTCGGTTTGCGGAGACTGTCCAGGATGGATTCCCGTTCGTTCTCCAGGCCGGGATGCTGCCGTGTTTCAAGGATGCCAGCCTGGTTTTTTTTGGGAATATGGATAGTCTTGAATAATTCGCCGTAAGGGAGTCTGATTTCAATTGTCTTCTCGGTCATTGCTTCACCTTCATTCTATCATGGCGAAGAAGTCATTCAAAAATCGGCAATACATCAGTGTTTTTCAATAGATCTTCATATTTAATTAATATAATGAATAGTTTATTAGTATAATTTTATAAAAAGTGTTGTATTTTCTAATTTTATCTGCTATAGTTGCCGTGAAATGTCCCTTCTGCTCTCTGCATGGCAGATTGTCATAAAAAGAAGCCTGGCTAACTGGCGCCTGCTTTCCACGGTGCTGGTTGGCGTAATTGTGGCGGTCGCTCTTCTTTCGAGCGCACCGCTGTATTCGAACGCGATTAATGATCTCGGTCTCAAGCATACCCTCGAAAACAGAGTAATTGAACTGATAGACCTTCAGGTGTATGCTCCGAATTATTACGTTAATCTGGAAGAATATAACGAAGCGACAGCGCTTGTCGAACAACAGGTATCGAAGAATATCCGAACGGTTATCCGCCAGCAGGAAATCTGGGTAAAGTCCCAGACTTTCTATGCCTATTATACCGACCGACCCACGCCGGAAGGACAATACCAGCCGAAAGGTCATTTCCAGATATTTTCTAATCTGGAAGACCATATAGATATCGTCGAAGGGCGTTATTATGAAGCAGCCCCGGCAGGTCTGACCGAGGAGCAGCTTGAAGATCCGGATTTCTCAATCGAAGGTATGATAGGCAGTGAAACGGCGGAGAAATTCCAGGTGGGAGTAGGTGATTACCTGATATTCGAGGGTGGTTACGGCGATAACAAGAACCAGGTATTAATCGAGCTTGTTGCTATTATCGACCCGAAAGATCCCAACGATGAATTGTGGTTTCTTAATACAGATATTTTTACGGTACCACAAGGATCAGAAGAACCTCCAATAGCGCCGATATTTATTCCTCAGGAAACCCTGTTCAATGTATATCCGTACCTTTTTAAGGATGGAAGAGCTACCTTTAACTGGTTATATTTCGTAGATACTGAAAAAATCAACTCGACCAACGCTGACACAATTAAAAATGCCATTCGCCGGATGGAAAAACAATTACTGACCAACCTGCCAAGGTCGGGATTATTTACTATCCTGGACAGTATCATCATTGAGTACCAGGGTAAACTGATGTTTACCCAGATCCCTCTTTTCCTGATAGTGTTCCAAATCGCGGCGATCATTCTCTACTACCTGATCACGGTGTCCAACATGCTTATAGACAGGCAGCAAGGGGAGATAGCGCTGTTCAGAAGCAGGGGTGCCGGAACCTGGCATGTTATCGGCATTTATTTCATGGAAGGACTGGTTATCAGTGCCGTCGGAGCTGCCATAGGGCCTTTCCTTGGTGCTTTTACGTTCAGTCTCCTGGGGAGGACTGGCTCATTCCTTTCACTCACCGGCGGAGGCCTTTTGCCAATAAGATATTCGAACTCGGTACTGGTACTCGCTATTACGGCAGCGGTACTCTGTCTGCTAGCCCTGCTGGTACCGGCTATTCAAGCAGCCCGTCGTGGCGTCGTTCACCAGAGACAGGCGGCAGCCCGTCCACCTTCTAAACCATTCTGGCAGCGTTATTACCTGGATATCGTCTTGTTGATACTTGGCGGGGTGCTTTACTGGGAACTTCACTCACGCGGCTCTCTTGTAACAATGGACGTTTTCGGCGGGCTGGGGATGGACCCGCTTCTATTGATAACTCCTATGCTGATGCTTGTTGCCGTTGCTATTGTGTTCCTTCGTATATTCCCACTTTTGATTAAGCTGGCTACCAGGCTTAGTAAATATATAGGTAATGCCCCGTTTGTCCTGGGCTTGTGGTATATGGCGCGGAACCCTGTTCACTACAGCAGGCTTATTCTACTCCTGGTTATGGCAGCGAGCGTCGGAATGTTCTCTGCAACCTTCCTGGGAACACTTGACAGGAGTTATGTTGAACGTACGATGTATACCGCGGGTGGCGATGTGCGACTTACGGATCTGAATAACCGCCATTCTTCCAAAGCTACCCTAGAAGAAAAGTATTTGTCCGTTGAGGGCGTTGAAAACATGGGTGTGGTATACAGGAATGAAGGCAGAGTCGGTACGATGTTCACCGAGACTGAGTTTACCATGCTTGCGGTAGATCCAACCCAGATGAGAGATATTCCCTGGTTCCGTGAAGACTTCGCTGATATCACTCTTGATGAAATAATGGATATCCTGGAGGAGGATAAACCTGTTGATGAAGGAATTCCAATCCCTGATGGCAGCGAGACTATCGGCGGATGGTTCTTTTCCGAAGAAGATAACCTTCCTGTTGAAATATATGCCAGGGTAAAAGACGGAAAAGGGCGGTATATGGATATATCGCTCGGTATGCCTGAGCCGGGAAGCTGGCAATACATGGAGAGCGGATTGACGCTTTTTTCATCAAGCGAATTACTGCCTTCACCGGTGTCATTATCCTGTATCTATATAAGGACTGAAGGCGGTGGGGGTTGGGGCGGTGGCCTGCAGGCCTTGTACTTTGATGACCTCCAGGTTACGGGCCCTTATTCCTCTGAACCGGAAATCATAGAAGATTTCGAGGAAGTAAGCGAATGGATGGTTTCACCTGACGACATGTCCGGGTCTTTATCCGGCGGACAGTCTGCTACCGGAACATTCAGAATAGATAAAATGCAGGTCTATAACGGAGAGTCTTCCGGCAGATTCGGCTGGAATGCAAGGGGAAGCAGCAGGAGAGCTCTTTATGCTAACCTGGATGACAGACCTCTTACGGCGGTAGCCAGTAGTACCTTCATCGAAAATGCCCGTGTACAGGAAAATTCATTTATTCAAGCCAGATTGCCAGGGCAGTTTTTATATATCACGGTAGTGGATACGATAGAGTATTACCCAAGCCTGGATCCCGGAGACCAGGGATTCATACTCGTAAATCTCGACCGGTTGCTGAACGTGAGAAACCGGCAGCTAAGTTCAACCGTCTATCCCAACGAGGTATGGCTGACTTTGTCTGAGGACGCTGAAAAAAGAGCGGCAGCCGTGAGTGAGGTGGAAGGCGGACAACTGGGAGCAAGAGAGTTCTATTACAGGGATACCATGCTGGAAAAATTACAGACCGACCCGCTGGCAGGTGCAGGCTGGGGTGGTATGCTGACGATAGCTTTCCTTGGAGTGATACTTGTCAGCAGTCTCGGTTTCATTGTCTATTCTTATCTGTCCGCACAGCAAAGGCAGCTTGATTTTGCTATACTCAGAACGCTGGGATTCTCATTACGCCAGATAATCGGGCTGGTCTGCTTTGAACAGTTGTTTATTATTATCGTGGGTATGGGACTCGGTACGATAATCGGTGAAAGACTGAGTTATATAATGATGCCTTTCTTACAGTTGACCGAACAGGGAGTACGGGTACTTCCGCCGTTTATTCTTACCGTTAACTGGGGGACGATCGGTATGGCCTATGCGTTGCTTGCCGTGGCGTTTATAATAACAATATCACTTGTTATTGTGTTCTTCTCCCGGGTAGCTATCCACAAGACGTTAAGAATGGGAGATCTATAGGGTTGAAAAATGGCTGATAAACAATCGAGTAATGGTTACTATATTACCTGTGAAGACGTTTTCAAGATTTACAAGATAGCCGATCTTGAAGTGGTTGCGTTGAGGGGACTCGATCTTCTTGTCAGGGAAAAAGAACTTATGGCTATTGTCGGAGCCAGTGGTAGCGGGAAAACGACCCTTCTTAATATCCTTGGTGGACTCGATACTCCCACTGCCGGCAAGGTGCAGGTAGGTGACAGGGACCTTGTAAATATCTCGGCTCGTGAACTGGGTAAATACCGCAGGAAGGATGTCGGTTTTGTCTGGCAGCAGACAGGAAGAAACCTGATTCCTTACCTCACTGCTTTTCAGAATGTGGAATTGCCGTTGACATTACTCGGATGGTCACCCAGTAAACGGAAACAGAAGGCCGCTGAGATGCTGGAAGCAGTAGGTCTCTCTTCCCGGATGAACCATCGACCGGAGAGACTTTCCGGAGGTGAACAGCAGCGTGTCGCGATTGCGGTCGCTCTGGCGCACGATCCACCCTTACTCCTTGCAGATGAGCCGACCGGTGAACTGGACAGCCATTCGGCATCAAATATTCTGGATATATTCCATGCACTTAATGAAGCGTATGGCGTTACTATTATCATCGTCACCCATGACAACTCGATTACAGGGAAAGTCGATAGAGTGGTAACGATCCGCGACGGCAGAACAAGCCTCGAATCGGTTCGCGGTACGAAACGCGGTGAAGAGCAGGCTGAACAGGTAGTGAGTTATGAAGAATTCATCGTTCTGGACGGAGTAGGTCGACTACAACTTCCACGTGAATATGTTGATAAATTAGGCTTGAAAGGGCGTGTAAGAGTTCTCATGGAAGAGGATCATATCACGGTCTGGCCGGAGCGGGGCAATAACAGGGAGAAAAAGGAATGAGTACAACACTGGTTACTGCTACAAACCTGGCGCGGACATTCCTAATCGGTTCCGAGGAAGTACATGCCGTTCATGGTGTTAACATTGAAATTGTTTCCGGAAAACTCCTGGCTATCACCGGGCGTTCAGGTTCGGGGAAAACCACGCTTCTAAACCTCCTTGCCGGACTGGATACGCCTACCTCGGGTACGGTACATTTCGAAGGCCAGGACCTTTCTAAACTTGCAGAGTGGGAGTTGACGGAGCTGCGTCGTCATCGTATTGGGTTTGTATTCCAGTCTTTCGGACTATTGCCCCTGTTGTCTGCCTTTGAGAACGTAGAATTACCGCTGAGAATAGCAAAGTGGGACAGGGATGAAAGACATCGGCGTACCGAGTTATGTATCGATCAGGTTGGTCTGAGCGCGCGAGCTCGCCATCGACCTTATGAGCTTTCCGGTGGTGAGTTGCAGCGACTG
Source organism: Dehalococcoidales bacterium (assembly GCA_016932435.1). The sequence continues at coordinate 53,286 of JAFGCW010000036.1, read as the reverse complement.
GCGATAGCGCGTGCCCTGGTACATGAGCCGTCGTTAATCCTGGCTGATGAACCAACCGGAGAACTGGACCTCGCTACCGGACAGGCTATATATGCATTGCTGAAAGAGATATCTTCACAGGAAAATGTCGGCATTGTCGTTGCTACCCATGACGTGGTGATGGCTGAGATTGCTGATGAAATCAAGGAAATCAGCGACGGTACTTTTGTTTCTTAAAGTAACATCAGAATACCCCCCCGATTATCTTCTTAGTTTCGTAGTGATTTCCTTGCTATAATATGTATTTACCATACCCCGGCTGTGTATTGTGAATATCCTTTTCTTTTTTTTCTGAAAGGTGTATATTTAGCAATGGTTGCGTAATTCAAGCTGAGTTTTTACTTAAAGGAGGTGCTAAAATGCTGGAAGAAGCGGTGAGAAGCGGGGTGGTTGAAAAGCTGTCAAAAATTGTCGGCAGCGAAAATGTTTCAACCAACAAGGCCGACCTGTATATTTATTCCTTTGATATGACACAGGCGGAACCAAGCTGGCCTGAGATTATCGTCCTGGCAAAAACGGTAGAAGAAGTACAGGCGGTAGTCAAGCTGGCGAACGAGGAAAAGATCCCGGTTACACCATTCGTTGCCGGTGGTAACGTCGGTGGGGTAGCGATACCCCTCGAAGGCGGTATCATACTCGACCTCAAGCGGATGGACAAGATCCTGGAGATTAATGAGGTTGATATGTACGCCCTGGTGGAGCCGGGCGTTACCTTCGGTCACATGAAGGCATACCTTGAGGATAATCATCCCGACCTGATGTATACCTATGCCTTTTCGCCCCCTACTACGGGTGTCATCACGAATTCACTTCTCCAGGGACTGGATAACCTGTCATTCAGGTACGGGGCTGCCTCGAACTGGGTGCAGGGTCTCGAAGTTGTTCTCGGTACCGGTGAGATTGTCAGGGTGGGCTCCTGCTCAGTAAGTGATTCATGGCATTCGATCGTGCCCATGCCGGAACTATCAGGGCTGTTCCTCGGCTGGCAGGGCACCACGGGTATTATCACCAAAATGGCGGTAAGTGTCTGGCCGAAGGTAGACTTCACTTCGAGTCTTAACTTTCAGTGCATGAATTTTGACGATGCCTATCGTCTTATACGAGCATTGGCAAGGTCGCGGGTACCCGACGATGTCATCAGCACGTCGGTGCCGCTTGGCAAGGTGTCCATGAAAGCAATGCAGGGTGAGAAAGCGAATATCTACCCGGCACCGAAAAAGGAAGAAGGTGAACCTGAACTGACCGTGTCGGTCGAAGTATCCGGAAATACCGATGAAGAACTCCAGGCGAGGATTCATGTAATCGAGAAAATAGTATCGGAAAACCTGAAAGATATCAATATCGCCATTCCTACGGCTATGCCCAGCGGAAGGGCCGGATTCCCGATGCAGGCGCTTCCGGTTTTGAGCGGCGGCGGTGGATTGACCTGGGTCGGATGCTACGGTCCTCTCAGCAGGTGGGCGGAAACCTGCGAAAAGGGATGTTTGATCCAGGATAAATATGACATCACCCGGAGTGCCTATACCCGTGTGCTGTATGAAGGTCATTTCGTGGGACTCAGATGGATGTGTCCTTTCGATAAAGGCGACGATGAGACGATCAGGCGGATCAAGGCGATGGCTGACGAACAAACCGACATGGTTGTTAGTATGGGCTTTATACCGTACAAGACACCGATCTGGGCGGTAAAAAGGATTGAGCAGGAAGCTTCACCGGAATTGCTGAAGCTTCACAGGAATGTAAAGAATTTACTCGACCCGAATAATATACTGAATCCCGGCAGGTGGGGAAGACCTGCGGACTAAGGAACGAACAGGAAAGGACTAAGGAGGAGTTAATGGGTCTGGAAAACGTAAAGGAATATCTGTATGGATGTACCCGCTGCGGTACATGCAAGGATGTACTCAGGGTTTTTGTTCCTGCCTGCCCCGCCGGTGAAAAATACCAGATGGAGTCATTTTTCCCTTCAGGGCAGATGGCTATAGCCAGGGGGGTATCCGAAGGGATACTTACTCTGGAAGATGATGACATACGGGAAAGAATATACGCCTGCACCGGATGCCTTTCCTGCGAACAGCAGTGCGGTGTATATCATCATTCCCATATATTCGAGGTTGTCCGGGCGCTTCGCGAGGACGCGGTGACACAGGGTTTCATGAAGCCGGAATATATGGCGGTATATTATGGTCTCAGAGGAGAAGACAATGTGTTCGGCAATCCGAAATCGGAACGCGGAGACTGGGCGAAAGATATCGAGGTTAAGAATGCCGCGCAGGAAAGTGTCGATGTCCTTTATCATGCAGGCTGCCTGTTATCTTATGAACAGGACCTCTGGGACGTATCGAAGAGCGTAATAAAACTGTTGCAGGCTGCCGGTGTAGATGTCGGTATTATGGGTGCCGAGGAATGCTGCTGTGGCGGACGTCCCTATGAAATGGGGTATACCGGTGAGTTCACCAAGTATGCTGAGCACAGCATCGAAACGTTTAATTCAATGGAAGTCAGCAAGGTGGTAACATCCTGTTCTGACGGATACGCTACCTTCAAGAACCTTTACAAGATGATAGATACAAAGCAGAAGTACGAAGTATTGCATATCGTTGAATACCTTTCGCAGTTGATTACCGAAGGCAGCCTTAAGCTGGCGAATAATGTCCCGATGAAGGTAACCTACCATGATCCCTGCCATCTCGGGCGTCACATGGGCGAGGAAGCCGCGTATGATATACCGAGAGCACTGTTAACGGGTATCCCGGGCGTTGAACTGGTAGAGATGCCGCGCAACCGTGAGAATGCCTGGTGCTGCGGCGCCGGTGCCGGTGTCAGCCAGGCCAACCCCGAACTGTCTCTCTGGAATGCCAATGAAAGGCTGAAAGAAGCCAGAGCCACTGGAGCAACGGCGCTGGTCACAGCCTGCGGATGGTGTGAGAAGAATTTCAAGGACGCAGTTGCTGAGTATAGCACGGATATTGAGATTTATGATATCGCGGAGATAGCCTGCAAGGCTTTATAAGTTTTCAGGGTATTATACGTTACGGGAAGCCGCTCGAGCGGCTTCCCGGTTTTTCCATACAACTGTCATTACTCCGAAAATCTAGTGCTGTGTCATTCTGAGGGAGCGAAGCGACCGAAGAATCTCATCCGATTATGAAAGGAGATCCTTCGCTGCGCTCAGGATGACAGCTTATCGTTATTCAGATTCTACCAATACTCAACATTTTTATGGCTTTTCAGCTGACACAACATACTGTCATTATGAGGAGTTCGCCTTAGGCGAACGACGTAATAATCTCTAAGATTAATATAGATTGCTATGTCTCGGCTGTGGACGCCGAGTCTCGCAATGACCCTCCAGGTAAAGCACTTAGCGTTTTACAAACTTCTATTCGTTTCCTCGTTTCAAGTTATCGAGAGTAATCCCCTCGGCGGCTATCATTCGCTCCAGCCACAAGGGCAGCGCGACCGGGAATTTCTCCCTTTCCCTGCCGGCGGTCAATACTTCCGGTACGGCTTTCGCCAGTTCTTCCGGCGTCCAGTCGCCGTCTTTCCATATCACGTTCTCGACCGGTGTGGGGTCGGTAAAGATGCCGACATGCCCGTGCCAGACCTCGAAGACGCAGGCGTTGATATGGTCGGCCGGTTCAGTGGCGAGGTAGGTAACGAAGGCTGCCACGTCTTCCGGCTTGTTGATCTCCATCGGAGATTCTGCCTGCCGTCGACGCTTCATATAGCAGATAGGGCGGATGACGTTGCAGGTGATGCCGTGTTCGGCCACCTCTCTAGCTACCGCGCGTGAGAAACCGGTAATGCCTTCCTTGGCGGCGGCGTAGGTGGTCTGACCGGCCTGCCCGAATCCAACGTGCGAAGAGGTGTTGATTATCCTTCCGTAGCCCTGTTTTTTCATGACGGGCACGGCAAAATGGGTGCAGTAAAAGGTGCCGTAGAGATGGCTCTTCATCACGGCGTCCCACTGGTGCGGCGGCATTTCGTCGACCGGGTGGACCCTGAACACCCCGGCGTTGTTCACCAGGATATCCAGTCGGCCCCAGGTATCGACTGCTGTCTTGATTATCTTCTCTGCCCCTTCCGGTTCGGCGACGCTGTCATAGCTGGCGACCGCTTCGCCACCGGCCTGTTTTATCGTCTCGACTGTCAGGTCGGCGGACTCATGCGGGTTGTCTTTGCTGTGGGCAACGCCGGTGTCGTTCACCACCACCTTCGCCCCCTGCGTCGCCATGGCGACAGCCTCGGCGCTGTCGATACCACCCCCGGCGCCGGTGATTACCGCGACTCTATCCTTCAACAGAACACCCATAGAAAAACTCCTTCGTCAGATACTGCAGCTTCTTGAACCAGCAATGAGAAAAGAAAACGAAATGATTACGGTTATTGAGTGTAGTTCAGGAGAGAATGGTAAGTCAATATGCTATGGGCAATGCACGTTTCGTAATGTGGGGGTTGTGAAAACAAGCGTATAGTGTTACACATATATTATCTGAAATAAAGGATTATTAGTGACATTCAACACATGGAGGATTTTAGTGGAAATAGAAATCGTCAATTCCGAACAATTTGATAACCTGCTAAACGCATTATCTAAAGAGATAATTGATGTTGAAGTTTATTTTAACCTTTATAATAATCTTCTAACCGCTATTCCGGCATACAGAGAAGTATTTAATGAATCAAATACTTTCTGGTCACTTACACTTCAAGCGCTCATGAATAATACGCTGATTTGCTTATGCCGCGTTTATGATCAACACGAAAAGTCACTGAGTCTAGTAAATTTACTTGATACAATTAAAGCAAGACTTGATATATTCGGTATTGATGACTTTAAGCAAAGACTCAAAGATAACCCTTTCGTTGAGAGTTTAGCAGAAAATTCAAGAATTCCAGATCTGAATACACTAAATAATGATAGAGAATCAGTTGATGTTTCGAATGATTTAGTTAAGAGACTGATTATTTGGAGACATAACATTATCGTTCATAAAACAGCTTTAAATATAGTAAATAATCAACAAGTAAATGAGAATTATCCCATTTCGAGAGAAGAAATATCTATCCTGGTACATCGATCTACTGAGGTGATAAATAGGTATAGTAGTCTCTTTCGTGCGTTAACTTATTCACCCCGTATTATAGGACATGACGATTACTTATATGTATTACGGTCTATTCAAGAGAACCTTAATAGACTAAAGCAGATTAATAAACCTCCGAAAACTATTAGAAATGAATGATTTGAATATAATATTTAATAATGCCCTCTGACTTGTACTCGAACTAAGAATCTGATTTCCTCGTCTCCATATTCTACCATTAGGATTTTTTTCAAGTACCATGCCGTCTCACCTTTAGGATCAGTAACACCCCGGTGATGAAACCGGTGAAACAGATGAGCAGCATTACCCGGTAGCCTAACTTCTTTACAGCCAGTTTCATGGTATAGCGATACTGCGACCGGAGGTATATACTGTAGGTGATCTCAGAATACCGGATACAGTCCTGCAGAGGTGATGAGAATGCTGGTTTTGACGAACGGCAACCTGATCGACGGCACGGGGCGCGAACCTGTTCATAATGCAACGGTCTTAATAAATGGAAATCGCATTCAGGATGCAGGAGCAGGGATTATCTATCCTGAAAACGCTGCCGTTATCGATCTGCATGGTGACACTGTCATGCCCGGCTTAATCGACTGTCATCTTCACCTCGGCGGGCTTACCGTAGACAAGCCGGGAAAGGCAATCGGTAAAGTCGGCCTAACAGACATGGTCTCATTCTTCTGGGACTATCTTCGTAACTACGCTCATCGAAGGCGACTGGCTCTTGAAAACGGGGTGACTACCATCAGAAGCGCCGGCGATCATTATCCCCACATCATCAGGCTTCGTGACAGGATTGCCGCCGGAGAACTTTCCGGACCGCGTATTTTTGCCCCGGGACCGATAATTACGGCGCCCGGAGGGCATCCTGCCGGGACTATTTACAAGGGCAACCGTTATATTATTGAAAACGCGGTAAGACAGATTGACGATGTGAATGATGCTAAAGAAGAAGTAAAGAGACTGGCTGAAGGTGGGGTTGACTGCATCAAGGCTATCTACTCCGATATAGATCCTATGGCATTGAATCACAAGGTCCCAAAGCTGGCTTTCGATGTGCTGGAAACGCTGGCGGACGAGGCGCACCGGCACAGACTGAAATTAATGGTGCATACCGGAAGCCCGGAAGAAACAATGGATGCGTTGAAGGCCGGCGCCGACAGCATAGAACATGGATTGCTACCAGGAGCAGCGTCGACTGAATTTGGAGATGATATAGTTGGTATGATGCTGGAGAAAGGGACCTATTTCGTTCCGACGATAGCGATAGCCTGGGCTTACCAGGAGATGGATCGGAATGTCTTCGCTGCCGTGAAGAAGATTACAAGGAAATTACATGAAGCAGGAGTACCTATCGCTGCCGGTACCGATTCGGGAACCCCTGGAGTTGTCATAGGAAAAGGTCTTCACAGGGAACTCGATCTCATGGTCGAAGCAGGTATAAGCCCGATGGATGCCATACTGGCTGGAACGAGAAACGCCGCTGATAACCTGGGTATAGCGAATGAACTGGGCACTATCGAGAGAGGTAAACTGGCGGATTTGGTCGTAATTTCCGGGAACCTTCTTGAGGAGATAGGTAAAACAAGAGATATCAAGATGGTGATAAAGGATGGCGTTATCGTTGTGAACAGGCTTGTTTAACTTGGCCTAGTACGAGGGCTTCTCACGCTGCCATTGAGTTAAATCAGTTACTGGTGAGACTCATGCCGTTTTACTTTCAGGATGAGTAACACCCCGGCAATGAAGCCGGTGAAACAGATAAGCAGCATTACCTGGTATCCGAGGTCCGATTCGATAGTGTTAAAGAAGTCGATGACCGGTCCGACCAGGCGTGCCAGGGCTGAACCTCCCGCAAGAGCGATGTTCGTCATCCCGAGATACCTGCCCTCTTCCCCTTTTGCGGTTAAATCCGTGGCAAGCGCCCAGGTGCTGCTGAGCATAATCCCGTTTGCCGCCCCGATAACGGCTCCTGAAAGCAGCAGGGGAACGTAGCTGTGCGAGAAATACAGGCATACGATTCCCAGAGCGCCGAGAATACCTGAGGAAATCACGACCGGTCTGCGCCCGATCCTGTCCGTAAGCCACCCCGCCGGGTAGACCATCGCCAGCAGACTTACACCCACCACTACCATCAGGTCGCCGGCTACCCCGGTCGGATTGTCTATTTTGATGTAGTCCATGAGGAAATACAGGGTGAATATCTGCAATACCACGCCGGGTATTCCCAGGACGCTGCGCGCTGCCAGGAACCAGCCGAAACCTCTGTGCTTCAGGTCGATTTTGAAGCTCCTGAAAACCGACGAGATACTTGTTTCCCGGGGACTTTCGGATACGGGCTTCTCCTTGACTTTGAGCAGCGTAAACAGTCCGGTAACAAGGAAGACAGCGCCGATCACGCTGACGGTAACCCACAGCCAGGAAACTTTCGCGTACTCCTGGTACTGCCCCATGAAATACGCCGCCAGCCGCATCAAACCAACTCCGCCCAGTATTTCCACCACGTTCTTCACTCCCGACGCCCGTCCCCGCTTGTCCGGCGGCACGAGCTCGGGAATGAACGCCTGGTAGGGGGCCTGGGTGGTGTTGGAACTGACCTGGAGCATGCAGTAGACGAAGATAAACAGGGGCAACGTGCCGGCCAGTCCCAGGCCGGGTAGAAACACCAGTACCAGTATGACGCCTGCCAGGATAAAGGGACGGCGCCTTCCCCAGTTGATACGGCAGCGGTCGCTGAAAACCCCGATGACCGGCTGGGTTATCATCGCAAGGACCAGTCCCGCGAACGTGATCAGGCCGAGATAGGAGTTTTTCTGCGATTCGTCAAGGAAGTCCAGCAGCCTGACCGGCAGGATGATGCTGTTCATGCTGCCTGCCAGTCCGGAAAGGGCAAATCCCAGGACGGTTATCTTGAGATAATCCAAATGACCGAACGTTTTGCTGTTTTCATCCATAACAGGCTTATGTAACCACAGTTTGTGTAGATAGTCTACCGGTACTTAGTTTCGGCAATTACTATTATTATTCCGTTCGCCCCCGTATCTAGTACGGGGCAAGCTCTGAGCTTGTCGAAGGGCGCCGTTGTGATTCGACAGGCTCACCACGAACGGCTTGATTATCCTCTTTTTCTATGCAACCAGGTGTCTTTATCGGTTATGATGAGTAATTTTTCCTGATTATATTGTCAGAGCCAGCCTGTAAGGTCCGTGTATGTTGCCGATGAACTGTACCTGGACTGCCCTGGCATCTCCGGTAAGATAAAGTTCAGGGACTTTACCCTTCAGTTCCCTGTAGAGTGTATCATCGGACTCGTAATTCGCGGTGATTATCGTATCGGCTTCAAGTAATTCTTCTTCCCCGTCTTTGAGTATCACCAGCCCTTTTTCAGAAATTTCCTTATACTCACATTCCAGGATGACTCTTACTCCAAGCCTTCTCAGTTCTTCCACGGTGGTGTAATGATGGTACTCGATATCACCTACTCTGTCCCTGGTCGTTACTATGGTTACCTGTCTCCCGATGGGTGTATCCGCCATCTCCTTTACCTGCTCCGGTGTATGCTGGGGACTCCAACGCATGATGTGCATTGCCACATCGTCCCTGACACAGGCTGCTCTTGCCACGTAATTGGCCGTAAAGCTGCCAAGACTGCCCAGGTCTTTACGGGCTTCCGCGTCGATAACGACTACCTTGCTACCGATATCTGCCTTTTCAAGCAGGACGTCTTCGGCAAATACCACGTTCGGATGGGTATCTATCCCGGGAATATCTGGCAACACCGGGCGGCATCCGGTAGCGACAACAACCGTATCCGGTTTTTCTTTTTCAACCAGTTCAGGAGTAACTACCATCTGGCACCTGACGTCTACACCGAGTTTCTTTACTTGCTTTAAAAGGTATAGTCTGAGTAAGTCCATGTCCTCCCGGAACGGCGGCAGACTCTGGATGTATATCTTTCTACCGGGTTCCTTTTCTTTTTCATATAGAGTGATATTGTGTCCTCTCAACGCAAGGGCTCGCGCCGCTTCCATTCCGGCCATACCGCCACCGACGACCATTACTTTCTTTTTTGATTTCGCTTCGGTCATTTTCAGTGTTTTTGTCAGTTCTGCCGATTTGTAGAAAGGCGATTGTGGATTGACAGCGCAGGTATGGCTTCGAAGACACCATGCGCAGCCGATACACGGGATGATATCATCGATGCGTTTTTCCCTGACCTTCTCCGGCCACTCGGGATCTATCATTAATTGGCGGCAGATACTGACTATATCGCAGTCGCCGTTCCTGATAAGAGAAGCCGCCAGCCACGGATTCTGGATCCTGCAGGCATTCATAATTGCCACGTTACTGTAAGGAGTTCCCAGTGAAGACAGGTAGCTTTTTACGGCACGGGCGTTATGCCCGTACAATCCGGTCGGGGCGACCATCTGGAGCTGGGGAAGCTGTGTCGAAAATCCCGCCTGGACGACATCGATTGCATCTATACCGGCGTCTGCGTACTCTTTCGCTACCTGTTTCGCGTAGTCGATATCATATCCGGCGGCATAATATTCAACGGCTGTCATCCGGATAAACACTGGGAAATCCGCACCGCATACTGCCTTTATCTTTCTGATGCATTCGGTTGGGAAGCGTACCCTTTCTTTCAGCCCTTCGCTGAAACCCGGAGTGCCGGGATTTCTGACCGGCGAAATTAACGATGCTACCAGGCTCTCCCTCGTTCCGGCTATTTCTACTCCGTCGGCACCGGCCTGTTTCGCCCTTACCGCGCCGTCAACGAAATTCTGTATTTCTTCTTCCAGCTTTTCCGGGGTCATACCGATCTTATCCCACCGTGGAACGATGAGCGCCATTTTGCCTTCGCTTCGGACAGCCCGGTGCTGTGGGCGCCAGTCTGCGTAAGAAGATAATTGAGGGATTACTTTCGCTCCCCACTTGTGACAGGAGTCGATCAACCTTGCCCACCCCGGAATAGTATCATCACTCCAGATACCTTTTGTCGGTCTTCTTTCACCACCGGCGGCAGCCTGGACGGCACCTTTTGAGTCCGGTGTGACGTCAACCTCTCCTATCACGATAAGGCCGGCACCGCCCTTCGCGACCGCTTCATGAAAAAGGATGTGGGTCTCGTGCATATCAGGCCAGACATTTTCCGGAGGAAGCACCTGGATTGGGGCCAGGGCAATCCTGTTTTTCAACTCTAAACTTCCAACCTTAACAGGTTCCCACAACTTTTCAAGCATTTCTTCGTAAAAAGGGTGATTGATATGGTGTCCGTCTCTCTGTGCTGTTTTCATCTCATCCACTCCGAACGTAGTTTCCGGTGAAAAATATTACCACAAAATGAAAATTAAATCAGGTTTTAGCCGAAACCGGCTAAAACCTGATTTATTCTCTGTTTATTTTTCAGTCCGGTGTCCTTTTACCTATCTCACCAGTCTTTTCTTCTCTATATCGACAACGATTTTTAAGGGCTACTCTGCGTACATTCGATTTACTTCGTTTCCATATCGGTACGGCGGAGTCTTGCCAGCAGGGGGGCGGAAGTGTCCCTTACAATGGCCAGTTCTTCTTCGGTCGGGATCGGAGTATCTTTGAGATCAGGAGAGATTTTAAGGTCCCATCCGGTCTCTTCTTTCACCTTGTCCAGCGTCACACCGCAGGCGGTGTGAACAGTCTTTAACACCATTTCGCCGTCTTCGAACTCATAGCATCCCAGGTCGCTCACCACCGCCACCGGCCCGGTTCCGGGTCGCATCCCAACCTCTTCTCTCCGCCTGGGTTTTCCGTCAAAGTAGCCGGGACAGGTAACGAAATCCACCCTCTCCGGGAAACGCCGTTTCGACTGGTTGAGTATTACGCAGGTACGGTCGCAGAAACTCATCACGTCATTCGCGCCGCCGCTGCCAGGCCACCGGTGTACCGGATCGTGGTAATCTCCTATGGCTGTGTCGTTGACATTCCCGAAACGGTCGATTTGACCTGCGCCGATAAAACCAAGGTTAATACATCCGGATTGCCCCAGGTAGCTTATATAGCTGAGCCCGGCGAGTTTGTCCGCGTAATACTGGGTTCCGAGCGTATCGGTACCTCCGGGCAGTTCGAATCCAAGTGTTCTCATGATTCCGTTTTCGATAACGATAGTGCAGTCGGGGGCATGGGTGCGTTTTGCCAGGAGGGCGGCAAACATGGGAAGCCCGACACCCATATAAGCAGCGTCTTCATTTCTTATCAAATGGGCTGCAGCCACGATCATCTGGTCATTGGGAGTAAAACCTGAAGAATTTTCCTGTGTCATTATCCTATCTCCTCCCATCCTGAATATACCGGATCACTTGGTTCCAGTTTCACCTCGAATCTCTTAAAGTAGTCCTCGCCTTTAAATTCTCTCCAAAGGTCCATAAACTCATTCCAGTCATTAACCCCATATATGTATTTCTCCATGAAAGTATCGTACTTATCTTCGGTGCTTATCTCGGCCAGGAATCCCGGCCAGTCGCCGGAATAGCAGCCGGCGAGATGCATCGGAAAGGCGCCCCAGGGCTGTTCTACCACGGCGGAAACACGATAACCGGGGATAATGGTGCGGTTCGGGTCGCGACGGATGACATCGGAGTCGACGATTTTCTCAGTGGTTATTATCACGGTACGGCTGGCGTTGATCCCTTCGGCGTCTACTCCCAGGGAACCGTATCGCTGAGCATTGCCGTCCTTGTCACAGCGCTGGACATGGATGATACCGACATCAGGAACGATTGCCCCGACCGCGCCGATCTTTCCTCCGGTAAACGGGTCATCTATCACCTTGATGTCAGGATTATACTTGAGCATATCCGAGCCGACCTGGCTGCGGACTGGGAGAAACGAGACGCCCATCTCTCCGGCGTGCAGTGCCTGGGCGATACCGAAGTGAGAGTATTCCTGGAACACCGGGTATTTACCTATTTGTTTGGCTTTACTCATCAGGTAAGATCGTTTGGTGTCCTGCTGGTAGTAACCGGTGTAGTACTTATCAACCCTTCCTTCGGCGATCAAAAGGGTTGTAGATATTGTCAGGCAGGACACCAGTTTCAGGTGGTCTATTCGTTGTCGCAAAATCTCTGGTATGGCTGCAAAAGGCTCTCCATGCTGCATTCCGCCAATAAAAAGCAGATCTCCGCTATTCACATACCTGGAGATTGCTTCCTGCATTGTCATGAGTCGATTCATCTGGTCAACGCTCCTTTCTTGACGTAAAATTCACCGTGGGGCAAGCAGGTATTAGGCATATAAGACGTATTGATTATAGTATAAGAGCGCCGAAAGTGAAACTTGCTCCTGGAGTGAACACCTGAGAGTTATGAAAAAAATTAACTAAAGAATAGATTAGCATGTTGAGGTTGTGTAAAAAAAGTACAATCTTTTTTGGAGATAATTATCGGAAGTTATTGATTATCCAATGTAGAGTATACGAATCGTCTTGCAAGTCTTCATTTTGTGACGTTCCGGGAACATAATAGATAGCAGTCCCAGCAGAGAATACGGCAATTTGAGTATGAGCTATTTCCCGGATTACCGTCTTTATGGTATGCTTCCCAGCCACCTTTACCCGGCTGCCCTCTCTTACTCCAGACCAGGGATCTGCTGCATCGTCTGTTCCAGTGATGAGTATGTTGTAACTTACACTCGCATGCCTTGCCTGCAGAAGTAAAAGCGATTTCAACGGTCACTTCAGGAAATGCCATTTTTCTGTTACTCCTGAATCAATTCCTCATTCCTTCAGATTCCATTCTCTTCTCTCTTTTAGTATTGAGTTTAGAATCAGGAGAAACAAGGTAACTGATTAATTTAACACTTCAGAACATATAACTGGAAGGTTTAAAAATAGCTTTGAAGTCGTAAAATCCTTTTAAAAGGATATCGTGTATCTGGATAGCGAAACCTGGCTCCCCGACTTGGACTCGAACCAAGAACCTAGCGGTTAACAGCCGCTCGCTCTACCATTGAGCTATCGGGGAATACCAACACTGAGGGTGGCATTTCTACCAAAGATAATTATCGCTTTTCTTGGAGTCTAAGTCAAGATTATGAACTCAATAATCTGCAAGATATTCTTTCAAATACTCTCGGCCTTTACCGCTCTTGAGAGATTTTTCACGTTTCATAGCTTGCGAACGTGTTGGATACTCTTCTTTATACATCAGTGTCCAGAGACCTTTTCCGCGTGTATACCGTGCTTCTCCTAGCTGATGCTCCTGCAATCGCTTTTCCATGTTTGGTGTTTGACCGATATACAATTTCCCGGTAGATTGACTGCGTAATACATATACGATAAACATTACATCTCAGTATACCTTGAATGATGTATTCATAAAAGAAACAGAGGTGAAAACCTAGCGGTTAATCCGCCTCAGGCGGACTCGCTCTACCATTGAGCTATTGGGGAATACCAACACTGAGGGTGGCATTTCTACCAAAGACAATTATCGCTTTTCTTGGAGGGTACGTCATGGTAGATATGAGTTTGATTTTTCGGTTTGTATGGTGTTTCGGTATAATAAGATTATCGGGGGAGTGATGGAAGAACCAGTCCATAAAACAAGCACGGAACAAAATATACGAAAACTGACTTTACCGAATGGTTTGCAGGTAGGGATTATTGCTCTCGATGCTATCATGAAGGAAATTGCAGATCTGAATTTGACCGATCACGGAGAGATACAAGCAGAACTGCTATCAAGGGTTAAGAGATGTAATTTCGTAGTTACCGGGGCAGAGAAAGAGTATGCTTCTGCGTTACTTGAGGAATACCGGAACAAGTATGATATTTCAGAACCGGTGAAGCAGAAAACACATAAAAAATCCCATGCCGGCTGAATATTCGGCTGATAAGAACTACATGACTGGTTCAGTCATATAAAGAGTAGCCGGAGGTGGTGGAATGCCAGGTGATGCGGGATTGTTACAGCACGTAATAGAATTACTTGAACCGATAGACGGTGTTACAAGTCGGGCGATGTTTGGCGGTTATGGGATTTTCCACAATAGAGATATGTTCGCTTTGATGTCAGGTTCAATACTTTACTTCAAAGTGAACAAGGAGAATATTAGGTAGTACGAGGAAGCTGGTTCTTCGAAATTTAAGCCCATGCCATATTATGAAGTACCGGAAGAAGTGATGGAAAATGATGAGAAGTTCCTTAAATGGGCGGAGATTTCCATAGATATCGGACACAAGATGGCAAAGAAGAAAAAACGATAGTTCCTACCGGTACAGTTTTCTTAACTCTCTTACGTGATTTCCTTTATCATCTTAGACAAACCTTCTTCGAGGGTATACCGTGGACTAAACCCAATTGATTTCGCTTTCGTGATATCAGCGTAGCTGTGCACGATATCTCCCGGTCGGGGCTCGCGATATTCGGGACGAATGTCAGAATTTAATATCCCGATGATACTATTTGCGAGATTATTTATGGTTATGGTTTCTCCGCGACTGATATTGTATATCCCTGTGACATCATTTTCTGCAACCAGGAGCATTGCCTGAACAACATCACTTACATAGGTAAAGTCTCGTGTTTGCTCTCCATCCCCATATATTATCGGGGGATTGCCTTCCCGTATATTCTGAATGAATTTTGGAATTACAGCGGCATACTGGGAATTGGGATCTTGCCTTGGTCCGAACACATTAAAAAACCTGAGGCAAATCGTCGGCAATCCGTATGCTTTATGGAATGCCTGGCAGTAATATTCCCCGGCAAGTTTTGTTACGGCATAAGGGGAGATCGTAGAGGGAAGCATATCTTCTCTTTTAGGAAGTTCGGGATCATCCCCATACACGGCTGATGAAGAGGTATACACTACCTTTTTCACTTTGTTGTCCCTGGCCGCTAAAAGTACATTGAATATCCCGGTTACATTGGTCTCATGGTAAATTGCCGGTTTTTCCACACTTTGAGGGACACTGCCCAGCGCGGCCAGATGGAATACATAATCGGCGTCTGAAAAGAGTTTATTTAATGATGAAAGGTTGGTGATGTTTTCCTGTATAAAATTGACTTTATTCGAAGACAGCAGCGGTTCGATATTACTGATTTTACCGCTGGTAAGGTTATCGATTACGGTAACGGAATAGTCACGTCTTACCAGCTCTTCAGTAAGGTGTGACCCGATGAACCCGGCTCCTCCGGTAACAACGGCTTTATTCATGTATCTCCAGTCTGTGTTATCATTATTATCAGAAAGAATCTAATGTAGCCCATTATGAATGAGTACTCCAATTGCGTCAAGTACGACTGAAAGAAATTGAGGAACAAGTTAAATTATTACAGGTATAAAATTTGAGAATCTTTGTGATTATGACTATCATTAGTCAGTTAAAATACTTTCACCCAGGAGGTGTAAATTGGATGAGCAATATGGCCAGCAGAAATATGCCGTACTCATAGACGGGGATAATGCCCAGGCATCACTACTTCCCGAAATACTTACCGAAGTAAGTAAAGCCGGTTTAATAACCATCAAGAGAATTTATGGCGACTGGACAACTTCTACAATGAACCAGTGGAAAGATACCCTTCATCAGAATGCGATTCAGCCTGTCCAGCAGTTCCGGAACACAATAGGTAAAAATGCTACGGACAGTGCTATGATTATTGATGCTATGGACCTGCTCCATACAAATGATGTACAGGGATTCTGCATTGTTTCAAGTGATAGTGATTACACTCGTCTGGCGACCAGAATTAGAGAGAATGGTCTGTTCGTAATAGGAGTAGGCGAGAAGAAGACCCCGGAAGCCTTCGTGAATGCCTGCAACCAGTTCATTTATTCGGAAAATTTGAGTAAAGTAACAGTTCCCCGGAAGAAACGAGGGGCAAAGAAAACTGAAGAACAGGACAGCATCGATCCATTGCCTCTACTTATCCAGGGATTTGAAATGGCAGCAAAGGAAGATGAGTGGGCTTTCCTTGCCGCGATAGGTAACAGTTTACGGCAGGTGGATCCGGCGTTCGATCCCAGAACATACGGTCATGAGAAGCTTCAGTCACTTCTGAAACGGTACCCGGATGTGTTTATCCTCACCCAGGATAGATCCAAGAAACCTCCGGTAGTGAATGTGTCTCTTAATCCTAAGTACAGCGGAAGTTAATGGTAATTTATTCGCATGGAATCTGTATTTTTGGATGGTGGATACTGATATGAACCTCTCACGCAGAAATTTCATCACGAATCTTTTGAAGATTGGAGCTGGTGCGATAGCGACCGGTACTCTTGGCCTGCTGGCTGCATGTACGGGTAGTAAAGAGAACCTGTCGACTATCGAAGAACCTGTTTCGACAACACGGACGTTGCCATTGCTGTCTCCGGCGAATAAACCGTATATAGCTGTTGTGCGTGGTGAGGATGTGGACGTTACTGTAAGATCGGCAATCAATGCTTTGGGCGGAATGGATCGATTTGTAAAGAAGGGTAATGACGTCATCATCAAACCGAATATATGCAATGCCAGCAACACCTGGGAATATGCATCAACCACTAATCCTCAAGTAATAGCCAGCCTCGTCACACTTTGTCTTGAAGCAGGAGCCGAAAGAGTTCGTGTAATGGACCAGCCTTTCGGAGGTACCCCGGAAATGGGATATAAGCGAAGTGGTGTAGGTGAAATGGTAAGAGCAGCCGGTGGCGAAATGGAAATAATGAGTCCGATGAAATTCAGGGATTTTGAGATTCCCGAAGGTATCGATATAAAGAAATGGCCTGTTTATACAGATTGCCTAGAGACTGATGTCCTGATAAACGTACCCATAGCCAAACATCACGCACTTGCCAGGTTAACCCTCGGTATGAAAAACTTGATGGGTATTATCGAGAATCGTCCTCAATTTCATTCCAATCTCGGTCAGCGGATAGCGGATTTATCCAGCCTGGTACAGCCGCAACTTACGGTAGTAGACGCGATCCGGATATTGAAGAATCACGGACCGACAGGCGGCAACCTGGCAGATGTGGAACAAACTAATATGATAATAGCCTCTCATGACATGGTCGCTGCCGATTCTTACGCGACCCGGCTGTTTGGTTTAACTCCGGGTGATATTCCGGCACTTCGTTGTGCTGAACATATGCGTCTTGGTGTGACTGACCTGAACAGCATCGAGATAGAAGAAATCAATGTTTAGAAAGGATACTCTTGGTATCTGATAGTTCTTCTGGAAAAGAACGAGGTTTATCACGGAAGTGGATATGGATCAGGCGTGGATCACAAGCCTTTTTCTTGATCCTTTTTTCTATTTTACTGATCCTAACTGTCCAGGGAATATCAGGTCGCTTACCCTATGACTTGTTTTTTCGTCTTGATCCTCTGAACGGGATCACTTCAATGATAGCCGGCAGAACCTTTATCGTGCCAATGCTGCTTGGTCTGGTAACTATTATTTCAGCGGTAGTAATCGGCCGTGCCTGGTGCGGATGGGTCTGCCCACTCGGCACCGTTTTCGACTGGGTTCCATCGAGACGGACTTCAACGGAAGAACCGGTTTCATCGCGCTGGAGAATGGTCAAGTATGTTCTACTTGTTGCGGTGCTGCTTGGGGCGGTTCTGGGCGGTTTGACGCTGAATATCCTGGATCCGATAACGTTTTTATTCAGAACGGTCGCCGGTGCTATATTACCCGGTCTTGCCGGGCTGATAGAAGAAGCCGAATCATGGTTATACGGATTCGAAGCATTACGTCCGGCACTGGACTGGATAGACGGATTGCTGCGTGGCTGGTTATTGAACGCCCTGCCTTTTTATTTGCCTAACCTTGTACTCCTGGGTGTATTTATACTCATCCTGGGATTAAATTTCGTACGTCCCCGTTTCTGGTGTCGATACCTGTGCCCTCTCGGTGGATTACTAGGATTGATCTCGAAGGTGTCGATCTTCAAACACAGCGTAGATAGTGATAAGTGTGTATCCTGCCGGAAATGCCTTCGTATATGTCCTACGGGAGCGATAAATCCCGATAATAGCTTTACCGCTGATATGCCGGAATGTACCTTGTGCCTGAATTGCAGGGAAAACTGTCCGACTGGAGCGATATCCTTTATACGGGAGAAAATACCGGTTGAGCAGACAGATATGACACGAAGAAGTCTTATCTATTCTCTGGGGGCAGGACTGGCGCTGGGTGCCGTTCTCAGGTTCATCCCGGTTCTTGGAAAAAACGTGCATAATAAGGTGAGACCGCCCGGGAGTAATGAAGAAAGTTTATACGAACAGTGTATACGCTGTGGGGAATGCGTAAGAATCTGCCCCACAGGGACTATACAGCCGTTATCGGGTCCGGGTAATGGTATGTTGTGGACGCCGTTTCTCGATACTAGACTGGGATATTGTGAATACGGCTGCAACTCATGTGGGATAATATGCCCCACGGGTGCTATTGAAAAACTTACTCTGGAAGAGAAACGAACTCAAGTAATAGGTATTGCCTACATCGATAAAGATAGATGCATTCCCTGGTCGGAAAACACTGAATGTATTGTCTGCGAAGAGATGTGTCCGATACCGGAAAAAGCAATAATTCTCAAAGGCGGAAAAGGGAATAATTCGGGTAGAGTACAGCGACCTCATGTCTTACCTGAGTTGTGCATAGGTTGCGGAATATGTGAACACCAGTGTCCGGTCGAGGGAGAAGCAGCAATAAAGATCTATACGGCGGAGACAGTTCCTGAAGACATACATGACGAAATAGATGAATTGATTTAAACTAAACCAATCGTTCAAGTATAATACTGCCTGTCTCTGTTTGAAAGTTATTTTCAGAAGTAGTGGAAAAGGTCAGCAGTCTTTACTTTATCTTGTTAGCGTTGATAAAATGCAGCAATTGAGTAGGAATTCTCGTTTTCGAGCTGCAAAGAATAATAAAGGACAGGAGGTTTTCAGATACTATATGGAGAAACCAGCAAATTGGTCAGAGTTATCATGGGAACAGAAAAGAGAGGTAAGATTTCAGGCGTGGCGGGATGCTGAAGGTGTAAATTTCATAAATAACGAAGCCGAGGAATTATTCAAGACAAGGGTAGAACGTTTTATCAAGGCTATCAAACTTGAAGAACCTGACCGGGTTCCCGTTATGCTCCCGGCGCACTCATATCCGGCGATATATGGAGGATCTAATTTCCACGGGATGATGTACGACTATGAGAAAATGCGGGAATGCTGGATAAAATTCATGGATGATTTTGGGGACATGGATACATTCAGCGGGCCCGGATTAATCCCATCCGGTATAATTTCAGAAGCGATGTGTTCGAAAACGACGCTTCTTCCGGGAATCGGTCTACCCGAGGATTCACCCACCAATCAATTCGTTGAGGGTGAATATATGAGTCCTGATGAATATGATCTCCTGGAGATGGATGAATCCGATTTCAATATCAGGACGATGCTGCCCCGTACAACAGGACTTTTTGAATCGTTCAGGAAACTTCCTCCGTTGCGTATGCTCCAGGGAACGGCCTGGATAACTGCATTAGCAGATCCTGACATACGCAAGACATTCCAGACATTGATGGATCTGAGTGATGAGCATAAGAGATGGGCTACTGCTAACCGGGAGATCAGGGACCTTGTACTGTCACGCGGTTATCCGCCACTGATGGGTGCAGGCCTTATGGCAGGGGCGCCGTTCGACTTTCTTGCCGATATGCTGAGGGGTACACGTGGAATAAGCCAGGACATGTTCCGCCGTCCCCAGAGGATCCATGATTACATGGAACGCCGCCTGAAGATGAATCAGGATGCGATAAAAGACTTTCCCATCACGATGAGTCCGATAGCTATGATGCCGCTGCACAAGGGTGATGACATGTTCATGTCCGACAAGCAGTTCGATGAGTTCTACTGGCCGACGCTTAAGGCTACTTTCCTGGCGATGATCGAAGAAGGTATCGTACCGATGCCGTTTGCCGAGGGCAGATATACATTGCGCCTGAAACAGATCAATAATACACCTCCCAGCGGGGTTGTCTGGTACTTCGACCAGACCGATATGGAACTGGCAAAGAAGACACTGAAAGATATTTGCTGTATTGCCGGAAACGTACCTACATCAACGATTATGACTGGCACACATGATGAAGTTAAAGCGGAGTGCCGCAAGTTGATAGAAACTTGCGCTCCGGGCGGAGGTTACATCCTTGCTGCCGGTGCCAGTGTTGAAAAGGGAGATATAAACAACCTGAAAGCATTGATGGAATCAGCGAAAGAATACGGTATCTACAAATAGACTACGCTCAAGGAAAAGTTGAAAGGGGACTCATTTTCGAGTCCCCTTTTTTTGAAGAATCAGTACCGGTCCATTTTTCAGCCAGAGGACCTGACCATTTTCCTTGATATTTTTGAACCTGTGATGAGTAATACTACATTTCGTCGAGAATTTCCTTCAGGATTTTCAGGTTTACCACATCTTCTAGGTTGTAACGGAGAAGTGTATCGAGAGCTTCGAGGTCGGCTGAGTAGAGATATCTGTACCAGAGTCGAATTGCCTCAAATCCATCGACTCCAACTGATTCACGACCGATGCCAAGCTGCTTTTCAACGCCTTTCAACCCGCCCTTTAAATTATTCCTCCAGCACTGGAACATTAGGTCACAGTGATCGTACATCTCAGCGAGATTGATACCAAGATGCTGATAGATAAAAGGCAGGTCGAAACGAGCACCATTATAGGTATATATAGTATCCGCCCCTTCAAGGGTAGCGAGAATTTCTGTCCTGGTAATATCTCTTCCCACAAGCTGGACAGACCGGGCTTCCATACCCGAACAGATATAGAAGCCTATTACCGTTATTTCGCTTTCCTTTGGAGAAAGTCCGGTTGTTTCTATATCTAGGAATACTTCGACAGGTGAATCCAAGGCATCTACTCCAGTGTCTGCTTTAGATATTATACAATACAGCGAAAAAGAACATAAACGTGATAAAAAAACACAGATATCTGGTATACTGGAAGTACTTCCATTACCCGTATTCGTAACGATCAAATGAGGTGGAATAATGGCTTTAGATGGTACATACAATGTCGTAGTGTCAATGCCGGAGGGGACACGTTCGTTGTCGATTACTCTGAAAACCGAGGGAAACACACTGAGTGGAAGTATCGATGGACCGTTTGGTAAACATGATTTCAGCAGCGGAAGCGTGAAAGGAAATGATGTTGCCTGGATGGTAGTGCTGACGCCGGAATCAGTTAATACGGATGATGATGACGATTCCGAGGGCGGCTTTTTCAAGAAACTCGGTAGTTTTATTTCAGATTCCCTTTCTGAATTTATTATGGAGCCACCTCATCCGGATATTAAGGCAGCAACCGAATTACAGATTGAATTCACGGCGGCAATATCGGGTAATGAAATTTCTGGTGAAATGAAGTTTGGAGAATATGCTACCGGAATGTTTAAAGGAATTCGATCGCAGGTCTAATCGGTGACATCGGATACATATCCGGTTTGTCTTTAAGAACTCCGTTATTATAGAATACCTTATTGATATGACTGAAAAGGCCCACGTGCTGGTAACTACTCCCCATCCGGATGATGCGGAAACCCGTTTTGCAGGTTCGGTAGCCAAGTGGATTCGCGAAGGGAAAAACGTTGTTTATATTGTTATAAGCAATGGTGATAAAGGCACCAATGATCCGGCAATAAGACCTGAAGAAATAGCTGCAACCAGAGAAAAAGAACAATTGGCTGCCGCCGGGATACTGGGAGTAAAGGAAGTCATATTTCTTAGATATCCTGACCAGGGACTGGAAAATACTCCCGAGTTGAGGAAAGATATCGTTCGCCAGATAAGGATTTTCAAACCTGACACTGTGGTGACAGTCGATCCTCACGGCAGATACATGGATCATAGAGATCACAGAATAGCGGGATATGCGACCGTCGAAGCAGTGTATCCTGCTGCCGGAAACGCCTATGCTTTTCCCGAGTTACTGGATGAAGGGCTGGAACCTCACAAGGTTAAGGAGATGCTGTTCAGCGGAAGAATGCAGAACAATTACTTCGAGGATATCAGTGGCACGATAGATGATAAGGTAGCCGCTATACGTTGCCATCGCAGCCAGGTGGGGGACAGGCCGGATTTCGGTGAGATGTTAAAAAACATGGCTAGGATGAATGCACGGGATCTTGGATTCGACTATGCTGAAGGGTTCCATCGCGAAGTGATCAGGTGGGAACCCTTTTCTTATTCCATATAATGAATGAAAGGAGCAGGTGTATACGGTTTATACCGGATTGAGTACACCGGAAAACAATCTATGAAATATTCAGAACCTCCCGAAATAGTCATCGATACCACCAAGGAGTACACCGCAACCATTGAAACGGAGAAAGGGAATCTCGTACTGGACTTGTTTGCCAAGGATGTGCCGAAAACAGTGAATAATTTCGTTTTCCTTGCCAGGGAAGGTTATTATGACGGAGTAACATTTCATCGTGTCATTCCCGATTTCATGGCACAGGGCGGCGATCCTACGGGCACCGGCGCTGGTGGACCCGGTTACTCATTCGAGGATGAATTCACCGGTCACAAGCACGGAACCGGGACTCTTTCGATGGCGAATGCCGGGCCGAATACCAACGGTTCACAATTTTTCATCACCTACGCACCGCAGCCACATTTGAATAACCGTCATTCTGTCTTCGGTCAGCTTATCAAAGGCATGGACGTCCTGAAAACGATCGAGAACGGCGACGTCATGACGAAAGTTACTGTCGAAGAAACATAATTACCTTCACTTGTTTAAATCGGGAACAGTTGCCCCGGATGGTCTTTATTGACATCGTTTATTAGACGGATTTATGATGGGGCAACTAATAATGATAAGGACAGGAGGTGGCAGGCATGCCTCAATTCTGGTTCGACCATGTTCATTTAAGGAGTACAGACACTGTAAAGACGGCTGAGTTTTACGAGAAGATGTTCGGAGCGAAAATTGTCAACAAGATGGAATTCGGTGAAGGTAAAGCGATGGTTAGCCTGGATTTGAACGGGACTTCCATACTGATTGCTCCGGCTGAGGAAGGAACAGTTCAGAACGGACTCGACCATTTTGGGATCCGGACAGATGATCTGAAAACAGCAATCGATGAACTGAAATCCCAGGGAGTCCCCTTTACACAGGACTACCGGGAAGTGAGTCCAACGTTCAAGATGTCTTTCCTTACCGCTCCTGAGAACGTAAAGATAGAGTTGCAGGAAGGTACACTGTAAGAATACCAATACAGTAAAAAGTAGCTATGAATGAGGTTGTCAGTTCTATAATCGCTGTAGTCTGTGCCTACCTTCTCGGCTCTCTCCCTTTTGCCTATATCATAACCCGTTGGATAAAAGGAGAGGACATACGGGAAGTCGGGACACGGAACATGGGTGCGATGAATACCATTTACCGGGTAGGATTCGGCTGGGGTGTGCTGGTTCTGCTTCTTGATATGGCTAAGGGAGCACTGGCGATATTAGTTGCCAGGTGGCTTGATACTCCGGAAAATATCCAGCTTGCCGCAGCCGGAGTGTCTGTCATCGGGCACATGTTTCCGGTGTTTTTAAAGTTCAAAGGAGGAAAAGGCGGTGCTACAGCGATAGGTATTCTTGCATTACTGATGCCAAAGGCAATTCCTCTGGCGGTCGGTATATTTATCCTGGCTTTATTGCTGACCCGATATCCGACATTCAGCTATGCGCTTGCGTTGTTATGCGCACCTTTCGTGGCCTGGCTGGGATATGAGTCGGGAAAATGGGTACTGTTTTCAGTAATTATCTTGCTGATGGTAGTGGTACGCTATTTACCGAGATTACTGGAGATGCGTTCCACCGGTGGCAACTGGAAACGGGTCTTTATCCGCAAAGGTCTGAAAGACAGGTTCTGATATCTAGATAATTACCATTATCGGACGATAGCCTTTTCTTTTCCCCATCCTGGAATTCTGCGGTTCCACTTCTGTAATTCCGTCCGGACACATAGCCAAGTTCCATGCGTGCAGACCGTTCGGTGTTTTGCCAAAAATCAGGCCGACACTGTTTTCTTTCCGTTCGCTGGCGGCTGCTTTAAATAGCAGTGAGGCATCATCACAATCGGCGACGTTCTTAATGTACTCGAATTTATCACTGATCTCTGTAGCTATTTCATTCAGTATATCTTGTGAGATTGGAGCGTATTCTTTATCCAGGATTAACACGAGCGGGGTCTTACATTTCCAGGCTACTTTCAGATAGGTCTTAAATCCCGTAAGCATGTTTTCACCTCCAATGTGAGATAGGTTATCCATTTATAGCATTGAATCTTTCGAATGTTTCAAGATATACTACGGTGGCAGTAATCTATCAATATCAAAATAATATTTAACATAAGGAGGAGTGTAATTATGGATAAATATATCCTGAAAGAACTTTGTCGCTATAACATAGGCACCTATGCTGACGTTATATACAGGAACGCGTTGCTTTACCCGGATAGCGAGGCTTTTGTTTATAAGTCCAGACGTATCACTTTCTCCGAGTACAATACCAGAGTGAACAGCCTGATAAACTCAGTTCGGAAAATGGGAGTCGAGAAGGGTGATGTCATTGGTATTCTTTCATACAACTGTCTTGAGTACGCTGATTTTTATGGAGCCGCCTGGAAAGCCGGTTATATTACTTCGCCGTTTAATTTCCGGCTGCAGGCAAGCGAACTTGAATACCTGATAAATTACTCTGAAGCCAACACTCTGCTGGTAGGACCTGAGTTTATAGATACTGTCGAATCGCTTAGAGGAAAGATAAACAAGGTTAAAAATTTCATTTCGATCGAGGGAACAGCCGGAGATATGGCGAATATCGATGAGCTGCTTGAAAATGAGTCCGGTGAAGAACCCGATATCCAGGTAGACGAGGAAGATCCTCTGGCTATTGTTTATACAAGCGGTACGACCGGATTACCCCGCGGGGCGCTATACACGCAAAGCCGGTTTATAGACAACACCAAGAATCTTGTCATGGAAATGGGACTGCAACCCGGTGCTAAGCATATTCAGGTAATGCCCCTCTTTCATATCGGAGGAATTCACCACTTCCGGGCCTTCCTCTATATTGCCGGCAGTAATGTGATAATGCCCCAGAGGTCGTTCGATCCGGCGGCGACTTTGCAGGCAATCCAGGATGAGAAAGCTACGGATATGGATATCGTGGCTACCCACCTGGTTGCCATGCTTGCCGTGCCCGATAAGGAAAAGTATGATATCAGCAGCCTGGAAAGGATGTGGTACGCAGCTTCACCAATGCCGGTCGAGGTACTGAAAAAAGGTATAGAAACGTGGGGGCCGATATTTGCCCAGGGATATGGACAGACAGAAACCGGACCGGAAATTTCAGACCTGACAAGGGAAGACGGTAAGGTTGTAGATAAGTCTCCCGAAGAGCAGAAGATACTGGCTTCGGCAGGAAGACCCAGTTATGGCGTCCACGTCAGGATTGTCGATCAGGATAATAACGATGTTGATCCGGGAGAAATGGGCGAGATAATTGTCCAGAGTAGACATTTAATGGTGGAGTACTGGAAAATGCCGGATGATACCGATGAGACACTCATCGACGGCTGGGTTTATACCGGTGATGTCGGTTACTATGATAACAAGGGTTACGTCTATATCGTTGATAGACGCAAGGATATGATTGTTTCCGGTGGCGAGAATATTTACCCGAGAGAGGTGGAAGAAGTCCTCTACGGACATCCTGCGGTCAGAGAAGCGGCAGTGATTGGCATACCGGACTCCTACTGGGTTGAGAAAGTCCATGCAGTGATAAGCCTGAAAGAGAGCGCAACTGCCACTGAAGAGGAAATAATCAATTTCTGCAAGGATAAACTTGCCAGGTACAAGGCTCCGAAATCGGTTGAATTCATCGAATCCATTCCAAAGAATCCTTCAGGGAAGATCCTCAAAAGGGAGTTGAGAGATAAATACTGGGAAGGATCAGACAGGAAAGTATAGGAACCTTTTTGAATCTACTTGTTGTAGATCAATAACCTAGATCATTGCCAGAGGCTGAAAGAGTGCGAAAACGAGAAGGGTAGCGAGAAGAGCACCACTTACTGTCTGTTTGATAGAATGACATTCAAGTTCAATCCTCGACCATGCCGTTAAAGGTACCAGGACTACACTTGCGGCTGCGATCCATCCGAATATCATTACCAGGATAGTCGCTGAAGCAGCGACGATGGCTGTATGAAGGCTTATCTTCCACCATAGATTGATAACAGCAAACACGACCGCTGTGGATACTCCGGTAACGAAACCTGCTAATAGTATATCAGGAGCTTCCAGTAATGCGAGTGTAATACAGCCTGCGGCGGCGCTTAAACAACCGATAAAGTAAATCCTTGTTCTCTGTTCCCGCGCTGCAATAAAGAAGTCATCGAGTTTACCCTGCCTGAGTAAATAGAGAATTACCAGGAATACGGGTAATAAACCGAGTCCGGTCGATATTGAAGCCCATTTGATGGCCTCCGATGTGCTGGCTGCTGACTTGAATGAGAACAGCACGATAAGGGCAAGGCACAGCAGGAAAGGATTAAGAATGTTTGACGTGAGATTCGCAATCCGCTGCCGCTTCCCCGAAGGCTTATCGAGACACTCATGCTCAAAGGTGTTGGAATCAATCATACTATTCTATTGTATCCTATTTATTATAATATTCATAGTTAGGAGTATTTCATCTATAGTAAATTTCTTCGCAGAGTATTTTCTTACTTCAACAATTACCTGATTTAAATCTTGATTATTCAGTATAAATTAATTAGAATATAAAACCTCTCATTAAAGCTAGTGACTGAAGGTTTAATTGTAATAACCAGATAGATACAATATTTTCGGAGGGTAGATGGATACCAGAGCTATTGTCAATCCTGTAGCAGGAAGTCGCTCGGTCACTAAAGAGTGGGACAGGATTCGCCGCAAGATACAACAAGCGGGATTGGAGTTTGATGTTCAATTCACTCAGTACCCGGGGCATGCTGCTGAGATAGCACGACAATCCATCGAAAATGGTTATCGGTGCCTTCTGGCAATTGGGGGGGACGGTACCATTAACGAGGTGGCGAATGGGATACTACTGTCAGATAATCCAGATAACACTATTCTGGGTGTTATTGACGCAGGAACCACAAATGTCTTTAAGATGTCTCTAGGATTAGGTGAAAAAAATATCGATTCGGCAATATCCTGGACAACTCATCAGCCGATGAAGATTGACGTTGGACTGATACATTGCCAGCGTCAAGGTAAACAGGTGAAGCATTATTTCGTCAATGAGGTGAGCGTAGGTTTACCGGCGGAAGTTGTAAAAAAATGGGACCGTATTCCAGATTCTTATAACAAGAAACTGAATCTATTTATGCGAACGATTTCGGGTGTCTTAACGCTCATAAACAGTAAAAATAAACGTCTTAATATAAATATTGTTAATAATAAAGCAACCGGTAAGTTTTGTACGGTAGTGGTAGCAAATGGAAAATATTTCGCGGACGGAATGATAATCGCTCCCAACGCCACTCTGGATGACGGTTTGCTAGACTCTATAATGGTCGGCGATATATCCATGTATGACTTAATTAGAATACGACCAAAACTCTATGATGGTACACATATTACGCATGAAAAATTTAGCCAAACGAAAGTGTCAGAGATATCCATTGAAGCAGAGGAAAAACTGATTGTTGAAGCTGATGGTGATATTGTTGGCGAGAGTCCCGTATCAATTAAAGTAGTCCCAGCGGCTCTAAACGTGTTACCGATTTATTGACATAATCTTTTTCTAAAAAGGATTGTGTGTTTTGCATTTACTGGTTGACTGTGCAGAACATATGTGCTACTATAGCCTATCTTATGAGCTGTATAGGATAACAGGCCGGATAATTCTGTATGAAGAAGATCGTAATAACCAGGCAGCAAGCGCGAAGATTCATCCTTACCCACCAGCGTCTTTTACCTCCACGAACAATTTCAGGAAAACAGGAAATCCTTGATTTCTTTAATCGTGTCGGATGTATCCAGTACGATCCGCTGAATATAGTCGGCAACAACCCGGAACTTGTTCTGCAATCACGCATCAAGGACTTCAAACCCGAAATTCTCGAAGAGATGCTCTACACAGACCGGACACTTATTGATAACTGGGACAAGATGATGGCAATCTACCCTGTTAGCGACAGACCTCACTTTTACTACAGGCAGCTTGAAGCTGCGAAAAGCGACAGGAGAAGAAATGCTGAGCATACTCTTGCTGTTATACCTGAAATACGTAAGGAAATCGAGAACAGAGGTCCACTATCATCGATAGATTTCGATCACGACAGGAAAGTTGCCTGGTCGTGGGGACCTACGCGTTTAGCCAAAGTAGCATTGGATGACCTCTATTACCAGGGCGATCTGGTTATACACCATAAACTTAATACCAGAAAGTTTTATGACCTGGCTAGTCGTCATATTCCGGAAGAAATCCTTAATGCCCCTGATCCGCACGAAACCCATGAAGGATACCAGGACTGGCATGTGCATAGGCGACTCCGAAGTCTGGGGCTTGCCTGGAGCAGAGCAGGGATATGGCCATGGATACACGGAACGGGAACAAAAGAAAGAGTAGCAACACTGGAACGACTGGTGGATCGTGGTGAGGTAGCAGAAGTAAAGATAGAAGAAAACAGATATCCCTTTTACATTTCGAGCAAGGATTTATCGAATCTTGAAGAAACGGGGAAAATGGATGAGATCCCGCAACAGACAGCGATCATAGCCCCACTCGATAACCTGATGTGGGACAGGGAGTTGATCAATGCTCTGTTTGGATTCAATTACCGGTGGGAAGTGTATAAACCGGTGAAGGAAAGAGAATACGGATATTACGTATTGCCCGTTCTTTACGGTGACAGGTTTATCGCCCGGTTTGAACCGGGAAGAGACAAGAAAAACGGCGCCCTTGTCATCAAGAACTGGTGGTGGGAGAAGGATGTCGTAGTAACACAAGAAATAAAGAACACATTGAAAGACTGTTTCAACGATTTCATGGATTATCTGGGTACTACCAGGATTAAAATAAACAAGAGACTCACTAATCGTGAAGGATTAAGCTGGTTGTCCTGAAGAGGAGATATGTTCATGGCTAAGACAGTAGAAGAACTGGGATACTGCGGAGAAGATTGTGAACCATGCAGTATCTATCGCGCGACCATATTCGGAGAGACGCTTGAGCCTGAGGTAATAGAGAGATGGCAGAAAGAAATTAAGCAGTACCATGGAGTTGAGTCGGTAAAACCAGAACAACTTATCTGTCATGGCTGCCGTTACGAAGGAGAAGATGACTTCTTTACCTTTAAACGATGTCCCATTCGTGGTTGTTGTAAATCACGTGAGATAATCAGTTGTAAATTTTGTCCGGATATAGAAACCTGCCCCTGGGAGGTGGACCCGGCAAGATTTTCCTGACTCATATGCATGAGATCGAATTACTAGTTACGAGAGGTGAAATATGCACACACTCGTGGATATGCTGGATATCAGCCGTAAGGAATTTAACCGTAATCTGAAAGGTCTGAATGACGAGGACGCCAGAAAACGTATCGATCCCATGAATTGCATCAGCTGGATAATCGCCCATGTTGCCAACCAGCACTATGGAATTTACGTATGCTGGGCACAGGGTAAAGAAAGAGATGAACGGTATCTTCCGTACGGTTTCGGTAGTCCTGCGTCACAACCTCCGCTCGAAAAAGCGATGACACTATGGAATGATGCCTGCCGGGATGCTGATATATGGCTGAAGACAGCAACGGAAGAAGATATGAAGTCTTTACCGGTTACCGCGTCGCCTGAGAGTGAGAATATGGGCGCTCTCACGGTTCGGTGTATCTTTCATACATGGTGCCACCTTGGTGAGATAAGTTCTATCCGTCAGGTACTGGGACACAAGCCGCCCCAGTTCGTTAACATGTACGACTGGCTGTATTCGGGAGATTAGACATCAATGAATAATAGCCGGATGCATGTCTGCCTGGTCTGCCATACCGAACCGGACGTGTGGGATGGAGGATTCAAATCTATAGATGTCGTGCTTCCATATTTCTTGA
This sequence comes from Dehalococcoidales bacterium, assembly GCA_016932435.1. Next base: position 22,997 of record JAFGCW010000036.1, on the reverse strand, counting down.
AAAAGATTGAAAAAGTACAGGATCATCAAGGCAATGATCCCCTAATTACCTGGTGTCTGACATCGCAGGCAGCAAAGCAGCGGCCTGAGCCGTTCCTGGAACTACTGGATTATGGACATGAAGTCGGTATTCACAGCCATTATCCTGGTGCTGACGGAAACCTGGAACACCAGCAGGAGTTAAACAGGGAAAATCTTGATAGATTCGGAGAATGGCTGCCGAAAATGTGTAAAACACTCACGGACGCCGGTTTCCCGAAACCCCGGACGCATGTGACCTGGATGTTTGCCTATCGTGACAGCATGACACAGGTACTTTCCGAAGCAGGGATAAGTATCGACTGCAGCATATGTTACGGCGGCGCGCATTACCTGCCGGATGGTTTTCTCCTTGCCGATAGCAGTAAGAGGAGTACCGGTAAACCGTACCGGCTGAGTAGGTCTACTCACTCTCTCGAAGGAGATTCCCCGGTGGTGGAACTGGCAGTCAGCGGGGGATTCGGCGATTACTGGATTCCTGATAAAGAAGGTCACTTCGAGCACTTTTCTCCCATTGCATCTGATGATAAAGCGGGGAAGATGACAGGATTGTTCAACCGGAGGATACAAACACTCAATCCAGGAGAGATCGACATATTTCAGATACATTTTCACCTGTATGAATTTCTACCACCTGGCGGACTGGATGAAGGCAGACTGAACCGGGCTATGATGATATTACAAAATATGACATCGGATAACAGAGTATGTTTTTCGACGGCAACGGACGCTGTAGATGATTGGTTGACATATTACGGTGCTGGAACAGGAACAGGGAGGTGAAATTCTATGACAAGTGAGGTCATTCTGAAACTTGAAAAGCGACTCTTCGATGACAGTGAATACACTCATCCGAAAGATATTCCGGCTGATTTTATAGATGATATTAAAACTCTTTCGGCTGAAGAAGCACTTGAACTGGCTTCACGACTTTTCATGCAGACCGAATGGCGGTATTACCGACCTTCTGTGAATATCTTTTACAAACATCCTACTGCCAGGACGAAGATAACCGCTGAATACCTGGAACCGCTGGGCGACCGGATGGACAGCTGGGGGCTGGTAGATGCATTCTCAGCGATAGCAGGACCTGCCTGGCGTGAAGGCTATATAAACGATGAGACTGTGATGGGCTGGACACAATCGGAAAGTCGGTGGTGGCGGAGAGCCGCCCTGGTCTGCACGGTCTTTCTTAACCGGAAAGCGCAGGGCGGCAGGGGAGATACACCACGCACCTTAATGGTATGTGAAGTGTTGGCATCCGACAAGGACGATATGGTAGCGAAGGGGATGTCCTGGGCATTACGAGACCTGAGTAAGCGAGATCCCGCAGCCGTGGAGAAATTCATCGAAGAACACAATGACGAGTTACCGGCAGTCGTCAAGCGGGAAGTCCGTAACAAACTGACGCTGGGAGTTAAAAATCCGCGGCGAAAACAGGTCTAGACCGATATCGGAATTTATGGTCGGATTCATTCAATTTCGCCAGGATGTGTTATTACACCGAAAATATACCCGTCTATGTTCATATTTAGGGAAACTGTGAATAACTTCGCTTTATATCAATCAGGATATTCCTCTCCCACGGTGGGGAGAGGGGACTTGTTCAGAGGTTTCCGAGTTCTGTAATGACTTTACTTGATATGGTTAACTAGATCATGGTCTTCTTGGGATGATGAACCAATACTCACGGATGTACTAACAACCACGATTTCGTACCCACCTCTTTGAAAATATCTTGACAGGGTAGTATTTTTTCTCTATCATATTGAATGAATATTCATTCAATATATCATGTTATGGAGGAATAGTATGGCGAGGGAAGCAAAGAAGGAAAGGATTACGAAGAAGCGTGAGAGCCAGATACTCGAAGCGGCTCTATCCGTGTTCTCGGAAAAAGGTTATGGGGTAGCTACTATCCCTGATATTGCGGAGAAGGCTGGCCTGGCGGTAGGCTCCATATACAACTATTATCCCAGCAAACGTGAACTGTTCCTCGCCGTCATAAAAAATTTCATATTGAACGCTCCGTTATTGAATCTTATCGATGAGCTTCCGAACGGAGATATTGCCAGTACATTCTCAAAGATCATGCATAATCGATTGAGTCTTATCGAAAATACGGACATATCGAAAATGTCTTTCCTGATGGCCGAAATTCAACGTGATCCAGAACTAAAATCTTTGTGGTCTGAAGAGTTTCTCCAACCCTTTTTCAAAAAGATGGAAACGATTTATGAAAATTTAACCAAAACAGGGAAATACACCATATCGAAACCTGAGATTACGGTAAGAATAATCGGCGGGATGATACTTGGTTTTCTTATGCTGAGGATGATGGAAGGCGAAAACTCACCTTTAACTACAACCACGAGTGAAGATATTACAGATAACCTGGTAAAATTCCTGCTCTTCGGTCTATCCGGAAAGCAAAGTGGCGATAACGACGGGAGAACTGAAAATGAACGATAAAGCAATTATGATCGATAATCTTGGATTTAGTTACGGCAAACTTAAAGTGATTGATGACCTGTCACTGGAAATTCCTGCTGGTACAAGTTTCGGATTACTGGGCCCGAACGGTTCCGGAAAAACCACACTCATCAAATTGCTGGTTGGTTTGCTGAAACCCGGATCCGGTACTATCCGGTGCCTGGGACAGCGTCCTTCACTGTCGAATGCAAAAATGCGTGGTTATATGCCCCAGCTACCTGCGCTGTATACAGAACTCACTGTTAAAAATAATATCGACTTTTTCGCACGTATCTACGGACTCAAGCATAAAACAGAGAGAGAAGAAAGAGTCGACGAAGTCATAAAACTTGTCGATCTCTGGGATAAAAAAAATACTCAGATTGTGCATCTCAGCGGGGGAATGAAACAGCGTGTCAGTCTTGGCTGTGCTATCGTTCATAATCCGCCGCTGATTTTTCTCGATGAACCGACGGTTGGTCTCGATCCTGACGTACGGGTGAGTTTCTGGAAATATTTCAGAACGCTTACCGATGCAGGAGCGACAATCGTAGTATCGAGTCATACCATGGATGACGCAGCCCATTGCGACAAGCTTGTGTTTCTGAGACAGGGAAAGGTTATTGCTGTTGGTACGCCTGATGAACTAAGGTTGGCTACCGGTGATGCGAATGCCAGCCTGGAAGATGCTTTCCTTTTCTTCATTAGAAAAACAGAGGAGTTACAGAATGCTCAGTAATTCATTCAGTATTGCTAACAGAATCATTAACCAGTTAATTCATGACCGCCGCACTCTTGGATTACTGATATTCGCTCCTTTACTCATAGCCAGCATTGTCGGTGTATCCACACCGGAAAAGCAGATGCTGGACTATACCACGCCGGCGATGCTGGCCATGTTGATCCTATTCTTCGGATTTTTATTGACGGGTATCAGTTTCCAGAGGGAACGCTCTCAGGGAACGCTGGAACGTCTACTGGCGGCGCCGGTATCCAGGATCGATATAGTTGGAGGATACCTTTTTGGTTTTCTGTTGTTCGCTCTTGCCCAGACCCTGATTATATTCTTCTATATGGTGTATGTACTCGATATCACCCACCAGGGCGAAATATGGCAGATAATCATATTCCAGGCTGTTGTCGGTATCGGGGCAGTCTGCCTGGGAACCTTTGCGTCCACCTTTGCCAGAAACGAATTTCAGATAGCCCAGTTCATTCCTATCTTCATACTTCCTCAATTCTTCCTTTGCGGTCTGTTGTGGCCTGTAGATCAGTTACCCGAATACCTGCAGTGGATTGCGAAATTCCTGCCGTTGACATACGCGGTTGACGGACTGAGAGAGATAATGCTTCACGGGAAAAATCTCCTGGATGTCTGGGTGGAGTTATCGGTATTGGTGGGTTTCGCCGTATTCATGTCCGTACTGGCGGCTCTCTCGCTCAGGAGAGGTGCCGCGGGTTAGTTGCTTCCATTTAACCTCGATCATTTTACAAGCGAATGTATGGTTTCAGTTATGCTGTACTGAATATACGTCACCGTCTGGTGGTGTTTATGGTAAAATAAATCGAATATACAGATAACAGGAAGCACGTAACCATGTGGGAAAAGCTTAAAAAAGTTGACAAGCGCTACAGGGACATCGAGGAAGAAATCGCCCGTCCCGAAGTTGCGACCGATCCGAATCAGTTACAGAAACTGGCAAAAGAAAGAGCGGGACTCGAGGACGTGGTGAATATGTACCGCGAATACGAATCGACATCGAAATCACTTGAAGAAACCGAATCAATGCTCGGTGATGACCTTGATGATGATATGAGGGAAATGGTGAAGCAGGAGATAGAAGATCTGCAGCTTAAGATCAGTGAAATAGAAGACGACCTGAAAGTTGCCCTGATTCCGAAAGATGAAAATGATGATAAAGATATCATAATGGAGATCCGGGCAGGAGCCGGTGGGGACGAGGCGGGACTGTTCGCTGCTGACCTGTTCAGGATGTATAGTCGGTACGCCCAGGAAAACGGCTGGAATGTAGAGATAATCAATACTAATGAGAGTGGAATCGGCGGATTTAAAGAAGTAGTATTCGAGGTGAAAGGTAAAAATGTATTCAGCCGGTTGAAGTATGAGAGAGGCGTGCATCGGGTGCAGCGTGTCCCGGTTACCGAATCATCCGGCCGAATTCATACTTCCACAGCTACTGTTGCTGTACTGCCGGAAGCCGATGAAGTTGACGTGGACGTTAATAATGATGATCTGAGAATTGATATCTTTCACAGCGGAGGGGCCGGAGGACAGAACGTCAACAAGGTAGCCACCGCAGTACGGATTACCCATATTCCCACCGGTATAGTTACGGTATGCCAGGATGAACGATCCCAGTTAAGGAACAAAAACAAAGCCATGGCAGTCATGCGCGCCCGCTTGCTTGATATTGAAAAGATGAAGCAGGAAGCGGAAATGGGTGACGAACGGCGTTCCCAGCTTGGTACGGGTGACCGCTCAGAAAAGATACGAACTTATAATTTCCCTCAAGATAGGGTAACTGATCACAGAATAGGTTTGAGCCTGCACAATATTGAAGGGATTCTCGAAGGAAACCTCGACGAACTCATCGATGCCCTGGCGACCGACGACCGTGCCAGGATGCTGCAGGAGCAGCTTGCATGACCCTTCGTCAGGCTCTGAAAAAGGCCGAACATACTCTCTCCGCTGCTGATATCGATGATGCTTTGCTTGAGTCCGAAGTACTCCTTATGCATACCCTTAAGATAGACAGGATTACGTTATATATCGATATCGATAATGAACTCACAACTCAACAATCTGAAGATTTTTTTACACTGATTCAGCGACGTCTCAACGGCGAACCGTCAGCCTATATCACAGGGAACAGGGAGTTCTACGGACTGGACTTTTTTGTTAATTCCGGTGTACTGATACCGAGGCCGGAGACAGAACTCCTGGTTGAAAAAGCGATTGATACGGCAAAAGAACAGTCTTATAAGACCATTGTCGACGCTGGAACAGGCTCGGGAGTAGTGGCTATCTGCCTGGCATTGAACCTGCCGGATGCTGTTATTTATGCCACGGATATATCCGCTTCGGCTCTCGAGGTAGCATCCAGGAATTGCCGGAAGCATAATGTAGAGGACAGGATAACCTTACTTCGAGGTAATTTACTGGAACCACTTCCGGAACCGATCGATATGATAGTTGGTAATTTACCTTACGTAACAGATGCAGATATGCAGCAGGTCAATACCGCCGGTCACGAACCGGAGGTCGCTCTTAACGGTGGAACAGACGGACTGGAGTATATAATTGCTATTGTTGGGCAGTCTGTAAGTAAGTTGCTGCGAGGCGGATCTATCCTGCTTGAAGTGGGCCAGGGACAGAGTCAGGCAGCATCACGGCAGTTAAAGGGAATTTACCCGTACGGTGAGGTAAAAATATTTCATGATCTTGCAGGAATAGAAAGAGTAGTGAGTTTATCTCTTCCTAAAACGAACCGAACCGATACTTGACCGAGATTGCGAATGATGCTATTATTCGGGATATATTTTCTATTCTTAAGGGGGCGTTAATGTTAGATCAAGTCGTATATACATTTTGCGGAATAAACGTACCCCGGCACATCTCCTGTTAGAGATCAGGTTATCAACAATGATCAACAGGCTGTTCTTCCGGGAATGGTCTTTTTTTATTTTCAATACAGGTATTTCAAAACCATAAAAAAGGTCGCGGGTATGGTTTACCGCGACTTTCTGATTTCCACGAACGATACGATCGATATATAAGTATCGGTGGCTCTTTATTTAACCAAATTCACTGGAAAGAATGTATGAATGATAATAAATCTTATCGATATAAAGATAAAAACAGTCAAAACAAGGATCCGGACAGCCATTTTACCTGTATTTTTTGCGGACGTTCCGTTTCAAAGGTTTCTGTAGGAACAAGACACAGGAATCATTGTCCCTGGTGTCTGAGGAGTATTCACCTCGATGAACATCCCGGTGACCGCAGGTCATCCTGTAACGGTATCATGGAGCCTATTGCGATATCAGTACGAAAAGGAGAGTGGATTCTTATTCACAGGTGTAATGATTGCGGTACGCTGAAGGCGAATCGAATTGCGGGAGATGATAATGAAATGGCTCTTTTATCGCTGGCAGTCCGTCCTGTGGCCCAACCTCCATTTCCATTAGATGGATTATTTCCGAATATATCGTCTGAGCCTGAATAGTAATTTTGAGTTGACGTATATCAGTTAATATTGATATTATTTTCTTGGGTCGTTTCCCCATTAATTACTAATCATAAAGGAGTATGTCTGCTATGAACATGATTGTGTGCTGTAAGCAGGTAGTTGACCCGGAGGCTCCACCGGCGAGTTTCAGGGTCGATGTTTCCACAAACAAAGTAATTCCCCCGCAGGGAATTCCGCCGGTAATCAGTCCTTTCGATGAGAACGCTCTTGAAGCGGCACTTAAGATAAAGGACGCTCAGGGTGGTAAGATAACCGTGATATCGCTCGGCAACAATTTGCTGCGGGATGTAGTAAAAAAACCTTTGTCAATGGGTGCTGACGAGCTTGTACTGCTCGAGGATGAAGCTTACGATGAGGGCGATGCTTGGTCGGTTGCTAATGCGATATCCAGAGCGATCAAGAAGATTGGCGAATATGACCTGATATTCTGCGGTCGACAAGCCGCGGATTGGGATAACGGTCAGGTTGGTTCGGGTATTGCGGAGATACTGGGACTGCCCAGTGTTACCCTGGCCAAAAAGGTAGAACCGGAAGACGGCAAAGCTAAAGTAGAACGGGTTACAGCCGATGGGTATGATGTAATCGAAGTTTCTCTTCCGGCTGTAGTCACGGTGAGTAATGAGCTTGGTGAAGCCAGGTACCCGACGATCAAGGGGATTATGGCAGCCAAGAAGAAGGAACCCATTGTATGGAAACCTGCTGATATAGAGGTCGATGCAGGTCAAATCGGCGTATCAGGTAGACGCACAAAGCTGCTCAAGTTATTCCAGCCGGTCCGTGAAGGTGAATGTGAGATGATCGAAGGGGAAAGCCCTGAGGAAGCGGCGGAAAAACTGGCGACGAAACTCAGGGAAGTAAAGGTATTATAAATCTGAAATATACTGCTTCTGGACATAATTCCAGGGCGGTATTACAGGAGGAAAACAGATGGCAGATAATAAAGGAGTAATGATACTTGGAGAGGTTATCGAAGGAAACCTGAGTTCCATATCCACCGAGTTGCTTGGATGCGGAAGAAAACTGGCCGATGAACTCGGGCAGGAACTGAGTACGCTTCTCATCGGGAGTGCAGTCAGTGGATGTGCCCAGGAAGCAATAGCCTATGGAGCCGACAAGGTATATGTGGTCGAAGATCCACTGCTTGGAGATTACCAGGCGGATTCTTACGTCGCGGCAGCTGAAAAAGCTGCTAAAGAAGCCAATCCTGCCATTCTATTGTTAGGACAGACAGAGATTGGAAGCGATATTGCGGCACGCCTGGCATTCAGGCTTGAAACCGCGGCTGTACTGGATTGTGTGGCCCTTGAAATAGACCCGGATTCGAAAAGGCTGCTACAGACAAAGCCGGTATATGGCGGTAATGCGCAGGCTATATATGTGACCGATACCGATCCCCAGATAGCAACGGTCAGAGCCAAATCGATGACTCCGCTTGCGAAAGATGATTCGAGACAGGGTGAAGTGGTGAATATCGATGCCGGCCTCGATGCTTCTGCAATAAGAACCAGGGTGCTGGAAAAAGTAAAAGAAGAAGTAGAAGGCGTTAAGTTAGAAGATGCTGCCGTGATCGTCACCGGCGGTCGAGGTATCGGCGGTGAAGAAGGATTCAAAGAGCTGGAAGAACTGGCTAGGATGATGAAAGGTGCCGTCGGAGCAAGCCGTCCCGCCTGCGATAACGGATGGATGCCGGATAAAGCGCAGGTTGGACTTACCGGTAAAATCGTTACACCGGATCTGTATATAGCGGTAGGTGTTTCCGGTGCTTCCCAGCACATGGCGGGATGTTCCGGAGCGAAGACCATCGTTGCCATAAACAAGGATTCCGAGGCGAACATATTCAGAATGGCCCATTACGGAGTAGTCGGCGACTGGAAGAAGATACTGCCGGCTTTCAAGGACAAGGTTAAGGAACTTATTTCATAATTATATCTGACGGGTAAGAAATGAGAGTCACGAATTTTCGTGACTCTCTTTGTTTTTCAGTTATATTATTGGTATCGAGTTTAGCTTTCTTTCTCAGCCTGTCTTTCAGCGACGACTTTCTGAGTGTTTGTCGAAGGCATTGGCTGGTAGTGGCTGAACTCCATTGTGAAGGTACCCTTGCCCTGAGTAATGGACTTCAGGTCGATAGCGTAGCGTTGAATTTCAGCCAGTGGTGCCTGTGCCTGGATAACATTCATCCCGTTTGAAGGATTCATACCCTGGAGCTGAGCACGCTTGGTATTCAGATCGCCGATGATATCACCGGTATAATCTTCAGGAACGGTTATCGTCATATCCATTATTGGCTCAAGCAGGATAGGATTCGCGTCGGTCATACCTTTCTTGAACGCTCCGGAACCGGCTATCTTGAAGCAGATTTCCGAAGAATCAACCGGGTGGAAACTACCGTCATATACGGCTATCTTTATATCGGTAGCAGGATAACGAGCCAAAACACCTTCGTTCAGAGCTTCATTTATTCCCTTTTCAACTGCCGGGATATAATTCCTGGGTATACGGCCACCGACAACTTCATCTTTAAACTCGGTGCCGCTTCCGGCAGGTAACGGTTCAAGTCTTAACAGGACATGACCGTACTGGCCGTGACCACCGGTCTGTTTTTTGTGTTTATACTCCGCCTGTACGGTTGATGTAATCGTTTCCCGGTACGGAACCTTGGGAGTCTCCAGTAATAAATTAACACCGAACTTACTCTGTATTTCCTCAGCGGCAACATCGAGCTGGGTTTCACCCATACCGGATAATATTGTTTCGCCGGTTTCCGTATCGCGGCGTACATGCATGGTAGGTTCTTCTTCCACCAGTCTGGTAAGAGCAGGCCCAAGTTTATCAAGATCAGCCTTGGTCTTGGGATATACCGCTTGTGAGAAGACCGGGTTCGGGAATGTAATAGGTGCCAGTTTTACAGGTTTATCCTGGGTGCAGAGTGTATCGCCGGTGCTGGTCACGCTTAGCTTAGCCACGCCGCCGATATCACCTGCCGGTATCTCGGTTGCCGGTTCCTGTGTTTTCCCTCTCAGGGTGAATAGCTGACCGATACGTTCGGACTCCTGATGATTGGAATTATAGACCTGGGAATTACTCTTGAAAACACCGTTATAGACCCTGAAGTAGGTAAGTTTTCCGACATATGGGTCTGCGGTAGTCTTAAACACAAGAGCGGCAAGAGGTGAATCCTCACCCGGTTTTACCATTTCCTGTTCACCTGACTTGTTTACCGTTGCCACTTCCGATTCGATCGGAGAGGGAAGATATTCCTTAACAGCATCGAGTAGCTGCCTGATTCCGAGATTCTTTGTCCCGGAACCGGCCAGTATGGGTACGACCTTACCGGCAGCGACACTCTGTTTGAGCCCGTTATTCAGCTCTTCCATGCTGAGGTCTTCGCCGCCAAGGTATTTTTCCAGGAGTGTATCATCGAATTCGGCCGCGGCTTCTATCAATTTCTCCCTGTATGTTTCTACTTGATCCTTCATATCCGCCGGAACTTCACCTTCTTTACCCTCTGTGCCGGTATAGCTCTTCAATGTAAGCAGGTCTACCACACCCTGGAAATTAGCCTGGGAACCTATAGGAAGTTGAATTGGTACGCAATGGATACCGAATTTTTCCTGCAGTTCACTGACGGTACGGATGAAATCCACGTTCTCACGGTCCATCTTGTTAACAAAAAGAAACCGTGGTAATCCGGCTTCTTCACAGTCATCCCATCTCTGTTGCGTCCCGACTTCAATGCCGGATGCTGCGCAGATGACTATCACTACTCCTTCGCAGACTCTCATGCCTGCTTTTACCTCGGCTATGAAATCCGAGTATCCCGGAGTATCAATAATATTGATCTTCGTATCCGTCCATTCACATGGTAATACTGAGAGATTTATACTGATGTTATGCTTTGCTTCCGTTTCGTCATAATCTGACGTTGTCGTGCCGTTTTCAACCTTACCTAACCGGTTTATTGCACCGCTGTCGAACAGGGCGGCTTCTGATATCGATGTTTTACCAGCCCCATTATGGGAAAGCAGAACAACATTGCGGATGTTTTCGGGTCCATATCGGTTCATTTTTCACCTACTATGTTTATTCTTATCCATTATAGTCTTTGCACGCACACTCAGCAAGTGTAGAAACCTCTTGCGATTACACAACACGATCCAGTAAAACAGGGGTAATAAACGTCTCGATTATAGCTGCTGCGAGGAAAAGACCGGCAGATATAGCCAGGTATTTCAGGTTACCTTTTAAATTAGACTTTATTATATCCTGTTTATCTTTACCGAATATTCCCCGAAGAACAGCGATTCCGAAACTTAAAGCAACTGCTTCTCCCATTATCAATGCCGGCAGTTCAAATATGCCGTGTGGAAGCAGGCCGGTGAGCAGGAACAGAAGAGATTCTTCTTCTATAAATATTACCGACACCAGACCGATTACTCCGCCGTTGATAACCAGAGTGATAACAGGAAAGATACATAATATCGGGCTTAATACAAAGCTTAATACTATAACGGAGATGTTTTTCAGAAGTATGAATATAAAAACAACGATCTGCGGGAGTGGAGCTATGATTCCCGCCATTTCATCCAGGGCTGAGGCTTCTTTCAGAAACAGACCTGCTCCTTCGGTGGGGATTATCAATCCGAGAAGCAGGCCGATGATAAAAAGTGCGGTAGAGATAAAAAGCCACTTCCTGTAATTCATCTAGCCACCGAATTTCTCATAAGACACGATCTCTGATAATTCTTTCCTGGGGACAGTTCCGGGTGTCTCATCGGGATAACCAAGCGGGGTCATTGCTACCACGCAGAAACCTTCAGGTACACCGAGGATTTTAGCGACTTTCCGGGCATCGAACAATCCCAGGTGGACTGTTCCGAGTCCCAGAGAATGAGCTTCCAGTACCAGATTCTGCATGGCAAGGGCGACATCATACATATACCAGTCACCTTTATCGGTGGCGAAATCACCGGCGTTTAGTCCGGATTTTCCGAGTTCAGCGCAGGAGATTATCAGTACCGGAGCTTGCTTGATTGCGTTAGCACTGGGATTCTCACCGGATCCGACACTGATCATACAATCGGCAACCTCTGACTTTATACTACTATCGCGTACCACCACGAACCGCCAGCACTGGGTGTTTTTCCAGGAAGGTGCCCACCTGGCTGCTTCAAGTACCTTTCCGAGGGTTTCATCATCGATAGGATCTGATTTCATTCTTCGGATACTCCGCCGATTCTTTATTACTTCGGTTATTTCCATTTATTTTCCTTTCAGTATTCCTTCATACTTTATTTATCCCATGCCCCTTTACCTATCAGCGAAACAAATCGGCAACCTCCAAGATTTTGTATTTTGTTTTTAGTTTTCAGCCTCGTCACTTTTATGAGTTCCTGGAGGTGGCGTGATCCAACGGGTATAACGAGTATACCATCAAATTTGAGCTGGGCTACCAGGTCGGGCGGCACCTCAGGAGCCCCAGCTGTAGTAATTATCGCATCATAAGGAGCGTCCTTATGCCAGCCAAGTGTTTGTCCAGCGACGTGCACGGTTACATTGGTATATTCCAGTTCGTTTAGTAAAATACCGGCGGCATCAGCCAGTTCCGGCAGGCGCTCTACGGAAATTACGGAATCTGCGAGTTCGGCAAGAATTGCTGTTTGATATCCGCTTCCCGTACCGATTTCCAGAACTTTTTCTTTTCCGGTGAGTTCCAGGGCTTCGGTCATAATGGCAACGATTAGCGGTTGTGAAATGGTCTGTCCCAGTCGAATAGGAAGTGGTCTGTCTTCATAGGCTAAATGCTGTATGTCCGGTGACACGAACTTCTCCCGCGGTACGCGGGACATGGCACCAAGCACTCGTTTGTCACGGATTTCAGCGCCAATTTGGCTTATAAGTCTTTCTCTCGATTTATCAAAATCCACGACAGGACCATAATTATATTGCGGTCGACTATAATACAGCAGCCAGTATGCCGAGAATTACCAGTACCAGGACTGCAAGAATACCTATCGTCTTAAGTTCCGATGATATGTAGGGATAACGAATGACTGTATTCCGGACCTGCGCGGTTGCTTTCTTCTCTAATGGAACAGAAGTCTCAACAACTGCAGCAGAATCGACAGTGTTAACAGTCGACTGATTTGCTACCGCGGCAGTTTTACTGCTGTCGGTTTGTTTTATCCTCTTGCTGGGAGGAGGGTTTTTACTTCTTTTACGGCGAGATTTGGCAGGCATAATCAACTCCCGATTATGAATTCGTTATGTTACTGGTTTTACTTGGCTCTCGGATGTGATTTTTCATAGGTGCGACGGACATGATCTGAGGTAAGGTGAGTGTAAACCTGGGTTGTCGAAATATTGGCGTGTCCCAATAATTCCTGTACTGATCTCAGATCGGCTCCACCGCTGAGCATGTGAGTAGCGAAGCTGTGTCTCAGTGTGTGGGGTGTTATTTCTTCATCCAGCCCGGCTGCCTTGGCATAACCTTTAAGTATTTGCCAGAAACCCTGTCGGGTCAGTCTTTCACCCCGTCTGTTAAGGAACAGGGCTTTTTCATCGTCCCTGCGTACTATCTGGGGACGAGCTTCCCTGATGTATTCATCGACTATTACGGCAGCCTGGCGGTATATCGGTATCATGCGTTCTTTATTACCCTTGCCGAAGCAGCGTACGAAACCGCCTTCGATATCCATATCGTCCAGGTTCAGAGAAATAAGTTCACTTACCCTCATTCCGCTGGCATAGAGGAGTTCCAGCATGGCACGGTCTCTCTTTGCTTCAGGCGTCGACTGTTTTGCCGGTTGATCGAGAAGTTGACGCACCTGTTTCAGGGAAATTGGTTTCGGAAGAAGCCGACCGACGTTTGGCGACGCTACATTCTGGGTTGGGTTCTCGGTGATTTTACCTTCGGACATTAGAAACTTGAAGAAGCTCTTGGCGGCAGCTATTTTTCTTGCCAGTGTAGTAGCCGCGTATTTTCGTTCTTTAAGCTGAAGCTGGTAAGCCAGCATCGACTGGCGGTTGAATTTGATCCAGGATGGGTCTTTATCGGATTTTGTAGCTTCTTCTTCAATGAATGCAGCTAGCTGTGAAAGGTCATTCTGGTATGCAGCCAGCGTATTTTCCGAAAAACCTTTCTCTACCGATAAGTAGGTCAGGAATCTCTTAATTTCTTCTTTCACCACAACTCCTCACTAACAATGGATTTCAGGCTAAGGTCAACAGTTTCTGATTAACATATATATTTTAACATAACAACCAAAAAAAAGCGACAGTTAGAGAGAAAATAATTCAGATATTTGTGAAAATCGATTCTATCGCTGAATAATCTCTCTTTTGGCTTTAACGTTAACCTTCGAGACAGCGTTTATCCTGAAGAGGTTATATCTTCCAGTTGATTTATATTTAGTCTTTCGGCTACTTTCCTGAAGTGGAATCCGAACACAGACAGACTTACAGAGAGAGGGAACGCTCTCGGTTTCTTAAACAGCGTGGAGAGTATGAGTCTCCAGTAATACCTTCTTCCTTTTTCCTTGATGCCCAGGAACCAGATCGATTTGAAAAGTCCCTCTATATGCTGGAACCTGAGTTGAGGTGCTTTGTTTATCTTTGGAGGATTGTATTCCTGGAGGAACGTTTTGACCCGTTCATAATATTGCTTTGGAGAGTAAATGGTATGAACGATGTTCCTGTATCCGTTTATCAGAGTGTCGGGGTTCATCTTGGGGACGAAGTTAATCGAGTAATCGGTATTATCACCGGAGATGTCTTTCAGGAGGCGGTTTTCATCTTTAAGACGGTGGTACAACCTGGTACCCCGAGGTGCGTTAAGCAGACCGACCATGGCGGTAACAATCCCGCTGTTCTGAATGAAATTAATCTGGCTTTTAAAGATGGATATGGGGTCGGAATCGAATCCGACGATAAATCCTCCCTGTACCTCGAAACCATTGTTCTGGAGAATTTTTACTGCAGAGGTAAGATCTCGTCCTTTATTAGGCAGCTTATTACACTCGACCAGGCTGTCTTCATTCGGTGTTTCGATACCTATGAAGACCCGGTCGAAACCAGCTTCTGCCATTGACTGCATCAATTGTTCATCATCGGAAAGATTGATCGATACCTCGGTGAAAAACGAGAACGGGTGTTTCCTTTCTTTCTGCCACTCGATCATTGCCGGTAGGGTTTCAGCTTTCAGCTTTTTCTTGTTGCCGATGAAATTATCGTCGACTATGAAAACACCGCCGCGCCATCCGGTTTGGTATACCGCGTCCAGTTCAGTCAGCATCTGCTCTTTTTCCTTGGTGCGCGGCACATGGCCATTGAGAATGATGATGTCGCAGAACTCGCAGTCGAAGGGGCAACCGCGGGAATACTGGATGGCGAGTGATGAGTAATAATTCGAATCTATAAGAGACCACATCGGGATTGGTGTTTTGTCTATCGGGGGTCTTTCATCACTTTCATAGAGATGTTTCGCTTCGCCCTTTTCGAGATCTGCCAGGAATGGGTGCAATGTAGATTCCGCTTCGCCGAGAACGAAATGATCGACACCTTCGAACTCATCATAGCCGGTAGTGAACAGGGGTCCGCCGCAGACCGTTTTTATATTTAGAGCGTTGCAGCGCGATATCACTTCCTTTACAGATTCTCTCTGAACGACCATGGCGCTGATAAAGACGTAATCGGCCCATTTAATATCTTCATCGGTCAGGTCATTTACATTCATATCGACGAGTTTCTTTTCCCATTCTCCGGGCAGCATCGAGGCGACCGTCAGCAAACCAAGGGGCGGGAACGCCGCTTTTTTAGAGATGAACCTGAGGGCGTGTCTGAAACTCCAGAAAGTATCCGGGTAACTCGGGTAGACAAGAAGTATCTTCATTTGTCTCTCCTTTGTCTAAAATAAAAGCAGTAAAGCCCATTAACATAAAGTCTCATTATGTTGCTTTACTGCTTCATGTTATTTCAGTAAGCTATCGGGTATAGTAGCTCGTTCGAGCCTGTTTGTCAACCCCCGTGAAGCTGTTTCCTTGACACTGGGAATGACAGGGTTTATACTCAAACAGTGGCGCGGGGTAGAGCAGTGGCAGCTCGTCGGGCTCATAACCCGGAGGTCGTTGGTTCGAATCCAACCCCCGCTACCAATGAAGCTAAACGTTCTTAGGGTATTATGAGAAAAGCCTAAGAATATAAAGAAATGAGTTCTTAGGGTATAAAAAGGCGGTGCCCCAAATGAAATGGCTAATAACCAGAACCGCTCTTCCCATCAAAAATCAGGACCCGATTCATTTGGAAAACGGAACATATCTTTAGATAATCTAAACCGATTATCTTCACTCTCTCATGATAAGTCTGTAAACTCGTCAGAAACAGGAGATCTGAAAGTCCTTCTGTCTAATTATTTGAGGTGGCATCACGTAGAGAATCACTCTCCGTTGACTATTCGAGATTACCAAGATGAACTCGGGGCGTTTATACGCTCTTTAGAAAATAAAGGTCATTCACTTAGAGCACAAGATATCACTCCTTTTGATATAATGGTTTATCTTGAAGAGTTAAAAAATCGTGGCCAGGCTGCTGCTACTATCAAACGTTCTTACGGTAATTTATTGGCATGGTTTAACTGGATGGTTCGCTGGGACTTTCTCCTCACTAATCCCGTTCGTAAGGTATCTCGGCCTAAGGAACCAAAAGTTAAGAAAGGTTTTCTCGCTCCCGAGCATATCCAATCTCTCCTTGATCTCTGTCCACAGGGGCTATTTCAAGGAGCTCGTCGTAGAGCTATGTTCCTACTCCTCCTAACTACAGGAATGCGTCTCTTCGAACTTGCCAGCCTCAAACTTAATGATCTAAATTGGGAAGGAAAGTTTATACGAGTAATCGGCAAGGGTTCAAAAGAAAGGGTGGTGCCTTTTCACCGAGAAGCACAGAATGCTGTGTGGCGTTATCTAGCATATAGGCGGGATGATCATCCTTGTGTTTGGGTAACTGAAGAGCGGACCCCTATGGGATACTATGGGGTTCAACAAGACCTTCATAGAATGTTCGAACGGGCTGGACTGCGTGGAAAGCTCAAGGATGCTGTTCATATTTTTCGACGTACTTGGGCTGTAAACGCGATACGCCAAGGGATGGGCTTGAAGTACGTCCAAGTCATTGGTGGTTGGGAAAGTGTACAAGTACTTGAAGGATATGTACGTGCTTTAGAGGCTGATGATGCTTTGGATGCTTTTAAGGATTATGATCCTTACTACGATCCACATCGCCATTCTCGAAGATCTAGATAAGGTGTAGATTCCGGTTCGGCGGAGTCGCGTTTCCGGAGGATAGTTGGAAGGTAGTGGAATCTGATAAAGCAGGTGCCCGTTGTTTTGGCTCTTTCACTAATATCTTCTTGTAATCTTACAGCAGATTTCAAGCATTCCAAGTAGAATATTTTGCGGAATATCGCACTGACTTGTAATTGAGTTAGTCAGACCTTGAGGTATACGACATAAGAAATTGGCGTCTGACCAATAGTCGTTCTTGACAGAATCTATTGTTAGATAATACAGTTGGTATATGAATCAAAGCGAAGCTCAATCTTTCATAAAATCGCAGATCAAAGTCACAAGGCAACAGGTCATTATTGCAGAGTCATTTGTATTATCCAATTATGATAAATCGACTGAAAATATACTTCGTAACTTTCTTCAGAGTCTTGGGATTGTCAAACCAGAAAAGGTTGTATTTCATCGCCCGTTTCCACTTGATTCGCAGATCTTGGAGGTAATAAATGACTTTTCCTGGCGACTCTCATTTAGCGAAGCAATTTGGGGATTAATACACAATAATATATTAATACAACATGGTCCTACCCTTATACAAATTGCTTTAAATCAAGAGCGGACAACCGTGGTAAAGAACAGCGGCGGCACTAGTTCTGGTTGGAGATTCGATGAATTCGAGATTTATATGCCCCGTGAAGCAATGATAGCTCCATCAGTGATAGATAACTTACCTCGACCTTTGGCTGATCTTGATATATATATGACAGAATTTGATATACCGAACCTGCATCCTGAAGTAGAAGACGCTTTACGTCAGGCTATACTATGTCTAAAACATGAGCTTAACGTCCCTTGTTTAGCCATGTTAGCAAAAGCTTCTGAAGGTGCTTGGATCGAAACAGGTAATAGTCTTCTGAAATACTCTGAATTCGTAGAGAGGCTTAGCAAAACAAATCAAACTAAATTAGAGAAACCTTTTGCAAGCCCCTATGAGTCGATAGTTGCAAAAATGGATAAAGTTGAAGATCTATATAATAAACGAGATATTTTCGTTCAAATGGTGGATACTGACGGTATGATTGCTTAGCTGACCGGAAACCTGCGACTAACAGATGAGCAGAATTCCGGTTTCAGGGGAAGGAGTTTCAACCACAGATTGATATCCGATGGTAATGACGGAGTACTATGTACTTGGTTGGAGGTCATCCATAGAGAAGACAGTGATCATATCATCGGTCAGAGGCTCTACGTACAGAGGATAAGCAGAGAAGGCGAGATGCTTTGGGAGCCGGGTGGCGTACTTCTCATCGGGAAGGAACAACCTTTCGAAGAACCATGTATTATCGAAAGCGACCCCGATTCTATTCTGGTTGTTTGGGAGGATTTTCATCGTATTTATAGACAAAAGCTTGATCTTTTTGGAAATATTACTTGGTCTAAAGACGGACTTGAGATTATGCGGATCGATGAAATTATGTATTACTCGGCGGTAAGTGATGGAGTCAGCGGCCCCGTTCTTGTGTGGAACTATACGTATAAAAAAAACAGATACATTGGTGCTCAGCGTATGAAAAGCGATGGTTCCAGCCCTTGGGGCGACGAAGGGATCAAGGTATCTAGGACTCCTCTGTATTGGGCCGAGTATTCGATACCAGCCGGGATATCACTCGATGGTGCCGGCGGTTTCGTCGTTTCCTGGGCATCGGTCAAAATAATTAAGGATAGGACATCTTCGTATATCCAGAGAGTAAGTGCCGAAGGCGAGTTACTATGGGGAGAAGATGGAATAAACCTGGGACCGTAATGGAAAGGAGTAGAAAATGAAAAAACTACCAATTTTATTCGCACTGGTAACAGTCCTTATACTTCCATCTTGTGATTCTGATACAGAGCCTGGTGTTGTGGTAGATTTCCCGGATGAGAAACTTGAGGAATTGATAAGGGATTACACTAACGAAGATAAAGGTGATATATATTCAAGCGATCTTGAGAAAATGACATCCTTACAACCTTCCCCATTTGAGACCTCAACTAAAATTGAAGACCTTACCGGGCTGGAATATTGTACCAATCTCAAGAAACTTGACCTTAATAATCAAGATATCCGCGACCTTTCCCCGTTGAGTAATCTAACAGGACTCACGGAGTTAATTCTGTATTCGAACGGAATCCGCGACATTTCACCGCTGGCTAACCTGACAGACCTTAAACATCTGAACCTGAGTAAAAATCATATCAGGGATATCTCATCTTTGGCGTCCCTTGAGAAACTGGATTGGTTGTCAATTTCATGGAATACCGTTAATGATATTTCTCCTCTGAGTTCTCTGAAGAATCTTGTGAATCTTTCAGCAACACACTTGTATATCAACGATGTCTCTCCTTTAACGTCACTCGAAAAATGTACAAACCTGAAAGTCGGCGGCAACAGTTTGACAGATATTTCCCCACTATCAACCATGAAGCAACTCAAGCAACTGACCATCGTTAGTAGTCCTTTAACAAATATTTCTGCGATTGCTTATTTGGCAAACCTTGAATATATAAATCTCGTAGGAAATCAGATAGTTGATGTTTCCCCTCTCTCATCACTTGACGGACTCACAGAACTCAAACTTGGGGAAAATGGTATATCGAATCTATCGCCGCTAATTGGGTTGGATAATCTACACTCGTTACATCTATCTGATAATCAGATAACGGATATCAGTCCTCTCCTGCATCTCAAGCGGCTAAAATATCTATCTATTAAAGATAACCCGCTCAGTGACAAATCAATACAGGAATATATACCTCAGCTCGAAAAAAACCGAGTCGAGGTTAACTGGAGATAAGGCTATACCAATGAAAAGCGTTGAATACGGAAGGAATAGAAAACGAAGAAACTGAACCAGTTGCTTCAGAATCCAATCGTTGGCTGGAGATGCCGAGACTCCTGCCAAGAATAGTGTGCCATTGTAATTTCCTAATTAATATCGAATCCAAAGCAACAATTTGCTTATTATATCGAGAACGCCATTTTATTGAGGACAGCAAATACCAATGAATAAGTTCGCTTATTGTTATTCATGCACCAACAGTGGCTCGAAAACAATTCCTCCCAAACGTCCAGGCTTGTAAAACGTTGTTGAGGGACTAGAAATTGAATCTAGCCCCTCAATATAGTAGTTAATAGTAACAAGAGACTCAGTTACTTCCTGCCTGAAAAGGAGCTATTTCGTAGGTAAAAGGAATGTCTTTAAAAGAAATATCCCAGCTTTCACCTTTCTCGTTGAAGTAGAATCCGTCTAGCATTATATCTATTTTTTCAACAGTTTCTGGAATTGTATCAAAGTACAAAAAGACACTTCCTTTTGAATCCGGTTTAGCAGTTAATACATAATTACCTTCATTTGCATTGACGTCGAATCCCTCCCCTTTTTCAGCCAACACTCCGCATCCCGATTGGGGTAAAAACATAGCTTTTCCCGATGCATCTTTAATAAAACTATTTGTTGTTTTAGGTATTGGTAAAGTCCATTTTAGAGTATTATCACTCTCGTTCCTTATATCCAGCCGGACTCTAGAACGGGGAGACATAGAATGAATCTCAGGATACAGCAAGATGTATTGTATAGATATGGTTATACCTTGATTGTTTTTAATTGCTAAATTAGCTTGATGATCTAGTTTAAACGCTAAATCTGGTTCATACGAATCTGTTGCCGCCATCGTTGTTAGTGAAAATCATGCCCAGTTGGTTCTGTCCTTTGAATTACGCTCATTAGTCCTAATCCATCAATGAGTTCTGGATAGTATTCTGATACATAATCTGCCACTATTAAATCGATAAGGATTTCTGCTTCATCTAAGTTCGCTTCTTTCAAATCTTCCGGCATTACTAAATCGTCTGGCCATAAACGGGTCCAGAATCTACGGTCATTCTCCCAAGCCTTTTGGTACATAGTTTGAGTTACTTCAGGGAATGAGCTGCCAAAAAATATTCCTTGTAATAATAGTATTAGTAATGGCTCGCCGACTGATTTCTCCGGATCTCTTTTTGCGTCGACTTTTTGTTCGAATATTTTCTTAAGCTTTTTGTCTCCATTCAGATAATCTACATAAGCATTCCTAGGACTCATATGGATATTTGCATTGCCAAGTAAACTTTCTATCCTACGATAAAATAGAAAATCATCAAATCTTAGGGGTTTATCATCGCACCACTCTTTAAACTCTTTAAAATTCTTTCCCGCATCTTTTCGGCACAATGCCGTAACTCTATCGATTTGGCTTTCTTCTGTACCAGGGACAAAAAGTAACTTGACCAACATGGGTAACTTATTCCGTAGCGAACGTCCGAGTACTGCCCCAATTAAATATACAAGTGCTTCAACCTTGATAAGGTTAATTCCTAATATATAAGCGCCCCAAATTGACTTCTTGATGATGTGGGTGAAGAACGGGTAACATATGTGTCCAAGTAATGTAGGCTGTTTGTTTTGTTGTTTCACTCAGTCCTCAATGCAAATCAAAATTGGTATCATTATATCATATAACCCGTGATACTTTAGATATGAGTAACTTGCTAAATCACTTAATTTGTTGTTTTTTCTCAAATGAAAGCTCTGGAACTGCCAACCAAGGCCCACCATACTGGACAAAAGGTAAAACTATCATTCGGACCTTCCCACTTATATTCTAAAGATCTGGTGGGATCTTACTTCGCCAGCCAATATGGAAGCATTCCGAACTTCTGTTTGAGAAGAAGGGACTGATTCTGGCTATTCAGCAACTTCTGATTTCCTATTAAAGAATGCAAGGATTGACGTGTTAGTTCATATCTTCGAGGTCCTTCAATTTCATGTCCAACCTCTGATGATAAATTGGTAAAGAGAATCGTTCTCTAAGTGTTTTTAAGTATTTATAAGCCTTGGGAGTCATCTTATTTTCAGTGACGATAATTAAGGGTTTTGCTTCTGTTGCACCAGGCCAATATGAATATTCAAGCAATTGGCCTATAGCTTCACGGATACAAGTCCTAATCTCGTCACCAGTTTTGACTTCATAATAAAGTAGGCCATCTTTCGTACGTACTACCATATCTACCTGAGCCGGAAGACCAGTATTAGTATTACCGGCATTCTTTTTACTTCGCTTAAGAATCTCGTGAAGGGTTTTTACTAGCGCATTATGCCTGAGTTTCATCTCCCTCGTTTCACGCTTGGATTGCGCTTGGGTTTGTTCAAGACGGATATTCCCAAGTTTGAATTGGAGTCCTTTGATTTGCTTTGTCTGTGTAGCATTTCCTTCTACGTATTCATAAACAGGTAAGAGACGGTCAAATAATGATAATGCATCATGAGCCTGAACGGTTTTTTTAGGAGCCAACTTGCCCCAGAAAAGGAATACGTCACTGCGAATCAAGTCTTCGGAAATCGGTTCAACTTTCATCCGTTCACTTCTCTTGTCGTTTTCCCAATACCAGAACCACATATCTTCGAATTCACTCGAGTGGTTTCCAAAATACTCATTAAGTTTTAGAACTTTCGGTTTTATGTCCAGCGGATTACCGAAAAAACCACCACGTTCTAAGCTAAATGCGATACCGTACCTTAATTCTTCACTCCCCTCAAATCCAACATTAAACTGGAGTTCTTTCCGTCCTCCATAGTGATATGCATAACCTTCACCATTAGGTTCGGAAGGGAAAATATAACGTCCCCGCGCACTTGGGTGAATATTCCGGGTGAAATCCGACAGTGTGACCGCGCCAAACCGACACCCTGACCGGCGAAAGCCGACACCCCCGCCGCATAGATCCGACACCTCCCTATAATGTGTTCAGCGCCGTAAGGTGCGAATACATAAAGGAGGTCGGAAATGACCAATTACAAAGAGATCCTGCGGTTACAAAGCCTTGGGATCAACAACACACGGATTGCAGAAGCCTGCGGCTG